>JAKFYB010000017.1 GCA_021731085.1 Dehalococcoidia bacterium
GACGACCCCGAGTGCTGCCCGAGCTTCTTCCGCCGAACCATCTACGCCTGGAACGGCAGCGCTCTTGCCGTCGAGTCTGTGACCACGGAGCTGAACCCGGATGTCGCAGCCGCACTCACGCCTGAATCGACCGAATAAACATCCCGAGGTTCCATTCCATTAAGGATACACAGCGTATCCCAAAAAGGGGTTGACGCGAGCTATCCACGCGACGTATCGTAGCGCCATCTCCTCGTGAGGGCTGACGGAGAGAACGGGCTCCGTTGGAGTCGAGAGGGCGTCTGCAGGAAGCGGACGCCCTCTTCCGTTACCCCGCGCCCGCAACCGTGCCACCCGTTCCTCTGGCCAGTCCGCCTCCCGCGTGCAACGCTGCGTGCAGCCGCGAGGAGGCCCTGCATGGCGAACGAAGCAACCCTGCATCTGGACAGCGACCTGCGCTTCACCGCGACCACAGGAAGCGGATTCAGCGTTCAACTAGACTCCTATCTCGGCGACGACTCAACGGCGGCCGCGTCGCCAATGGAAATGGTGCTTGTGGCGCTCGGCGGCTGCACCGCTATGGATGTGATTTCCGTCCTCCGCAAGATGCGCCAGGACATCGCCAGCTATGACCTGAAGCTCTCTGGCGAGCGGGCGGAAGGCCACCCTCGCACCTACACATCCATCCTCATGACCCACCGGATCGGCGGCACCGGTGTAGGCGAATCCAACGCCCGCAGGGCAATCGAGCTCTCGATGACGAAGTACTGCCCCGTGTTCGCCATGCTCAGCCCCGGCGTCGCTATTCGGGAGGTGTACGAGATTCGAGATACAGCCTCCGGCGACGTCATAAGCGGGGAAGTCGTCCTTCAGCCCTGACCACACGCCCGTTGCCAAATGCGACCAGTTGCAATTACAATTGAGAGACAACATCAACCCATTGCCGATACTTCTCTGTGACACTCGACATGAATCGCATTGAACTCGTTGCCCGTCCTGCAAACGGGCAGCTGTCGCAGCTTCCCGCGCTCATCCAGGCGGCCACGCTCGCAGACGGTCACGAGCCGCTCGGCGAGCACAAGTTCCTCCGCCTCGAGCATGGCAGCGACCTCGTGCGCGCGATCGTCGCGTTTGAGGATGACGATCTTGCGGGGTACGCCCACGCCGTGACGTACGGCGACGGCGATGACCGCCGCGCCTCTTGCGAATTCGTCGTGCATCCGGCCTTTCGGCGTCGCGGCATTGGCCGCATGCTCGTCGCGCACGCCCTCGTCGACGCGCAGGCGCAGGGTGCATCACGAATCGACCTCTGGGCGTACAACGACTCCGACGCAAGCGCCCACGTCGCCGAGCAGTTCGAATTTGTGCCCAACCGTCGCCTGCTGCACCTGCACCGGCACATGGGAACCGTGCCTGAGCTTCCAGTCACGGCCTCGGCGTCGATCCGCTCGTTCGAGCCCGGTCGCGACGATGCCGCCTGGCTAGAGCTGAATCAACGCACATTTGCCGCGCACCCCGACCAGCGGCATTGGACGACCGACGATCTGCACCTGCGCATGAAGCAGCCGTGGTTCCGCGCCGATGACTTCCTGATCGTCGAGCGCGACGGCGAGATGGTCGGGTTCAACTGGCTCAAGATCGAAGTACGACCGGACGAAGGCTGTGTCGGAGAGATCTACGTCGTCGGTGTCGATCCGCGCCATCAGGGCGAAGGCATCGGCTCGTTGCTGCTCGCGAGTGGCCTTCGCCGCATGGAAGAGCGCGGCACCGACGTTGCGGCGATCTACGTTGATGAATCGAACAGCCATGCGGTCGCTCTCTACGAATCGATGGGCTTCCACAACCACCATGTCGATGTCTGCTACACGCGCCCGCTGATCGCCGACGCTGGAAGCAGTGGCGAAGCCGCGGCCTGAGTACATGTTCCAGACTCCGTGGATGATCTAGGATAGACCGGTATCCGCCACGAGGGAGCGCCTAATGCCTACCGAACTGACCGAAGGTGCCCCCGCACCAGAGTTCACATTGCAGAACGATGCGGCGGAGGACGTGCGCCTTCAGGATCTCCGCGGCGAGTGGGTCGTGCTGTACTGGTACCCGAAGGACGACACGCCAGGTTGCACGACCGAGGCCTGCGAGATCCGTGACAACTGGCAGCTGCTCGAGGGCGAAGCGAAGCTCTTTGGCGTTTCGCCGGACAACGTGAAGTCACACCAGAAGTTCCGCGATAAGTACGCGCTTCCGTTTCCGCTGCTCGCCGATGAGGGCCACGTCGTCTCGGATGCCTACGGTGTTTGGGGCCCAAAGAAATTCATGGGCAAGGAGTACATGGGCGTCGACCGCGCGACATTCATCATCGACCCCAAGGGCAACATCGCGAGGGTGTTCCCGGCGGTCAAACCTGCCGGCCACTCGCTCGAGATACTGCAGGCGCTACAGGACTTGAAGAAGGGCTAGGCCGCAACGGCCCGTTCCGCCGACGAGGGAAATATGGCTCAGGGCAAGTGCGCATTCTGTGGAACGTTCGTCACCGGTGGTGGTGTAGCTATGGGCAAGCACTCAGTCGCCTGCCGTGAGTGCTCGCCGCTCGCCAACAAGTGGCTAGAACGAAATGCACCGCCGAACGCGCCGCCCGAGGCGGGAGCTGACGGCGAACCGGCCGAGGCGTCTGCGTAGAAGTAACCCGTCTCTGGCCCGACTTGTAGCTCGACTAGTCGGCCTTCCCCCGCCGTCCCTTCGCGTGCTGGTGCGCGAACGTGCGCACGGTGAGCGTCACCCAGAACACATTCCACGCGATCATCATGATCCCCGCCATCGCCAGACGTGTCTTGTCCTCGATCGGTTCGATCGTCACGCCGCGATCGCTGATGTCGATGATGGCGACCGGCGTCGAAGAACCACCGCCGCCACCGCCGCCACCACTGCCGCCTTCTTCCTTCGCGGGATCATCGCCAATTGTGTCCGCAGACGACGACGTTCCGCCGCCAAACCCAAGTCCGTAGCCGAAGCTCACGCGCGCGACCGGAATCAGGGTGTGGCCGTTTTTCTCAACAGGCGTCCCGAAGCACGCACCCGCGCCCAACTCCTGTGGTATGCCGCTGACCTGTCGCACAAGTTCGTCCGTGGCGTCCGTCATATCCATGGCGTTGTCATCCTTTCGCGCGAAATAGCTGCTTCACCATGATCGCGAGTACGGGGGCAGCGACAAACGGCAACAGGCGTTGCATCGGGCCTCGGCTGGCGAACGGCACGGTCTGCGTGTTCCCCGCGGTCATTGTCGTCACCTCGACCAGCGCGTGGCGCTCGTAGACCAATCCGCGCCCGGACCAGCGTGCGTCAATGCCAACGATGCGCTCGCGCCCTTCGACCGTCGCTCCTGAGCGCGATGTGAGCCGCACGACCCGGGTCTCGTTGATGAGGTGCATATCGCCTGATTGTCATCGCACGAGCGCAAGCACCGCAAGGGCTGAAAGACTACGATTTCGTGACCGCGGCCGGACGATATCCGCCTACACGCCGCTGTCGATCGGCTCTGCCGGGTACGAGCCAGCTGCTATCGGAGGGAACAGCGTCGCTAGCTGCCGCGGCGCGAACCAGTGGTCGCTGGCCGCAATCTCATCGCCCGACCACCAGCGATGCTCCGGCATGAAGGTGACTTCGTGGGCCTCGAAGTTCGCCGTGCTGATCTCCGGCACGTGGTCGAGATGGACGACGTAGAAGCGCTCCGCCTCGTCCAGCCATATGCCCTTGAACTCGAAGACATGCCGTCGTGTCCACACGCAAGGCCCCAACCGTTCGCAGCGAATGCCCGTCTCCTCCCACAGCTCGCGGATGGCTGCGTCCTCGAAGGACTCGCCCCTGTTGCACCCGCCTCCCGGCGTGATCCAGAGAGGCTCGCCCCGACCGCGGCCGTCTTCGACGCGGAAGAGCAGCACGCGGGCCTGATCGTCCAGCAGGAGGACGCGCGCGGCCGGACGATGCAGGGGTGTCTCGCGTGATGATCCGGGCTGTGCGTTGGTCATGGGCACCTTGGACAGAAGCTACTCGACGACGGGCTTCTCGACCGTCACGAACGAGGCGACGCGCGTGTGATCGATGAAGTTCTTCTCATCCTCAACCGCCGCCTTCACCTCAGGCGACCGCATCGCCGTACGAAACGCATCCATGTCTTCGAACCACAGTTCGGCTGCCCCGTCGTACGAAGGCGTCGCCGGCCCTCCATACACCGCGGGGACGACGTGGCACTGCACGTATCGCCGCAGCCCGGGGATCTGTGCGGCGATCGGCCCGTGCGTGTCGCGCCAGTACGTCTGGAACTCCTCGACGGTGAGGTGCGGAAGCTTCGAGATGCAGTAGATGAGCTTAACCATTGTCGTCAGTCGGTTTTGACGGAAGCCCGCCGTGTAGGGGCGCTGCTTGCCGCGTCCTTCTTCGTTCATCACACCGGTCTATCGGGAAGTGTAACCGTTAAGCGCCTACCGACAGACGTCACGAAGCGCGTCCCGCACGGCCAGCGCGTGATCGAGATTGGCCTCCGGGCTGTCCGCGATCACCAGGTTCACCCACCGGCACCCCGCCTCGATGTATGGCGCGATGAACTCCGCGATCTCGCGCTGCGTGCCGTACGGCGTGTACTTCTCGAACGACGCGAACGGCAGCCGGTAGAACGCCTCCATGCTGCCCGCCACCTTCGCGCGCGCGGCGTCGCGGTCAGCGTCGATGCCCATCCAGAACTGCATTCCGCGTTCGAGCGTCGCGTCCGCCCGCCCCGCCTCTGCCGCAAAGCCAGCGATCAGTTCGCCCGCCTGCTCGAACCGTCTTGTCGAGACCCAGATGCCCGTCCAGGCATCGCCGTATCGCCCCGCACGACGCAAAGCGGCATCAGAGCGACCCCCCACCCAGAGCGGCACGCCGCCCGCGCGCGCTGGCTTCGGCTGCATGCGCACACCCGTCAGGTCGAAGTGCTTGCCCGCGAACGTCGTCTCATCCTGCGTCCACAAGCTGCGGAGGATCTGCATGCTTTCATCCGTGCGCCGCGCGCGCGTCTTCGGGTCGACGCCGCACGCCCACCACTCGTTCGGATCCTCACCCCCGATACCCACACCGAGCAATAGCCGCCCACCGGATATGCGATCGACCATCGCCGCCTGCAACCCAACCGGCGTCGGATGCCGCAGCGCCAGCAGGTACACGCATGTCTGCAGCAGCAGCGTCTTCGACACCGCCGCGATTGTCGCGAGCTGCAGCAGTCCGTCCGAACCGGAGCCGTAGAACGTGACGTGATCGCCGACGAACACGCCGTCAATGCCGCCCGCCTCCGCCTGTCGCGCCCACGCGGCGAGTGGATTATCGTCGGCGGCCGACCCCGCAGCGCTGGAGCTCGCGCCGCCAGCGGGCATGAAAACGAGGGGCATCTGAAGGGACATCGCGACCTCCGGTGTGTTGGCGCTCATCGTAGGAGCAAGAGCGGTGCGTGCCAAGAGGCGCGGCAATGGGACCTTCACACAATTCTCACGCTTCGGCGCGGCCGACGAGGGTACACGCGTGTACGATGGCAGTACGGCGAAGGAGTCGCCCACTTTCTTGGAGGTTCGACATGTCCGACAACGATGATGTCCTTATAGGACGCCTGATGAGCCGTCGCGAAGTGCTGGCGTTATTCAGCGTCGCCGGTGCGGCCCTCCTCGTCGGCTGCAGCGATGATGGCGAATCACCTTCACCAACGAGCGCTGCGACGAGCGGCTCGACATCGGCAGCGCCCACAGAAGGCGTTGTCGCGACTGCGACGGGCTCTTCCAGCGTGGCGGTGCCGTCGTGCGTGGTCGTGCCGGAGCTAACCGAAGGGCCGTATTTCGTCGACGAGATGCTCAACCGTTCCGACATTCGCAGCGAACCCACGGACAACACTGTCGTCGAAGGTGACCAACTCGACATCGCCGTCAACGTCTCGCAGGTCGGCGGCGACGGGTCATGCACAGCCCTAGCCGGCGCCCAGGTCGACGTATGGCACTGCGACTCCGCAGGAGCGTACTCCGGCGCAAGCGACCCCGGCTTCGACACCACGGGCAAGACATGGCTCCGCGGCTATCAGGTGACGGGCGACGATGGACAGGTCACGTTCACGACGATATATCCCGGCTGGTACCCTGGCCGCGCGACGCACATTCACTTCAAGATCCGCACCGAAGACGGCTACGAGTTCACGTCGCAATGGTTTTTCGACGACGCCTTCTCGGACACCGTCCACACACAGGGCGTCTACGCCGACAGGGGCGCCTCAGGCCGCCTCCAGAACTCCGGCGACGGCATCTTCCAGGGAAGCAACGGACTGCTCACCCTCGATGTCGCCTCGGCCGGTGCGTCAGCCTACGCCACCACGTTCGATATCGGCCTGCAGATCGCCTAGCACGGAGTAGGGGCGCAGCCTGCTGCGCCCGCACGCGTCTGCGCACCTGGCGTTTTACGTCGAAGCTGGCCCAGCCACCCCATCACGGCACAGCGCCTCGATCTCGTCCCACGAATAGCCCGCTTCGAGCAGGACCTGCTCCGTGTGCTCGCCCAGTTCGGGTGCGAGGTGCTCGATCAACATAGGCGCACCGTCGACGGCGATCCCCGTGCCGACGAGCGGGACAGGATCGTGTCCCGGTCGCTCGACGTCGTGGATGTAGCTGTTAGCCACGACTTGCGGATCCGACTCGAGTTCGTCGTACGACTGGATCATCTGCGTGAACAGCCCGATCGCATTCAGGCGATTCACCCACTCGCGCGCCGGTGCTGTCAGAAACGTCTCGTCGAAGATGGCGATGAGCGCCTTCGCGTTGTCCCCTATGCGCTTACGAAACGTGTCGAAGCGCTCGTCCTCGAGCAGATCAGCACGCCCGACCTCATGACAGAACTCCGGCCACGCCCGGTCGAGCAGCATCCCGATCACGAACCACTTGCCGTCGCCACCCTTATAGATCTTCCAGAACGGCCGCGAGCCGCCCCGGTACTGGCGAGACCGCAACTGCCGTGAGAACAGGTAGCTCGTGATGTCGAACGACTGCAGCGAGAGCTGGCTGCCAAGCAGCGATGTGTCGTATCGCGCGCCCTTGCCGGTGCGGTCGCGCGACGCGATACCGCTGAGGATCGAAATCGCGACGTGTAGCGCACCGACCTGGTCCGCGATCGGCACCTGCGTCGGGATCGGTGGGTCGTCCGGCTCACCGTTGCTGCTGGCGAAGCCACCACGTCCCTGCGCAAGAAAGTCGAATGCGCCCGTCTCCGCATCCGGCCCCTCCGCGCCATATCCGGATGCCATCACATAGACGATCGTCGGATTCACGACGGCGATGTCGTCGTACGTAAGTTGCAGTCCGCGCATCGCCTGCACGCGAAAGTTTGTGACGAACGCGTCGGCGGATTCGCACAGCTTCAGCAGCGCGCGCCGCCCCTCCGCATGCTTGAGGTCGAGCGCGATCGAGCGCTTGCCGCGGTTGTGCGCCTCGAAGTACGCGCTCAGTCCGACCTCCGGCGCGATCCACGCGCCCCGGCCCGGATCCCCAGCCTGCCGCTCCTCGATCTTGATCACGTCCGCGCCGAGGTCAGCGAGGATCGCCGTCGCATACGTCCCCTGCTGCCAGATCGTCAGGTCGAGGATGCGTATGCCTTCAAGGGGCTTGGGCATGCTATCTCCAATTTGGGAACCACAGATTTCACAGATTACACAGATGGGTTCGGGAGGGCATGTGGATAGCATGTAGCGCGGAAAGGCTGTAGCGCGGGCCTTCAGCCCGCGTGGAGGACGAGCGCCCCCGCCCGGCTGCGTGACAGGTGGACGGGCGCCCCCGCCCGTCCACCTGTGGTGTACCAGCCCTCGCGCCTCGCAGCCGAAAATTGACGCTGGATCAAGCATCACCTACAACGACAACCGTGACTGACTCCCCCCTCGACTCCCCGGAGACGTATTCCAGCCTCGACCCTTCGGGCCTCTACGATCGCATCGCTGCGCTTCCCGACCAGGTCGAGGAGGCATGGGCAGCGGCCTCACGCCTCGACCTACCCGCGAGCTATGCCGACGTCGACCGGGTGGCCGTACTCGGTATGGGCGGCTCCGGCATCGGCGGCAGCCTTCTCCGGGCGCTAGCCATCGACGTTGGCTCGACGATCCCCGTCGACGTCGTGCGCGGCTACACGCTGCCCGCGTATATCGGGCCGGAGACGCTGGCGATCGCATCGTCGAACAGCGGCAACACCGAGGAAATCGTCGCACTTGCGGAGCAGGCCGTGGCGGCCGGCGCACAATGCGTGGCGCTCACCACCGGCGGTCGCCTCGCCGCGCTCGCGACAGAGAACGACCTCCCCGCGCTGAAATACGCATGGTCGGGCGAACCGCGAGCCGCGCTCGGGTGGAGCTTCGCGTCCCTCGTCGCGATCACGCGCACGCTCGGCCTCCTACCCGAGGACGGCATCGATATCGCGGCAGCGGCACGCAGGATGCGCGCTCTGTGCGATGGCATCGGTCGTGACGTGCAAGCGTCATCAAACCCCGCGAAGCAACTCGCCGCGCGCATCGCAGGCCACCTTCCCGTGATCATCGGCGCCGACGCGATGGCGCCTGTCGCCTATCGCTGGCGTACGCAGATCAACGAAAACGCAAAGTCATGGGCAACAGCGGAAGAGCTGCCGGAGATGAACCACAACACGCCCGTCGGCTACGGCGGCCCGCCCGCGCTCGTGCCGCTCCTGCACGTCGTCATGTTGCGTCACGCGTCCGTGCATGATCGTGTTGCGAAGCGAATCGACCTTACGAGTGAGCAGTTGCGCGCGGCGGGTGTGAGCGTCGAGGTGCTGCACGTGCCCGGCGCGACGGTGTTCGAGCAGATGCTGTGGGCGATCCAGTTCGGCGATTTCGCCAGCTACTACCTGGGTCTGCTCAACGGTGCCGATCCGTCTGAGGTACGCGCGCTCGACTGGCTGAAATCAAAGATGGCCGCAGAGTAAAGGAGGACGGGCGCCCCCGCCCGTCGCTGTGCCGCTGTTCCGTGCACCAACAGGAGGCGAAGGAGCCCTACTCGCTACCCGTGCCGACTGCATCGACATCACTCTCAGGCAACGTCGTGAAATCCTGGTCCGTGCCGAGGATGACGAGAATCGTCGTGTTGTTGGTGGCCATCGCCGCCTGCTCTTCAGCGGTCGCAGTGCGGCGGCTCTCCAATGGGATGCCGAGCCAAAGCGAGAGCAGACTCGTGTTCTTTTCGTGCGTTCCGTCGATGTCGATGATCTCGGACGTCTCGTGCGTGACGCCGTCGAACACGTTGGTCGCGCCAAGATCACTCTCGGGGTAGCCCTTGCCGATGACGTAGAGCATGACGTCGGTAGCGAGACCCTCAATGCCCGCGCCGTTCTGGATTTCCACGCGTACCGGTGACGGCGTGACGGCGACAACCGGCGGCAAGTCGCCGGGCGTCCCCGTGAACAACGACGCGCTGAGCGATGAGATGCATTCTTCGTCGCCGACCAGCACCTGCGCGCCCTGATCGGTTGTGTATGGCGCGACGCATGAGCCGACGGACACTGCTAGCAGGCTATCTTTCACCTGATTCGCCAGATCGCCGTATCCGAGGATAAGGCCGCGCGGGATGTCGGTCTCGATCGTCTGGTTGTAATCGTCCCACAGATCGAGCGGGTTCTTCAGCACGTCGAGCGTCTTCGCCTTGTCGATCGTCGCGAAAATCACGCGCTGCTGACGCTGAATGCGGTCGAGGTCGTCGCTGCTGAAACGGATGCGCGAGTACGCCAGCGCTGTCACGCCGTCCATCTCTTGCACGCCGGGGTAGAAGTGCTGTGGCAAGTAGTCGCCGGGCAGTTCGGTGTCGGAGTACAGCGGGTCGTAGACCTCCTCGGTGACGTCGACCTCAATGCCACCAAGCGCATCAATCAGTTCCTTGAAGCCCTCAAAGTCGATGATGACGTGTTTGTCGATCGGAATATTGAAGGGCTCCGCGCCAAGCACGTCCTTCAACATCTGGATGCCGCCGCCTTCGTACTCGCTGAGCTCGCCGGCGGCGTACACGGTGTTGATGCGGTCCTCGTACGTAAAGCTGCCGTCCTCCGATGGAATCTCAACCATCAGGTCGCGCGGGATACCCAGGATCGCCGCGTTGTCGTTTACGGGGTCGACGCGCAGAATGAAGATCGTGTCGGCGCGCGTTGGTTCTTCGCCTTCCGTCGGGCGCCGGTCAAGACCCATGACGAGGATGTTGATCGGGTCGTTGCCGCCGCTCGTCCCGGCCGCATCCACGCCCGGCAAAACGTTGCCGACCGTACCGGGGAGCGTGACCTGACGGCCAGGAAAGAACACGTTGTCGATCCGCGTGACAATGATCAGGCCGAGGTATGCGGAAATCGCAGCGAAGACAACGATCGCTACGGCGATGATGACTCTGGTGCTACGGGTTGATGAATGGGGTGGTTTTGCGGCTGAGTCTGTAGTCACTGGAATCGAGCGTATCCGTCCCTGATCAACCATGTCAAGCGCAGGAGCGAATCCTGTCCGCGTTGACACTTAACTGTGGCGTTCATATGATCCGCAGGCCCTTCGTACGAAGTACGGTCGGCATTCGATCGCGGATTGTTCCGAATGGTAGCGGACGCCCACGCGCGGCCACGCTCCAATTCGGACGGGAACATGTGAAGGAGTTGTAATGGACGCTCTCGAGTTTATGCAGTTGCACGCCGACAATGCCGTCGCGCAGAAGATGCCCGAAGTCATGAAGGACCTCACGCCCGAAGCCCTCCAGCAGGTCATGCCGCTCATGGCCGGCGCACCCAGCCCGATGACGGGCAACAGCGTCGTCGCAAAGGGCCAGGACGGCGACGACTTCGTGTTCGACGTCACCTACACCGGCGACGGTGGTTCCGTCTCCATGCGCGAGTGGGTCCGCGACTTCGAAGGCACCTGGAAGATCCGCCAGATCGCAAAGCCAGAGTAGGGGCGCCGGCTGCCGCGCCCGCAAGACAATGGGCGCCGCCCGCCGCGCCCGTCGTGTTGTAGGGGCGCTGCTTGCCGCGCCCTCGTCGAGAACAACGGATGCCGTCGCAGACATCCAAGCAATGAAACGGGCCACGGGCCCACAAGAAGGAGCACGAAGACATGGCGACAATCGACGACGCAGTCACAAGCTACATCGCCGCGATCAAGGCGATGGACATCGGCACCCTGATGGCCACCCTCACACCGGAAGCGCTCGGCAAGGCGATGGCCAACATGGGCTCGCAGCCGCAGCCAACGAGCATAAGCGACATCACGTCGGAAAAGATCTCCGAGGAGAACGGCGAGCACACGATCAACCTCAACGTCGTCGCCGATGGCAACACCGCCATCATGATGACGAAGTGGAAGGAAATCGACGGCGTCTGGAAGGTCACCGACGTCGGCCAGGGCTAAACACCGTAGCGCGGGCCTTCAGCCCGCGCCGTTGTGCCACCCAAGCACCATAGGGGCCGCGCTCACTCGGGCGCGGCCTCTTGCTTAGCCCCATTGATACGCATTCGCAATGCGCATGCAGCCCGAATTCGCCTCGGCCAGGAACAGTCATCGCTAGCCTGCGAGCATGACATCGACAACCGCAACAGCAACCAACGAAGACGCTCCCGCCGAAGACGCCTTTGCCGTTCCCTCGAACGGGTATCTGCTGCTGCCCGATGACAGGCCCGCACCCGCCGGTGCCGCCCGCGTGCATGCTGCCCTCCGAGCCCTCGTCCTCGACCCGCAGTTTCCATGCGTCGGCGCACGCTCCGCCTTCAACCAGGAGAGCTACCGCTTTGCGCTCTACGGCGAGCTTGGCGCAAAGGCGACGACGGAAGCCCTCGCGCGCGACCTCGCGCGTTTCGCCGACGAGGCGTCGGACATCAGCGGCGAATTCGCGTCATTCATCACCTGCTACGAAGAGCCGAAGGTGCTCGACCAGGCGGCGTTCGAACACCGACTCTGGCGCCAGCTCGAGGCATTGAACGCGCTCGACGTGAAGCCGTGGGATGACGCAGTGTCGTCCGACCCCGCTGACCCAAAGTTCTCGTTCAGCTTCAACGGCCGCGCCTTCTTCGTTGTCGGCCTCCAGCCGTCGGGCCCGCGCTGGGCGCGCACATTCCCGTGGCCGACGCTCGTCTTCAACCCGCACGACCAGTTCGAGCGCCTGCGCGAAGCCGGCAAGTTCGAGCGCATCCAGGACGTGATCCGCGAGCGCGACACCGAACTGCAGGGCGACGTTAACCCCAATCTCTCAAACTTCGGCGAGCACACGGAAGCCCGCCAGTACTCCGGCCGCGAAGTAGGTGACGACTGGCGCTGCCCCGTAACTTTCCGCCCGAAGGACACCTCGCCGTGAACGCGAAAGATGATGGCCCACGGAGCGCGGGCTTTTCAGCCCGCGCGTCTCGCGAGGGTGGCGTAAGCCATGATGGAGCGCGGGCCTTCAGCCCGCGCGGTTCCACGAAGTACGAAACAGTGCCGCATGTCGTCGACCAGGCACCCGAAAATGTCGCGGCACACCACATCCCGCCGCAGTCCGGCCTCGCCCTCCAACTCGAAGCAGGCCAAACCCTCCGAATCATCGACCGCGAAGGCGGCCAGGTCTCCGACATCGTCGCCTTCGCCGCAGACGACACCGCCGAAGCCATCTCCAACGGCCGCACGCTCGACTACAACGGGACGATGCGCCTCACGACCGGCCACATCCTCTACTCCAACCGCGCCCGCCCGATGTTCACGATCACCGAAGACACCGTCGGAGTGCACGACTTCACCCTCGCCCCGTGCAGCCAGGAGATGTTCGAGCTGCTGCACGGCGTCACGGACCCGCACCCCAGCTGCTTCGGCAATCTCGTCGAGGCCCTCGCCCCCTACCTCATCTCGCCCGACGCCATCCCCACCGCCTTCAACGCCTTCATGAACGTCCGCATCGACCCCAACGGCGACATCACCGTCCTCCCACCCACGTGCCGCCCCGGCGACCACATCGACCTCCGTGCCGAAATTGACCTCCTCGTCGGCATCACCGCCTGCTCCGCCGAGCAGTCCAACGGCGGCGCCTTCAAGCCCATCGACGTCCGCATCCTCGATTGATCGCGCAGCACGCCGGTCTACCGAAGATTCACCACCCGCCCGGCGAAGATTAGTCGTAGATATCGCCAGCCCATCGCATTACAATGGCCCCCTACACAACCACTCAGCATGGAGAACGAACATGAAGAAGCTGATCGTCGCAGGATCGCTCGCAGCCGGCCTTGCCGCCTTGGCCGCATACCGCATCCGCCAGCAAAAGCAGAACAAGACCGAAGACTTCCCCGTCCCCGAAGACTTTTCCACCTACACCCCACCGCCCGCCCCCAAGGACGAACCCGTCGGCGTCTAGGGCTCGGCTAGAGGTCAGAGTACGGGTGGAGTTGGCGTCGGCAATAAAGCGCCTAAGGAATCGTCCTCGACTTGCTGATATCGCTCTAGCAAAAAGTAGACGGTTGTCATGGCTGCGTTTACCGCGAGGTGTGCGAGAGCCTTGTCCGCGACAAAATCGTCGTTCGTCCTACCGTGCGCCGATCCGAACTTTGTACGAAGCGCACCGGCAGCCGCAACGATGTTGATAAGACCGCCTAGGAGGCGCTTAACATCCTGATCGTCGTACTGCTCGGGCAAAATGGTGAGTGTCTTCATCACTGCACGGCCTAGCTTGTCGGCTGACTGATCCGCCGGTATCTCCCCGCCGCGTCTTCGAATCAATTCCTTGCATACTCCCTCAAGAATGGACGAGGCCGCGGTTAGCGCGGCCGCAGGATCGGACTCGAGCGTTGCCTGGGCGCGCTCGAATTCGACCTTGAGGGCATCCAAGCCCAAGGCATCCGCTGCTTCTTGGTTGTGAGCTGTTGCCGGAATCATCTGTCCTATCTCGCGGACGACGAAGCGGTTGCCTTCACGCGCAAGTACTAGGCCATCCAGCTTTAAATACTGCTGCAGGTGGTCGACGGCCGCAGCCAGATTCTCATCCTTGCCGATGTAGTCACGAGGGTTAACCGCGTCAGCGACCAGCTTTAGAATTTCCGAGGAACCGTTCGGGAGTTGGGAGATCTCTATGAGTTTCTCCCTCGTGTGCCCAACTCGTGACCAACTCAGGTACTCGTCATGAAAACCGTTCCGCATAAAGAACTCGACGATCTCGGGTCCGCTGCGATAGATACCAATAGGAGGTGCCTGGCTGTTTGCAGAACCGCCGGTGATTATCTCTGTGAGCGCGACGATAACCTGCGGGGAAGCGTTCATTCGCTCAATCTTCTCGGCGGCTCCACTCCGACTACCTACTCCGTAAGCCGCCGGTACAGCGTCGGCAACCGCTGCGGCAGCTGCTCGATGTCCGCCACCACCTCGTACCCCATGTCCTCGCACATCTGGCCGAGATAGTCGTGGCCTTCCTTATCGACCGTCAGCGCGAACGGCGTGATGCCCTTCCGGCGCGCTTCGAGCAGCGCCTGCTTCGTGTCGTGGATGGCGTACTCCTTCTCCGTGCGGTCGCGGCCGTACCCGTGGTCCTGCGGCCGGCCGTCTGACACCAGGATCATGATCTTCACCTTCGCGTCGTACGTGTCGAGCTTGTGCACGGCGTGGCGGATCGCCGGCCCCATCCGCGTCGAGCGAATCGGCGCCACCTTGTCGATGCGCTTCTTCACCTTGTCGCTGAACTGCTCGTCGAGGTCCTTGATCACATAGAACTCGACGTTGTCGCGCCCGTATCCGCTGAAACCGTAGATGCCGTACGCATCGCCGATCGTCTCGAGCGCCTTGATGAAGAGCACCAGGCCTTCCTTCTCGAGGTCGATGATCCGTTTCGGCGGCGCGATCGCCTGCGACGCCCGGCGTGCCGCCAGCCACTGGAAGTACTTGCGCGGGTCGTCGTCGAAATCGTCGTCGTCCGCGTACTTCTGCTTGCGCTTCTCGATCTCCTCGTCGGTCGACGCCGACATGTCGAGCAAGAACGCCACCGCGACGTCGCGTTCGACCTTGTTACGCCGCCAGTAGATCTTGTCCGTGTACGAATGTCCGGCCCTGCGTTCGACCGCGTAGTCGATCACCGCATCCAGGTCGAGATCCTCGCCGTCGAGCAGCTTCTTGATCTTGCGGAACATCTCCGGCTTCATCAGCTCGAACTGCTTGCGCGTCTCGTTGACGAGCTGCGCGTGCTCACGCAGTGTGTCTTCGAAGTACTGGTCCGTGCCCTCTTCGAGCACCCGTTCGAGGATGCGGCACCAGCCCGGCTTGTAGTCCGCCGCGCGGAAGTCCCACTCGTCGTAGAGGAAGGTCTTGATCTGCGGCGTCAGCTCCTGCTCCTCAGGCTCCTCGCCCTCGCCGCCGCCATCGCCCTCCTGCTTGCCCTGCTGATCCTGGTCGCCGATCGGCGTGCCGGCTTCCTTCTCGAGGTTCGAGAGAAACAGCCCGATTGTCGAAGCGAGGTCGCCCTCCGCCATCGCGCCAATCGTGATCTCGACACTCTTCTCGAGCATCTCCATCAGTTGTTCCTGCGTCAGCGGCGACAGCGTGCCGTCCTGCGACACCTCGCCGTCCTTCATCCGCAGCCGCATGAGAAGCTGCACAAGCTCCGGCTTGAAGTCGCCGCGGAAGTCCACCTGGTCCGGGCTCTCGTAGTCGACTTCCTGCCCCGACATCTCGCCCGGCGCGTCGCCGTCCGACGATTCGCCCGGCGCCGACATCATCATCTGCAACGTCTCTTCGTTGATGGACTCCCACTCCATGTCCGAAAGCTCGTCGGGCGGGATGTTCGGGATCTTCGCCGCGATCTCGTTGATCGTCAGCGTCGCTTCGGCCGTGTCTTCGATCGTCGCGCCCTTCGTCTTCAGCGCGAACAGCGCCACGATGCCCTGCGCGAGAATCCCCTGCAGCGGCTTCGGCCAGATCATCGTGTGTGCGCCGTCAAGCGATGCCCGCACCAGGTTCTCGACGAACGCCTGTCGTAGCGGCATCGCGTTCGGCAGCGCGCGCGACTCCAGTTCGTTCTCCATCGTCCGCGCCCACGCCTTGCGGATGCCGCCGTACTCGCGCCGCACCAGCGTGTCGATGCGCGTGTCCTCTGCGATCGCGAACAAGTCCGACGCGATCTGCCGGTCGTCGAACAGGTCGAAGAAGCGCTCCATCTCCGTGACGTAGCCCTTCTCGCGCACCGCCTGCGTCCCCGCCGCGATGCGTGCGCGTTCGAGGTCGAACCTCCGGGGCGGCAGCAAGCCGGTCTCGCGCGACCAGCGGAAGAAGAAGCTCCCGAACTCGAGGTGCGCCGCCTGGTGCGTCGCGAAGACCTTGTACACCGAGAAGTTCATCTCCTTCTCGACGTAGTCCTCGACGAACTCCGGCAGGTACACCGTCGTACCCTCGGTGCTCGGGCGATTCTCGTTTACCCAGCCGATGCCCTTCTCGGCGAGGTTCGACACCGGATTGATGCTGACGTTCGTGCCCGTGAGCGCCTTGCAGTACAGCCGCAGCACTTCGCCCACCCGCGAGAGATCGACGCGTGACGAGAGCTGTTGCAGCACCTCCTCGCCCTTGCCTGACTCCAGCTTGAAGAACGCCTCGCCGCCCTCAGGGCTGTTCTCGAGGATCTTCTGCCCGGCGGAGTGCCACGACGCCAGTTCGCTGATCCGGATCCGCTTCAGCACTTCCGGCGCTGACTTCAAGAACTCCATCGCCGATGTCGGTGACGCGACGGCAAGCTCCTCGGCCATTGTCAGAAGATCGTCGTGCGCGTCTTTACTCACCGTCGCGAGCGACAGCGCGCCCTCCGAGAACAGCGCGTAAGCGTGACGGCCGCTGCGCCGCGCGACGTTCGCCGCGAGCTGCAGGAAGCGGCTGCGCGATGTCGGGTCGATCGGATTCAGCAGCGCTGGCGATCGCTCGAAGCAGATCCGCACGTCGGCCCACGACGCTTCACCGACGGCCGACGCCAGCGTCAGGAACGGCGCCCTGTCCCGCTTCTCCAGCGCCGCGAACAGCCCCGGCGACGCGTCGAGGCACGCGCCCGCGAGCTCATACGACCGCTCCGCCACCTGCTCGATCAGCGCGACCAGCCGTGCCAGTTCAGGCAGCGTTAGCGTCGAGAGGAGGCCGCTGCTCGCACCGAAGTAGCCGGACGCCAGCGAGATCGACTTCCAGTGCCCCTTGTACAGCCGCTTGCCCAGCGTCGCCCACTCGATGAGCTGATCCTCGCCGAGGTACGGCACCGCCGCCGGGCTCGCCTTCAAATACGCCGCTGCCACCACCGACGAGTACTCGGCCAGATCGCGGCTAGCGTGCGCCCAGCGTCGAAAAGCCGCCGAAGGCAGCGCGCGCATCACCTGCGCTGAGACGCGGTAGTACTCCGCCGCCGCCTCCCACGACCGCAGCGAGTGCCCCGCCAGCTCGACGCCCTCCTCCGCCCACGTCCGGTAGTCCTGCTCGGACAGCACCGGCATCACATCATCGGAGGCCGCCTTGAACTCCACCGCCAAAGAAGGCGCATGAGCCGCAAGCTTCCGCTCAATATCATCAAGAAACGCTTGGTCAATGGGCATTCTGGCCTGAGTATATCGGGGCCGAATCTAAGCAGGCAGGGCAGTCTGAGTGGTAATTGCACAAAGTGTGATTACGTGATATTGTGCTCGTATGGAGAAGACCAAGTTTGTCCGCCAGCTGCGGCACGGACAAATGACCATTCCCAAGGAATTTCGCGAGGCGATGCACCTCGGAAGTGATGACATGCTTGCTGTCACCCTGCGCGGTGACAAGCTTCAGGTTGAGGCCGTACGCACTGACGCTTCCACAACCGGATCGCAGTGGGCACGCGATCTCTATGAGATGTTCGCGCCAGTTCGCAAGAGTCTCGAAGGCTACACCGAGCAAGAGATCAACGACGCGATCGATGAGGCGCTGCGTGCCTACCGGTCAGACGAGGAATGAGAGTCGTCCTCGACGCTGTCGTTTTCGTCCGCGCCTTGATCAATCCGCATAGCGTCTGGGGGAGAGTCCTCGACCGATCTGGCGAGTACAGACTCATCGTCTCACTCCAGGTTGTCGGTGAGATCCTGGGAGTCATTCAGCGGCCGGAACTGAGTGATCGCCTCTTTCGAATTTCTGGTGTGCCGCAGCTCGAGGCGATGCTCGAGCTGCTACACCGTGCCGAGAACGTCACGACAACGCAGACCGATCGCGTGTGCCGTGATCCCAAAGACCACAAGTACTTCTGGTGCGCCGCAGCCGGCCGCGCCGACTACATCGTCAGCGAAGACGAAGACATACTCGCCATCCCCGAATACAAAGGCGCCCGCACCGTCCGCGCCGCCGACTTCCTCCGCATCCTCGACGCCGCCGCAAGCTAGTGCGCAGAGTGCCACCCGAAGCTTGCACCTCCCGCACACCCCGCGCGATGATCGCGGCGCCATGACCAACACCCCGACACCAGCCACGAACCCGACCCGCATTGATCGTTTCCACCCCAGACAATCAAAGACACTCAAACACAGTCAAACACCATCAAAGCTCCGAACCTGAGCCGCCCGAGCCCTCCCTCTCCCCAGATTCGTTGCCGCAGAAAACACGAAAATCAGCCAAACAATCAAACCCCAGCCCAAAACACCAAAACTGCCAAACGAACTCCAACATCCAACATCGACCACCCAACATCGGCCCAGTGGAGCCTACGCCCCCGCACCCATAGACTCACTCCACAAAGAAGGAGGCACCCCATGCCAGACGTAGACGGCGCGACGCTCATCGCTCGCAGCCTCAAGCAGCACGGCGTCGAGTACATGTTCGGGATCGTCGGCGTCCCCGTCGTCCCCATCGCCTTCGCCGCCCAGCGCGAGGGCATCAAGTACATCGGCATGCGCCACGAGCAGTCGGCCTCGTACGCCGCGCAGGCCGTCGGCTACCTCACCGGCCGCCCCGGCGCCTGCCTCGTCGTCAGCGGCCCCGGCATGACCAACGCCATCTCCGGCCTCGCCAACGCCTGGTCCAACAACTGGCCCATGATCCTCATCGGCGGCGCCAGCGACCTCTCGCAGGACGGCATGGGCGCCTTCCAGGACGCCCCCCAGGTCGAGGCCGCCCGCCCCTTCACCAAGTACGCCATCGAAGTCAACAAGATCGAGAAGATCCCGTACTTCGTGGAGCAGGCCGTGCGCCAGTCGATCTACGGACGCCCCGGCGCCGTCTACCTCGACGTTCCCGGCGACATCATCACCGGCAAGTGCGACGATGCGAACGCACCCCAGCGCCCGCGCGTCCCCGAGCCGCCCCGCACCTTCGCCGACCCCGCATCAATCGAAGCCGCGCTCGCCGCCCTCAAGACGGCCGAGAAACCGCTCGTCATCGTCGGCAAGGGCGCCGCCTATGCCAACGCGTCGGACGAAGTGCGCGAATTCATCGAGTCGACGCAGTTGCCGTTCCTCGCATCGCCCATGGGCAAGGGCGTCATGCCCGACGACCACCCGCTCTCCGTCGGCGCCGCCCGCTCCTTCGTCCTCCAGAACGCCGATCTCGTCCTGTTGATGGGCGCGCGCCTCAACTGGATCATGCACTTCGGCTTGCCGCCGCGCTTCAACCCCGACGTCCGCGTCCTCCAGATGGACATCTCCGCCGAAGAGATCGGCACCAACGTCTCGACCGAAGTCGCCCTCGTCGGCGACGCAAAGGCGATCACGTCGCAGCTCAACGACGCCCTCAAACAGAACCCGTGGCAGTTCGCCGCGGAGAATACGTGGCGCACCGGCATCGAGAAGAAGATCGAGGCCAACCAGGCGCAGACGGCGCCGCAGTTCGAGGACGACAGCGTGCCGATGAACTACTACCGCGTCCTGAAGGAGATCCGCGATTTCCTCCCGCGCGACACAATCATCGCCAGCGAAGGTGCGAACACGATGGACATCGGCCGCACCGTCCTCCCGAACTACCTCCCCAAGCACCGCCTCGACGCCGGCAGCTTCGGCACGATGGGTGTCGGCCTCGCCTTCGCGATCGCGGCGCAGGTCGTCCACCCCGACAAGCGCGTCGTCGCCGTCGAGGGTGACTCCGCGTTCGGCTTCAGCGGCATGGAGGTCGAGGTCGCCTGCCGCTACAACCTGCCGATCACCTTCATCGTCCTCAATAACAACGGCATCAGCGGCGGCCTCCCCAAGCTCGACCCCGACCGCCCGCCGCTGCCCATGCAGTACGTCCCGGAGTCCCGCTACGAAAAGGTCATCGAAGCATTCGGCGGCGACGGCTACTTCGTAGAAACCCCAGACCAACTCAAGCCAACGCTGGAGAAGGCGCTGAACAGCAACCGCCCGAACGTCGTGAACATCATGATCAACGCCCAGGCCCAAAGAAAACAACAAGAGTTCGGCTGGCTAACGCGCTAACAGGAGGACGGGCGCCCTCGCCCGTCGCGAACGGAGACGACGCCCGCGATTCGGAGCGCGGGCTTTCAGCCCGCGAGTGTGGCCACGAACCGTCGTGAAACACCACCGACGAACTGACGACTGACGACCGAGGACCAACAATGCGATACATCATCTACGGCGCAGGTGCCGTCGGCGGGGTCATCGGCGCCCGACTCTTCGAGCACGGTCACGACGTCGTCCTCATCGCCCGCGGCCCGCACCTCGACGCGATCCGCGAACGCGGCCTCACGTTCCAGACCGCCGAAGAAACAAAGACGCTCACCATCAAGACCGTCGGCCATCCATCCGAGATCGCATGGAAGCCCGACGACGCCGTCCTCCTGACGATGAAGACGCAGCACACCGCCGCCGCGCTCGACGACCTCCGCGCCGCCGCCGGCACCAACATCCCCGTCGTCTGCGGCCAGAACGGCGTCGAGAACGAACGCATCGCCATCCGCCGCTTCGCGAACGTCTACGCGATGCTTGTCTTCCTCCCCGCGACGTATATCGATCCCGGCGTTGCGCAGGCGAGCGCATCGCCCGTCAGCGGCATCCTGGACGCCGGCCGCTACCCGCACGGCGTCGACGCAGCAATCGAACGCATCATCGGCGACATAGACGGCTCTGGCCTCAGCGCAAAGCCCACGTCCGACATCATGCGCTGGAAGTACGCCAAGCTCCTCTCGAACCTCGGCAACAGCATCCAGGCCGCCTGCAGTTCCGACGACGACGCGCGCTCGCTCCACATCCGCGCCCGCGAAGAAGCCGTCGCCTGCTACAAGGCCGCCGGTATCGAGTGGGCAACATCCGAAGAAGAGGCCGAGCGCCGCAAGTCGATGTCACGCATGGCGCCGATCGCCGGAGCGATGCGCGGCGGTGGCTCGTCGTGGCAGAGCCTCGCCCGCAACACCGGTTCCATCGAGACCGATTACCTCAACGGCGAAATCGCCCTCCTCGGCCGCCTCCACAACATCCCGACGCCCGTAAACAGCGCCCTCCAGCGCATCGCCGCCCGCCTCGCCAGCGAAGGCGCCGCCCCCGGCTCCATGCGTCTCGAACAAATCGAACGCGAGATCGAAGTAGGTTGAAGGAACGCCCTTGGGGTCTGTCATTCTGAGCGAAGCGAAGAATCTAGTTCGGACGCCGCCGATGCGGCTTCGAAAGGCCAACAATCGTCAAACCACAGGCCCACTGACAAGCTGACCGCCGACAGGCGATACTTACACCATGAGAATCGGCATCGTCTCCGACATCCACTGCAACCACGAGGCGCTACGCATCGCCCTCGACCGCATGGGCGACGTCGACGAATTCCTCTGCGCAGGCGACGCCGTCTACCAGTTCCGTTTCTCGAACGAAGTCATGCAGATCCTCCGCGAGCGCAACGCCCGCTACATCCTCGGCAACCACGAGGACGTCCTGCTCGGCAAGTGGGGCGAGGGCGCCCGCGCGGCAGCTGGCGTACGCAGCGACGACCTCGAGTACATGGCTGCTCACGACTACAGGCTTGAGACGACGCTCCCGAATGGCAAGACGCTCGTCATGGTGCACGGCAGTCCGTGGGAGCCGTACAACGAGTACATGTACCCCAACAGCCCCGCCATCAGCCGCCTCGGCGAGATCGGCGCCGACTACGTCATCCTCGGACACACGCACTACCAGATGGCCGAGCGCGTCGGCCGAAGCCTCATCATCAACCCCGGCTCAGCCGGTGAGCCGCGCGACGCACGCAATCACTTCAAGCTCTCGTACGCCGTCCTCGAAACCGACAACGGCGAAGTTACCTTCGACGACTTCCCCGACCCCACGCGCGCCTCCGTCGACCCCAGCATCATCCCCGGCGGCACCGCCGCGCACTCAAACGCCGCCCGCGACGAACGCACGCCAAAGAACACCAACTTCTGGACACCGGACTAGGCCTGTTATTCGGGCCGAATGGCCCACAGATCGAGCCGCACGTAGTCGGCCGTGTACGGTGTGCCATTGCGCCGTATGGTTTCCGCGACGACCGCGCGAGAATAGGCGATACCGTCGTCCTCCGGCAAGCGGGCGATGTGGTCACGGAGAAGAATCGTCCGGACGTACAGCGCACCCTCTTCAGAGTCCTCGAACGGCACCGGCTGCTCGAAGAGGTTCGCCCGCACATCGGTCCAGCCGGCGCTTTCAAGCGCCGCCTTCGCCTGGCCGGGTGTTCGGTACTTCTTCGAGTCGCGGAAGTCACCGAGGTGTGACTTGAAGGGCTCGTTCTGGCGTACGGCCTCAGTCGCTTCGAGCACATGTGCGTTGTTGCCGAATCCGCCGCACTGCGCGCGCAGCTTGCCGCCAGGCTTCGCGGCCGCGAACAGCGATGAGAACAGCGCGGCATCGTCCGGAATCCAGTGGAAGACGGCGTTCGAGAAGACGCGGTCGACCTGCTCCGGCAGCCTGAAGTCGGTGAGGCTGGCGCGCATCGGCGTGACGCGCGTCTCTCCCCGCTCGCTTAGTTGCTTCGCCAGCGAGTCCACCATCTCCTGCGAGGCGTCGAGCGCGTAGATCTTGCCCTTCGGAAGATGCTCGAGCAGGTCGAACGTCACGGATCCGGAGCCACAACCGGCGTCGAGAACGGTCTCATCGCCCTTGAGGTCGAGATCGGCGATGACGGCCTGGGCCCAGCGGCGCATGGGCTTGCCGATGCGCTCGTAGACCTCGGCGTTCCAGTAGGTGTTGGTCATGATTAGGCTCCTCGCCGCTGGGATGGCACAATTGTACGAATGATTAGTTGGAGGAACGAATGAGAGACCTGAAGTGCCCGCGCGACCAGTCCTTGCTTAAGGAAGGACAAGAGCACGGTGTAGAAATCGATCGCTGTGAGAAGTGCGGAGGCGCCTGGTACGACAACGACGAGCTGTCGATGCTCGAAGCTACCGTCGCGGACGATGACAGCCGCCGCGGCATGATCGACTATGCGAAGCGTGAGAGCGAGCTGAAGTGCCCGGTGTGCAAGACCGACATGCGCGCGTTCAACTATCGCGCGCACAATCTCGAACTGGACGCTTGCACGGAGGAGCACGGCTTCTGGATGGACTCGAACGAGTCGGAGCGCGTGCGCGAGGTGATGCAGGAGCGCGTCGCCGGCCTGCAGCGCGCGGGCGTCGCCGAGGAAGAGTGGGGCAACATGCTCCGGAGTGGCGGCAAGAAGAGCGGCGGCTTCTTCAAGAACCTCTTCGGCGGCGGCAAGAAGTAGTTCGTGGCACGCAGGCGTAAGCCGACGGGGATGGTCCCTCCGCAGGAGAAGCAGCAGACCGAAAAGGTCGTGCAGGGTGTCGAGCCGCTTGAGCCGCAGTCCGTGCGGACGAACACGGCCCGGCAGCGCAGTCGGCGGCGCACCGGCAGCGGCGATCCCGCGATCGACCAGAAGATCCGAGAGTTCCTCGACGACCCTGCGATTCAGGTCGAGAACGAGGATCGCCTGCAGGACATCCTCGAGACGGCGTTCCGCATGGCGCGCACCGCCAACCGCGGCGAAATGAAGCTCGTCGCGCGATCACTGCGCGAGATGGGACGCTCGTTCCGTGTGTTCGCGCCGTATCGCGGCACACGCAAGGTCAGCATCTTCGGTTCAGCTCGCACGCCGCCCGACGATCCGGCGTACGAGATAACGCGGGCGTTCGCGCGAGAGATCGCGTCGCGCGGCTGGATGGTAATCACTGGCGCCGGCCCTGGCATCATGCAAGCCGGCCATGAAGGTGCGGGTAAGAAGAGCAGCTTCGGCGTCGGGATCATGCTCCCGTTCGAGCAGGGCGCGAACCCGTTCATCGCCGGCGACCAGAAGCTCATCGACTTCAAGTACTTCTTCACGCGCAAGATCGCGTTCATGAAGGAATCGGACGCGTTCGTGCTTTGCCCGGGCGGCTTCGGCACGTTGGACGAAGCGTTCGAACTGCTGACGTTGATGCAGACAGGCAAGACGGCCATACGCCCCGTCGTTCTGCTCGACCCGCCGCGCGGCCGTTACTGGAGCGAATGGCTCGATTTCGTGCGCGACCACCTGATCGGCGCCCGTCTCGCGTCGCCGGAAGACCTTGCGTTCTTCGAGGCGGCCGACAACGTCGAGCACGCGGCGTCCGTCATCGAGCGCTTCTACTCGAACTACGACTCTGCGCGCTACGTCGGCGAACGGCTCGTCGTGCGCATGAAGCGCGCGCCATCTCCGGGCCAACTCGCGTGGCTGAATACAGAGTTCGCCGACATCGTGAAGTCTGGCGAAATTGAGCCGGTCAACGCATCGCCCGCCGAAGTGAAGGATGGCGACGTGCCGGATCTGGCGCGCATCGCCTGGCTGCCGCGCCACAACTTCGGCCGCATCCGCCAGATGATCGATGCCATTAACGGCCTATAGGCCGACTGGCGCACCCGCTCAAGGCGCCACCCTAAACCTTGGCGAGAATCGTTCGAAGAAATTGTCCCCGGGCCACTTGACTTCAAGTTGACTTGAAGTCTTAGAGTGGTTCTGTTGAACAGACAGCACAACCAGTCGGAGGTCTGATATGTCCGAGGACGCACTCGACGCGGTGCTCGAACGATTCGCCGCGACCGGTCCGGAGTTTGGCCCCGGGCTCTCGAACCACGGGCCGATGGCGTCGGAAGCGCTGGTGGCCCTTGGGCGCGCTGACGCAGTCGAAGCATGGGCCGAGGACTACGCGAAGAATCTGCTCGAGCCCGTGGGAGAGCGCAACGCAATCGAGAGGGATGAATGGCGAGAAACCCTCGGCGACGTCCGCCGCGTAGGCGACTGGATTGCTTACTTTCGGCGCCAGGTCGCGGAGAACCCATGGCCGGAACTGCTCGACGTCTGGGTCGCACGCCTGTCGCCGGGAATCATGGCCGCGGCAACGCACGGCGTGATCCGGACGGCTCACGCCGTGCGCGCGCTTTACGCAGGTGAAACGCCGCAGCGGCTGCAGGAGTTCGCCACCGGTCTTGCGTACTGGGCCGCGCGGTATCAGGGACTACCGGTGCGAACGACAGGCAGTGCGCCGCAGCCCATGTCGGCTGCGCTAAAGGACATCCCACGGATAGACGACAGCAAGCGAAGCCGCTTCCTGATCTTCGAAGCCGTGCGGGTGCTCGAAGCCGAAGACTTCGGTCCGGCGATCGATATGGCTGCAACAGACGGGCCTGCCGATGCGGTAATCGGCGAGATGACGCGCCTGTTCGTGCGTCAGTATCTCGGCAACCTCGGAGCGGCTTCGATCGGGTTCGTGCATTCAGTGACCGCGCCTAGTGCACTTCGCCTGCTCGTGCCGCATCTGTCGGACGCGAGCCGAACTACGGCGCAGCGATATGTGTGGCAGGCGTGCGCCGCGCTCTACGCCACGTACGGACGCGTCGATCCGTCATTGATACGGATCGGCGCAGAGCCCGTAGAATTCGACCGCGAAGATCTGGCCGCCCGCGCACTCGAGGCCCGCGACGAGCACGCCATAAAGTTCACCGAAGCCTGTCTTCGCGAGTACGATCTTTCGCAGGATGGCGCTTTCATCTTGGCCGCGAACGATGCGATCGGCCGCCTCCGGAGATAGCCAATAGCGTCCGCTCGACGAACGACTCAGGCCGCCTCAGCCTGTTGTTCCGTTCGCGCTGTTGCAGGCCGGGCAGGCACTGCCTTCGGACGCGCCGATCTCGCGGCCAGTATTCGGAAGAAGGTCAAGAAGACGACTGCCGCACCCGATGCAAGGTACGAATACTGGACAAAGGGTTTCTCTGAGTCAGTACCTGTCCAAATCCCGTGTGCCATGGCGCTGACAAACAGCGCGAATGTCAGGTAGTGGATCCAGCGCCACATCTTCTGGCCAATGAGTCCCTTGATGTAGAACGTGGCCGTGATGAAGGCAGACGCGTATAGCGTGAAGATGCCCGCCGCCATCGCTGTTGATCGGTACTCGGCGCGGAAGGGGATAAGTAGTTCGCCGACTGAGAACTTCGCGTAGGGGTCGGGCAGCATGATCAAACCATGGAACAGCATCATGCCGAGGACGAAAACAGACAGAAACTTGTGAATCTCGAACACCCAGGGCCGCCCAAGCACGCCGTCGAAGACGCGGGAGCTGACGGCGAGGCCCATCGCAACGGAGGCGAAGAGGAGCCAGTAGGCGACAAATCCAGACGATCGCCCCAGGTACCACCAAATGTGCTGCGTGATGTCGATATCCATACCCATCATAGATCCCATCGGCACTCAGGAACCGTTTGTTGAGCCGTCCGGTGGCGGTGCGGGTGCTGGCGCCGGTGGAGGCGCAGGTGCAGGTGCTGGCGCAGGCGCAGGCGGTGGAGGCGCTGGCTTCGGGGCCGGTGCCGGTTGAACGGGCTTCGGTTGCGGCTGCGGCGCCGGTGCTGGCTGCGACGGCTGTTTGGGCTGTTGCGCGGGCTGTGGGTTGGCGGCGGGATCTTGAGCTTGTGCGACCGCATGCTGATCAGCCGGAGGAAGCCCATCGTTAGACGCAGTGTCGGCGCCACTCGCGGGCGCCTGGTGGCGGGTCACGACGACGACCTGCCGGTAGACGGTCTGTGGTTGGACGGGCGGCGGCGCGGCAGCCACAACAGCGGGCGGCGGCGGTGCGCTCAGTGCGGCGAGTTGCTCGGGCGGAAGCGCGGCCAACGCTTGCAGCGCGGTGACTTGCGGGTCGACGGCTGTCTTACTCCATGCGTCGTCCGCTGAAGTCCAGTCCGGCCATGCGAGGAGGCCCCATACTCCGAGCGTGGCAGCCAGCGTCACGGCTACCGTGACAAGTTTTGCGCGCCAGAACTTCGTAAAGAACGTCATGTTAGTTGCCCTCTTCGAATTCGATCTCTTTCGCGACGTAGTAACCGCTTTGCACCCAGATGGCGTGCACCTTTACGGTCGAGCCGACGTGCAGCCGATCGAGGTTCTTTGTGATCTTGACGATTGTGCTGGAACCCCCGTGGGTGAATGTGACCATGCTGCCACTCATCGCCGAAACGGTGCCAGTGAACTCGAGTTCACCCTGTCCCGACGGCGGAGCGGCCGGAGCAGGAGGCGTTGTCGGAACTGTTGTCGGCGGGGTGGTTGGCACGGCCGGAGGCGCTGTTGGTTGAGCAGCCGGCAGCGTAGGAGCGACGGCCGGCGGTTGAGTCGGCTGCTCCGCAGCAGGAGCTGTGGGTTGAGCTTGGGATTCATCCGCCGCTGCGCCCGTGGGCGCTGGTGCGGTCGTTGGGATCGTGTTCGACGTCGCTTGCAATCGAGGTTGGGCCGCTGGCGCCGGTTCATCGACGTACACGTACTCCGTCACGTATACGGGTTCGCGAGGCGCCCACGCTTGCTGAGTTGGCTCAGCAGGCGGCGGGGGAATCGGTGTGTTGGTGGGAGGAGCGACGGCGGCGAACTGCTGGTCCGCCTCGGCGCTGTCGTCGCCTCCGAAAAGCCCAGTGCGCGCACCGACAACGACGATAGAGAACGTCGTGACGACTGTCAGCGCCAGTGCGAGGGCCAATGCAATTCGGCGGGGCATTGGAGTCTCTCCTCAGTTCATGTTCGCGCCGGGCAAGGCGGCCACTTGGCGGTGCTGGCGCGACTAGATTGGACGCGACTACTAATCGTCGTCCTCCTCATGCTCGTCATCTTCGCGTTCTTCGTGATCGTCGTCGTCTTCGTGTTCTTCGTCGTCATCGTCATCGTGATACTGCGGTGGCGATGTCGTTGGAGCCGGTGCTTGTGTTGGATCTGGCGACAAGGTTGGATCTGGCGACAGCGTTGGTGCAGGCGCGACCTCGCCAGCAACGGCGGCGACGGACTGCTGTTCCACAGCTGCGGCAGCGACGGACCCACTGGATGCTGGGGCTGCCGCCTGGCGCTGCGGCTGTGACGGCGCGGGCTCGTCGATATACACATACTCAGTAATGACGACAGGCTCCGGCGGCGGTGCCGGCGCGACCACCGGCTGGGTGGGTAGCGGCGCGACTGTCGTGAGCGATTGCTCGACGACTTGCGGTTCAGCGTCGGCGGTGCTGCCGGAGCCAAAGACGCCAGCGCGCGCTCCGACAGTGACGACTGAGAAGGTCGTGATCACCGTCAGTGCGAGTGCGACGGCCAGTGCGAATCTGCGTTGCATGGTTACCTCCCTGCGTTTCCGGGCCAGCGATCGGTTGCGATCACGTCGCCGCGGTCTAGTACAAACAGTGCTTGAGCCTCCTGCTGTTGCAGGAAGCGGCGGCCTTCGTCGAGGCCCAGGATGAGTGCGGTCTTTGCGAACACGTCCGCGTCGGATGCGGTTCTGGCAACGACGGTCACCGATGTCAGGCCCGTATCTGCGGGCTGGCCGGTCGTCGGGTTGATGATGTGATGCATCGTGCGACCTGCGCGGTTCCACGCGCGAAGGGCAACGGTCGATGTTGCGACTGCCTCGTCGTGCAAGACGATTCGATCAATCTCATCGCCTTGCGGGCTGGTGACGGCGATCAGCCATCCGTCGCCGTACGGGCCGTCGCCGCGACCGAAGAGGTCACCGCCGGCGCTGACAAGGGACGGACCTGCGCCGTTGAGCATTTCGTCTGCGCGGTCGATGGCGTAGCCCTTGCCGATGCCTCCAAAATCGAGGCGCAAGTCGGTGGGCAACATCGCCGTCTGCGATTTCGCGTCAATCGCGATGTCAGCGAATGTGGGATGGTGGCTTGTTTGTGTGACGGTTGGTAGCGCAGATTCGCGCTCGACGAAATCGAACGACCGGTCGTAGCCAGCCGACTCAAGCGCTGCGAGGATCGCAGGGTCGAAGACGCCGCCAGTCAGGGCGTGCAGCCGCTTCGACTCAAGCAAAAGGTCGAGCATCTCCAGCGATACCGACTGCTGGCGCCCAGTCCCTGCGTTGAGTTCGGACAGCTCGCTGTCCGGCAGGAATCGGCTGAAACGAGTTTCGAATCTTCGAAAGAAGTGCTCGATGCGGTCCAGCAGATCACCACGGGACCAGTCCCGGAGCGTGACCTCAACACTCGTATTCATCGCGCGGAATGCGCGCTTGGCGACGAGGTCGCGGCCGAGGTGCTCCGGAAACGCCTGTGGCTCTGCTACGGCAAGGCTCTTCTGCCCCACGAGAACCCACCCCCATCAAGACCCACGCAGATGCACAGGACTCGCATAAGCGCCAGCTTCCATGCCAGTTCGATGCTGTTGAGATTTCACGGTGCGTCGCACCGCTGACCCGTCCTAAATATCGGCTTGCGGAGGTGAAAGGTAACGGTGGAAATCCGCGAATAAGGCGATCCCGGAGAAAACGAAGTCCCTAGACCTTAAATTGGCGATTCTGTACCTTGCACAGGATTCAGGAATCGGCGCCTCACGGGCGTCACGCTGGAAACAGCCCTGACCGAGATGCGAGCAGACCACACTCTGCCCCGAAGGAGGGACGAAGTTGCATATCGTTGTGTGCGTAAAGCAGGTGCCCGACTGGGACATTCCTCCGTCGAGCTTCAAGGTGGACGAAGGCGCCAAGAAGGTCGTACCGCCTCCCGGCGTGGCGCCCGTAACGAGCCAGTTCGACGCCATCGCGGCCGAGGCGGCGATGAAGATCAAGGACGCTGGTGGCGACACCAAGGTCACGATCATGAGCATGGGCCCCGCGACCGCCCGCGAGACCATCAAGCAGGGCCTCGCGATGGGCGGTGACGAGGGCGTGCTCATCAGCGATGACGCCTTCAACGACATCGACAGCACCGCCGCGGCGCTCGTGCTCGCGACGGCCATCAAGAAGCTCGGAGACGTTGACCTCGTCCTCACCGGACGCCAGGCCGTCGACTGGGACACCGGTGTCACAGGCACGCTCATCGCCGAGATGATCGGCGGGCCAGTCGTCACGTTCGCGAAGGCAGTGTCCGTCGCGGACGGCAAGGTAACCGTAGAGCGCGTGCTCCCAGACGCGACCGAGAAGGTCGAAGCAACGTTGCCGGCGGTCGTCACCGTCAGCAACGAACTCGGCGAGCCCCGCTATCCGAAGCTCCCGCAAATCATGGCCGCAGGCAAGAAGCAGGTCACGACCTGGACCGCCGCCGATCTCGGGATCGATGCCGCCGCGCTCGCGCCGAAGCTCACGCTTGAACAGCTCTTCGTCCCGGTCGTCGACACCAAGGTCGAGATCATCGAGGGCGAAACGCCCGAAGAGCAGGCCGCAAACCTCGCGAAGCGCATGAAGGAAGCGAAGCTCATCTAGCGCTCGTTTGATTTTGATTCTTGCAGGCCGCGATGCGCGGTGAGGAGTACAGGCAAATGGCAAACGGAGTTCTCATTCTGGCGGAGGTTGTCGACGGTGCGGTGTCGCCGGTGACGGCCGAACTCGTCGCGGCAGCGACCGGCCTCGGCGCCGGACCTGTCTCAGCGATGGTGATTGGTTCGGGTGTCGAGGGCGCAGCGGCGAACGTCGCCGGCGTCGAGAAGACGTACGTCGTCGATGACGCGGCGCTGGCGCAGTACACGACCGATGGATATACGACGGCCGCGCAGGCTGTCGCTGCGAAGGCTGACCCGGCCATCATCCTGCTCGCGCAGAGTGACGCAGGCCGTGACCTCGGCCCTGCGTTGGCGTACAGGTTGAACACGGCGATCGCGATGGACACGATCGGCCTCGAGATGAAAGACGGCAAGCTGCACACTACGCGTCCGACGTACGGCGGCAACGCGCGCGCGGTCAACGGCTTCACCTCGGAGCCGGCCATCGCTACGGTTCGCCCCAAGACGTTCGAGCCGGCCGCCGGCGGCAGCGCAGGCGCCGTCGAAAAGGTCGACGTCGACCTGTCGGGCATCCGGACGAAGGTGCTGAGCCGTGACGTCGCGGCAGCTGAAGGTGTGCGGCTCGAAGACGCGAACTTCGTCGTCAGCGGCGGCCGCGGCATGGGCGGCCCGGAGAACTTTGACGTTATCGAACAGCTCGCGGGAGCGCTCGGGGGCGCCGTCGGCTGCAGCCGCGCAGTCGCTGACCTCGGCTGGAGGCCGGTCGCGGAGCAGGTCGGCCTCACCGGCAAGGTTGTGAGCCCGAACGTGTACATCGCCGTCGCAATTTCAGGCGCGAGCCAGCACATGGCCGGATGCTCCGGATCGAAAAACATCATCGCGATCAACAAGGACGCGGATGCCAACATCTTCAAGTCCGCGCGCTTCGGCATCGTCGGCGACTACAAGACGATCCTCCCGCCGCTGATCGAGGCGATCAAGAAAGAAAAGGCCGCAGGCTAGGCTGTTGGTCGTCCTGTGTACAGAGTAATTTGAGAGGCGGGCCAGGTGGTTCGCCTCTCTTTTTGTGGACAGGCGTACATGGAAATCGAGATTAGAGCGTCGGGCGAGATCACCGAGTCGCAGGTGCTGCTCAATGGCACGCGCACCGTCGCGTTCGAGGCAACGAGCGATGATGGCGTGTGGTTGGTGAGCGGCGTAGTGTCCTGGAACCTCGGCCTGATCGAGTACGCGGGCGAAGGCGACCTGACTCTTTCACGAGAAGGCGCGGAAGTCTACGCAACGCTCGTGTCGGCTGTCGCAGACCACGAAGCAGACGACGTCGATGACACGTCCGACGCCCTGCTTGAGCTCACCTACGAGATCGACGGTGGGGCGGGCGAGTTCGATGGCGCGAACGGTGGATGCAGAGGCACGGTGAAGATCGCAGCGTCCGCGATCGAGGGTATTTGGGTGCTCGACATCGGGCCGGAGTAGTCAAGCGTCGCCGGTGACGCAAGGCGCGGTGCGTGGCAAACCGACGTCGAAGCGTCGTACTCAGGAGAGCGACTCGATATGGGCACAGCGATCGGCGATATGCTGCCGCTGGCGGCCACGATAGCCCTGTTCCCGATCCCGATCCTCGCCGTGATCCTCTTGCTGTTCTCGCCGAGAGGGCGTGGCAACGTAACCGCGTACACGATCGGTTGGGTCGCGGGTCTCACGGTCATCGTTACCGTGGCCGCGCTCTTGACCACCGGCGTGTATGAGAACGAAGACGCTGACGACTATCACACGATCGACTGGGTGCGCATAGCGATCGGCGTCGGGCTCCTCTTGTACGCCGCGAAGAAGTGGCTTGGTCGTCCAAAGGGCCCGGACGTCGAAATGCCAGGCTGGATGACCGCGATCAACAACTTCACGCCGATCAAGGCGCTCGGTATCGGCCTGCTCCTGACGGCCTTGAACCCAAAGAACATCGCCCTTGCTGGCGCCGCTGGAACAGCCGTCGGACAACCCGACTTGAGCACGGCCGAGTCCGTTGCAGTGGGTCTGCTCTTCCTACTGCTCTCGACGCTCGGAATCCTGATTCCCGTGCTGTATTACGCGCTCGGTGGCACGCGAGCCCGCGGTCATCTCGAGTCTGCTCGAGGGTGGCTGGTCGCGAACAACGCCGTCGTGATCACCGTCCTGATGGCCCTCATCGGCGTGGTCCTCATCAGCGAGGGCATCCGCGGCTACTAGCGTCGCGAACTGGCCCGGCGACCGGTGCTCGCCGGCTTGGCGCGAGCTATGCCCATGTCACTAAACTGACCATCCCGCGGGGACGTTCTGACAGTTGAGATGAACCCCGGCACCGAGGAGCAGCGACATGCCCGATTCAGACACTGGCGCCAAGAAGCCGAGGTCCGAGCACCTTGCAGCAGCATCGAGGCCGGCCGAACGCGCGGCGGCGAAGGCTCGTGTTGCTGCCTTTCCCTACCGCTTTCCTCGCGACCGGCGCGAGATCGGTGGCGCCTTCACCGTCGAAGAAAACTCCCGCAGGCTGCTGCGGTACTTCTACCTCGAACGCTCTCTCGCGCACGCACTCGGATCGTGGACGCTTGCGATCGCAGAGTTGGAGGTTAAGCTCGAAACCGGGCGCCACATCTTCTATCACATGGATGCCGCCCGCACGCTGCGCGAGCGTCTGACGGAGCAAGAGGTGCGGCTGGCGGACATCGACGCGTTTCGCGATGCGGAGACCGATCGATTCATCGAAGAGATGCTGTCCGCCGCCGATACACCGGAACTGCTCGTCGGCGTACATCTCGTCGCGGGACGTGCGCTGGCGTTGGCATACCGCCATCACATCGACGACACAGATCCCGTGACCGATGCGCCGACGATCCGAATCCTGCGTCGCTTTCTAGTCGACTACGAGCCGATGCTCAGTTGGGCGGAGGAAGCAGTCGAGGCGTACGTCGGCGGTGGCATCGACGAATCTCGTCTCGCGCGTTGGCGCTGGCATCTCGAGCGCGTGCTCGGCAGCATCGGCGGTGTGAGCGGCGCGGACGCTAGGAACGAAGAACCGTCGCCAATGCGCGTCGACGAGAAGCCGTACGAGCGCGGCACCGTGCCAATGCGCGACGAGCGGTTCACGACCTTCAACGAAACCGGCGACTACGACAGGGCAGACGGCACACCGCGAGTGACGCCGAACACGTATGAAGCGTACAGACTCATCTTCTTGCGAACGCAACGAGATGAAGTCGACGCGATCGAGGCCTTCGGCACGTTCCTTTGGGACATCCGCTTCCGCGACTTCGACGCTGAGTACCACCTGGCGCGCATCACCTGGGACGAGGCACGTCACACCGAGATCGGGCATCGCGCGCTAGCGGCGGCCGGCTACGAGCCGTTCGAGCTGCCGAATCGGCTTAGTTCGTCGACCTGCCGCGGCCCGATGGAGCCCGAGTACGCGATGGCGCAGATCAACCTGTTCGGCGAAGTCGCGATTCTGAAGACAATCAGCGGCCTCGTCGACGAAGCGCGCCGTCGCGACGACTCGATGGTGGCGCACATCGCCGACTTCATCCGCGCCGACGAGCGGACGCACGTCCGCAAGGGTCAGACGATCATCAAGGCGATGACGGGCATGAAGCTACAGGAACTCGAGTACAAAACGCGCGAGCTGTTCACGGAGTGCCTGACCGCGCTGGGCGCCATCCCGGACGAGGGCAACGCCTACATCCTGACCCGCGAGGAGATCGAGCGCCTCGTCGGCGAGTGACGAACACGCTGTCGCGCTGAGAGCGGTTCGCGCAACCTCGTCTCAGTCGTCGCACTCTGACACGAAGCGCCCGAACTGGAACGAAATCAACAGCAGGTCGAGCGAATTGATCGTCCCGTTCCCGTTCTGGTCGTACCGCGCGACGAAGCTTTCAAACCCGAACGATGCCATCAGCAAGTCCAGGCTGTTTACGGTGCCGTTTTGCGTCACATCAGCCCGCATGATCGCGCAGTAGCTGTTCGGGTTCTCGCCCAACGAAATCTCCAGCGCATCCGAATATCCATCGCCATCCGTGTCCGGCCCCGCCGGTGTCGGTGTGGCCGAAGGCGTAGCTGTCGGCGTGGGCGTCGCAAGCGCATCTTCGCCGTAAAACTCGGTGTCTGGTTCGAATGCGATATTCGAGGCTCCACCAGTGGCTAGCACATTGCCGTTCAGCAACAGAACGGACTCGTGAAGCATCCGTGGGCGCGACATGTCGCCTGTTGGTATCCAATCGTCGGTAGTTGCCACGTAGAGTTCCGCGCTACTCAGCCGCGCGAAACCGCCATTGACACCCCCGCTCACCAGCACACTTCCACCTGGAAGAAGAGTCGCCGTGTGCGCGTAGCGAGCGATTCCCATGTTCGCCGCCGCCGACCAACTGTCCGTGATCGGGTCATAGCGTTCACCGATGGCGAGCGTTACGTTACCCACAGCGATGCCGCCTGAAACTAGCACGCTGCCATCTTGGAGGAGGGTAGCGGTGTGGTAGCGCCGATCAGTCGTCAGGTTCGCCGCGGGCTCCCATAGATTAGTTGAAGGGTCGTAAATTTGTTCACTATCGACCAGAAATCCTCTGAACCCCCCAGCAACGAGAACTTTGCCGCTTCCTAGAAGCGTTGCAGTGTGGTTGACGCGACCCTCATCCAGATACCCAGCCTCTGACCATGCGTTGGCGTTGGGATCATAGACCTCGGCCTGTTGCGGATAGAACCCACCTCCGCCGACGACAAGAACCCTGCCGTCATTTAGCAACGTGGCTGTATGTTCAAAGCGCGCGTAACCCATGCTTGCAGCGGAAGCCCAACTGTCTAGACTCGGGTCATAGAGGGCCGCAGTTGTGAGGGCGGTTGTGCCATCATGGCCTCCTGCTATCAGCACCTTGCCGTTCGCAAGTAGTGTTGCGGTGTGATGTTGGCGAGCGATCGGCATGTCGCTCGCGCCAGTCCATGCATTTGCCGCGGGGTCGTAGATGTCGGCATTGTTATAGACACCTGCGCCTGATCCGCCTGTCACAAGAACCTTTCCGCTGAGAAGCAACGTGGCCGCATGCTCCCATCGCCCGACGGACATGTTCCCAGCAAAGAACCAGCCATCACCACCGGCCACAACTGTTTGCGTCGCAGTTGCTGTTTGTGTACTGGTCGCCGTAGCCGTCGGTATGGAGGTGTTGGTTGCGGTTGGCGTCGCCGTCGTCGTCGCTGTCGGCACGGAGGTGTTGGTTGAGGTTGGCGTCGGCGTCTCGGTCGGCGTGCCTGTTGCTGTGGGCGAACTGGTGGCTGTTTCTGTCGGCGTGAATGTTGCCGTTGCGGTATTCGTCGGCGTTGCTGTGCTCGTGAACGTCGCCGTAGCCGTGGTGGTGGGTGTGAACGTTGGCGTGGCCGTTGCTGTCGCCGTGTCGGTTGGCGTTGATGTCGGCGTGGCAGGGGGCAGCGCTTCATACAGCTCGGCGGTTGCGAGGTGCGTTGTACCGTCGAAGCCTCCGGTGACAAGGATCGCGCCGCTCTGGAGGCGCGTCATCGTGTGGTAGCCGCGTCCCGCTGCCATGTTGCCAGCGGCGACGAACGTGCCAGCGATCGTGTCGTACCATTCGGAGCTATTCGCAAGTCCTCCCGCGAGTAGGACATTGTTGTTGTCCATGAGTACACTCGTGTGTTCTGTTCGACTTGTCACCACGGGACCCTCTGGCGTCCATGTGTCGGTGCCCGCGTCGTATAGCTCTGCTTGAGAGCCGGGGCCGCTGACCCCGCCCGTGACAAGGATGAGACCGTTTGGTAGGAAATTCGCCGTGTGTCCGTTCCGCAGCGTCGACATGGCGTCGGCGGCGGCCCATGTCCCTGTCGAAGGATCAAAGATTTCGGACGTTGAAAAGCTCGTCCCTGAGAAGGTTCGTCCGCCCGCGACCAACACACGCCCATCGCTGATTCGCGTAGCCGTATGATTCCAACGTCCTGTCTGAAGACTCCCCGTCGTGGACCATGAGTTGGTGATAGGGTCGTAAATTTCGGCACTCGTTAGTTCAACACTCGCGTTATATCCGCCTGAAACCAGAACCCTACCGTCTCCAAGGAGCGTCGCCGTGTGCCCGCGTCGACTCGTCGCGAGACTCCCGCCTGAAGACCACGTGTTGGTCGAGGCGTCATATCGTCGAGCGCTACTTCCCACGACAAGGACGAGGCCGTTCGATAGCAGCGTCGCGGTCGCGTCGTACGGGGCCGATCCTGGACTTGCAGCCGCAGTCCACGCGTCTGACACAGGGTCGTAGAGTTCTGCACTATTGAGGAAATTTACGCCGTCGTAGCCGCCAACGACCAGCACCCTGCCGTCCGGCAGCAGTGTCGCCGTGTGCTCGCGGCGCGCGGCCGCCATCGTGGCGGCGGGTGACCACGTATCCGGACCGGACGGCGTCGTTGCGGTCGGCGTATGTGTTGGTGGCGTCGTCGCCGTTGGCGTGTTCGTCGGTGTTGCTGTCGGCACCGATGTATTCGTTACCGTCGCGGTCGCTGTGCTAGTCGCCGTTCCGGTTGGCGACGGTGTGTGAGTGTTCGTAGCCGTATGCGTTGGGGTCGTCGTCGCCGTCTGCGTCGGTGTCGGCGTAAACGTCTGCGTTGGTGTTGCCGTGTTCGTCGCTGTCGGCGGCGGCGCCGGTGGGCTGACGCACGTCGGGTCGGTGTCGTTCGTGATCGCGGCGAGCGCATCGACGCGGCAGACGGTGACGCCGTTACGGGGGTCGAGAATCGGCACGCCGGTGTGCGAGAGGCGTGTTTCGATGTCATTCACCGACAGCCCGGGTGATGCATCCTCTAGGAGGGCACTGACGGCGGCAGCTGCCGGCGCCGCCATCGATGTGCCGCGATAGGCAATTGTGCCGCCGTTGTTGAAGGTCGAGGTGATCATCGATCCCGGCGCCAGGAGGTCGAGAGATGCGTCGGAGTTCGAGATGCAGAGAATGTTGTCAACCTGATTTGGGATGCAGAAGTCTGCATCGTTCGCGTCGATCGTCGCGCCAACGGAGATCGCATTGTTGATGCACGCCGGAAACGAGAGCCCCGTGGACGCGGAACTGTTGCCGGACGAGACGAACGAGGGCACGCCACTTGCGCGCAGTGTGTTGATGGCCGATGTCATCGCCGGGAGCAGGAATTCGCATGTTCCCGCAGCAAACACCGAACCCGTTCCAAAGCTCATGTTCACCACATCGACTTCTGGATGGTTGGCGATGATGTCATCGAGGGCCAGCACGGCGTCGCTCAGGGGGCATACGTTGTCGCAGATTCTGTAGGCAGCGATCTGCGCATCTGGTGCGATGCCTGGTGCGGCGGGAAGGCTCGACGTGATGATTCCGCTGACGTGTGTGCCATGGCCGTTCGCCGCTACATCTTCTGCGTTGGTGCCCGTTCCAAATCCACCCGCGCAGTCCAGCGCTGTGCTGCGGAAGCAGCGCTGGTACAGGATGTCATCCGACAGACCGGGATGGTTCGTGTCGATGCCCGTATCGATCACGGCCACGACTACGCCATCACCCGTTGCGCCGAGACCGTGCGCGTCGTCGGCGTTGATCAAGGCCCCCGCTTCGGCGAGCTGCACCTTCAGTATCGGTGCGTCGAGTGTGACCTTCACGACGTCGGCAGAAGCTGCCGCGCGAGCCACGCCTTCCTCATCGAGGCGCATGACGACGGCCGGCACTTGCTCCGGCGGATCGTAGACGAACTGCGCGGCGTCGCCTACCTGCGCCACGACCTGTTGCTGCGACGCGGCGATTGCCAGTAGTCGCGAGTCGCTTGCCGTGGAGGCACCTGCGGGTTCCCTCAGCGATGCGATGACGTCAACGTTGCGCTCGCCGCGGGCGAATGCTGCGGTGATAGCGGGGTCGATCTTTGCGCTGTTGTCCTGCGCCGCGCCCGCGAACCGGTCGCCGATGAATATGGCGCCCGAAGCGACGCACGCCATAGCTACGAGAAGGGCGATCCGTTTCATGTCAATGGTTCCTCAGTGGCGATTGGCGACGCTTCGCGTCGCTGAGGATAACGGAGGAGGAGTCGGATAGATACATTCGTCGGTCAAGTTCGGCTTCTAGCGCGTCCGGAAGTTCACGGGGCGTCCACACTTGGCGGTGCCAAACACGTTCGCCCACAATGACGGAATGCCTGACAAGCCAGCCCCCGACCTCGAACAACTCCTGCGCTACCAGCAGAAGCGTGACTTCACGCAGACGGCGGAGCCCGCGGGCGGCGTCCCGCCTGAGACCGGCGACCTGACGTTCGTCATCCAGCAGCACGCCGCCACCCGCCTCCACTGGGACTTCCGGCTCGAGGTCAACGGTGTGCTGGTGTCGTGGGCCATACCCAAAGGCCCGTCGCTGAACCCGAAGGACAAACGCGTCGCCGCCCACGTCGAGGACCACCCCTTCGACTACGGCTCCTTCGAGGGCGTGATCCCGAAGGGCAACTACGGTGCCGGCCAGGTGATTGTCTGGGACAACGGCACGTACTCCCCTGACGAAAAGGGCGAGTTCTCGTGGGGCGACAAGGCCGAGGGCAGCCGCCGCATCCTCGAAGAGATGGCCAAGGGCAAGGTCTCGATCACCATGCGCGGCAAGAAGATGCACGGCTCGTGGACGCTCGTGCAGATCAAGAGCGACCCCAAGAGCTGGCTCCTCATCAAGCACCGCGACGAGTACGCATCAACGCGCGACATCCTCGAGGAAGATCGCTCCGTGATCAGCGGCCTGACGCTGCAAGACCTAAAGGAAGGCCGCATGCCGCCGCTCGCGCCGACGCCCGGTGGCGCGCCGCATCCGGCAGCGAAAAAAGCGCCATTCCCCGACTCGAAGACGCTCCGTCCGATGCTCGCGACGTTGGTGAAGGAGCCGTTCACGCGGCCGGGCTGGATCTTCGAACCGAAACTCGACGGCGTGCGCACGTTGGCGTTCGTGCGCGACGGTGCAGTCGAACTCCGGACGCGTCGCGGGAACAACCAGACGGTGCAATACCCGGAGGTCGTCGTAGCGCTCGCGTCGCAGCCCGTGCGCGAGGCCGTGTTCGACGGGGAGATCGTCGCGATCGGTGAGGACGGCGCGCCTTCGTTCCAGGACCTGCAGTCGCGGATCAATCTCTCGAAGCCGGCGGAGGTCGAGCGAGCGGCGGCCGAGACGCCAGCGTACCTCTACGTGTTCGACGTCGTGTACCTCGACGGCTACGATCTGCGCGCCGTGCCGCTGATCGAACGCAAGGCCATCCTCCGGCGCACGCTCGTGCCGGGCCCGCACGTGAAGTTCGTCGATTTCGAGCGAGACGGCGTGATGCTATTCGATGCGGCGGGCCGCGTCGGGTTCGAGGGCGTCGTCGGCAAGCGCGAGACGAGCACGTATGACGCCGGGCAACGCGCGCCGTCGTGGCTCAAGGTAAAGACCGTCCTCGAGCAGGAGTTCGTGATCGGCGGTTTCACGGAGGGCGAGGGCTCGCGCTCGAAGACGTTCGGCGGCGTGCTCATCGGTTATCACGAGACACCCGGCAGCGACGAACTGGTTTTCGCCGGCAGCGTCGGCTCCGGCTTCACGGACCGCATGCTCGACGCAACATACAAACAATTGAAAGCGCTGCAAGTCGACGAGCCGCCGTTTGCCAACCCGCCGACGACGATCGGTGGTCGCTGGGCGGGCGGCAAGGCAGCGAAGTGCTTCTGGGTGAAGCCCGAACTCGTCGCGCAGGTGAAGTACCTGCAGTGGACGAACGATGGCCACCTCCGCGCCCCCGTATTCCTCGGCCTGCGCGACGACGTCGATCCGGCGCTCGTCGTCCGCGAGCAACCGGCGGCGCAGGCGGTCGACGTCATCGAAGACGAAGCGCCCGCTGTGACCGGCACCGACATCGAGCGCGCCGTCGCGTCTGTCCTCGATCAGCTCGCGTCGAACGACAAGCCGGACTTCACGCTCGACGTCGACGGCGTGCCCACCAAGCTCACCAATCTCGATAAGGAGTTCTGGCCCGCCACCGCCGACCATCCCGCGCGCACGAAGCTCGAGCTGATCCGCTACTACGCGCGCATCGCCCCGCACATCCTGCCGCATCTGCGCGACCGGCCCCTGACCCTTACGCGCTACCCGAACGGCATCCACGGCAAGTCGTTCTACCAGAAGCACTGGGGCTCGCCCTTCCCGAAGGAGTTCCGGGTCGAGCGTGCGCAGGTGTACTCGTCGCACAACGACGCGAACGGCGAGTACATCCTCATCAACAACCTGCAGACGCTGATCTGGCTGGGGCAGCTCGCCGACATGGAACTGCACGCGTCGATGGCGCGCGTCAACCCGGCGCCAGACGCCCTCGGCCTGCCGACGGTGTTCGCGGGCTCAGAGGAAGTGCTGGAGGCGAGCGTCCTCAACTATCCCGACTATATGGTGTTCGACCTCGACCCCTACATCTACGCCGGCACGGAGAAGAAGGGCGACGAGCCGGCCTTCAACAAGCGCGGGTTCGAGAAGACGCGCGAGATCGCCTTCAACCTGAAGGAGATCCTGGAGCAGCTCCGGCTGTCGTCGTTCGTGAAGACGACGGGCAAGACGGGCCTGCATATCTACGTCCCTGTGCTCCGCCAGTACTCGTACGACGAGATCCGCTCGGCGAGCGCGACGATCGGGCAGTTCATGGTGCAGCAGTACCCGGACGACGTGACGATGGAGTGGCAGACGCAGAAGCGCACCGGCAAGGTTTTCTTCGACCACGGCCAGAACGCGCGTGGCAAGACGCTGGCCGCACAGTACTCGCCGCGACCATCAGCGGGCGCGAACGTCTCGGCGCCAGTCACGTGGACGGAGTTGGCGTCGATCTCGCCGGTTGACTTCGACCTCGACACCGTGCCGGAGCGCGTCGCGCGCGTCGGCGATCTCTGGGCGGGGATTCTGGATGCAAAGCAGGATCTGAAGGCGCTGATTGGGAGCTCCTAGACCCTAGCCTTCGACGTAGAGCGGAAGAGTGCGATCTTTCCGCTGAACAGCAGTGTGCAGCGCGTTGGTTTTGCGAAAGTCGGCCAGCGCATCTAGGTGGTGTTGAGCGGGCCCCTTTGTCTCGACTTGTCGAATCGGAAAATCTCTAAGGTCTAGCAACAAGGCTTCCGAGAATGCGCGCAGCGCCGCGGGGTCGTAAGGAAACCACAAAGTCACCCACTCCTCTGGAGTGACACCGCCATCGCCATCAGCGGTCTCCAGGCGGATGAGCGGTTCCGCTGGCGGCTCCCAATGTGCCTCAAGGTCCGGCAACCATTCGATGCCGCCAGTAGAGAATAGGTTGAAGTTGCCGTGTGCAACTGCCTCAAGCCAGAGCGGGACGTACCACAACTCCCAGGTCAGGCACCACTCGCCTTCGAGCTGCAATCTTTGGTCGCCGTTCGTGGCGACGGCGCGGATGTTGAGCCAGTTCGCAGTGTAATCATCCTCTGCGATGGCCACGTCGTATGCGTACGACAAGACCTGTAGGTCGAAGGATGTGGCGGTTCCGGCACTGAACTTCGCCATGAGGCACTGTCATCCTCAATGGGCAACTCTTTATTTCACCCGTGCCTGCAGCTCCCGCAGGCACTCCTTGATCGTCTCATCACGCCACCCGCCCCAGACGGGACCGTTCTGGAAGTCGATGTACTCCTGACGCGCCGCCGCCTTCTCGTCGTCCGTCATGTCGGGCTTGCGGAGGCGCGCGTACATCGGCGCGAGGTCGTGCATCTCGGCGTTCGCCTTCACCGGGCGCTCGATGAAGTGGCAGATCTCGTCCATGTCCTTCGTATAGAAGACGGCAACGGGGATCGACTCGAACTCACCGTCCTTCAAGTACTCGGCGATGATGTCCTTGTGGTCGTCGCGCTTGAAGACCTTGATCTCGAGGCCCGTCGCCTCGGCGAGCTTCTGGAAGACGGGCATGCCGCGGAAGACGTCGGGGCACCAGTCCTCGCCGATCACCATCAGCTTCGCCGGACCGTTCGGCTTCGCCATCAACTCCTTGTACGCCGCGATGTCCTCGGCCGAGACGGTCGTGCCGTCGTAATTCTCCTCGAACCGCTTCTGGTTGCGCTCAATCGACGCGACGTACTCGGCATACGACTGGCCGCTGGCGAAGCGCTCGGGTGTGACGACGGAAGCTTGCTGGACCATGGTGGGCTCCTTCGGAGTCGGTTGCAGGTGACTGGCTACAGGTTAGAGGCGCGGTACTTCATACAGTGTGGCACCGTCAGCGCGAAGATGAAAGATGGAGAATAGATGCCGGAGCGCGGGCTTTTCAGCCCGCGCGTGCTCGTCGATGCGCTTGCACGCTTCGCTGCCAGACTCGGATGGTAGAGTGAACCGTGCTCGAATCTGAGGCCCCGCTGGCCACCCCAACGCCGAACCCAACGCCCAAGCGCACGTTCTCCGACCGCATCAAGGCTCGACGGCGGAAGGATCTGATGTTCTTCGCAATCGCGCTGACCGTCATCTTCTTCGATCAATTGACCAAGGCCTGGGTACGCAACAATCTGGCAATTGGCGAGACGTGGGACCACCATCTGGGTCCGATCTACATCACGCACGTCGTGAACACGGGCGCGGCCTTCGGCATTCTCCCGGGCCAGACCGCCTTCCTGCTGATAATGGCGACGCTGGGCTTGGGCGCCATCCTCCTCTACTACATCTACCCACCGATGGACCATCGCCTCATCGCCATCGCCCTCGGCCTGCAACTCGGCGGTGCGATCGGCAACCTCACCGACCGCGTGCGCTTCGGCCACGTCACGGACTTTGTTGATGTCTATGACTTCCCGACGTTCAACGTCGCTGACTCGGCTATCTCCGTCAGCATCGTTGTCGTGCTGGGATTCTTTCTGTTGCAGGAGTTCGACGAACAGAAGAAGCGAAAATCCAACACCGGCGATCCGCCGTCCGCCGATCACGACGACTTCACGCCGCCCGCACCTCTCCCGCACGGCGAGCGGGGAGAGTCTTGACGGGCGTGCCCCAGCACTCACAGACCACCGATCTCATCGCCGACACCCAGGACGAGCGGCTCGACGTGTTCGTCGCGAGGCTGACGGCGATGACACGATCTCGCGTGCAGAAGCTGATCGACGAGGGCATGGTGCTCGTCGAGGGCGAGAAGCAGCGGGCATCGCACCGGCTCGACGTCGGGCAGGCCGTGGCTGTGACCGTGCCTCCCGCCAGCGCGAGCGAGGCGCAGCCGGAGCCGATTGCGCTCGATATCATCTATGAAGACGCGGATCTCGTCGTGATCAACAAGCCGCCGGGCATGACGGTGCATCCATCGCCGGGGCACATCACCTCGACGCTCGTGAACGCGGTTCTCGCGCACTGCACGGATCTCTCGGGCATCGGCGGCGTGATGCGGCCGGGGATCGTGCACCGGCTCGACCGCGACACGTCCGGCGTGATCCTCGTCGCAAAGAACGACGACGCGCACAACGCGCTCGCAAAGCAACTCCGCGAGCGCACGGTCGAGAAGACGTATATCGCGCTCGTCGAGGGCACGCCGAAGCCGCCGGAGGGCGTGATCGATGCGCCCATCATGCGCGACCCGCGCAACCGCCAGCGCATGGCCGTGATCGAAGGGGGCCGCGAATCAACGACCGCGTACAAGGTCGTCGAGCGCTATCGCGGATTGTCGCTGGTCGAGGCGCGCCCCAAGACCGGCCGCACGCACCAGATCCGCGTCCACCTCGCCGCCATCGGCCACCCGATCATCGGCGACAAGATCTACGGCAAGTCATCGAAGCTCGTCGACCGCCAGTTCCTCCACGCCAACCGCATCACCTTCGCCCACCCCCGCACGGGCGATCGTGTGGAGTTCGAGGCGGCGTTGGCGGCGGATTTGCAGCGGGCACTCAAGGAGTTGCGCTCCGCCTGACGCTACTCGGCGACTGCGGGACGAACCCAGACCTTCACTGGCCCCAGCGACTCGAACCCCAGGCTCTGCATGAACTGCAGCTCCACGCCGCCCGAATAGCCAACGATCGGAACGCCGCCGAATCGCTCTTGCAGCACGCTGACCGCGCTGAGTACGAATGCGCGAGCATGTTTTGGCGGCATGAATAAATTGGAAATGCCGAGGATGCCCGCCGAGAGGTTCGCGATGACGCCCGCGCGAATTCGGCCGTCCTCTCGTTCGGCAAGGAACAGCACGTCGGCCATCTCGAGCAGCTCTGGTTTGAACATGCGCACGTCGCTCGGCGAAGTCGCCGACCACGCCTCCTCCCACTCCAGAAGAGCCGCGTCGCCGGTGACTGTTGCGACCTGTTCTGCCGACGCGCCTGTCGTTGGTTTGGTCAGCGCGTACCACTCCGCCTCGATGATCGGGTCAAATCCCCGTGATGACAGATCGAGGCGCGAGAAGCTGTCCTTGATGCCGACTCCGTGGTCTCGCCCGATGGCTTCCACGATTTCATCGACGCGCTGCAATTGTTCGTCCACAGCGTCCGGGGCGAGCGTCACGAGGTTTGGGTAGTAGGGCGGCGTTGCGTACGTCGTGAACCATACATCTTCGTCGAAAGTACCCGGCGCGCCGTGAGACGTGCAGATCGTGTTGCACCAGATCGCGTTGTTGAGAGCTGCTTGGCGCGCGAGATCGAACTTGTTCATGGGACGGAGTATCGCACGGACCCTCACACCAACGAAGCCGGATCCACATCGACCGCCCAGTGCGGCGGCAGCGCGAAGTCCCGGACGAGGTCAACAGGCGCGCGGCCACGCAGGATGATATGCCAGCGCCATCGCCCGCGGATCCGCGGCACGTACGCCGGCGCCGGGCCGATGACATCGATGTCGGCGCCCTGCTCGGCGCGGCGTTGCGCGAGCGCGCGCTGCATGCGAAGCGCCTCATCGCGAGCCCACCGCTCGTTCGGGTGCGTCAGCGTGAGCTGCACCAGGCGTCCGAACGGCGGGTATCCCGCCCGCTGCCGCGACTCCAGTTCGGTGGCGACGAAGCCGTCGTAGTCGTAGCGCGAGGCGGCATCGATGGCATAGTGGTCGGGCGTGTACGTCTGGATGATGACGCGGCCCGGACGCTCTCCGCGGCCCGCCCGCCCCGCCACCTGCGTCAGGAGCTGGAACGTGCGCTCTCCCGCGCGGAAGTCGGGCAGGTGCAGCGCCGTGTCCGCGTTGACGACGCCGACGACGGTTACGCCCGGCATGTCGAGCCCTTTCGCCAGCATCTGCGTGCCGATCAGGATGTCGGCCTCGCGCGCCAGGAAGGCTGCGAGAATGCGGTCGTGGGCGCCTCGCGTCTTCGTTGCGTCGCGATCCCATCGCAGCAGGCGCGCGTGCGGAAACAGCCGCCCCGCCTCCACCTCCACCTTCTCGACGCCGACGCCAAGCAGCCGCACGCGCGGCGAACCACACTGCTTGCACTTCAGCGGCAGCTTCCACCGCTTGTTGCAGCTGTGGCAGACGAGCCGATCGTACTGCCGATGGTAAGTGAGCGCTGTGTCGCAGCTCGTGCAGTGCGGCACGAAGCCGCAGTCTCGGCACTGGACGTGCCCCGCCATCCCGCGCCGATTGAGGAACAGGATCGCCTGCTCGTCGCGCGCCATCGCCGCATCAACAGCGAGCCGCAGCTCGGCGCTGAACATGCTCGTATTGCCCGCATGCAATTCATCACGAAGATCCACAACGTCCACTCGAGGCATAGCGGACGATGCAAGGTGCGTGTGGACATCGCCTGTAGGCGCACCTCCATCGTTCATCGTCCATCGTCCATCGTCCGCCCCGACTGGCCTCACCCGCTCCTCCAGCGTCAGCAGCGTGTATTCACCGCGAGTGGCGCGTTCGTACGAAGCAACATCCGGCGTTGCGCTCCCGAGGGCGACCGTCGCGCCCTTGCGTCGCGCGAGTTCCATCGCCACGTCTCGCGCGTGGTAGCGGGGCGCAGGGTCGTTTTGCTTGTATGTCCACTCGTGCTCTTCATCGATAACAATCAGTCCCAGGTCTGGCTGCGGAGCGAAGATCGCAGACCGCGCGCCGATGACGACGTCGTACCGACCGGCCGCAATACCGTGCCACTGGTCGAAGCGTTCGCCGTCGCTCAGACCGCTGTGGAGGACGGCCACGCGCTCGAATCGCTCGCGGAAGCGGCGGATGGTCTGTGGCGTCAGTGCGATCTCCGGCACGAGGACGATGGCCCGCCGACCGAGCGCGACGCAACGGCCTAGCGCCTCGAGATAGACCTCCGTCTTGCCGCTGCCGGTGACGCCGTGCAGTAAGAAGGTGGTCGGTGGTCGGTGGTCGGTTGTCGGTTGTCGAGCGATGTCAGCGCAGATTGCGTCAGCGGCGAGCTGCTGCGCAGGGAGCAGCGTCGCCGGGGAGCGGCGGACGACATGGAAGTTGGCGAGCGGGTCGCGTTCGACGGCATGCAACGCAATCGTCACGGCGCCGATCTCTGCGAGCCAACGGATGGTCGTTGTGTCGACGCGAAGCTCGTTGCGAAGCGGCGCGAGACCCGTTTCGCCTTCGCGATCGAGTGCGTAGAGGATCGCTCTCGCCTGTAAGGCCCGTCGTGTGGCCGTGAGTCGGGCGATTTCTCGCGCGCCCTCGCTCGGCGCGATGAGCGTGACGTCATCGCCGTCGAAGCGAATGACACCCGCGGTCGCGAGACGTTGAAGGTTCGCGCGGCTGCCGGCGAGCTTCGACGCTTCGGCTGTCGCGAGCATACGTTCGTCGATGAGCCGCATAAGCACGTCGGCGCGGCGCGAACGCTTCGGCGGTTCGTGCTTGCGCACAAGATCGATCGCGTCGTCGAGCGGGAGGGCGAGCGATGCGACTTCGACAGACTTCGCGCTGACCGAAGGCCGTGCCAGCGTGTACTCACGCATGATCAGCCCACGCTTTTCGAGCGACGCAAGCGCGTTCTCCACGCCCGAGAACGCAAGCCACTCGCGCAGCGCGTCCATCAGCAGCGCCGTGTGTTCCGTGATCGCGGCGAGTGTCTCTTCCTGCCGCAGCGGCAGCTCCAGCGACGCGATCGCGTCGGCTTCGACAAGGGAGTGCACGACGGTCTGCGGTTTGCGCTCAAAGCCTGGCGGCAGAAACAGCGCGACGGCGTCGAAGATCGGTGCGATGTACTCGCGCGCGATCCACTGCGCGAGCGCCATGCGATCTTCGTCGATCAGCGGCTCGTCGCCGATGAGCGATTTGATCTCGCGGATCCTTTCTGGCTCGGAGAACACGGGAGTCGCATGGACTTCCGTGATGACCCCTTGCAGTGTGAGCTTGCCGAACGGGACATACGCCGCCATCCCCACGCGCGCGTCCATGCCGCGCGGCACGGCATAGCTGAATGTCTGCATGCTGGGGAACGTCGAGTAGACGGCAAGCTCCGCGTACAGACGCGGGCCGTTTTCTGCCGCCGTAGGTGTGGCGCCGAGGCGTTCGGCGAGCGAGGGGCGGTCGGGGCGGGCCATGTGGAGCCTCGGACATAAAAAAGGAAGGCAGGGTGTCCTGCCTTCCTCGATGATACTTGTGCGCCGCGGCGCGCACCGTGCGCCGCGCTTAAACCCGCGCCTTTTCCTTAATGCGGGCCGCCTTGCCCGTGAGGCCCCGGAGGTAGTACAGGCGGGCGCGCCGCACGCGTCCCTCTCGAACGACCTGAACCTTCTCGAGGCGTGGCGAGTGGACGTTGAAGGTACGCTCGACGCCAATGCCGTGCGCGATGCGACGGACGGTGAAGTTCGCGCCGCCGCCGCCCTTGTTCTTGCGGATCACGACGCCTTCGAAGACCTGGATGCGCTCGCGCTCACCCTCGACGACCTTCGCGCTCACCTTGACGGTGTCGCCCGGGCCGAATTCTTCGATGTTGGGATTGCTGCTGAGTTCGACGAGGTTGCTGACATCCATAACTCGCGAAGCGTATCGGAAGGCCGATTTTGCGGCAACTTGCAGGATTGAATAGGTGCGCGGTTGACCCCTGCATAGCCGTAGAATACGCTCGTGCATTAGCCTCGGCTAAAGAGACACTCTTGGTACACAAAGTTGGAGGAGACAACAATGTCCACGACGTGGACCACACGACTGGCGGCACTGGTTGCCGTCTTGTTTTTGGGCCTCGGCGTTGCCGTTGGCGTCGCGTGCAGCGATGACGATGACGGATCAGGGTCGCCAACGGCAGTCGCCGATCCGGATCCGGAGGCGGATCCGTCCGCAGAAGCAGACCCCGACCCGGAAGCGGATCCCGATCCAGAAGCGTCTGCCGAACCAGATCCTGAGCCCGACCCGGAGGCCGGTAAAGGCGAAGTCAGCCCGAAGTCACCGGACGCCGAACAGCTGGATGTCGTGCTCAAGGAATGGGAAGTCGTACCCGCATCTGCAAGCATCGCCGCAGGCAAGATCTATTTCCTCGTGACCAACGAAGGCCCGGAGGACGCACATGAATTCGTCGTCGTGCGCACCAGTCTCGCACCCGATGACTTGCCGATCGTCGATGGTCGCGTGAACGAGGACGTGGTTGACATCGTCGATGAGATCGAGCCGTTCTTGCCCGATTCGGTCGCGTCGATCGAACTCGATCTTCCTGCGGGCAGCTACGTGTTGCTCTGCAACATCGCCGAGGAGGAAGAAGGCGAGCTGGAGAGTCACGTCGAGTTAGGGATGCGGACGGCGTTCACGGTTGAGTAGCTCGTCGAAGGTAGAGGGGTTCGCGTTGTGTCGGTAGAAGTCAGCATCATTGGTGTAACGGCCTGCGAGTGCCCTGGCCACGCGCGCGTCGTGCTGCGCGACGAGGCCGGCGGACGCAAGCTCCAGGTGCGTGTCAACGTCGATGCAGGTCAGGCGCTGCTCGCCGAAATGGCGGGCGTGCCAAGCACGCACGCCGGCGCAATTGATCTGCTTCGCGACGCCGTCGATGCGGCTGGTGGCTGTATCGAGCAGCTGACAATTGGTTGCCGCCGCGGGCAACTCTGTGCGCGGCTTAGTGTGCGGTCAGCAGACGGCCTTGCAGAAATCGACGCCGATCCATGCGAGGGTCTGCTGACTGCTTGTCGTATGCACATCCCTGTCTTCGTCGAAGAAGCGGAACCGGGCGAGATCATCGGACCGGACGTTCCCGAGATCTATCGCGAATTCGTTGAGTCGCTCGATCTCACGGGTATCGAGGAGCACGACTGACCTCAGGAATCGTTCTCACCACGAAACGGCGGGAGCGCATCCGGGCGAATGTCATCGAGATCGATACGCGTCCAGCCCGGCATCGGGATGCTCCGCCAGAGAGCGAACGGGTCTTCGACCGCGAACGCCTCTGTGAGCCACGATGTCAGCACGCGACCGTGGGTGACGACGGCAGCGGGAAACGCACCCTGGCCGATGATGGCGATGGCCGTAGCGAAACGAGCGGCGGCGGCGCCGGCGCGCTCAGCTCCGCGAAGGGATAGCTCCGGCTGTTCGAGGATCTGCTGCACCGTCTCGCCGAACTCGTCGGAGTTGGCGATCCACCAGTCCATGCGTGTTTCCTGCAAGCCTTCGACGACATTCACTGGAAGGCCAAGCTCCTCCCCGATGACGAGCGCGGTCGACTGCGCCTTCGGTTCGCCGCTGGCGTAGAGCGCCTGCAAGCCCCACCTCATCGCCGTCGCCGCGAGCGTGCGCGCTTCGTCGATCCCGCGGTCGGAGAGGGGCCAGTCGGGCGCGGGGACATTCGGCTGTACGGCGGGCGTCGCGTGGCGGATGAGGTACAACTCTCGCATCAGATCGGCTTCCCCGTGAGAAACAGAAGCCCGCGAGCGAGCACTTCGCCCACGAGCACGGCGCCGACGGCGATGTAAAGGAGCCCGGTCGCCGACATCATGGCATTCTCGTTCGCCGGATAGCCCTTGCTCGACACGTACGACATCCAGCCGAGGGCCATCGGAAACAGCAGGCCGATCGTGATGCGAAGCCAGAACGCCGGATTCTGCCCCAGCGTGGTCGACCCGAAGAATGCGGACGGATCCGGCGCCTCGCGCACGGGGATGATCACATTGATCACGAGCAGCACGAGCTGTAAGCCGATCGCCGCCACCAACAGCAGCGTCAGCTCTTCGAGTGGCTCACGCGGCAACCGAGGAGTCACGAGGTACCAGTGGCCGAGCGTCATCGCGCCAATGACGAGTCCCACCGCCAGTGTCCCAGCGCCGAGGCTAAGGATCGCGCCGAGCGCGCCCCATGTCGGCAGGCTGATGTATAGCGCGACAATAGTGAGCAGCGCGAGGCCGACGGCACTGGCGAACAACCCGCTATAGAGGGACGCTTTGCGGTTCCCTCGAAATACGAACCAGTTGTACGGCAGCGTCGACGCCAGGAACGCGAACGAGAGCCCGCGCACCCAACCGTTAAACCGCTCGTCGAGACGGAAGCCACCGACGGCCGAGTTGGGGTCGAGGATGAGCACGTTGAGACACATGACGACGGCGCCCACCACGACCATCGCGGCGCAGAACTGTACGAACGTCGCGGCGACGCGCCCGCGCCAGTCTGCAAACACGGTGACGATCAATGTGCCGACTGCGAACTCAACGAGGACGATGTAAGAGGTATAGGGGAGGGCATCGAGGTTCATCTGCCTCAGATTACCCTTCGAGGCGAGCAGGTCATAGTGCCTCCCTCTGCCTAAACTCTCCAATTGTCACCCATAAGTACTTGTAAGCTCCGCACGATCGGCGTACGATCGCCGGAGGGTCACTGTGAGGCCCGGCGCCATGAGACCTGTCCCCGAATACGACCCGAAAGCATGGCTCCTGAAAGCGCTGCGTGAGACGGCGCACGCGATGGAGTCGCTGATCTGGGACCTCGACGAAGACGCACAGGAACGCGTGCCTGGCGACGACGAATGGTGCGTGCGCGACCTCGTGTTGCACATGTGCGAGATGGAGCGGCGATACGTCGAGCGCCTCGAACGCATCGCCCGACTGGATGCGCCGCGCATCGATGCGTTTGACGCTGACTCTATCGAGCCGAAGCCGTCGTACCTCCGGTCGTCGGCCTTCGACCTGATGGATGAGTTCGGCGTGCTACGCCAGCAGGATGTCTACCTGCTCTGGTCGCTGAACGACGGAGACTGGCAGCGCACGGGAACGCATCCGTACCTCGGCCCTCTGACCATCCTGCAGACGGCGCGCGAGATGAACGAACACGACCTCTCCCACCTCTGGCAGTTGCGCCGAATGTGTGATCGCTTCGCCGCAACGTCCGTCTGACGTCCTCGTTCGCTATTATTCGGCCATGAGCAAGATCCTGCCGATCCGGATCGCCGGCGATCCCGTCCTGCGCACGCCAGCCAAGAAGGTCAAGAAGATCGATGGCTCGATCCAGCGCCTCATCGACGACATGATCATCACCATGCATGGCGCGCGAGGTGTCGGGCTGGCAGCGCCGCAGGTCGGTGTGTCGCTACGGGTCGTCGTGATCGAAACACCGGACGACGGTCTGCTCGAACTGATCAACCCCGAGATCGTGAAGGTGTCGGGCAGCCGCCGGCTGTGGGAGGGGTGCCTTTCGGTTCCGGGATACCAGGCGGAGGTCGATCGTTCGCACCAGGTCGTCGTGAAGGCCCTCGACCGCGAAGGCCAGCAGATTCGCCTCAAGGCCGTCGATACGCTGCTGGCGCAGGCACTCGAGCACGAGATCGACCACACGAACGGTGTGCTCTACATCGACTACCTGACGAGCGAGGACGAACTGATCCCCGTGCGGCCCGGAATCGACGACCGCCAGCCGGAAGGCTTGCTGCTCGTGTAGGGTCCTTCCTTGCCAGCGAATGGGAGTGCCGGCGGCCACGAGCCGCCGTTGTCGATCATGACCGACTTCAACCCACCGGAGCCCATAGCCAACTTGCTCGCGCGTATCGCCGCCGTGGCGACACCAGGAAGGCACGCGTACGCAGTCGGCGGCACTGTGCGTGACACGTTGCTCGGGCGCCAACCGCACGACGTGGACATCGCGGTCGATGGTGACGCGTTAGCGTTCACGCGCGAGCTGGCGGACGCGCTCGACGGCCACTTCGTAGCCCTCGACGACGAGAACGGCGTCGGCCGCATAGTCGCGCGCGATCCGGCCGCGATGGGCGTGAGCCACATCGACGTGGCGCAATTGCAAGGCACCATCGAAGAAGACCTTCGCAGGCGTGACTTCACAATTGATGCGCTAGCCGCGCCGATCAGTGGCAGGCCTGTCATCGATGTGTGTGGCGGGCTCGGCGATCTGGCGGCAGGCGTCGTGCGGATGAACTCGACGGATGTCTTTCACTCTGACCCGCTGCGGTTGCTGCGCGCGGCCCGTATCGCGTCCGAGTTGGCGTTCAGCATCGAGCCCGAGATCGCCGCCGTGATCCGCGCCCGCGCGGGCGATGTCCTGAAAGCGGCGGGCGAGCGGCGGCGCGACGAACTGGCGCGGATCTTCGCGCTGCCGGACGTGTACCCGGCGCTGCTGCTACTCGACGATCTGCGCCTGCTGGACGCGCTAATGCCAGAAGTGACATTCGGCCGCGGCGTCACGCAGCCGGACGACTGGCACGCGTACGACGTCTTCGAGCACAACCTGCGCGCCGTGCAGGCGCTCGACGTGATGTTGGCAGACGCGCGGGCTGACGATGAGCGAGCGTTCCTGTGGGACGGCCTCTGGGACGCGTTGGGGTGGCGCGAGCCCGAACTGCGAGCGTACCTATCGGAGGAGATGAGCGAAGGGCGGACGCGGGCATCGCTGCTCAAGCTCGCGGGGCTGCTGCACGACGTCGGCAAGCCGCAAACACGCACCCTCGAGGAGGGCGGCCGTATCCGCTTTCTCGGCCATGGGGAACAAGGAGCGGAGATTGCGCGTCGGATAATGAGGAGGCTCCGATTTTCGGCGTCAGAGATTCGCTTCGTGTCGCGGCTCGTGGAGCAACACCTTCGCCCGGTGCAGCTGGCGCAGATCGGCGAAGTGCCATCGCGGCGTGCTCTGTACCGCTTCTACCGCGATCTCGGCGATGCAATGCCGGCGGTGTTGCTGCTGTCTCTGGCCGACGCGGCAGCTTCGCGGGGGCCGCGGATGACATCCGTAGATTGGTCAAGGCACGTACTGTATATGAGCAGTCTGTTCGTGCGTTCGAAAGAAGAGGAAGGTATACTCGACCCGCCTCGGCTCATCGACGGAAACGACATCATGAGCCGGCTGAAGATGCCCGCTGGACCGGCGATCGGGAAGCTGCTCGAAGCGCTTCGCGAGGCGCAGGCGGCGGGCGAAGTTACGGATGGGGACAGCGCTTGGGCGTTTGTCCGCGAGCAGGCTGAGACGCTGGGAACACCTTGAACGCTGCGGAAATCGGTGCAATCGCAGTCGTCGCGATCGTTATCGCGTTCTACCTGATCGTGCTACGGCCGCAGCAACAGGAGCAGAAGCGCCAACAAACCGACATAAAGAAACTCGTCGTCGGCGATGAAGTCCTGACGACATCAGGGTTTTTGGGCACGGTGCGCGAGATCTACGTGCCGGAGGAAGGCCCCGTCCAGATCGTGTTGGATTTCGGTAACGGAGTAGTCGTAAACGCGCTGGCCCAGGCGATAGCGCAACGGGTCGCGCAAGGACAGACGGTGTACTCGCAGGCAGACGGCTCTCCCGTGGAGGGCTCGCGCGCTGCGACCACAGAGGAGAAGGCGGGCTAATGCGGAAGTGGTGGGACCGGCTGTTTGTCGTTTTGATTATCGCCATCGCGGCGGGCGCGATTTACGCGATCTGGCCCGATGAGCCGGAACGCTACCTGCCGGATGCTCTCGCCGAACACCTGCCTTCTGGCAGCGGTGTCCCGCCGTCGATCGGTGCCCTGGATCTGCCATGCAAGTCCGACGAGTCGAACGACAATGACTCATCGAACTGCGAAGGGATGACGCTCGGCCTCGACCTACAGGGTGGGTCACGCATCGTCCTCGAGGCCGATGTTTCGGGGTTGAACGTCACCGACGAACAGATCGACAGCGGCCTCGATGCCGCGAAAGAGATCGTGGAAAGCCGCATCAATCCGTTCGGCGTGTCGGAGTCGCTCGTCACGCGTTCCGGTAGCAACCGCCTCGTCGTCGAGCTCCCGGGCGTGAGCGCCGACACGGCCGAAGATGTGACGCGCCCTGCGCTCCTGATGTTCTGCGAGCCCCTGCAGGAAGGTAGTCAGGGTTCCGGCGCCGGCGCCCCAATCGCTGTCATTGGCTCAGGGCAGGTCGTCTACAAGAGCGGAACCTGTGAGCCGGACATCGCCGAAGACGGCACAATCGCGGTGATAGGCCCCGATGGCCAGATCGCGCGCGCCGAACCGACGTACATCTTGCCGACCCAGCTCTCGTCCGTCGAACAGATCGTCTGGACGCCGGGACAGGGCGAGCTCAATGGCGCCCAGGTCACGATGACCGGCTCCTACCTCAAGAACAACGCCGAGATCCAGTTCAACGCGCTGAATGTGCCAAGCCTCGTGTTCAACATGACGGACGATGGCCAGGAGGTGTTCGGCTCGCTGACGGAACGTATTGCCGGCCTCCCTATGGCGACGTTCCTCGATGGGGAGCCCATTCGCGGCGAGGACGGCGGCATCATCGCGCCAGCAGTCCAAACCCGCATCGAAGAAACCGGTGTCACGACGGGATTGACGCTCGAGGACGCCCGCCGCCTCAAGACGTTCCTGAACAACGGCGCGTTTCCAATTCCCCTCAAGATCGTGCAGCAGCAGGATGTCGATGCATCGCTCGGCGACGAAGCTGTCTTGCACTCGGTCGAAGCCGGTATCGTCGCGCTCCTGCTCATCGCCAGCTACATGATTCTGTACTACCGTCTACCGGGCGTTATCGCGAGCCTCGCGCTGCTCGTGTATTCGGCCGTGCTGCTGGCGATTTTCAAGATCGGCATCCCTGGCTCCGGCCCCGTGACGCTTACGCTCGCCGGCATCGCCGCCTTCGTGCTGTCGATCGGTATGGCCGTCGACGCGAACATCCTCATCTTCGAACGCATGAAGGAAGAACTGCGAAACGGCCGCAGCCTCATCCCATCGGTCGAGGCTGGCTTCCACCGAGCGTGGTCGTCAATCCGCGACAGCAACGTGGCAACACTCATTACCTGCGCCATCCTCTACTGGATGGGCACGCAGTTCGCGTCGAGCCTGATCAAGGGCTTCGCGCTGACGCTGGCTATCGGTGTCGTCGTCAGTATGTTCTCGGCCATCACGGTGACGCGCACGTTCCTGCGCATCGCGATGTCGACGCCGCTTGCGCGACGGCTCTGGCTCTGGACGGACGACAGACCCGACGGCGGTGAACCCGTCTCGACGCTTGGCGTCGCCGGGGCGGAGGTGGCCGATGCTTAATCTTGTCGCAAAACGCAACTGGTTCTATCTCGCCTCGTTCCTGATTCTCATCCCGGGGATGATTTCGCTTCTCGTGCCGCCGCGCCTTAAGCCGGGCATCGAGTTCACATCCGGCACGACGTTCTCGTTCCGTTACGCCGAACCAGCGACCAACGAAGAAGTGCAGGACATCCTCGCCGACCTCGGCTTCGAAGACGCGCGCGTGCAAAGCACTGGCGACAACACGTTCCTCGTAACGACGACGGAGCTTGAGGGCTCGTCCGCAGTCCCGCCCGTTGGCCCCGCGCTCCCTTCGGAGAAGGAAGAATTAGAGTCGCAGCTAGGTGACTTCTTCGGGGGCTTCGTCGATACAGACGGCGAGCCGACGACGCAGTTCATCGAGTTCGCGTCGGTGTCAGCGTCCGTTTCACGTGAAATAGGCATCAACGCTGCTTACGCCGTTGGGTTGTCCGCGCTCGCGATCACGCTCTACATCTGGTGGGCCTTCCGCAACGTGCCGAACTCGATGCGGTACGGCGTGTCTGCCGTCGTCGCGTTGCTGCACGACGTCGTGCTCGTCATTGGCATCTTCTCGATCCTCGGCAAGTTTTTCGACGTCGAGGTCAACACCTTCTTTATCACGGCCATGCTTACCGTCGTGGGCTTCTCTGTGCACGACTCGATCGTCGTATTCGACCGCATTCGCGAGAACGTCGCCGCAGGACAGATACGGAGCTATCCGGATGTCGTCAACCACAGTCTGTTGCAGACGATGGGACGCTCGTTCAACACGTCGCTGACGCTGGTGTTCGCAATTCTGTCCCTGCTCCTGCTCGGTGGCGACAGCATCCGTGACTTCCTTCTGGCGCTACTTATCGGCGTCATCACCGGTACGTATAGTTCCGTGTTCATCGCCTCAATGTTCCTCGTAACCTGGCAGCAGGGTGATATCCCGCGCCTGTGGCGGCGCATCACGGGCCAGCGGGCTACGGCACGCCCGGCAGAGGTCGCCGCCGAGTAGCTTCGGACCACCTCCTCCGCAAGACCACTGCAACATTCCGACGACAACCTGACGCGCTATGCGTCAGGTTGTTTCGCCATAGTCTCGATTGAGACCGGAATCGGCTCGAAAGGAGATCAGGCATGGCACACATAGAACCCCGCAGAACTACCGGCGTGACGTACGTCGACGAGACCGGCCACAACGAGGGTGCCGTCGTGCGCCGCGAGGTTGTGGACGAAGTTGTCGAAGCCCCCGTCGTCACAGAAACGAACGCTGCTAGTCGCGTCGGCACGACGATGACGTACGACTCGCTCGCGGGCCGCGTCAACACGCTGCTCTTCGCGGCACTGCTTGCCCTCGAGGGCTTGCTGGCCACGAGGTTTGCCCTGGCCGCATTTGGTGCGAACCCGACAAGTGGCTTTGTCGACTTCATCTACGACGTCTCGTACCCGTTCGTCCGCCCCTTCCAGAACGCCTTCGCAGATCGCACGTGGGATGAAGGCATCGTCGAAGTGTCGACACTGTTGGCGATGGGCGTTTACCTCGTGGCGTTCCTGTTGCTCGCGATGGTTATCGGCGCCCTGCTGCCGAAGGTCGCGATGAGCGAGACGCGTGTACACGACGATCGCGTAACACACGTCTAAAGCACATTCGCAGGACGAGTTAGAGGGGCGGGCGGGTCAGCCATCCGCCCCTTTTCGTTGTTCACGGTGCCGTACCCGCGGTTCACGCTGCCGTACTCGCGCGACGGCGTCGCCCAGCGGATACTGTCGCCATGAGCGTTGGCTTCGTCTACGACCCGATCTTCCTCAAGCACGACACCGGTACGCATCCTGAGAACGGCGACCGAATGACGGCGACCATGGCGTTGCTCGAAGAATGCGGAATACTCAACAACCTCACGCGCCTCGCCGCACGCGCTGCATCGGAAGACGAGATCGCGCTCGCCCATGCGCCCCAATACGTGCGTGCCGTTCGAGAAGCCGCCGAAGGCGGTGGCGGCTGGGTCGATCCCGACACGCTGATCACGCCGCGTTCGTACGACGTTGCAGCGCACGTCGTCGGCGGCACACTAGACGCTCTCGATGCCGTCCTGCAGAACGAAGTAAGGTCGGCCTTCTGCCTCGTACGACCGCCCGGCCACCATGCAACGCCCGTCCAGGCGATGGGCTTCTGCCTGTTCAACCATGTCGCCATCGCGGCAGCGGCGGCAGTCGAGAAGCACGGGCTCGAGCGCGTCGCCATCGTGGACTACGACGTCCACCACGGAAACGGCACTCAGGATGCCTTCTTCGAAGACGGCCGCGTCCTCTACATCTCTACCCATGAGTTTCCCTTTTACCCGGGCACAGGACGAGCAGACGAGACCGGCCGAGGCGAGGGCGCGGGTACGACCATCAACATCCCGATGCCACACGGGTCTGGAGACGAGGAACATCGACTCGCGTTCGCGGATGTCGTCGTGCCAGCGCTCCGGCGCTTTCAGCCCGAACTGATCCTGGTGTCCGCCGGCTACGACGCTCACTTCGCCGACGAGATCGCCATGCAGCAGCTCAGCGTCGATGGCTACGGTGCGCTCGTCGCGATGACCAAAGCTGCGGCGGAAGAGCTATGTGGTGGGAAGCTGCTGTTCGCGCAGGAGGGCGGCTATCATCCCGTCGCGCTGCCATGGTGCGTGCGCCGCACCATCGAGATCCTTCGTGGCGTCGAACCCACGCCAGATCCACTCGGGACCGTCGCTACGCCAGTGCCGGCGGGCTTCGACGAGATGCTCGCGCGAGTGCGAAGCCTGCACGGGCTGTAACCTACGAACATGACAGTACGCACACGCTACGCTCCCAGCCCGACGGGCGTGCCCCATGTCGGCAACATCCGGACGGCGCTGTTCAGCTACCTGCTTGCACGGCGACTCGGCGGGCAATTCATCCTGCGCCTCGAGGACACTGACCGCGCCCGCCTCGTTCCGGACTCCATCCCGAAGATCAGTGAGAGCCTGCAATGGCTCGGCCTCGACTATGACGAAGGCCCGGACATCGGCGGCCCGTACGGGCCGTATACCCAGTCCGAGCGGCTGGATCAGTATCAGGCGGCCGCGCGCCGTCTGATCGAGCAGGGCGACGCGTATGACTGCTGGTGCTCGTCCGAGCGCCTCGATGCCGTGCGCGCGGAGCACCAGCGGCTCAAGCAGCCGCCGCAGTACGACCGCCGCTGCCGAGAGGACGCCGGTCAGGCGCAGGCGAAACGCGAGGCAGAAGCGGAGGGCCGGTCGCCCGTCGTGCGCTTCAAGACGCCGCGCGAAGGCACCGTCACGCTCGAGGACCCGATCCACGGCTCCACGCCCTTCGACGTCGCGACCATCGACGACTTCGTGATGCTGAAGTCGGACGGCTTCCCGACGTACCACTTGGCGTACATCGTTGACGACGACGCGATGAAGATCACACACGTCATCCGCGGTGACGAGTGGATCCCATCGGCGCCGCGGCATCTGCTCATCTACGGTGCGCTCGGCATCGAGCCGCCGGTGCTTGCACACGCGCCACGCATCCTCGGGCCGGACGGCGCGAAGCTCAGCAAGCGGCACGGCGCGACGAGCGTGTTCGAGTATCGCGACGAAGGTTATCTGCCAGAGGCTCTGTTCAACTTCCTCGGCCTCATTGGCTGGTCTCTGGATGACAAGACCGAGATCATCTCGAAGGCGGAGTTCATCGAGCACTTCTCCCTCGAGCGCATCGTGAGGAACCCGGCGATCTTCAACGCCGAAAAGCTGCAATGGATGAACGGCGTCTATATCCGCGAGGTCATTCCCGAACCCGACCTCGTCACCATGTTCGTAGACCGCCTCGAAGCTGACTTCCCACCTGAGATCCCGCGCCCTATCGACCGCCAGCTCGTCGCACACGTCGTTCCTCTGATCAAGGAGCGTGTAAAACTGCTTTCTGAGGTCCCGGCCTACTGCGACTTCTTTTTCACAGACAACCTCTCGTGGTCGAAAGAGGAACTGCTCGGCAAGGCGTATGCAGGGCGGCCTGCTGACGCGAAGGCGGCGCTTGGGGCCGTCGCAACGTCGGCCGTTGATGTGACGTGGACGCACGACGATATCGAGGCAGCCCTCCGCAGCCTTGCAGACAAGCTGGGCGCCAAGGCCGGAGACCTGTTCTCGCTCGTGCGAGTTGCAGTCACAGGGAAACGTGTCACGCCGCCACTCTTCGAAAGCATGGAGATTCTGGGCCGCGAACGCTGCCTCGAACGTCTGAGTCAGGCAGCTTCCCTGGTGTCGTAGCGCGAGCCGTAGCGCCAGCCTAGACCACGATTCCGCGCCTATGATAAAATCTCTCTGGACGCTGGGGATTCGTCTAATGGTAGGACAGCAGATTCTGGATCTGTATGTAGGGGTTCGAGTCCTCTATCCCCAGCCAATTCGGCGCGTTCGTCTAGCGGCCCAGGACATCGCCCTCTCAAGGCGGAGATCGCGGGTTCGAATCCCGCACGCGCTACCATCGTTTTCGTATCTGATAAGCCCCCTCGACGGCCATTCCGGCTGCTAAGGGGGCTTATCAGTTGTGGCCATCTTGTGGCCGCGTCGCCAGATTCTCTACGTTTTCGCGAGCAGGTAGTCGAGCGACTCCGCCGCGTGTCGCTGTTGCCCCTTCAACAGGTGGCCGTAGACGTCCATCGTGAACGAAGCCTTTGCATGGCCGAGGCGTCGCGAGATCGTGAATATGTCGACGCCGTGCGCGATCCATTGCGTCGCCGCCGAGTGCCTGAGCGAGTGCCAATTGACGGTGCTGGGATTGTCGATCGTCGTCTTGGCGAGTAGCTTCCGATAGTCGCGCAGGAACGTTCGCGCGATCCACGGCGTGCCGGCGAGTGAAGGGAACACGAGGCCGTGTTCGCGCCACACAGGGCCGAGTTTCAACCGGTGCTCGACTTGGGAGGCGCGGTGCGCGCGCATCAACTGGACGGTGCTCGCCGAAAGTTCCACGATGCGCCGGCCACGCTCTGACTTGGGTGCGCCATAGATCGTGGCACCGCCCACGTATGAAGCCGTGCGGCGAACTTCGACGGTGGCGGCCTCGAGGTCGAAATCTTCCCACCGAAGGCCGAGTAACTCGCCCTCGCGAAGGCCCGTCGCGAGCGTAAAGCGAACCGGGGTGTCGTAGCGCGTACCGTCGGCGACGGCGAGCAACGCTGTGATCTCCGGGGTCGTAAGGGCGCGGCGTTCGGTGCGAGACTTGACCGAGGGAGCCGACACAGCGTCGCAGGGGTTACGGGCGATCAGGCCAGCCTTGACCGCGTCGTCTAGGGCCTGACTCAGCACGATCAAGTGCTTGTGTACCGTGCCGCCGGCCAGTGGCCCGGTCGACGTCGAGTTTTCGCCTGACAGCCAACGGGCCTTCATGTCGGCAATGTGATCTGCCCTCAATGCCTGCAACCGGAGCGCGCCGACGCCCGGTATTAGGTGCTTGTCCATGATGCCCTGATAGCGTTCCCGGCTCTTGGCCGACAGATGGCCTTCGGCATTGTGGCGGGCGAGCCAGCGTGTGAGCCACTCGCCCGTCGTGATGCGATCGGGCGCGACGCCGAATCCGTTTTCGCGCTTCGCTATCGCCTCTCGTAACGCCTTCAGCGCGGCCGCCCTGTTGCCCTTGATTGTGAACCGTTGCCGGCGGCGGTTCCCTTTCGCGTCCGTGCCGAGGGGCACCGTGATCTGCCAACGGTCAGGGCTTCGCTCGATGTAGCTGCCGTCGCCATAGTCCCGTCGGTTACGCGTGTCGTCTGTTCGCCTTGCCATCAGTCCGATCCTCTCCGCTTGGCCGCTCTGTGTTGCTCGACTGTGTGCCGGTTGCGGCATCGCTCGCTGTGATACTTCTCGTTCTTATGCTGCACGGCGAACATCTGGCCGCAGGCGGGATCTTTGCAAACGCGAAATCCCTTTCCGCCGGCGGCTCGGGCTTCGAGGAGCTGGAGCCAAGCCGCGGAGATCAAGCTGTCGGCCACGTGATAGCTCGTCAAGCCTTCCTTGGTGAACCGCACCCCATGCCTCAATCCGAAATAGATCCGGTGCTCGAGGTGGGCTAAGAGGGCGTGTCGCTCGCTCGCCGTCAATCGCTTTTTCGTCGCGAGTCTCAGCGCGTCGTTCAGGTCAACCGCTTGCCAAACAAACAGGTCGACGCGAAACGCGTAGCGACCGTGTGAGTCTCCAAAAAAGGCGTCCTTCTGATCGCGTTCCGGCGGCCCGTACTGTCGGACGAACGCGAGTGCTTGCTCCTGAACTTCTCGATCGCCCGCCGCTGTTCGTAGGAGCTTCGCGCCGGCGTCGGGCTCTAGATCGGCGAGCTCGGCACTTGGCAGGGCACCATGTCGCGACGCCGTCGCGCCGAGCGCACCGAGGTTTTCGCAAAGCTTCGGGCGACTAAGCGGGTTGTACGTCGCGCGGTGAAGTTCGTCGACGTCGCCCACGTACTCGATCACAGGCACCCCGTCGATCTCGCCGAGCGTCCAATGATCCGCTCCACCGCACGGCCACTCGAGCGAATATCGCTGTTCGATGCCTTCCTGCAACGCGCCTCCCGTAATGATCCCTGTAATTGAATTAGGCACGAATGCCAATTACAGCCTAATGTGAGCCAACGTTACCACCGCCACGAAGGCGGGGTCAAGCATTCATAGATGGGGGTATCAGGTGGACGAGATCTGGACGCCGGCCGAATTGCTCGAGCACTACCCGCAACTCCCGAGCATGAACACGTTGCTTCGACTCTTGAACGAAGGCCAGATCCCGGCGGTTCGGCTGGGGCGCAAGTGGTTCATCAGTCGCCGAAGTTTCGAGGCGTGGCTCGCCAATTCTGGAACCCGCGAGCCGGCGGCGGTCTAAGGACGACCTGAAAGGCAGAGGCGAGGCGCGTTTGACGACGACGCGGCGACGACCAATAGGGAGTTTGGATCGTGCGACGTGAAGATCAATCAGCCGAAGGGATCCGCGCCTGCCTCAGTTGCGGCCGCTCGGGTTGCCTCTGCGCCCGGCCCGCCGGCAACACGCATTGCCCGGCGCACGAAGATCGATCGCCGTCTCTCACTGTGTCCACGACGACGGAAGGCGCGATCGTCGTCCACTGTCACGCCGGCTGTGATCAGCGCGCTGTGATCGCCGCACTACGTGAGCGCGGCCTATGGTCGACCTCGACGACGACCAGGCCGATCGAGCCCTCGATGAACGGACACCGACCGACGACGAAGCGATGGCCGGCGTATGACGCGCGCACGGGCGAACACATCGCCGATCATGTTCGCCTCGACCTCGACGACGGAAAGCGCGTCCATTGGGAACAGCCCGACGGCACAAGGAAACTCCCTGAAGGCGTCGGCACGCCGGATCTCGCGCTCTACGGCGCGCGTGAGTTGCCCGCCGCCGGCGTCGTCGTTGTCGTCGAGGGCGAGAAGGCCGCCGACGCGCTCAGGGCTCGCGGGATCCTCGCCGTAGGCACAATGACGGGCGCGGCGACGATCCCCTGTGACGACGCGCTACGACCGCTCTTGGGCCGCACCGTGTCGTTATGGCCCGATAACGACGACCCCGGCCGCGAGCACATGCGACGGATCGCCGGCCGCCTAAGGGCCCTCGGGCATACCGACGTGCGCCTCGTCGATTGGCCCGACGCGCCGGCCAAAGGCGACGCGGCCGACTTCCCCGGCACCGACGACGAGATCCGCGCGCTGATTGCCGACGCGAAGCCGTACGACGTGACGGCCGAAATTCATTCTGACGCTGTAAGTAAGGGGGTTCCGTCAGAAAGAATCCTCAACTGGACGACGGCCGCCAAAACCGTACGCGCTGCGCCGGCCGTCGTGCTGTGGATCGCTAGATGGTGGATCGCGGCCGGCGCATTAACGGAACTGGACGGCCGCATTAAAGGCGGAAAAACAAGTTGGTTGCTCGCCCTCATACGTGCCGTGTTGGACGGCCTCGACTTCATGGGCGAGCCGACGACCAAAACGCCGGCCGTCTACCTCACCGAACAGCCGCCAACCTCATTCGCCGAACAGCTAAAACTCGCCGGCCTCGGCAACCGTGAGGATCTGCACGTCCTGTATTGGCACGAGGCCCGGGGCGTCGAGTGGCCGGCGGTCGTCGACGCGGCGATCGCCAAGTGCGAGGCCGTCGGCGCGCGGTTGCTCGTCGTCGATACGCTCTCGCCGTTCGCCGGGATCCGAGGCGACTCGGAGAACAACGCCGGCGCGGCCCAAGAGGCCCTCGAGCCGTTGCAGTACGCCGCAAGCAAGGGCATCGGTGTATGCATCGTGCGGCACGAAAGAAAGGGCGGCGGCGAGGTCGGCGACAGCGGCCGAGGTAGCTCGGCATTCGGCGGGGGCGTCGATATCGTGTTGGCCCTCAAGCGGCCCGAGGGCAACGTAAAGCCGTCCCTGAGAGTCATGCACGCGATCAGCCGATTCGAGGCTACGCCGAGCGCGCTCGTAATCGACCGCACGGCCGAGGGCTATGTCGCCATTGGCTCACAGGCGACGGCCGCCGCCGCAGAAGCTCGCGCGGCCTTGCTCGCCTTCGGGCCTACCGACGAAGGCTCGGCCCTCACAGAGCGGGAGTTGTTCGCGTCGTTACCCGAGGACGTGAAGCGTAGCTCCGCCCGTGACGCGCTCGCCCAACTCCAAGCCGACCGGCTGTATCACCGGCTTGGGTTGGGAGTGAAGGGCAACCCATATAGGTACTACCGTTCGCCGTCAGAAATTCATTCTGACGAAACTACGATCACTAACCGTCAGAAAGAATCGAATCCCGAATCACGCGGCCGCGACAACGATTCTCACCCAACGCCCGCGACCAACGGCGACCATCCGCGCCGGCTTCCGCCGCTGGTCGCCTACGCGATCGAGCGTGGCATTCACGTCGAGCGGGTGCCAGATCCCGCCGAGGCGGTCGACCTCGCCCGCGCGGCGCGCGCTGAGGTACCGGCATGAACTACTCAGCGCAACTGTCGCTCGAAGATCAGAACGTGGCGTTTCTCGGCCGCGTCGTAATGGCTCGACGCCAAACGCCAACCTTCCCTCCCGCGCTTTTCACATTCGGACTGGATGCCGCCGCCGACACCGATCGCACTAGCAATGGTCTTGACGCCGACCGCGTGATACTCGAACAAGGGCCGGCTGGTCGTCGTGGCGGCGGGCCCCGCAGCGGTCGAGGTCTCGGCTCGCACGCCTTGCCATGGCTTAGCGCACTTTGGGCAATATGGCGTGACCTTCTCCGGAACAAACCCGCACGCGGCACACGCCTGTTGCTCTGTGTTTGTTGTCGCCATCAGCTCCTCCTTGAAGGCTCAGGCGTTCCGACGCCACTGGGCGAAGGGCGACCGCCGGGGCCGGAAACGATCCTAGCATCAGCGACCGGAGCGCGACACGCCGGCCGGCGACGGGGCCGCCTCGGAATAATGACACCCGATCGGCCTACAGGCCTTCGGTCAAGCTTTTTGATCTGCCTGCGCACAGTCGCCGGTTTTCCGGGGGTCGCCCGATGCCAGTGATCGATCCGCTGATCGCGCCAAAGCTCCCGCGTGCGCCCGCCGGCCTCAAGGCTCGAGGCCGTGCGCTGTGGCGATCGATTGTTGCCGGTTATGAGTTGTCGGCCGTCGAGCTAATGATCCTCGAAAGCGCGTGCCGCCAACTCGACGCGATCCACGAGCTCGACCAGGTCGTCGCCGCCGCGACGTCGATCGAGGTCGAGGGATCCAAAGGGCAACTGACATTGCACCCGGCCATCGCCGAGGCGCGACAGGCCCGGCTTGCGCTCTCGAGGTTGATCGCGGGCCTCGACCTCGACGACGCCGGCGCGGCACAGACAGCGGGAGCCATTCGGTCGCAAGCGGGCCGGCGGCTCGCGCGAATGCGTTGGAGCAACGACGGAAGGAGGGCAAGTAGTGGCTAGAGCACGACGCTCGGCGAGGTCACTGGCGCGCGGAATTCCGCGTGGTGAGGGTGCGCGATGGGGGGCGTTAGGGCCGCTAATCGCGCCACCGGATCAACAGGCTGATCACGGCGACGACGAACGCGACCCCGAGGCCGCGATCGAGTGGCCGACATACGGCGAATGGGCGGCGTATTACGCCGTTGTGCGTGGTGAGTGGCTCGTCGACTACAGGCGCGCCGCCGCTGTGCGTGCTGAGTTTCTCGGCGACGCCGAGCCCGTCGCCGAGCCCGTCGCCGAGCGGCTCTATGTGGCCTTTCGACGAGGCGGCGACGCCGAAGCCCGTCGCGTCGCGGGCGAAATAGCGGACGAGGGTCGAGCGGAGATTTTGCGGATCTATCGAACAGTGTTCGGCTCAGCCGAGCGGAAAGGACAACAACAATGACCACCTACACACCGACACTGGCCGCCGGATTCACGATTCAGGCGAAAGCCGCCGGCGCGGCCGACGTGTTCCTGTACGGGGAGATCGGCGGCGGCGGGGTACGGGCGGCCGACTTCATGCGCGAGCTGACCGCGATCAAGGCGAGCCGGATCAATCTGTACCTCAACAGCCCGGGCGGCGCGGCTCACGACGGCATCGCCATGTATAACGCGCTCAGGCGACACCCGGCGCGCGTCAGGGCCGTTGTCGACGGCATCGCGGCCTCGGCGGCCTCTGTCGTCGCGATGGCCGGCGACACGGTCGTCATGGCCCGGGGCTCGAGCCTGTTGATACACGACGCATGGGGCGTAACGATCGGCAACGCCGACGAGCACGGGCACATGCTCGCGGATCTGGATCGCCTCTCGGATCAACTCGCCGATATCTACGCGGCTCGCGCCGGCGGATCGCGGGAGCAATGGCGCGACCGTATGCGCGTCGAAACGACCTACACGGCCGAGGAAGCGATCCTCGCCGGCCTCGCCGACGAGATCGAGGTAGTACCGGCGAACGCGTACACGACGGGCAAGATTTTCGCGCTGTCGTCGACGTACCAACACGGCGCACCGACGGCCACGACGATCGAAGAATTGAACCCCGACACGATCGCGCTCATCCGGCAACTCCAACTCGACGAAAACGATCCCGAAGTACGCCGGCGGTTTGTCGCCGCCTCGACGGCGAGCGCGATCGCGTCACAACCTGAGACATCCCCGGCCGATCAGATCACGGCCGACGAGGTCGACATCGCGCGACGGCTCGGCCTTGATCTTCACGACGCGGCAACCCGGCGCAACTGGATCGCGGCTCGCGCCGGCCGCACGACTTAGTAGGGAGGCCGGCGAGTGTCCGGCACAGGTTGAACCACGAAGGAGCTAGAGATCATGTCAGTTGTTTTCCGAGACACGACCACCCAACGCACACGCGAGGAACGCGTCGCCGCCCGTCGCCAGAAACGGTCTGACCTCGAGCGAATGCTCGACGCCGAACGCCGAAAGCTTCCCGGGCTCGCCGACCGGGCGGCGACCTTCCGGCGCGAGGTGACGAAGCTCGATCGCCGGGTGGATGTTTTACGGCGGAATGCCGCCGCGTTCGACGACGACCCTGAGGTGTTGGCAGAGTTGCCGGCGCAACACGACGCCCTCGCGTCGGCCCGCAATGAGCTTGATTCGACGAATCGCGCAATACAGAACGTGCAGGAGCGCATTGGGGGGTTCGAGGCCGCTATCGCCGCCCACGACGCCGAAAATGTCGACAGCGACGAGGCCGCCGCCGAGCTTGTCGACGTCTTGGCCGAGATCAAAGCGGAGCGCGGCGGGTAGGTGACTTGGCGGGATCCGGCCCGGCCCGGGGGTGCCTCGATGATGCGTCTCCCTGCGTTCTCGGGGCCTTCCCCGGGCGGGCCGGCAACCTACAGATCGAGCGCATGGCGCGGCGTCGACGCTAGCGCGGGTTGTGCTTAGCGACTCGACCGGGCGCGACGCACAGGTAGAGCCGGTGCCGTGATCCGTCGACGTCGCGCCTTGCGCTCGAGTGATGTTCAACAGGGGGAAACGTGCAGTTGTTCTGTGAGACATGCGCCGGCGCGCTGGTGCGGGAAAGCGACGAGCGCATCTATTGTTTGCTATGTGGGCGATCACCAGGCGCACCAAGGCCGCATGAGCAACCCGACAACAGTTCCGAAGGCCGGGCATGCCGGCCGCCTCGACCTCGTCTTCGACGTCGTGCGGCCGCATCGTCGTGAACGGCTACGCAAGTATCAGATAGGAATCACTATCAGATACTTGCTAGGAACAAAGTTTGGACGGCAAAAGCACTAAGCTGGCCACTCGCCGGAATCTACCTTCGCGGCGTACTCTACCGATCCTGCTTCGAGGTATGGCAACACGATCGCCGCTTCGTCTCGACCCACTTGCAACGAAATATCCCCGTCGCCCATCCGCAAGCATATCGGGACAAGGAAGTAGGAAAACATATGCATCAGACTGCGATCGCTCTCCTCGTCGGGCACCGTTGCCGCCCAATCGAGCAGTTCGTAAAGTGGCGCACAAAACCGTTCACTCGGCATTTCACCACTTACGAAACTACGAACATGTTGCACTGCCCACTCGGGATCAGGACTACCGTCCTCACGCCGAATGAACGTTTCTCGATTCATTGTTCAACCTAGTCGGATGGCGATCACTATCAGATACTTCCGATTGCTCCTTAGCTATAAATCCACCTGATGATGCCCACCGCGACGAGGATCGTGACGGTAAACAGTGCTCCAAGCAGGAGCACGTGGACGCCGAAGATGACCGCCTTCTCTTTCGCAGTCAGGGGTTCCGTGAGGTACGGCTTCTTGCCGACGAAGTAGACCTTCTTGGGGTAGAGGCGCAGCAAAAGCCAGTAGCGCACCCACTGCGACAACGTGACGAGTGGAAATATGCTGTGGCCGAAGTAACCCGACATGACGCCGAGGGTAGCAAAAAGCTCGCTTCGTCGTCGGAGCCGCGTCGTCGTGACTGGTACTCTGAGGCGCGCGCCGGCAGGGCGTTCCCCCGCTCGAGTCCATGCCTTCAGAAGTTCGGCACCACCTCAACGACTATCGCGCACGCTATCGCGCCTGTGCGGCCGCCGGCGCATGGGACTCCGCCAAGACGGCCGCGATCCTACTCAGGCGATACCACGCCGACACCGACGAACAGGTCGCCGAGGCCCTGTACGCCGAGGGATACGCCCGCGAGAAACTCGGCGACGCCCGGCTCGCGGCGGCCTGCTATGAACTGGCCGTGCTGCTTACGGGGCACGGGAAGGCACGTCAACGGTGGACTACCGCGCTTGCCGGGGACACTGCCTAGGCCGTACACTCGCGATCCAATGACGACAGATGATCCCGACGTTCCCGATGAAATCCCGAATGAACGAGCAACCATCGATTTCGTGATTCTGGGCGACTACGCCCAGCACGCCGGCGGAAAGCTCACGGTCGTAGGTGCGGGATGGACGCTGGTTCAGCCCGTGGAGTATCCGGTCGCGTTCCCTTTTGGGCTCGGGATCGGGTTTCTGATTCCGTGGAGCGAAACCAATCGACGCCACAATTTCACATTCTCAATCACAGGTGAAGCGAATGTTCAGGTCGCCAGCGGAGGAGGCGACGTGGAAGCAGGTCGTCAACCTGGCCTGCCCGCGGGAATGACCCAGCGGGCCATGATTGCCGTAGCTGGCCAACTCGGGCTGCCGGGCCCCGGCACCTACCGGGTTGAGGTGATGTTCGAGGGGCAGCAGAAGGTGCTCACCTTCCAAGCTATGCCCGTTAGCGGCCAGCGAATCGTAATGGGTTAGTAGTCTGAAGCCGATACATAATGCGGTAAACTGGTAACACACCTCGAGGAGGGGCCTGATGACCACGACGATTACAGGCACACCAGAAACGCCCCACGTTGACATTCGGAAGGATGTCGTCGTGTCGGTCATCTATGAACGGCGGGCTCCGACGCAGGGCACAGTCGTCGTCGATGGCGAATCGGCAGGCTTCATGACGCTTTCGACAGCTTCATTCGCCGAGGACTGGAACAGTCCGGCCGATTCCGTCTACGACGACGATGTCGACGACTAGCATCCCCTTTGCCGTCAGGGGCGCGGTTATCCTCGTGCCCTTTCCATTCACCGATCTCACCACGACCAAGCGGCGTCCCGCTGTGATCCTCAGCACCACGGCGCAGATCGCGGGGACCGCCGATGTAGTGATCGCGCAAGTTACAGGAAACGTTCAGCGCGGCGCGATCGGCGACTACCTCATCCTCGACTGGGCCCAAGCCGGCCTTCGAATGGCGTCGGTCGTACGGCCGAAGCTCGCGACCATTCACACGAGCCTGATTCTGAGACATCTCGGCAAGGTGACTGATAGAGATTTAGCCGGCATCGAGGCGAGTGTGCGAATTGCGTTGGGCCTTTGAAGCGACACTTTCGGATCGCGTCAAGGCTCGGACACACGTGCGCCGGACGACACGACGGCCGCAAAGACTGTGGCCATGTTGTGGCCATGTTCGCTGCGGGCGGTCGCGGTTGGTAGGCGGTGGGCTGTGGTTCGCCATCGCAATTGCAGATACGAATTGGGGGCGATTGGTGCTCGCTGGGCCGTGTTGCGGCGGGCCTCGACGTACTCTCAAGGCGGAGATCGCGGGTTCGAATCCCGCACGCGCTACCACTCTCTTCAGGCTCTCCACGGGGGGCCTTTCTCATTGCCATCCTGCAGTCCCCCGTTAACAGCACGAAAACTTGACGACACCACCCATTACTTGACAAGCCAAGTCTCTCCCGAAGTCGTTGATAGGGCGTGGGGACGCTGATATCGTTAAGTCCACGATTCGTCCCGTCAGAATCGATATTCGGGGAACCAAGTTTCGTTTCTTGGTTTGAGCGACCGCGCCCACCGAGGTGCGGCGATGTCGCGTGGCAGACTCACGCTCAGGAAGAGTTCGGGATGAACGCACAGGCACTTCGGCGCAGGCTGCTCGGCTCGATGCTCTTCGGCGTGCTCGTCTTCGGCGGCCTCCTCGCATATGGGGACGCGTCCAAGGTCGGATCGGAGCTGGGTGAGTTCCGTTGGGAGCTGACGCCCCTCATCCTCCTCATCGCGTTGGGCAACTACATCCTCCGTTTTTTGAAGTGGCAGTACTACCTCGCGAAGGTTGGCGTGAAGAACATCCCGATTTGGGATAGCTTTCTTGTCTACATGTCGGGCTTGGGCATGACGGTCACGCCGGGCAAGATCGGCGAGTGGCTGAAGTGCTACCTGTTGCGCGAAATGCACGGTACTCCCGCGACGCGCACGACGCCCATCCTGATCGCCGAGCGCTTGACCGATGCCCTGGCGCTGCTGTCGCTATCGGTTGCGGGTATTATCGCGTTCGAGAACGGCGCATGGCCGATAGTCGCTGTTGTGATTCTTGGTTCGGCGATTGTTGTTGCGTTCTCACGGCACCGTGGTGCATCCGCACGCATCGTCACAGCGGCGCGGCGACTGCCGATCGTTGGACGTTTCGCCCCAGAGGTCGACGAGATGCAGGAAAGCAACTATCTGCTGATGGATCCAGTCGGTGTCGTGCTGATGACCGCGCTCAGCGTCGTCGCCTGGCTCGCGCAGGTCGTCGCGTTCTACATCGTACTCATCGGGTTTGGCGTCGACGCCGGCCCGGACACGTTCATGAAGGCGTCGTTCATCCTGCCGATCTCGACGCTCGCCGCCGGAATCCTCCTCGTGCCGGGCGGCCTGGGCGTTGCTGAGACGGGCATCGCGACGTTGTGCGTGAACCTGCTTGACATGAGCCGAAGCACTGCAACGGCCGCCACGCTGGTGATTCGTCTCGCGACTCTGTGGTTCGCTGTTGTACTTGGGCTGATCGCCTTTGCGATCGTTCTGCGACGACTGCCAGCGGCCGTCGTCGAGGACGGCGAGGATCTAGATCGCGCCGACCCGCGACTCGTCGCGACAAGCGATCCAGCGGGATAGGAAGACATGACCGTCAGCCGTGCGGCAACGATGAATGCGCCTGCGATTTCTCGGGAGTCGGAGGATGTTGCCGTTCTCAATATCTTGAGACGTCATAGTGCAGGGATTCTCGTCGCACTACTGCTGGCCGCAACGCTAGTGCTCCCGCGTTGGTGGGTGATTGCGTCCGATCCGGCCGAAGGCGTTCGCGTCCCACTTTCTCCGTATGGTGCAGGCGCAATCGGCTACGACGAGACGCTCTACACATCGTCAGTTCGGCAGGCCTATGACGGCCAGATCCCCGTCTCCGATCCGTACTTGGAGACCCATGCCGACAGCACTCCGCAGCGAAGCGCGGCGCCGCACGAACTCATAGGCGTTTTTGGGCGCGTCACCGGCAACACGTTTTCCGCATTGGCCATCGCCACAACGATTGCCGCAGTGTGCGCCCTTCTCGCCCTCTACGTGATGCTCTATCGCATCACCGGATCTCGCCTGGCTGCAGTCGCGCTCATTCCGCTGATCCTGATGGCGATCCACGTCCTGAATCAAGCCGAAGGTATCCTCCCGCTTCGCCACAAAGACGTCGCGGAGCCGCTGTTCCGTGTGGATCCGCTCCGAGAATTTCATGCATGGACGCGCTTTCCGTCGCCCATCCTGCTCCTGGCACCGTTCTTCGTTGGCGTCATCGCCTTCCCGCGTGCGGCGGAGACCGGGAACCGCCGCTGGCTGGTGCTGGCGACCCTGACGCTCTCCGCGATGATTTACACCTACTCGTATTACTGGACCGCGTTCGGTTTGGCGCTGCTGCTGTGGCTCGGCGTGATAATCCTCCGTCGCGAGCGCACAGAGGCGATGCGGGTCGCGGGTATGGGGGTGGCGGCCATCCTTATTGCGTTACCTGAGGTCATCATTCTCATCACTGCCGCGCGTGAACTGCCCGTAGACGCGCGCGACCGCGTCGGTCTCCTGCCCCTTGGCATCGATACGTCGATGGCGATGACGGTACTTCAGCGTCTTGTGATTGGCATTCCGTTCATCGTTGCGTTGTGGCTGAGGCGGCGCTCGGCTGATCTGTTCTACATCGCCTTGTTCGTGTCGCCGCTCATGCTGGTGTCCGTTACCGGCCTTGTCCCTCAAACCTGGCACTATCACACGCAGATCTGGGGTGTGTTCGCCATACCTGCAGTTGTGGCAGGTGGCGCTGCGTTGTTTGCGCGCGACGAATTCACCCGCGTCGCGCGACCGGCTGGCGTCGCGCTCGTTGCGGTCGCGGCCGTGGCGTTCGCGTACGTGGTGGTACTGCAAGTGCGTGCTGTCGTGCAGACGGACGACGCGTACGCAGTCAGTTCGGACGAAGATGCGGCATTCGCCTGGATGCGCGCGAACCTGGAAAGCGAAGATACGGTCGTATCGCCGAGTATCACGACGAACTTGTATCTCGCCAGCCTGAGCCCAACGGCCCAATACTTGTCCGAGGGCGGCTTCTCAGTCGCTACCGATGCCGAGCTTACGGACCGCATCCTCCGCGCGCAGGCAGCCTTCGGGTTGAGTGAGACTCAAGCATTCGGCCGCCTGAACGTCCACGGTGAGGATGGTGGATTCCCCGTGCACGATGCGACGGGCACGCCGGCTGCACTCGAACAAGGACTCGAGCAGTACTTAGCGTTCTACACCTTCAGCTTCGAGATCACTGATCAGGACGCCTTCCGCGACAGGGTGGACTCTTGGCGGCCCACGTATCGGGCGCTGCTTGCGGGCGAGGGCGTGCTTGCCGCGCATCCGGCGGACTACCTGTATTGTGGCCACCGCGAGCGGGCCCTCACCGACACGAGTGTAGTGACCGGCACCTACGTTCGGCTCGCATACCAGAGCGGCGACGTCAAGGTGTATGAAGTCGCCGATCCGCTGTCAAGCAACACATCTGAGTTCGAGGGATGCGGCTGACCGCAACAACAGCGCATGGTTGCGCGTTTGGCTATGCGATGGGGGCTATCGCCAAAATGATGGGCATGCGTTCGCGAAGATGAAGTTCTACGTTCTGTTCTTTGCCGTCGTCGCTATCGGAGCGGCTGCCACGTACATCGCCGCGCGGAGGTGGCGCAACTCCGCGCTACCCTGGATCGTTCTCGCCGGCGCTGCCGCTGTCATGGGTGTGCTCATGTGGACGCACTCGCAGCCCGATGCCGTCCTTAGCGACTTCAAGAAGGCATACTACGCCGCCGGCCAGATCATTCGTGACGATCCGGATTTCCTGTACCGCGATGAGCCGCTGCTCTTCGTGAACATACCCATCGTTGCGTGGCTGTTTGCTCCGATGTCGATGATGGACGTCGACACAGCGCTGGTCGTGATGACCGTCCTGGGCGTGGTCGCGGTCGCCGTTTCCCTCATCGCACTCGTACGAATGCTCATGCTCACGAATGACCAGGCACTGCTGCTGGCGGGCGCGTTCGCAATCTCAGGTCCGCTGTACTACAGCCTTCGCGAGGGGAATACCACGCACTTCGTGTTGCTGGCATTGATCGGCATGATGTGGTGCGTAAAGATAGGCGCCTTTGGCTGGGGAGGCCTGCTGCTGGCAGCGGCGACGATCATCAAGCCACCACTCGCTCTGATCGCCTTGCCGTTCTTGTTTCGCCGACAGTGGGACTTCGTTGGAGTGTTCGCAGGCGCTGGCATTGTCGTGTTGGCCGGTTCGCTCGCGCTCTACGGCATCGAGATGCACCGCGACTGGTACGACTACGCTGTGCGACCCTACTCACAACACCCGCTAGCGGCTGGCAATGTCCAGTCGCTCGATGGCGTACTTGCCCGTCTCTGGACCGGCGGCGACCTGGACGACTTCACGCCGGTCACGAGCCTGGGCCTGCCGTTCAGGGTGATTCGTACTGTGCTGGCCGGCATCTTGCTCGTGGGCGCTGCTCTTGTCTGCTGGCGCGCTCGCAGCGCTGGGGGCTTCATGGGCACGATGATGGACGCGTCCATCGCGCTGTGCCTCGCGTTGTTAATTGCCCCGACATCATGGACCCACTACTACCTGTTGCTGCTGCTGCCAATCGCACTGATCATCGCGGGTGGATTACGCGCACCATGGACGGGGCCAAGGGTTGCCGTTGTTGTCGCGGCGGTACTGTTGATCTCCCCCACGGTCACATATCTCGCGTCGCAGTCTGCGTCCACTGATTGGATGATTCGGCACATCATCGTCTCCCACTATTTCTTCGGCGGATTGCTGCTGCTCGGGATACTGCTAGAAGCGCGCTGGCGAGCGGGCAGCAAGCCCCAAGTCGTTCCGAGCGAAGAGCGCGCTGTTCCGGCGAAAGTCCTAGTTGCGGCCGCAACCATCCGCTAAACTGAAGCGTGAAGAAAGAAGTCGACGCAGACAAGATGCGTGCTTGGGAAGCCTTCTTGCGCGCGCACGCAGCCGTTACAGAGCGCCTCGACAACGAACTGGCTGACGAACGTGAGATGCCCCTCACTTGGTACGACGTGCTGATTCAGCTGCAGAACGGCGATGGCCAGGCACGAATGCAGGATCTGGCTCGGTCGATCCTTTTCAGCAAGAGCGGGCTCACACGGCTGATCGATCGGATGGAGAAGGCCGGCGTCGTCGAGCGGCGTGCTTGTCCGGAGGACGGGCGTGGGACGCTCGCGGCGATCACGCTAGCTGGCCGGCGCCTGCTCGCTCATGCGCGGCCGGTGCATCACCGTGGCATCGAACAGCACTTCGCGAAGTTCCTTACGGATGCGGAGGCTCGTTCGTTGGCATCGACCTTCGAAAAGATCTCGCGCGCACTGCAACCTGAGCACGCCACCTAGATCGCAGCGGGTGCGATCGGAAGGTAACCGACGATCGCTTCGAAGTGATCGAGCGCTGTGCGGTCGTCGGATGTGATGCCGCGGAGTGGCTCGTCTGCCAGCTTCCGGCGTACGAAGTAGCGGGCGATCACGGCCTTGCGGCCGCTGCTTTTGTGTTCGAGCTCCCACGCTGCTTCTTCGACGAGCAGCGCCGCCTGCGCAACGTCCGCCATGAAGGCTGTGAGGCGGCGAGCGTGCAACAGGCGCTGATCCTGCGGCGCTTTGTCGAGATACGCGATGGCTTCGCGGCACTCATCGACGGAGCGTCCGACCTGCGACGCCGTTCCCGCGAGCGCGGGGTGTTCGGCCGTGCCGAGTGATTGTTCTACGCGTGCGAACAGCGCGTCGTCCGCGTGCTCCTTCTGCATCGCGCGAAGGACGTCGAGGCAGATGATGTTCTCGGTGCCCTCCCAGATTGGGTGGCACTGCGCGTCGCGAAGCTGGCGCGCGACGGGCCAGTTCTCGATGTACCCGTTACCGCCGTGCATCTCGACCGCCTGTGACGCCAACTCGACGCCTTTGCGTGTGCATCGGAACTTCGCGAGCGGCACGAGGATGCGGTAGAGGCGGCGTGACTCCTCGTCGCGGCGGCCGCCCGCTTCTGCCGCTTCAAACGCGAGCGCGCACCCGGCCTCGACCTCGATGGCCATATCGACGAGCGTCTCGCGCACGAGGGGGTAGTCGGCGATGAGCTGGCCGAAGGCGCTGCGGTGGTGCGCATAGATCGCCGCTTCGACGAATGAGCGACGCATGATGCCGAGGCCCATAAGCGCGACCCCGAATCGCGAGCCCTGTACCATCTCCATCATGCGGTTGATGCCGCGGCCATCGCTCGCCGCGCCGTCGTCGGCCGACGCCGATCCGGAGCGCGGGCCTTCAGCCCGCGCGGTGTGGGGCGCTTCACCCGCCTCGCGACCCATGAGGTACGCCTCGGCGTCGATGAAATCGACTTCGCCGGTAGGCACGGACTTCGTGCCGAGCTTGTCTTTGAGGCGGCGGATGTGGGTGCCGTTGCGCGTCCCGTCGCTGCGCCACTTCGGCACCATGAACGTCGCCAGGCCGCCGAGGCCTGCGCGGCCGCCTTCCGGGCGCGCGAGGGTGAGGATTGCTTCGGCGTCGAGGTTCGAGCAGAACCACTTGGCGCCGTTGATGCGCCATGTGCCGTCGCCCGCCTCGGGCGGCGCCTTCGTGGCCGTGCATTCGCTCGATGCGAGGTCGCTGCCGCCGCGGACCTCCGTCATGAACATGCCGCCCGCCCACGCCTCGCCGAAGTTCATCGCCGTGAGGTGGGGGAGGAAGAGGTCCTTGATGTGTGGCGGTGCGTGCCGGTTGATGACGCCGGCGGCGCTCGACGTCATGCCGATGCCGCAGGCCATGCCTGTGTCGGCCTGGTTCAGCAGGTAGAGGAAGCCGGTTTGAACGACAGGAGGGATGTGGCCGGCGCTTGTGTTCTTCGCCTCGTCCGTCCAGCGGAGGCCGAGGAAGCCGTTGTCCCAGAGGTCGCGCTTGTTATCGAGAGCGCTCTGGTGGTGGACGACCTCGTTCACCTCGACGCCCCAGTGGTCGAACTTCTCGAGCCGTGGTGGGTTCTTGTCGGTGAGCTCGGAGCGGGGGGCGAGGCGCTCGCCGATGACGCTGCCCATGTTCTGGAGGTGCTTTTCGGCGAAGGTGCGGTCGTCCTTGTGGGCGAGGCGCTCGACGAGCTGGCGGAGGTTGGGGTCTGCGTCCCACCAGCTCTGGCCGATGGCGGCGTCCATATTGGCGTAGTCGATGGCTGGAGCGTCGCCGGTGCGGGTGCTGTGAGTGGGAGCGGTCATGGTCGGCCTCGGTCAGATTCCAGAAAAAACGGTGCAGAAAAAAGTTTCCGAATAATAAGTCGTTAAGTGATCAATTGTTCGATTTCGAGACGCGGTTGCTTGTGGTCCTTCATAGCCAGCCTACGGCAGCCTCGCGTCAGCGGGTGTCGTTTCGTGGGTGCAGGATACGGGAATCAGGCCCTGCGTCGCGAAAACCGATCGCCGCTACGTTTGGCCCGCAAGGTCGCGGATGCGATCTCCACAATCAGCGTCTGTTGCAACTCTCCTTTCTTAGGCTCTTCTTAGTTGGCTCACAGAAGCGCCTCACCGATGCACCGAACAATGCATGCGGTGGACGCCACTGTGCGCCCGACGAAACAGAGGGCGGTCTCAGGAGAAGGTCACTGATGTGGCGCGCCTGGAAACTGAGAGGCCTCGGAGGAAGAGATGAGTGATGTGACGTTGCGCGGAGCCGCACCGGCGGCCGGCGAATTCGATGAGTCCTGGTTCGAGGAAGGGACCAAGCGCAAGCGCGGTCGATGGATTGTGTTGTTCGGCCTCGGCGTGGTCGCGGTCCTCGTGGGACTCGCCGTATGGAATTGGCAATTTCGTGGTGGCGGAGAGGCTGAGGTTGCCGACGAGGTCGTTACCGCGAGTCTGGGAACCATCTCGGACACAATCGAGACGAACGGGACGGTGGCATCGCAGTCACAGACCTCCCTGAGCTTTGAGGGCTCCGGTGACGTCGAGTCGGTCAACGTGAAGCTCGGTCAGGAGGTCAAGAAGGACGACGTTCTCGCAACACTGGACGCTCCGGAACTCGAGGATGCGGTGCGCCGGGCCGAGATCAACCTGTACTCGGCACAGCTCCAACTGAACGACCTGCTGAAGGGCGCCGAAGCGAGCGAACTTTCACAGGCGGACGAGAGCTACACACGCGCGCAGTCAACGCTGGAGACGGCGCAGAATGCACTGGAAGATCTTCAGGCGGGAGCCACCGCTTCTGCCGTTAGCGCGGCGCAACAGAAGGTGTACGACGCCGAAGCGTCGCTGGCGATGATGCAGCAAGCACGCAGCGAGCTGGACAGCACGACAACAGACGCGGTGGATGCGGCGGGCGCCGCTCTGGACAAGGCGGAGGCGTCAGAGACGACCGCGGAAAAGCAGCTGACCGATGCCGAGAACGCACTGGAGGTTGCGGAAGCGCAACTGAAGGGCGCTGAAGCCGCGTACTGTCCCGATAGCGGTGTGAGCTTCTGCGGCTCCGCCAAGGTGCCGTTGCCCGCATCCGACATGTCGGCCTTGCTGGCAGTTGCCTCAGGGAGCGACCTCGATCGGGCGAAGCCGGCGAGCGCCGTGCTCGACGCTAGCACGACGTACGACCAACGCGCGACGGCGGTGGACAGCGCGGAGGACGCGGTGAGCGCCGCGCAGGACGGCGTCAGCGATGCCGAGGATGCGCTGAACGACGCACAGGCGGGGCCATCAGCGGCCGAGATCAAGTCCGCGGACGCTAGTGTCTCGTCAGCAGAACTGGCGCTAACTGTTGCGCAGACTGACCTCGCCGACGTGCGGGATGGCGCGGACGCCGACGACATTCGCGCGGCGGAGCTAGAGGTGACGAGCGCGGAGGCAGGCCTCCGGTCGGCGGACGCACAACGAGACGAAGCATACGCGGGTGCTGATGACGACGAAATTTCGACCCAACGCGGCCAGGTCGAGTTGGCGCAGCTCACGCTCGACGAAGCGGAGCGCGGCTTGGAGCAAGCGCAAATCATCGCGCCATTCAACGGCTCGGTCGCGGACCTCAACATCAAGGTTGGCGACACGGCCGGGAGCTCGAGCGGATCAAGTGGTGACGCGGCCGCGGCCATCATCCTCAACACACCGAACGCATTGGTGATCGAACTCGCCGTCAATGAGTCGGACCTCGCGAATGTCGAGGTAGGTCAGACGGGCACGGTGAGCTTCGATCAGTTCGACGGCTCGACCTACCCGATTACGATAGACGCGGTCGGGAGCAACCCGACGACCACGCAGGGAGTGACGACGTACGAGGCGGTCGCGACGGTGGACCTCTCCTCGCCTGTACCCACGCTGCCCAACGGTGGCGCTCTACCCGAGGGATTCACTCTGCCCGAAGGCTTCACGCCGCCCGAAGGCGTTGATATTCCAGACGACATCGCGGCACGCTTCCAGGGAGCTCAAGGTAGTGCAGAGGACGGCGAGCAAGCCAAGCCTGCGCCCGGCATGACGGGCACGGTCACGATCACGATCGAAGAGCAGACGGATGTCATCGTAGTGCCATCGAACGCAATTCAGCAGGATGGGCCGCAGCAGGTCATCGAAGTCGAGGCGGAGTCCGGCGAGCGGCAGCGCCTCGTCGTGGAGACTGGTCTATCCGACGGAACCCAGACGGCAATCACTGCGGGCCTCGAAGAAGGACAGATGGTCGTGGTCCCGGCGGCTACGGGGACCGGGAAAACCAACACCGGGCAAGCCCCTGCGGGTGGCTTCCAGTTTGGAGGCGGTGGTCCCGGTGGTGGCGGAGGCGGCCCGGGGGGTGGCTTCGCCCCGGGAGGTGGCGGCCAATGATCCGGCTTCGAAACGTGGTGAAGCTGTACAGGGCCGGCTCGGTCGTAGTCCCCGCGCTGCGCGGCATCACTCTGGATATCGAGCGTGGTGACTTCGTCTCGATCATCGGATCTTCGGGCTCCGGGAAGTCGACGCTGATGAACATCATCGGCTGCCTTGACCGACCGACGCGAGGGACATTCGAACTCGCCGGACACGACGTAAGCAAGCTTTCGGACGATCAACTCGCCTACGCGCGTGGCCGCCAGATCGGGTTCGTGTTCCAGGCGTTCAATCTGCTGCCTCGAATGAGTGCGCTGGAGCAAGTCGAGCTGCCGTTGACCTACCGAGGCGGGAAGAACCAACGGCGTAGCGCGATGAAGGCACTCGCGGACGTCGGGCTGGGCGACCGCATGCATCACAAGCCGAACCAGCTCTCAGGCGGCCAACAGCAGCGAGTGGCGATCGCGCGAGCACTCGTCGGTGAGCCCAGCGTGATCCTGGCTGACGAGCCAACGGGCGCGCTCGACACCAAGACGACCGCTGACGTGATGGATATTTTCGTCCGGCTCAATAGGGTGCAAGGCATGACGGTGATCTTCGTCACGCATGAACCAGAGGTAGCCTCGTACACGGATCGAGTAATCCAGCTCCGTGACGGAATGATCGTCAGCGATACCGTCGCGACGAGTCCACCGCTTGGCGCCATACAGGAACATGAAGTTCTGTGGGGACCTGGCATCAAGGGGCTTCGGCCCGTCCTGCAATCGGAGGCGCCGGCATGATGCTCTACAAGATGATGCGTTCTGCTGTGTCAGAGCTCGGTGTTAACAAGCTAAGGACGGCGCTCACGATGCTGGGCATAGTCATTGGTGTGGGCGCCGTGATCGCGCTCATGTCCGTCGGTCAGGGCGCGAGCAAAGGCATTGCTGCCGAAGTGAACGCCCTCGGCAGCAACCTACTCTTCGTCGAGCCGGGCGCGCCGGGGGAGGAGACCGACACAGAAGGGTTTTCTACAGCCTCATTCACGCTCACAGCGGACGACGTAGAGGCGCTTCGCCAATCGACAGCACTTCCGAATGTTGAGGCGGTAAGCGCCGTCTCACAGATTCCACTCGACTCGCAGGTCACGGCGGGTGGCAACACGGCGCAGGTGACGATGACAGCTACGGACGAGTACTTCATGGCCGTCCGTGATTTTGAGCTTGAGGCCGGATCGTATTTTTCAGCTCAGGATCTCGACCGCAAGACCCGCAACACCGTGCTTGGCTCGCAGACGGCGATCGATCTCTTTGGAAGCGCCGAGGCGGCAATTGGACAGAAGGTACGCATCAATTTCGGCCCATTCTCGCTTGACCTTACTGTGATCGGCGTCATGAAAGAACGCGGCGCTTCGGGTGAAGGCAGTGAGGATGAGCAGATGTTCATGCCGCTCTCGACATTCCAGGCGCGCGTGCCCTTCGCTCGGAGCCCTACAGGTGGCCAGTCTGTCAGCCAGATTGTGATCAAGGTTGATGATTCGGGAAAGGTCGACAGCTCGGCGGAACAAGTCAGGTCTGTGCTGTTGACCGAGCATGACTTCAGTGAGGACTTCACTGTAAAGACGCAGAACGACCTGAAGTCCACCGCGGAAAACGTGGGGAAAGTGATGACGATCTTGCTGGGCGCCATCGCTGGCATCTCTCTCTTCGTTGGCGGCATCGGGATCATGAACATCATGCTGGTGTCGGTCTCGGAGCGGACGCGAGAGATCGGCATTCGTAAGGCTGTCGGAGCGCGGCGAAATGACATTTTGACCCAGTTCATCGTCGAGACGGTTGTCGTGACGCTGCTTGGCGGCCTGGTCGGCGTCGCATTGGGTGTAACGGTGGCACTCACGATCGACGGGCACGAGTTCGGGACTGGCTCGTCGATCGGGACGGCGGTAACGCCGCTCAGCGTCGGCATCGCGTTTTTCGTATCGGCGATCATTGGGCTGTTTTTCGGCATCTATCCCGCCTTCCGCGCGTCGCGGTTGGATCCGATCGAAGCCCTTCGCACTGAGTGATTGAAGCACGCCTTTAGTCTTGAGTGATGTGGTCAGTGCGCGTTGGTTGGATGCGTGCTTCGGCCGTCGGGCGCGTCAATGGATGCAATGGCACAGCGCGTGTGCTCGAAGACATTCTCCGGCCCTAGCTTTGTAAAGATGCCGAACTTGTCGATCACGGGATACAGGTCGGGTTGGATCGCGGTGAGGATGATGCGTCCCCCATGAGACTGTCTATGTTCGATGATGCCCTCGAGCGTGAGAAGGCCGGACGTGTCGACGTGATGCACGTCCTTCATACGGAGGATGAGAGGATCCTTGGCATCGCCGCTGAGCTCGTATTCGAAAGCAGCGGCTGAATGGAACGAGAGCATTCCCTGCGCGGTGAAGAACGCAATGTCCCTTCTCGTCTGGATGAGTTCACTCAGTTCGGGAGACACCTGCTTGATGCGCCCAGTCTCATCCGGGAGCAGTTCCTCGGCGGCAGGGAGCTTCACGAGTCGCGAGAGTAGAAGGACGGCAGAAGCAACGATGCCGAACGCGATCGCGTACGTCAGATCAAAGAAGAGCGTGATTCCCGCAGTCGCAAGCAACACCGCTACGTCTTCCCGTGGCGCTCGTTGCACCAGACGCCTGAGTTCTGGCACCTCGGCAATGTTCCACGCGACAACGACGAGGACGGCAGAAAGGGTGGCGAGCGGTACGTGCACGGCGAGGCCACCGGCCAGCAGTGTCACTGACAGCACAGTGAGCGAATGGAACACGCCCGTGAGCCTCGTGGCTGCTCCATTTCGGATACCCGCCGCCGTCCGCGCGATAGCCGCAGTGGCGGGAATTCCGCCCATGATTGGTGACACAATGTTCGCGAGGCCCTGGCCGAACAACTCTCGGTTGGAGTCGTGACGCGTCGATGTCGGAGCCATCCCGTCAGCGACGACCGCGCTCAGCAGCGATTCGATGGCACCCAGTACCGCAACGCTGAATGCGATGGGCAATAGATCGAACACTAGCCCTGTATCAACGAAGGCGAGCGTTGGCATCGGTAGTCCGCGTGGGATCTCGCCGTACTTGCTGCCTACCGTCGGCGTATCGATCCCAAGTGTCCACGTCACTGCGGTGATTCCAACAACTGCGACGAGGATGGCGGGAATGCGATCTATGCGCGGTGTGCGCTGCCATGCGATCAAGAGCACAAGCGTCGCGAGACCGACGGCAGGCGTGGCGAATCCAACCGTGCTCAGATGCGATAAGGAGTCTGCAAGCTTTTGGTGGAAATGTTCGAGTGTCGGATCTGTCCCCGTGATGCCGAAGAAGGTGTTGAACTGGCCGAACAAGATTGATAGCGCGATGCCGGCTGTGAATCCCAGGACAACCGGACCGGGCATGAATCGCATGTAGCGTCCAAGCTTGAATGCCGACATTGCGAGAAGCATGAGTCCGGCCATCAGTCCCACGAGCGGCAGTGCTTCCGGCCCATGCGTGAGAACGGTGTGGCTAAGGATTGGTACAAGCGCGGCCGTAGGGCCTGTGATGTTGAATTCGGACCCACCAAACACCGCTGCCACGGCTCCAGCAAAGATCGCCGTGTAGAGGCCAGTTGCGGGCGAAACTCCCACAGCGACGGCCAACGCGATCGACAACGGCAGTGCGATCACGCCGACTACGACTCCGGCTAAGGCATCCCGTCGCATCGAAACGGGATCCGGACGCCAAGCGACGGCAGTCTTGAGGTGATTGGGGAGTGATTGCGCCGGGCTACCCAAGTAATTCTTTCCGCTGCGGATCGCAAGCCGGGGCCAACCGAATATGAGAACATTCGAATATTAGCGGATTAGCACTATTGGGACAAAGCCAGTAGAATCGGCACATATGGCTCAGACATTGCAGGAGTTCAAGGCAGAACTGTTTCGCGTTCTGGCGAACCCTATCCGGATTCGCATCCTTGAGACGCTGCGCGCGGCCGACAGCCTCACAGTGGGTGAAATCCAGACGCGAGTCGGCGTGGAGGCATCAAACGTATCCCAGCACCTGGGCGTGATGCGTCAGCACGGTCTGGTAGTCGCGCGACGGGACGGTACGAGCGTGTGGTACTCAGTCGCGAACCCCCAGTTGTACGAATTGCTCGATGGAGCCAGAGCAATTTTTGAAAAGCAGGTGCAAGCCCAGTCTCGCATGCTCGAACATGATTCGCCGAACAAGGCGAGTGGCGCACGCAGGAGCGGTGCGAAGTAGAGGCGTCCACCCCCGCAGGTCGATCTTGTCAGGCACGATTCCGTCACGCCGTGAGTGCAACAAATCGCTTTAGCTTGCCGGTTTGTTGGCGGTCCAGGGCTGCGACCTCGCGGACGGATACTTGTGCATCGACCAGGCCGAGTGTTGTGAGGTCTCGTGTCAGCGCTGCGGCGAGGGCTTCTGTGTCGATGGGGGCTGATGTGCGGACGTCGATGTCGGCGCCTGTTGGTGTTTGGCGCACCTGGTACTCGACGATGTTTCGTTCGCCGCCGAGACGTGAGCGGAAGGTGAGCGGATGCACGATGATGCCGGCGGTGTAGCTGAAGACATCGTCCGTGCGGCCTTCGATGTCATCGATGCGGCGCATGCCCGAGCCGCATGGGCACGGGTCGGCCAGCACGGTGGCTTCGTCGGTAAGCTCGTAGCGGATGAGCGGCTGGACGTGGTTGTAGAGATTCGTGACGTACATCTTGGCGGCGGGAACGCCCGCCGGCACCGGTTGTCCGTCGGCATCGACGAACTCGAAGATTGCGGTGTCTTCGCTGAGGTGCATACCACCGTTGCCACATCCGGCCGCAGCGACTCCCTCGGATGTACCCAGGACGTTGAAGACGGGAGTGCCCCAGGTCTCTTCGAACGCCCGTCGCATCTCGGGCAGTAGGGGTTCACTCATCGAACCAATGAGGAGTGGGGCGACGCGCAGCCGTCCGTCCGCCGCTTCCTTCGTGAGCGCATAGAGCATGGTCGGGTAGCCACTGATGACGACCGGTTGTAGCGCATTCAACTGCGAGACGATCTCCGGCAGAGGAAGTGTCGCCGGTATCGGCGTGATGTTCGCCGCGCCGCGAAACGTGCGGGACATGGCGAATGTCATGTGCGACGCCTTGCCGGCGGCGATGATGGCATTCGGAGCCGTTGGCCCCAGCCTCGCGTCCGCCTGCATGAAGCGACGGCGGAATCGGATGAACGTCAGGTATGCGGTCGCCCACGCCTCCCACCCGTACACGAACAGACCGCGCGTGCCGCTCGAACCGCCCGAGGCGACGACGTGGTACTCGTCGAGCAGGTATGCGTCATCGGAGAGGGAGGCGAGGTGGGCCTCCACAGCGCCGATTTCGAGGCGCGGATCCGTCCAGATCCCCTCGAGGTTGCTCATCATGTCGTGCTTGGTCATCGGAGGGATGGACGGCAGGTCGGCCTCTGTGATATACGCGGAGTCGATGTGCGCGAGTCGGGCGCGGTGCCACGGCGACCGTTCTTTCGCGACCTGAATTAGCGCCCGCAGCCGTTCTTGCCGCTCCTGGGCGAGTTGTTCCGCCGACCAGTCGAGACGAGCGGCGAAGGTGGGCAGCAGGCTTCCGAATTCGATGAGGTGTTCTTGGCGTAGCGTCTCGTAGTCGACCATCTGTAGTCCCGCGATGACTGACGGGCGAGGCGCCCGTCCTCCTAGTGTTTCGATGCGGCTTGCCGACAAGCATAGGACGTTCGCGCTTCGTCTGCGAGCGGTCCGGGTCGACTGTGCAGCCCGCAGAACGCCTCAGGCTGTAACCTTCGCGAAGATGGATGAAGCATTCAAGTACGGAGGCCTGGCGCTGGCGGCGTTTGTCGCTGGGGCGATCAATGCCGTTGCCGGAGGCGGTTCACTGATCAGCTTTCCGGCGCTGCTGGCGGCGGGCTATCCCTCGAAGACGGCGAACGTCACGAATACGGTGGCGCTGTGGCCGGGGTACATCGGCGGGTCGGTCGGGTATCGCGAGGAGTTGAAGGGGCAGGGGAAGCGCCTGCTCCAGCTCTCGATCCCCAACATCGCCGGCGCGCTCGTCGGATCGGTGATCCTGCTGGCGACGCCTGAGTCCGCGTTCGACGTGGCGGTGCCGTTCCTGATCCTGTTCGCCTGCGCGATCATGGCGTTCCAGGACCGCATCAGCGTCTACACCGCGCACCATCGGCTGGGCTTCGAAGCGACCGGCAACATGCCGTGGCCGATCTTCATCTCCATGTTCTTTCTCGGCATCTACGGCGCGTACTTCGGCGGGGCGCTCGGCATCATCACGCTCGCCGTCTTCAGCATCTTCATCGTCGACACGCTGCAGCGGCTGAACGCGCTCAAGGGCATGTCGTCGCTGATCATCAACGCGATGGCCGTCGTGGCCTTTTCGGTGTCCGGGCTAGTGGAATGGGATGTTGCGGCGATCATGGCCGTCGGGTCGCTGGCGGGCGGGTATTTGGGCGTGGGCGTGGCGCGGCGGCTGGGGAAGGATGCGCTGCGGGCGGTGGTGATCACGTACGGCGTCGTGGTTGCGGTGGTGCTGTTGGTTCAGCTTTGGGCTTGAGGCGCTAGCGATCGGCGCGGCGACACGTGTAGCTCGCGTACACGGACTTCCTGTAGTGGCGCTCGATGATTTCGAATCCGGCGCGTTCAAGCATCGGTTCCAGCACCCAACTGTAGGTGCTGAACTCCCTCTGCACGTGGTCGGCAAATTCCTGCGCCGTGAACCCGATCGCGGGGTCCGTCACGGCGCCGGCCATCCAAGCGTCGATGCGTTCGCGTGCATCGCGCGCGTCGAAGTCGAACACGAGGTCGCGAAGCAGGAGGATCCCGCCAGGCCGGAGGGCACGAAAGACCCGTTCGAGCGCGAGCGCCTTCCAGAAGTCCGGAAGTTGATGCAGCGCGTTGCGCGTGAAGGCGAAGTCTGAAGGCTCGCCGTCGTGGGCGTACGAAAGAAATCCCGCGTTCACGACCTCAATGTTGCGAACGCCTGCCGCGACTGCCTTCTGCGACAGTAGTTCACACATTGCTGGCGACACATCGATCGCGATCACACGGTGGCAGTGCGGTGCGGCGGCTAGCGCGAACGTACCATCACCAGAGCCGTAGTCGAGGAGCGATGAATCAGGCGACAACCCGTGCGCCTTCAACGTCACTACGTCTTCCGCCGGGTCGTATCCAGCTTTGCGCGTGTACTGCCCAACGTACTCGGGGTCGAGATGTTCATCGCCGGCGTAAGCGAGTTCGTTCAGCCACCAATCAGTCATAGTGAAGTAGTGTCAGCTCACGGATCGGGTGCGTCAATCGACGGCTGCCATCGCTTCGAGACATCTGATGCGACCGAAGCTACGCAGCTACGAGGGCTGCCCGCTTGCAAGCGGGATTTCACGCGACTTGCTACACTGGTTTTGTAAGTCCTCATACGCCCTCAGTCCTCCTGCTCGCTTTGGTTCTGCCGCAGCTCTCGACGACTTTTGGTACAGGGGCCCGTCCTTCTTCGGAAGGACTGGATGAATGTGCGGAAAAACGTCGTGGCAGCCAGCGACACCATGTTGCTGGTCACAAGATCAGCTACGGCGACAGGAGGTTTCACTTTGGCATCTGGACAGATTAAGCGGCTCGCGCGCGACCGGGGCTTCGGCTTCATTCGGCCCGACGGAGAGAGCGAAGACGTGTTCTTCCACACCTCTGCGGTGCAGGGCGGCATGTTTGACTCCCTTCAAGAGGGTCAGACGGTCGAGTTCGAGAAGGGCGCGGACGACCGCGACCCCCGCAAGACCCGCGCGATCAACGTGCGCGTCGCCAGCTAGCCGTCAAACGCTAGTACACAGAACGGGCTCGGTGCTTAGGCGCCGGGCCCGTTTTCGTTCGTCCGCCTATCTTGACGGCCGGATTCATCACCTGTTGACACTCGCCCTTGGGGAGAAGACATTGCATGTGCTTGCTGTGATTCTCGGAGGTCTCAAGTGTCAATGCTGTGGATGCGATTCAACTCATTCATGCTCGTACTGGTGTTCCTTGCGCTCGTCGGGGTCATCGCGATGCTGGCGAGCGATGCCTATGGCGGACCGCTCGACCCGCCGGGACCTGTGGCGTCGACGGACGGTGTTCGGGAGCCAGGAACGCCGATCTCTTCGATACCGTTCACGATCTCGCAGCCGGGCCGGTACTATCTGACGCGCAATCTCACAGGTGTGGGTGGCCAGAGTGGCGTCACGATCGCGTCGAATGGCGTGACCCTCGATTTGAACGGATTCACTCTTCAAGGCGTACCTTCGGCCGCGAATGGGGTACTCGTGTCGGGTGCGCGCAATGGTGTACGTATCGAGAACGGCACCGTCCGCGGTTGGTTCAACGGCATCGACGCGACGAACGCCGCGCTTTCTTCAATCTCCGGTGTCTCAGTGATCGGAAATGGTATTGCGTCCAACGATGGAAGTTTTGGCATCCTGCTCGGCGCGTACTCGTCCATCGACAACTGTCACGTGAGCGGCAACACGGCAACGGGCATCTACGCTGACTCCATCACGATTCGTGACTGCGTGATCACGCAAAATGGCAATGACGGCGTACGCGCTGTGGGCCACACGTTCCTTCAGGGCAATCACATTCAGGCAAACTTCCTCAGCGGCGGTGGCGTCGGTGGTGCGTGGCGAGACGTACGCGTCGTTGGCCTGAACAATGTGCTGGTGGACAATGTCGTGAGCTTTATCTACGTGGATACAACTGCACAAGGATCGACGCATATCTTCGCACGGAATGCCTACTGTAGTATCACGAAGCTCGGCGCGGGGAGTACGGCGAACGCGCAGGAATTTGAGAACTTGCAGAGCATCTGTTAGTGGCGCCTGTTGGCATGCCGATGTGAAGGGTGCCATCCTTACACCTACTACTGGGAGGTGAACATGGTCAGCGCACCCATTGCCGCGGCGAAGCCTGAGGACATCGGCATCGATTCGGAGAAGCTGGAAGCGGTGTTCGCGCGGGCCAAACGCGACGTCGACCAGGGGATCCTGCCGTCGTGCCAGGTGGCCGTCGCGCGGCAAGGGAAGCTCGCCGGCATGCGGACGTATGGTTCGGCCGTGCAGGGCGGCGTCGAAAAGCCGGCGACGGACGAGACGCTGTACCACTTCTTCTCGTCGACGAAGGCGATCGTCGCGGCGGCCGTATGGCTGCTGTTCGAGGACGGCACGCTGCGGCTGGACGAGAAGGTCGCCGACATCATCCCGGAGTTCGGCACGAACGGGAAAGAGATAATCGACGTCGAAACGCTGATGCTGCACGCGGGCGGCTTTCCGCTGGCGCCGTTCAAGCAGGCGAACTGGACGGACCGCAAGGCACTCCTCGAAGCGTTCAGCTACTGGCGCCTCAACTGGTCCGTCGACAGCCGCTACGAGTACCACGCGACGTCGGCGCACTGGGTGCTGTCCGAGATCATCGAGCGGCGCGGCGGACTGCCGTGGAAACGCTTCATCAAGGAGCGCTTGCTCGACCCGATGGGGCTCGACGACCTGCACATCGGCGCGCCGCCGGAGGTGCAGGACCGCGTCGCCGACGTGATCTACATCGGCGAGCACAAGCCGCCGCCCGGTGGTTGGGGCGAGGTGACGCCGGAGATGATCCTGAACTTCAACAAGCCCGACGTGCGCGCGGCGGGCGTGCCGGGTGGCGGCGCGGTCGCGTCGGCGGTGTCCATGGCGCTGTTCTACCAGCCTCTGATCAACGGCGGCGTCACGGCTGATGGCACGCGGATCATGTCGCAGCAGGCGATCGAGTTCGGGACGAAAGTGCGCTCTAGGCCGCAGCACATCGAAGAGGGCATGAACCTCGTCTTCCCGGGCCTCAACCTCAACACGAACCGCGCGCTCGCCGTCGTCGTCGCCGGTGACGACGGGAACGCCGTCTACCGCGGCTTCGGTCGCACGTCGTCGGGACGCGCCTTCGGGCACGGCGGGGCCGGCGGGCAGATCGCGTTCGGGGATCCGGAGACCGGCATCAGCGTCGGCTACGCCACCAACGGGTTTGTGGATGCAGTGGTTGCGGGCCGCCGCGGCGTGGCGATCGCGTCGCTGGCGTGCAGTTCTCTGGTGGAATGACCATGGATTCAATCAACGAGAACGCCTTCTCTGCGACCATCAAATTGAGTCACATCGAGCTTGTCGGGTTGTCGAATTCCGTTCTGACCGCGCTGACGTTTCACGAAGAAGAGTTGCATCCACTTACAGCGCTCACACCGGACGAGGCGCGAACGCTGATCGACGAGCTCAGTCCAATCATCGAGCGCATCCGGGACGCGCGCGTCCAGGCTGGCTTACCGCGTCTCCTTCCGTAGCTAACTCCAGAACTCACGCAGGCGTGCGGCCTCCAGCTTCCCCTGGCGGAGGCCGGAGTCGGCGATTTCGCCGCGGCGCTTGAAGTCCATCAAGTTCGTACCCATCGCCTCGATCGACTCGTCGTCGGGGAGGATCATCTCGACCTGCCCGCCCTTTGATGTGATGGCGCCGAGCTCGTCGTCCATGCGCTTCTTCGCGCGCTCCATCAGCGCGGGGAACGCTGTTGCTCTCTTCTCCATGCCGCCCGTCACGTTCACGACGATCACGCGGTCGTGGCCGGCCGCCAGTTCGGCGTTCGTCGCCGACTTCATGCCGCCGTCGATGTAGCGGCGGCCGTTGATCGTGACCGGCGGGAAGATACCGGGCACGCAACAGCTCGACGCGACCGCCTGCACGAGGGGCACGCCGCTGTCCTTCGACCATGTCACGAACTCGCCGGTAACAGCGTCGACGGCTGTGCACATGTAGGGCTTCTGCGGCCACTCGCCGAACGCGACCGTCTCTGTGCGATTAAACGTCGCTATCCACTCCTCCTCCGTCATCGCGACCGTCGCGTTCAGCGCGAACTCGCCGATCTCGGCGCGCAGTTGCTGTGGCGGCGCGTCGGAGGTGTAGAGCTTGATGAACTGCTGGATCAGCGGGCCGAGATCGAAGGCGCCGTCGGTCGTGCCGGCCGGCGCCTCCGTCTCGGTAATGACATGTTGCGTCGCGAGCAGTTCCGCTGTCGGGCGGCCGAGCGCAAGCATTGCGCCGACGACGGAGCCCGCGGATGTGCCGACGAAGAGATCGGCGTCAGAAAGGCGGACGCCCTCCTGTTCGAGACCGGCCGCAAGGCCGACCTCCCACGCGATACCGACCGGACCGCCGCCACCCAACACAACAGCTCGCGACATGTACTACCCACCTTCGTTGGTCGCCAAGCTCACGTCATTCTGAGCGAAGCGAAGAATCATGTTTGCCTGCGCACGCAGCCATTGCGACAGCGCGAATGGACCCTCGCGCAGGCAGCATACGTCCGCGCCGTTACTCAGCCCACCCGATGGCGTGGCAGCCGAACCGCACCGCGAACGCGCCCGGAGCCTCGCCCCACGCGCGCCACGCCGTGCCCATCTCTGCCATTTCGGCCTCCGTCGCGATGCCGGCCGCCGCGACGCGCGCGACGATGGCCGGCGCCTCGAAGTACGCCGCCCACCAGTCGCCCATGAATCGCGCCGTTTCGGCAGTACCGTCGGAGCCCGCGACGGCCGACGCGGTGACGCGCGCGAATCCTGCATCGTGCAGGACTTCCCGGAGGCGGCGGCCGATGTCCGGCGTGCCGCCGTCGGCCTCGCGGATGCGGCAGTACACGTCGAGGCTGCGTTCGAGCGCGGGCGTCGACGGGTAGACGATGCTCGTCACGAGGTCGGGGTCGCCGATGCCGATGACGCCGCCGGGCTTGAGCACGCGCCGCTGCTCGCGTAGTGCCGCCAGCGGATCGCTGAGGTGCTGGTGTACGGCGTTCGAGAACACGGCGTCGAACGACGCATCTTCGAACGGCAGCGCGTAGATGTCGGCCGTCTCGAAGCGCACATTTGTCACGCCGCGTTCCGCCGCCAGCGCTCGCGCCTGCTCGATCCGCCCAGCGCTGATATCGATGCCGACGACCTCGCCCGCCGCGACGCGCTGCGCCAGACCGAGCGTGATGCTCCCCGGACCGCAGCCGACGTCGAGCAAGCCCATGCCCGGCTTCAGGTGCGGGAGGATGAACGCGCCGTGAACGTCGGCCGTGCGACGCGCGTGCGCGCTGCCGTGCCGCTGTGCCTGGTAGCTGTTGTATTCAGTTGTGATTGCGTCGTTGTTGCTCAAAGGAAATCTCCTGTTGTTGCAAGACGTTGTGGCACAGCCGTCCTCGGCTGTGCGCTTCGGCATAACAAGAACAGCCGCGTGCTTGAGCGCACGCGGCCATCCGGAGATCCGTGGTGGGTGGAGCTACCGGAGACGCGAGGCGCGCCTGCAACCGCGGATGGTGTGGAGCGTTGCTTTCCCGCTCACGGCGCCTCCTCTCCTGTGATTGCGTTTGCGATGCGCGGACGTCCGTCCGGGCTTGTGCGGCGATTGTACCAGCGCAAGCACGCGGGCTGAAAGCAAGCGCTCCGGATCGAGTGTGTTAGCGGCGGGCGAGTTTGGCGACGGCGTTGTTAAATGTGAGGATGTAGATCTCGCCGTCGGCGTCTTGCCAGAACGACGGGATCTGCAGGCCCGTCTCGGCGATTAGCACCGGCTCGGAGTCATCGCTGCTGGTGTCGAGCGCCCAGATGTTGCCGGTGCAGTAGTCGCCGTAGACGTACCAGCCTTCGAGTTCTGGCATGTCATCGCCGCGATAGACGTATCCGCCCGTGACGGAGCAGCCGAAGTCGCGGCCGTAGACAGCGCGCGGCAGCGTCAGTCCGGCCTGGTCGCACGACTCCGCTTCGAAACACTCGTCGCCTTCCATGATGTTCCAGCCGTAATTGCCGCCGATCGTCACATCGCCGACCTCTTCCCACGTGTTCTGGCCGACATCGCCCACCCACAGGTCGCCTGTTTCCCTGTCGAACGAGAATCGCCACGGATTGCGGAAGCCGTACGCAAAGATCTCTGGCGCGCCGCCACCGCTCTCGAACGGATTGTCGGATGGGATAGAGATGCCGTCTCCTGCAACGTCGAACCGGAGGATCTTGCCCAGCAGGGCGTTCGTATCCTGGCCGTTCTCCTCCGGATCGCCGCCAGAACCCCCGTCGCCCACGCCGAGATAGAGGTAGCCGTCGGGACCGAACTCGAGCGCGCCGCCGTTGTGGTTGCTGAACGGGTCGTCGATGCGGAGAAGAACCTCGCCGGACGCGGGGTCGGCGGCATCGCCACTGGCCGTGTAGCGTTCGAGGATCGTCTGTCGCGGCGGGCCGGCGCTGTAGTAGATGTAGAAAAGACTCGTGCTTTCGAAGTCGGGATCGAAGGCGATGCCGAGGAGGCCTTCTTCGTTTCCGGGATCGGTGATGATCTTCGACATCACGTCCAGGAACGCCGTCGGCTCGACGCTCTCGTCCGTGAGACTAAAGCGCTGCACCATGCCATCTTGCGTGATGACAACGGCGTCATCGGTGCCGGGTATCGCTTCGATCTCCACCATGCGGTCGAAGGTGAGTTGTGGCAACGCGGTCTCTGCCGTGTATGCGTCGGCTTCCACCGAGCCCAAGGGTTCTTGCGATGGTGCCCTCTCCTCCGTCGGCGGTGCGGATGCCGTCGTCGGTTCGGCCGTGACTGTTGCGTCGTCACCATCGCCGTCGTCTGAACTGCACGCCGCTAAGCCGAGTACGAGGCAGACAGTCGCCGCTGCAACAACGATCCCACGCATCCTGTGACCCTCCACTGACGACTGACGGCTAACGACTAGAGCGCTACTTGCGGACGATGCGTTCGACGCTGTTGTCGAAGGTCACGATGTACACCTCGCCAGCCGGATCTTGCGCGAATGATGCGATCGACTTGCCTGTGTCCGCGATCGGGATAGGCGTCTTGCCCTCACCCTCGACGTTCACGGCCCACACGCGCCCGCTGCAGAAGTCGCCGTAGATGTACCAGCCCTGCAACTCCGGCATCGACGCGCCGCGATAGACGTAGCCGCCCGTGATTGAGCAGCCGTACTCGTGCGTGTATTCCGCCACCGGCAGGATCGTGTTCGTCGCGTCGCAGTCGTCATCGTCGTAACACTGCGTGCCTTCGAGGCGGTTCCAGCCGTAATTTCCGCCGGAGACAACGACATCTACTTCCTCGATGTTCTCCTGTCCAACGTCGCCCGCCCACAACTGGCCGGTCACCGTATCGAACGAGATGCGCCACGGATTGCGGAAGCCGTACGCGAAGATTTCAGTCTGTGCGCCGACAAGGCCGACGAAGGGATTGCTCGCCGGCACGGTGTAGCCCGCGCCGGACACGTCGATGCGCAGGATCTTGCCGAGAATCGTGTCGAGCCGTTGCCCGTTGCCCTCGGGATCGCCGCCGGAGCCGCCATCACCGAGCGCGACGTAGAGGTAGCCGTCGGGTCCGAAGACGAGCGATCCACCATTGTGATTCGCAAACGGCTGTGGCTGCTGGAACAGGATCTCCTCGCTGTCGGGATCGCCGACGCCAGCGACCGCGATGAAGCGCGAGACCGTCGTCTGGCGCGACTGGCCGTCGGCGCGCACGGGCCCGCCGCCGTCAGCGGTGTAATGGACGTAGAAGCGGCCCGTCGTCGCGAAGTCCGGCGCGAACGCGAACCCTAACAGACCCTCTTCGTCGGCTGGTTCGGGGATCATGCGGTTTTCGACATCGAGGAACATCACGGGCTCAGCCGCCGGATCCGTCGTGTTTACCTTCCATGCCTGGCCCGACTGCGTGATGACCACGGCGTGGTCAAGATCGCCCGGGATCCAGTACATGCCCGTCATCTGGTCGAAGTCGGCCTGGGGGAAGGCGGCCGTCGTGCTATAGCCGTTGGGTTGCGGACAGGCCGCGGCAAAGATTCCGCCAGCCACAAGAGCCGACATAACGAGTAACTTCCTGATCATCAAGCAAACTCCTCCATGTACGTCCATAGTACGCAATCGATTCGCGATTCGACTTGTGCCTGTCCTTGCGTTGGCGAGACAAATCGACATTCTGTTAATAGCGCAGGATCGCGCAGGGCTCGACATTTACCCTCCCTTAATGACCGTTAATGTTCCGTTAATGACCCATTCCTAGCCTGAAATCGCGTTCCAGGTGGTTACACGCGGGAGTGCCGACAGTCGGGCTCCGCAAGTTGAAGGAGTGGGAGAACCAGTGTTGAGAGGCAATTCGAGGAGCAAGAAGTTCCTGGCAATGGCGGCGGGACTGACCGCCCTGAGCCTGCTCGCCTTCGCGGCGTGCGGAGACGATGACGACGGCGGCGAGGACGGAGACACCACGCCGGCGGCGACATCAGCAGCGACCCAGCCCTCTTCCGGCGCCGACTTCGACTACGAGTCGCTGAGCGGCGAAATCCGCAACGACGGCTCATCGACCGTCTTCCCGATTTCCGAGGCAGTCGCGGAAGAGTTCAGCGCTGCAGCGCCAGATGTCCGGGCGAATGTCGGGTTTTCAGGCACGGGTGGTGGCTTCGAGAAGTTCTGCGCCGGCGAGATCGAAGTGAGCAACGCCTCACGGCCCATCAAGGAAGACGAGACCGCCGCCTGCACTGAAGGCGGCATCACCGACGTCGTCGAGTTCCAGGTCGCCATCGACGCCCTGACCATCGTCGCGAACCCGGAGAATGACTTCCTTGAGTGCCTCACCGTGCAGCAGTTGCACGACATCTTCACCGGCACATCAACGACATGGGATCAGGTTGACCCCTCGTTCCCCGCGGAAGACATCGAACTGTTCTTCCCCGGCACCGACTCCGGCACATTCGACTACTTCGTCGAGGCGATCATCGAAGGCGTCGACGAAACAGCAACGCACACGGGCGATGGCACATCCTCAGAAGACGACAACGTGCTCGCACTCGGCGTCGAGGGCAGCCCGAACGGCATCGGCTACTTCGGATTCGCGTACTACCAGGAAGCAGGCTCGTCACTGAAGGCGATTTCGGTCGACGGCGGCGACGGCTGCATCGCTCCGTCGCTGGAAGCTGCGACGGACAACACGTACCAGCCGCTCAGTCGCCCGCTCTTCATCTACACCAGCGCCGAGCTGTTGGAGACGGAGCCGCAGGTGCTGGGTTTTGTCAACTTCTACCTGGAGAACACGAACGCGCTCTCCGCGGAAGTCGGCTACGTGCCGATGTCCGATGAACTGCTCGCGGAGCAGGTCGCGAAGCTTGCGCCGTATCTTCCATAACGACGTAACCGCATGACAGGCGCGGGCGGCAGGCAGCATTCAAGTCTGCCGCCCGCTACTATCCTCCCGATCGCTAGCGCAATGTGAGAGCGATGGCAGCGCAAACCGGCGGCCAAATGCAGCAACCCCTCGACCTCCGGCGCAAGCCGATGCGACACGCGACGGAGCGCGTGATCGAGCTTGTCCTGCTGTTGTGCGCGACGATCTCGCTCCTCACGACGGCTGCCATCGTCGTCGTGCTCTTCACCGAGACGCTTTCGTTTTTCCGCGAAGTTCCTCTGCGCGACTTCTTCTTCGCGACCGAGTGGCAGCCGTTGTTCAAGCCTGTGTCCTACGGCATCTGGGAACTGGTCTTCGGGACGATCAACGTCGTCCTCTGGTCGATGGTGTTTGCGCTACCGATCGGTCTTGCCGCGGCCATATACCTCAGCGAGTACGCCTCTCCGAGCACGCGCAAGATCCTCAAGCCAACGCTTGAGGCGCTCGCAGGTGTTCCGACCGTTGTGTACGCGTACTTCGCGCTCACGGTAGTCTCGCAGCAGATCCTCATACCGCTTTGGGACTATGAGTTTCAAGTATTTCCCTGGGGCACACCGTTCTTCACATTCATGCTGCCCGGCGAAATCACGTTCTTCAACAGCCTTGGCGCCAGCCTCATGCTTGCGGTGATGGTTCTGCCTACGATTGCTTCAATCTCAGAGGACGCGATGTCGAATGTGCCGCGCGACCTGCGGGAGGCCGCGTATGGCCTCGGAGCAACACGCATGGAGGTCGCCCTACGCGTCGTGTTTCCGGCCGCCTTGTCTGGAATAGCGGCCGCCATCCTGCTTGCCATCGCCCGCGTCGTCGGTGAGACGATGATTGTGGCCATCGCCGCTGGTTCTACGCCGAACCTGACGCTGTCCCCGCTCGAGAGCATCCAGACGATGACCGGCTTCATGCTGCAGGTCGGACTCGGCGATGCAGCACGCGGCACGATCGACTATCAGGCGCTGTTTGCTGTCGGCTCGATGCTGTTCGTGATGACGTTCATGCTCAACGTCGTCGCACAGATGATCGTGAACCGCTTCCGGGAGGCGTACGAGTAATGGGCGCTGGAACACGCTACGTCTCAGCCGAAGCGCCGTCTCTGCAGGCAACCGGAAAGGTTGCCCGTCGGCAGGCGATGTCGCGCATGTCGCGGTACGTCCTGCTGTTGGCGACCCTCACCGGCGTCTTCGTCCTGCTCTACCTCGCCTACGACACCATCAACACCGGTTGGGACCGGCTCAGCTGGGACTTCCTCACGAGTTACCCCTCGCGCTTTGCCGAGAAAGCTGGTCTGCGCTCGTCGATCATCGGCTCGGTGTGGGTGCTTACGACAACGATCATCATCGCGATACCGATCGCCATCGGCACAGCGATCTGGATGGAAGAGTTCGCGCCGAAGAACAAGATCCTGACGCTGGCGAAACTCAACCTAGCGAACCTCGCAGGCGTCCCGAGCATCATCTACGGCATCCTCGGCCTTGCAGTCTTCGTGCGCTTCGCGGATCTCGGACCGAGCATTCTCGCCGGTGCCTTGACGCTCGCCCTGATGATTTTGCCGATGACGGTGATCGCGTCGCAGGAAGCCATCCGCCAGGTGCCGCCGAGCATCCGTGAAGGCGCCTTGGCGCTGGGCGCGACGCGCTGGCAGACCGTGTGGCATCACGTCCTTCCGGGCGCAATGCCCGGCATCATGACCGGCACGATTCTTGCGATTTCGCGCGCGGCCGGCGAGACGGCAGCGCTCATCATGATCGGCGCGTTCACGTTCATCGCTTTCGACAACACCAGCCTGCGCGATGACTTCACGACGGTACCGGTGCAGATCTACAACTGGACCATCAGGCCGCAGGAGGCCTTCAGGCAGAACGCCGCGGCGGCCATTATCGTCCTCATGGTCGCGATTTTCAGCCTGAACCTCGTCGCGGCCATCATCCGCGAGCGTTACCGACACCAGTAGCAGAGCCCGAAAGGGCGCCCACCCCGATTCCTGCGGGAAGGTAAAATGACGATGATACGAGCAACAGAGCGTCCAAAGGCCGTCACGGAGGATCGACTGATCACCGATCAACACCTGCCGATTGACGAGCGCATCACGCGCATCGAAGACGACTCCATCCTGGAGGTCTCGAACTTCTCCGCGTACTACGGCAAGTTCCGCGCCCTCCACAACGTCTCGTTCCAGATCCCTGAAAAGAAGATCACGGCGCTCATCGGCCCATCGGGCTGCGGCAAGAGCACCCTCCTCCGTTGCATCAATCGCATGAACGACCTCGTGCCATCATTTCACGGCGAGGGCGAAGTGACCTTCCGCGGACAAGATCTGTACGCGAAGGACGTCGATCCTGTCGAGGTCCGCCGCCGCATTGGCATGGTCTTCCAAAAGCCAAACCCGTTCCCGAAGTCCATCTACGAGAACATCGCCTTCGGCCCAAAGGTCAACGGCATGAACGTCAACATGCCCGCGCTCGTCGAGGATTGCCTGCGACGCGCTGCCCTCTGGGATGACGTGAAGGACAAGCTCAAGCAGAGTGGTCTCGCACTGTCCGGCGGCCAGCAGCAGCGTCTGTGCATCGCCCGCGCGCTCGCCACCCAGCCGGAGGTGATCCTGATGGACGAGCCCTGCAGCGCGCTTGACCCGATCGCCACGTTGAAGATCGAAGACCTGATGAAGGAGCTATCCAAAGACTTCACGATCATCATCGTCACACACAACATGCAGCAGGCGGCGCGCGTAGCCGACTACACAGCCTTCCTGATGATGCGCGAGGATCGCGCCGGTGAACTCGTGGAATTCAGCGACACCGACAAGCTGTTCACGATGCCGAAAGACAAGCGCACGGAAGACTACATCACCGGACGGTTCGGCTAGGAGCGCGATATGACACGAGAACTGTTCGAAAAGAACCTGCGCGACATGCAAGAGGACGTCCTCATCATGGGCAGCATGGTAGAGAAGGCCATCCAGCGCTCGATGGACTCGTTGCGAACCCGCGACGTGAAGCTCTCAAACGCCGTCGTCGCCGAAGACATCGCGATCAATGCCAAGCGCTACGAGATCGAGGAGAAGTGCATCCACTCGATCGCGCTCCAGGCGCCGATGGCCGCCGATCTGCGGGTCATTGTCGCCATTCTCTTCATATCCAACGAGCTTGAGCGGATGGCCGACCACGCCGAAGGCATCGCGCGTATCAACATGATGCTTGGCGAGGGCCCCCTGTCCGGGCCAATCGGCGACATCATGCTGATGGGGACGAAGTCCAACGACATGCTGCGCCGCAGCCTCACAGCCTTCGTCGACCGCGATGTGGAACTCGCGCGTCAGATCTGTGACGACGATGACGAGATCGACAACCTCTACGACTCTTCATACCACTCGCTGATTCAGGATGTAATCAAAACGCCGCAAGATGTCGAACGCATCACCTACCTCATCTGGAGTTGCCACAACCTTGAGCGCATCGCCGACCGGGTGACCAACATATGCGAACGCGTGATCTTCATGGTGACGGGCCAGCTCGAAGAAATAAACGTGTCCCGCTATTGAGCCCGCCCAAAGCGGGGATCGGCACTTCATGACGACGACGCAGCCTGCCGCCACACAAGCCGCCGCCCGCACCGTCCTCGTTGTTGAGGACGAGGCGAGTCTGGCATCTACGCTTTCGTACAACCTGCGCAAGAACGGCTTCAACGTCGTGTCAGCCGCCGACGGGCTCGAGGGCTTGCACGCAGCCCGGCGCGAACGCCCGGACGTCGTCATCCTCGACCTGATGTTGCCGAAGATGGATGGTCTCGAAGTCTGCCGCAAGATCCGTGCCGACTCCGATGTGCCGATCTTGATGCTCACGGCGAAGAGCGAGGAACTCGACAAGATCGTCGGGCTCGAGATGGGCGCCGACGACTACCTCACGAAGCCCTTTAGCATGCGCGAACTCATGGCGCGCGTGCGGGCGCTCCTGCGACGCACGGCGACGCGTGAGTCCGACGACAGTTCGTCGATACGCACTGGCGACCTTTCGCTCGACCTGCGTGGCCGCGTGGTCGTTCGACTCGGCAAGGAAGTCACGCTGAAGCCGAAGGAGTTCGACCTCCTGTTCTTTCTCGCGCGTAACGCAGGTCAGGTCTTCACCCGAGAACAGTTGCTGGAGAACGTCTGGGGCTACGATTTTTATGGGGGCAGCCGCACCGTCGACGTCCATGTGCGTTGGCTGCGGGAGAAGTTGGAGGAGACACCCGCCCACCCGCGGCATCTCCTGACGGTGCGTGGCGTTGGCTATAAGTTCATCAAGTAGTGTCAGCCGTGTGCGCGGACTCGTTGTTGGCGCGGTCGCGTTGTACGTCCTTGTCGTCGGCGCCGCCTTACTGATCGTCCGGCTGTCATCTGGTGGCACGGAAGCAGCGTGGCTTGCGTTCTTCTTCGCCACGTTGGCCGTTGCCGGCATCACCGCGCTGTTCCTCGTCCCACGTGCCCGCCGGCTCGGTGACCTGACGATTGTAGCTCGCCAACTCAGCGACGGAACGTACGCAGGCCGCGCGGCGGTTGCCGACGACGAGTTCAGCGATCTTGCGCTCGCGCTAAACGCCGCCGCCGAGAGCACGCAACGCACCATCAACGACCTCATGCAAGAGCGCGAGCAGCTGGAAGCCCTCCTGAACGCCAGCAGCGACGCCACCGTAGCCGTCGACACCGACGGGAGTGTCGTGTACGTGAACGGCGCCGCCTTGCACCTCTTTCCGTCGGCGGGCGAGCAGCCACGCGGGCGCCCCTTTATTGAGGTCGTGCGTGATCACGACCTGAACGAGCTCGTCGTCGCAGCCGCCCGCCGGGGTGAACGCAGCGTCCGCGTCGTTGCATACGGCGAAGCACAGCGCTGGCTCCAGGCTACCGCCGTGCCGATCGAAGGCGCAGGTCTCTGGGCGGCGCTGGCCATCTTCCACGACCTCACGGAAGTCCGACGCATGGAGGGCATGCGGCGCGACTTCATCAGCAACGTCTCGCACGAACTGCGCACGCCGCTTGCCGGCATCCGCGCCGCTGCCGAAACACTGCAAGAAGGCGCACTCGAAGACACAGAGGCAGCGCAGGAGTTCCTCGGCCACATCCAGCGCGAGACCGACCGCATGACCCAGCTTGTCGAAGAGCTGCTCGAGCTGTCACGCATTGAATCCGGCGCGGCGCCGATGCACTTCTCGCAGCTCGATGCTGCAGGTCTGGTGACCGACAACGTGCGCCGGTTCTCGGGACAGGCGGAGCGTGCGGGGATCAGGCTCACTGCAGAGGTCCCCGTCGGCGCGCTTTCCGTGATCGGCGACGCGGAGCGCCTCGACCGCGCGCTCGGCAACCTCGTCGCGAACGCTCTCAAATTCACGCGCGAGGGCGGCACGATCACGCTTTCCGCGCGCGCCGTCGATGGCGATGTCGAGATAAGCGTCGCCGACACAGGCATCGGCATCGAGCCGGAGGAGCAGACGCGCGTGTTCGAGCGTTTCTATAAGTCGGACCGTGGACGCGGCGGTGGCGGCATCGGCCTCGGGCTCGCCATCGTGAAGCACATCGTCCTGGCCCACGAAGGCAACGTCTCCGTCGAATCGCGCGCTGGGCACGGCAGCACGTTCACAATGCGCCTCCCGCGGCGATAGAAGTTGGCGCAACCACCTAAAGTCGCTGAATCCAGGGATGATCCGCGTCCAGGATAGTCAACGCGTCCCGCAACGATGCCCGGGCGCGATCATCGAGCGACGGCAGGGCAACTTCGAAGTCGGCTTCATTGCGCTCGGCTGGGTCGGGGATGGTGCGCATGGACTTGTACAGCAAGCAGATCTCCGGCGCGAGATACGGGATGCCATCGGGCGTCCTGTGGCCAATCGCCTTGAGCGGAGCGCGAAGGCGTGGGTCGCGGCGGTACACCAGATCGTTGCCATCTGTGTATTCAAGCAAGATCTCGAACGACCACGGCTCCGCGCCGCGTCGGCGCACCCAGAACTGATGCTGATCCGCCACAAGTTCGGAGCCTTCCCATGGCGTAAGCGCGCCGTCATGTGCGACGCACACATCCCACGCATCGAGCAGCGGTTTCAGCCGCAGGACATCGCGGCGCAACGCCGCCACATCGATGTCACCGTGCTCGCGCGTCTTGCGCCCAACGAACAGGTCGATGGCAACGCCGCCGGCGATCCACCAGTCGATGCCCAGCGGCGCGAACGCCGCCTGCACCTCGAGCGGCGTCAGCGGCTCCCACAGATAGTCGGTCATGAAGTTGGCGCTCCAAGCGCGTGCCTGATCTCGACCAGAGACATTCCGCTGACATCCACCAATTTTGTGCGGCTGGAGCCTCCGCTCGCGATCGTGATCGCAGACTTCGGCACAGCGAGCGCCTTCGCAAGCAACGCGATGACAGCCTCGTTCGCGGCCCCGTCCGCAGGCACCGCCGCGACCCGAACACGCAACACGTCGCCGTCCCACGCGTCTATGCTGTTCCGTCCGCCACGCGGCGTCACGCGCACGCTGATGCGCGCGTTCGTGGAAGGCGTCATCAGGCGGACTGTAGTTCGCCGATGATCCGCCGCGCCGTCGCTTCTTCCTCCGGCGTTCGCGTCGGCAATCCCAACGCGGCGCGCGTCGTCACGCCGCCGTAGTGCTTCAGCAGCGCTGGCACGAGATCATCGTATGTCGCGATCGTGCAGAACTCTTCGAGCATGTCGTCCGTGATCATCTCCGCCATCGCCGCCCACTCGCCCCGCTTCGACATCTCGAACAAGCGCTCGAACACATCGCCCCAGCCATGGATGTCCATTACAGCGCGATATCCGGGCGTTGAGGCATAGAAGGAGATCTGGCGGCGAACTGGCGCAGCGTTCTTTGTGAGTTCGGCCGCGTTCTTGCCCGTAATGATGAAGCCCAGCCCCGAGATATCGATGTCCTTCATCGAACGCCCGGCCTTCTTCGCTCCCTTCTCCACCTCAGGCACGATCACCTCGTGCAGGTATTTCGGTGTGTTGAAGCCGTGCAGCCGCAAGCCCTCGCAGAGTTCGCCCGCGAGTCGGCAGTTGTATGGGTTCACCGCCGAGATGTGGATCGGGATATGTGGGTGTTCGAGTGGTCCCGGATTGAACACCGGTGTCATCAGCGTGTACTCGTACGTCTCGCCCTTGTAGTCCGCCTTCGCCCCCGTCTGCCAGGAGTTCCAGATCGCCCGCAGCATCAGGATGTACTCGCGCAGCCGCGGTCCGGGCGGCGATGGCCATGGCGTCCCGTAGCGGCGCACGTTGTGTGACTTCACCTGCGTTCCCAGGCCGAGCAGGAATCGACCGTTGCTGAACTTCTGCAAGTCCCAAGACATCTGCGCCGTCACCATCGGGCTGCGCGGAAAGGCGATCGCGACGGCCGTGCCCAATGTGATCTTGGAACTGTGCTCCGCCGCGACGACAAGCGGGAAGAATGGGTCATGGCCCGTCTCAGGCGTCAGAACACCGTCGTAGCCCATCGCTTCGGCGCGCTTCGCATCCTCGCCCGCCTGCCTCAGATCCGTCGTGCTGACGATCGTTTCGAGCTTCATGATCTCACCTTTGCAACGTGTATGTAGATTCGGATGCGGCGCTGGTAGCGGCCGCATGATATGCCGGAATAAGGGCAAACGCTACGAGCCCGCGCTCTCGGTTCCGGTATAGTTTCCGCGTTGAAGGAAACCAGTTTTGGAGTAGGAGAAGAACCCCGCATGTCGAAGTTCCGATGGTTGCTGCTGGGCAGCATAGTCGTCGCAAGCACGCTCGCCTTCGCCGCGTGTGGCGGCGGCGACGATGACGATGGCGAAGACGGCGGCGACAACACGCCCGCCGCGTCCGAGACCACCTCATCCGATGGTGATGAAACTGCCGAGGCCGAGCCGACCGAAGAAGACGACGGCGAAGGCAACAGCGGAAATGGCGAGGGCGACAAGGATGAACTGCTCGCGCTGGGTCAGGCGTTCCTCGAGTCCACGTTCCAGGCGACGTATGAGGTCACGTCCGTTGGCGATGCCGGCGCTGGCATCAGCGGTATCACGATCTTCAAGGACGGTGAGAACCTGAGGTTCGACATCACCGGCGAGACCGAAGGTCAGCCGATCGATGCGACGTTCATCACCGCAGGCGAGGCGAGCTTCCTGTGCTTCACGGGTGACTTTGTCGAGACCCTTGGATTCGAAGGCGAAGGCGTCTGCACTGAGAGCGCGGCAGATGACCCGACCAATCCCGTCGGTAGCCTGACCGACGAGTTCGAGATCACCGAAGAGGATCTCGAAGACACCGAGATCCTCGGCCGAGAGGAGCGCGAGATCGCCGGACAGGACGCCATCTGCTACCAGACGACCTCCCCGGACTCCGGCGAGAGTACTGTCTGCATCAGCGAAGACGGCGTACTGCTCGGCGTCGAGAGCGCCGACACGAACTTCACCGCGACCGAAGTCAGCGACGAAGTCAGCGACGGCGACTTCGACCCGCCGTACCCGGTCGAGGAGTTGCCGTTCTAATCGAATAACCACTGCAAGAAAAAGGTAAGGGCCCTCCAATTTGGAGGGCCCTTACTGTCATGACCGAGAGACCGTTGTCGCTGCGCTGCAGCTTGACGCATGCCCCGGTTGCGCCGATCCTTGCGGAAACCAGTGACCAGGAGGGAGCCATGAGTCCAGCCATGAGAATTCGCGTTGGCGCGGTCGCATTGTTTGTAGTCCTTCCGCTCTTCGTGGCGATCGCCTGCGACGACCAGGCGGCGGAAATCGCCGACCAGAACGAAGCCGCCGACACGCCGTCTTCTGGTTCTGATTCAGAGTCTGGAGACAAGAGCGTATTCGAACTGCGCGCAGGCGACTGCATCACATCCACGTTCTCGTTTGCCACAGTAGAGGAAGCGGAAACAAGCGTTGTGGCCTGCGATAGCCCGGACGCGGTGTCGAAGGTGCTGCAACTCGTCCGTGTCGCTGAAGACGATGAGTATCCGGGTGAGTCGTATTTCGACGAAGAGGCTGCAGCAAACTGCGACCCCTTTTTCGACTCCTTCTACTTCCCAACGGAGGAGAGCTGGGCCGCGGACGATCGAACCATCATCTGCATCCAGACGCTGTAACGGAAAGGGCCCTCCAGTTCGGAGGGCCCTGCGCTATCTTCCTGCTGTTACTCCGCTGGCTGTGGCTCAGTCGAGCCCGGCTCGGTCGAGCCGCCTGAGCCAGAGGAACCTTCGCCCTCCGACGGCGGCACAGTGTCATCACACTCGACCGTCTCCGGTGGCCCGTCCGCTGCTTCCGGTGGCTCTGCGGCGCAGATCGGGTCGATGGCGTAGCACGTCGTTGTGCCGTCGGACGATACCGCGCAGTCCGGCGGCGGGCACATCTGCTGCGAGCTGATCGTGCACGGGTCGACGCCGAGGCAGCCGCTCGTGTCCGGCTCACCCGCCTGCGTCTCCGGAATCGGATCCACCAGCGGTTCAGTCGCGGGATCGACGGCTGGGTCGACCATTGGCTCCGGCGCGCCCATCGGCGGGTCGACAAGCGGATCCGGCGCAGGTACCGGCTCCGAGCAACCGTAGCCCTGGCAGCTCACGACATCCTCTTCCGGAGTCGCGCCCGGTGTCGTCGTGCATTCCTCGTAGGAACATCCTTCCGGAGTGCACACCCCCGGCTCGACGCAATCGACGGCGTCGGCCGCGCACTTCGCCGGGATCTCGCCGAAGTCTCCGTACGGCTCGACCACCGTGTCCATGCAGTCCGGCACGCCCTCAATGCACATGCCCGCCGTCGTGCCACCTGTGTCCTGGCAATCGACGACGTCTTCGGCGCAGTTCGCCGCATCGCCGCCCAGGTCCGCATCGACGCAGTCCGGAGTGCCGACGAGGCAGGTCTGGCCCAGGCCCTCGCCCGGCGTGTCGTTACAGTCCGTCGTGCCGATGAGGCAGGCGCTCTCCGCGCCCGTGCCGGCGTCGTCGCTCGCCGTGACCGGCGTGTCGTCGGCGTCATCACGCATGGCGTATGCCGCCGTCCCGATGGCGATGGCCACAACGAGCGCCGCCGCCCCAATCCCGAATCTCATCCATGTCTTCATGTCAGCCTCCGCGTCTACGCTTGTGTTGTTGTCCTTCCAGACGCCCCGTGGAGGCTGTTGGTTCCCAGTATTGTTGCCAGATTCGGCGTATTTCCTCCGACTTTCGACGGAGCCAGATTCGAATATCGCTCCCCGTATAATGCCGCAGTGCCGAATCATCCCCGCTTCGACACCTTACGGGCATGTGCCCCTTCGCGCCGCGTGGTGCCCGCATGATCAGCTCCAGGATCGGCGCGGCCCTCGCGCTTGTGCTGTCGATCGCCGCGCTCGGCCTCGCGATCGCCGCTTTCATGGCCACCGTGCGTGACGAGAGCATCAAGCCCGGCAGGGTCGTCCAGACGCGCGTCAACACGGACTACCAGGGCGGCCCCGTTCTCTTCCCCCTCGACGATTTCTACATCGGCTACAACTCACGCCTCGAGTTCAGCGCGTTCTACGTGCACCCGCCCGGCTACTACGGCCACCAGCGCGGCTGCAAGGTCGTCTGGGATTCCGATGCAACGATCGAAACCGACGCGGGCGAAGAAGGCCCGGGTCTGTACGTTGACCCGTGCGGTGGCGCGCGCTTCAACCGTGATGGCGAACTGATCGACGGCCCCGCCGACCGCGGCCTCGACTACTTCGGTACCGAAGCCGGCGTGGACGGCGTCTTCGTCGATACGCGCACGTTGTTCTGTGGCGCGTCGTTGTCGGACGAGATATCGGCAACCCTCACGCCTGCGATAACGCCGACCGCCGACGTCACCGAAACCTCCACACCTGTGCCTACAGCCACGGTGTTCGGCACGCTCGCCAGTCCATCACCATCGACAACAGCAACCGAAACAGCGACAGCAACCTCGACTGCAACGCTCCCGCCCGACGAAACACAGACCGCCACACCCGAACCAACTGAGTGCGAGCGCGTCTCCCCGAACAGCAAGCAGCGGTAGCGACCCGCCGTGGCGACCAGCCCTAGTCGCCGCCGTCGATGTCGATGCGTGGTTGTGCGCGCAGCGTGCTCTCGTGGCGCGCGATTTCCCAGTCCGCCCAGCGATTCGTGACGTGGCGCAGCGGCCCGAGTCGCCGCATCAGTTCCGGGTACGTGAGATCCCCGCGGATGATCTGGATCAGCGCGCGCCATAGCGGGTCGTAGTGCTTCATCACCATCACCGCGATCGGCGGCAGCCGTTGCAGCATGCCCATCAGCCGCCGCGACGCGATGATCTCGTCGTGCATCACACGTTCGAGCGAGCGCTGGTAGCCGGTGAGATTGCCGATGCCGCCGGACAGGTACTTCGCTGCTTCCTCCGCCGCTAACCGCCCGCTAACGAACGCCGCCCAGATCCCCTCACCCGATAGCGGATCGACGAGCGCTGCCGCATCGCCGACGAGCATCGTATTGCCGCGCACGACGGGTTCGCCCTCACGCCGCAGCGGCAGCCGGTATCCGCGATGCCCCTCAAGCTTCGCCGGATCGAGGCCGACGAAGCGCGTGTAGGCGTCGAGCCGTGGGCGCAACTCCGGCCCGATGTTCGTCCAGCCGCCGACGCCGATGTTGAGATGGTCGCCCTTCGGGAACACCCAGCAGTACCCACCCGGAGTCCCGCCAAGATCGAGCCCAATGAGATGCCCCCACTCCTCGGCGAGCGCATCTGTGATCGGATAGTTCGCCTCCAACGCCACAGCATGCTCACCCGCCGGCTGCAACCCGAGCGAGCGCGACGTCATGCCGTTCACGCCGTCAGCCCCGATGAGGATCGGAGCCTCATAAACGTCGCCGTTCGTGGCAACCCGCGTCTTGCGCCCATCGAACGAGATCTCGCGCACACCCAACCCGTCGCGAAACTCCGCGCCCGCAGCCGCCGCCTGCTCCGCGAGATACGCATCGAGCCGCCACCGCTGCGTCATCCGCGCCAGCCGCATGTCGTTCGTGCGCGTAAACGGCCGCTTGAGATCGGAGCTGAAGCGCCCACCGTAGATCTCGCGCTCCGTGACCGGCGACAGATCGAGGTCGTTAGCATCGTCCGCGCGAAACGTGATCCCACCCCCGCACGGCTTGTCGCGCGGAAATGTCGCCTTGTCGAGCATCAGCACGCGCGCGCCATCCCGCGCCAACAGCCGTGCTGCCGTACTCCCGGACGGCCCTGCGCCCGCCACGATCACATCGTATGAAGTCACACCAGTAGTGTAAGAGAAGGGTTCCCAGCGATATGCGTCGGCGGCATGCGACGGTTCGAGGCTAATAGCGTGGTTTGGGAGCCACATAGCACAGTACTCGTGGAGCTTCAGCTCCGACGAGACGTTGGGTTGGGGATAGTGCTTGCGAGGAACGCTTGACTGCCGTTGCCCCCTTAGCGCCGACCGTACTGCGCAGGCTCGTGTGTCGTGGCCGGACGCCCGGACCTCCAGCCCGCATGGCCCCGATCGCCATCGAAGACTCGAACAGCTCCTCACCACAGATTGCACCGGCGATAAGCGCAAGCCACAACTGTTCCGTCATCCACGCGATGCCCAGCGTCGCCAGCGCCAGCCCGATGATGCACACCCGAAACGACTGCATCAGCGCCATCGACTTCGCAGGGTCAGCCGCCGACATCCGTATCGACCGCACCTCGCTCCGCAGCCCGGGCACCGCGCACGCCGCGCCAGCGACCATCATCGCGAGCGCCGGATAGAACCGAAGTGGAAGCTCAAGCACCCATTCCATCACTATGATCGTAGGACGGAGTCACTAGCCTCGAAAGGGCCAATCGTGATCACCACGACGGGCCAGTTGAGGAAGTGGTTGCTGTTTGCTGTTTGTTGTGGACGCTAGTTCAGTGCGATGATCGCCGCCACCAACAGCATCACCTGCGCACCGATTGCCGCGAGCAGCAGCACGTACCCGACCATCCGCTCCCACGCGTGCGCCGCGAACCCCATCGCGAGGTTCACCAGCAGGATGATGATGCCCGCCGTCGGGATCTTCAGCAGTTCGCTCTTGTCGCCCACGCGAGTCACGCCATTGAGCTGGGGAAACGACAGCTGGATGCTCTGTGGCAGGTCGGGGTACTGCTGGTACACGTACGCGAACATCGCGAAGAACATCGCGAACGCGACCAGCGCGAGCGTCTGGGCTGTGCGATCCTCCCAAAAGGGCTGCGCCGCGAGATACAGCCTGTCCGGGCCCTGCGTCACCGCGACGAGCGAGCCAGCCCGCTGTTGCGCCTGCACCGCCTCCGCGAACGCCACCTCATCCTCGACCGAGATCGCGTACGACTGTGACGCCGTTACGACGTACAGCAAATCCTGCGACGTGCGGTGTGTCGAGTAGAACAGAGTGTCGCCGATGCCGCCCTCGACTTCCGCGCGCCCGACGTGGTGGCCGACCCAGTTCACTCCCGCGACGTGCGGCGCGTCAAGCTCGCGTCCGGGCACGAGGCGTTCGATCTGCGAGATCGGGATCTGCTGGCGGATATCGCCCCAGGTGATCGTGAGCGCATTGCGGTCGAGCGCGTATCGCAGCGTGCCGAGACTGTACGTCCAGTACACGAACAGCACGCCGATCGCGAAGAACACTGTCGCCGCGACGTACAGCGCGACGATGCCGAGCGATACGTCGTACGTGATCCCGCGCGCGACGAGCGCGAAGCACAGCGCGAAGCACCAGGCAGCGATGCCACCGCCGACAAGCGTGCCGATAGCGCGGGGTGGACGAAACTCCATCAGGCCGACTTCGAGCCGGCAGTCGCTGGCTCGCGCGATGCTTTGGCTTCGTCGACAGGCTTCACGCCGCGCACCCAGTGTTCGTACTTCGCGTTCTTCCCGCGGATGACGTCGAAGAAGAGCTTCTGGAGCTGCTTCGTGATTGGCCCCGGCTTGCCCGTACCGATCGTCCGCCGATCCAGCTCACCAACCGGCGAGATGTGCGCCGCCGTGCCCGTGAGGAACACCTCGTCGGCCACATACAGCTCGCTGCGGTCGATCGTGCGCTCGATGATCTCGAGCCCGAGTTCTTCGCGCGCAAGCTCGAAGATCGAGTCGATCGTGATGCCCTCGAGGACGTTGTCGCTGCGCGCCGGCGTGATCAGCCGTCCGTGCCGCACGATGGCGATGTTCTCGCCAGAGCCCTCCGAGACGTGGCCGTCGTCGTTGAGCATGATCGCTTCGTCGAAGCCGTTCTCGACCGCCTCCGTCTTCGCCAGCGCCGAGTTCACATAGAGGCCATTGACCTTCGCCCGCGCCGGGATCGAGGTGTCCGGCACGCGCCGCCACGTTGACGTTTGGCACCGCAGCCCCGCATCCGGGTCGAGATAGTTGCCGAACGGGATCGCGAAGCACATGAAGTCGCTCTCGACGCCGTCCAGCTTCGGCCCGATGACCTCGCCGCTCTTGTACGCGATCGGCCGGATGTACGTGTCCTCGTGGTACCCGGAACCGCCGACGACGCCCGCCGTGATGTCGGCCAGCTCCTCCGCCGACTGCGGCAGCTCGATGTGCATGATGTGCGCCGACTGCTTGAGCCGCTGGAAGTGCTCGACAGGCCGGAAGATGAGTGATTCGCCGCGCTCCTCCGACCAGTTGCCGCGGACGCCCTCGAACACCGCTGTTCCATATAGGAAGGCGTGCGTCATTACAGGCAGCCGGGCCTCCTCGAGCGGCATGTAGCGCTTCTGGATATAGCAATACGGCTGTGGCATGATCGCAGTCCTTTCTATCGGGGATTGCCGTGAGTATAGGCCCAACCGCCGATTCTGCGCTACTGTAGGCACCAAGATCGTAGGGGCGGCTCTATGTGGCCGTCCGCAATTCACGACGCCGATTCGGGAGACAACACCAATGACCGACAACACCATCCGCATCGGCAACGTCGAAATCACCGCCGTCCTCGACGCCGGCGCCAGCGCGCCCTGCCAGGCGCTCTTCCCGACCATCACGCTCGACCAGTGGGAGCCTCACAAGGAACACCTCGGTGAGAACGGCAAGACGCTCACGATAAGCATCTCCTCATATCTGATCCGCAGCGCCGGCAAGACGATCATCGTCGACACGGGCATCGGCAACAAAGACCGGCCGTTCTTCCCCGCCGGCCGCCTGCCCGACGCTCTCCGAGAAGCTGGCGCCCCGCCCGAAAGCATCGACATCGTCGCCAACACGCACATGCACCTCGACCACGTCGGCTGGCACACGACGAAGCAGGGCGACGCCTACGTCCCCACCTTTCCGAACGCGAAGCATCTCTTCAACAAGGGCGAGTACGAATACTTCACGCAGCCCGACATCGCGCAACAGAATCCGCAAATCATCGACTGCGTCCTTCCGCTGAAAGACGCCGCCGACATCGAGCTAACGTCCGACGAGTACAAGCTCACGGACGAGGTCACCGTCATTCAGACGCCCGGCCACACGCCCCATCACCAGTCGTTCGTCATTCGCTCCGGCGGCGAGGCGGGCATCCTCTGGGGCGACGTGTGCCACCACCCGGCGCAGGTCACTGAGCTATGGTCGCCGATGTTCGATCTCAACCCCGAACAGGCCCGCGAGACCCGCGAGAAGGTGCTACAGAAGATCGAAGACGAAAACCTCCGCCTCATCGCCGGCCACTTCCCCTACCCCGGCTTCGGCGACATCGTAAGAGTCGACGGCAAACGCTACTGGCGCGGCCTTTAGCCTTGGCGAGCCCGGGTATTCGCATGAATGACGAAGAAGTCCTGAACTACCGCGACGCATACGACGCCATGTTGGCGTTCCTTGCCAGGCACTACGCTGAGACGGGACATCTCAAGGATCAGATTCGGGGTTTGATCGGAGATATGGTCATCGATGAGGATGGACTCCCGATCGAAGCTGCCATGTGGGATGACTGGCTAGCTGCGATCGCAGCAGTCCATGCTGCGGGCGACGCGAGGCTCGAACGAGCGTGGCCTCCTCTCGAGTGGACTTCGTCGCCGCCTCCGCAATACAGTGGCGGAATCGTGGCCAGGTTGTGGCGCACGGTGGCTCGCGTAAAGCCCTAGCAAACCCGACGACCGACGACCGTCGCTCACTGCGTCCCCATCGCAACCCGCTCCTCCGCCGCCGCATCCCGGTACGCCGCCCCCGTAACATCGATCGTAAGCCGCCGCATCTCGCCCGAGAACCGGAACGGCGACGCCACGCTGAGGCCGTACTCGCGCGTCACCGGCAGCCCGCCGTCGAAACCCACGCAGAACCCCTCGCCCGCAAGCGAGATGAAGATCGGGATCGTCCGCGGCAGTTCGCGCTCGCCCACCTGCTGCCCGTTGATGAACAGCCGCGCCGTCCCGCGAAACCGCTGCTTTTCCTCGGCGACGTACTCGAACCCGAGCGTCACCGGCCCCTCCGGGATCTCGATCTCGCTCGACAGCCAGTACTCCTCGACGCCGACGTAGTTGTAGACGTAGTGCAGCTTGCGATCGCGCACGAACAGCGAGTACCCGCCGAAGTACGCTCCGTGCGCCACCAGCACGCCCTCGCTCGACGCATCCACGACGCACTCCGCCGTGATGTAATGCGTGCGACCCTTCAGGTTCGGCGCAACCGCCCCCGGTAGCGAACCGCCGCCCGGCTTGTACACGAACCGCTCGCGTTTCGGAGCGCCCGTCGGGATCTCGCCGCGCATGCCGCGATTGTCGATCGGCAGCACCTGGTACTTGCCCGCCTCCGCCCACCAGCGGTCGATCATGTCGCGCAGCTTCTTGGGATTCTCGTCCGCAAGGTCATTGCACTCCGAGATGTCTTTCTCGATGTTGTACAGCTCCCACACATCCTCGTCGAACGGCTTGCTCCCGTCCGTGCCGTCGTACTGCACGCCGAGAATCGGGTGATACGTCACCGCCTTCCACCCGTCGTGATAGATCCCGCGGCTCCCCATCATCTCGAAGTACTGTGTTACGTGCCGGCCCTTCGCGTCCGGTTCCGTGAACGTGTACGCGAACGACGTCCCCTGCATCGGCTCCGACGCCACGCCGTTGATCGCCGCCGGTTTCGCCGCGCCGATCGCCTCGAGCACTGTCGGCGTGATGTCGATCGCGTGCGTGAACTGCCGACGCACCCCGCCGCCCGGCTCGATGCCCTTTGGCCAGCAGACGATCATCGGGTCCAGCACGCCGCCTTCGTGCGTCTCGCGCTTCCATCTCTTTAGCGGCGAGTTCCCCGCCCACGCCCACCCCCACGAGTAGTGGTTGTAGTGCAGCGGCCCGCCCAGCTCATCGAGCGCTGCCATGTTGTCGTCCATGCTCTCCGGCACCGCGTTGAAGAACCGCATCTCGTTCACCGAGCCGTGCGGCCCGCCCTCCGCCGACGCGCCGTTGTCCGAGATCAGCACGACCATCGTGTTCTCGAGTTCGCCCAGGTCGTCGATGAACGACAGCAGCCGCCCGATCTGGTCGTCTGTGTGCGACAGAAAGCCCGCGAAGACTTCCATCATCCGTGCGTACACCGTCTTCTCGTCGTCCGTCAGCGAGTCCCACGCCGCCACCCAGTGCGGCCGCTCAGAAAGCTGCGTGCCCTCCGGGATGATGCCCTCGCGCTGCTGCCGCTCGTACACTCGCTGACGCCACGAGTCCCACCCCTCGTCGAACCGCCCGCGATACTTCTCAATCCAATCTTTCGGCGCCTGGTGCGGCGCGTGGCACGCCCCCGGCGCGAAGTACAGGAAGAACGGCTTCTCGTGGTCGCCCGCGCGCAGGTCACGGATGAACTCGATCGACTTGTCCGTGATGTCGTTCGTGAGGTGATAGCCCTCTTCGTATGTCGCCGGCGGGTCGACCTCATGGTTGTCGTAGATCAGCGCCGGCGTGTACTGGTGCGTCTCCGCGCCGATGAAGCCGTAGAAGCGCTCGAACCCGCGCCCCAGCGGCCAGCGGTCGCGCGGCGCCCCCATGTGCATCTCCGACGCCGGCGTTAGGTGCCACTTGCCGACCGCGTACGCCGCGTACCCGTTCCGCGTCAGCACCTCCGACACGAACGCGCTGCTCTTTGGGATCTGGCACGTGTACCCCGGGAACCCCGACGCCAGCTCGATGATCGTCGCCATGCCGTTGCTGTGGTGATTGCGCCCGGTCAGCAAACACGCCCGCGTCGGCGAGCACAGCGCCGTCGTGTGAAAGTTCGTGTACTGCAATCCCTGCTGTGCGAGCCGATCGATGTTCGGCGTCTCAATGTCCGACCCATAACACCCGATCTGCGCGTACCCCACATCGTCGAGCACGATGTACACAACATTCGGCGCCCCTTCCCGCGCCCGCTCAGGCGTAGGCCACCAAGGCCTAGACTCCCGCCAGTCCCGCCCAATCTTCCCCCCAAACGCAGTGTGTGAATCAGGCATGCAGAACCTCCACGACGATGGTGCCGGAGCGCGGGCTTTTGCCCGCGTTTTCGTTGGCCTACTGAGTTTGTTCGTGGACGCCAGTTTCCGGCACCAAGCCGTCAAGGGGAAGCATCGACCGTGCCACTCGCGTGTCAACAGTGCTTCGTCAACGATTGACCAGAGCCACCCATCGGGCGTAGGATAGCCGCACCAAGAACCCGCCTACTGGGACTGACATCCGATGCGCCGAGCCCTCATCGCAGCCGCCGCAATATTCGCTATCGTCGTGACCGCCGTCGCACTACGACCGGGCGCGGATCGCGCGTCTGCCGGTGCCCCGACGCCAACCCCAACTCCCAGCGGTCTCTTCGAACTCCGCATCGACTGCGACGTGATCCTCGCGGGAATCCAGTCAAACTGCAGCGTGCCTGTCGACGCTGGCACTACGGCCGTGGATGTCGTCCTCGTGAACGGCACGGCGTCTCAGGAGCTCCTGGGCGCCGTCCAGTTCGAGGTCATCAATCCCGATCTCTCGCGCCTCGACGCCATCACGTCCTCACCCTGCCTGTCGCCCGGCTACAACTGCAATCCAGATTTCGACCAGGTCTCCCTCCCGGGGGCTTCCTGGAACTGCGGCCCACCGTTCCCGACCGACGAGTTCACCGCAGGCCCTCCCGAGAACAGCTTTCTGGGCTGCTACACCGCGTTTGATCCCGTTCCCATAGCGTCGTCAAACGCCAAGACGATTGGCAGAGTTCATTACAGTGTTCCGCTGTCAGCAACGGTCGGATCTGTCGCGCTCACGCTCAATGATTCCTCGATCTATGACGATGGCTTCGGGGAGTTGATGAGCTGTCCGTTGATCTCTACGCCCGGTCTCTGCGTCGGAGCGACGATCAACTTCCTTCCAGCAGTAGGCGGCCCAACGTCAACGCCCACAGCCGTCGCAACCGCTGCTCAACCCTCGCCGACGCCTACATCATCGGGCTCGGGAGTAGCGCCCTCCGCCACGCCAGCCGATCCCCTGTTCGCAATCATCGATTGCGATGCGTATCAGCCGGGAATCCAATCCGTCTGCACCTATACCCTCTCGACTGACTCCATTCGCGTCGGACAGGTCTTCGTCAATCAGGGCGCGGCCATCACCTTCCGTGGATTCCAATACAACGTCGTCAACGACGACACGTCACGTCTGCTTCCGCCAACTGTTCCCGGCATCCTCGACGGGAACCCGGATTTCGATCAGGCCGCCCTCGGGTTCACGTTTGGCTGCGACTCCGCGTTCAACCAGTTCGATGGCGTGACTTCTGGTGGTCCTGGCACCTCCTATTCCGTGCTCGGCTGTTTGTCAGTGCCACCATTCGTTTTTGCGCCAGGAGCGCTTCAATTCGCGAGCGTCGTGTACGACATTCCCGCTGGCGCGCAGCCGGGACCAATCACGCTCACGCCTAAGGGCGTGGTGCTCATCACCCCAACCAATTCCGTATTCGTCGAATGCATCGGTTCGCCGAACAACGAGAACGTGCAACTCATTCCCTGTGTTCCTGCGACGGTGATTCTCGAAGGCGCCGTCGTCGAGAAAGTCCCCGAAGGCAACGCTGCCAACACCAACCTCAGCATCCCCTCAGCCAACCTCTGGATCTGCGAAGCGCCAGCACCATGCGCCGGCCCCGGCGAGGGCGCGCTCCGCGTCGTCGAACACGCATCTGGCGTCACAGAAGGCCTCGGCGCCTACGAGTTCACCGTCGAGTACGACAACTTCGTCATCCAGTCGGTGAACCCCTGCGATCTCGTCTTCGGCCCAGGCGGCGCAGGCAACGCGCGCGGCCCCGTCGACGAACTCGACTCGTCCGCCACCAACCCCGACTGTGCGCCCGATCCCGGCGGCGCGAACAACGGCTCCTGCGCGATGTCGCTCGTCCTCGAGAACCTCGTGCACTTCGGCTGCGCGACCAACGGCCAGGCCGCGGGCCCCACCGGCGACTTCGATCTCGCATCGCTACACCTGATCCCCCACCCGGATCTCAACAACGACATCTTCCCCGGCAACAACAACGGCGTCCTCACGGTGTTGAAGGACAACGGCTGTGAACTCGTCGACACGCTCGGACATCCGGTGTCCGGCAGCGTCGATGGCGGCCTCACGCCGTACTGCCGCGACCTCGCAGTGACGGTCCGCATCCTCGAAGGCGACCTCGACCTCGACTGCGATGTCGACCTCACCGACGCGCAGGCCATCGCGTCGCGCTACGGCGCCTTCTTCGGCGGTCTCCTCTACAGCAAGTGGTTTGATCTCGAGCCGCAGTTCCACGACCTCGATATCGACATCAAAGATGTCCAGAAAGTCTTCGGCCGCCAGGCCTCCAACTGC
>JAKFYB010000005.1 GCA_021731085.1 Dehalococcoidia bacterium
GGCGATCGAGACGCTAGACCGCGACGGCGACCTTCACCTGAACGGCGATGGGCGCGCCATCCGAGGCGATTAGCCCGCACACGGCACCACCGTCGAGGTAGTACGGCACAAACACGACGCCTTCTTGCACGCGGTCGCTGAGCTTTGCCTTGAGTGATAGCTCGCCGTGCTCAGTCATCAACACGACGTCATTACCATCGAGGACCTGCAGCGCACCCGCGTCGGCCGGATGCATCTCAACGAACTCCTCGCGATGCAATTTGTCAGCGTCGGCAGCGTGGACGGCTGCGCCATCCGTGCTGGTGTACAGCGTGCGGCTGGTCGTCAGGAGCAGTTGGCCATCAGCGGGCGCAGCAGGCTGCGTACCTACCGTCTGCGTTTCGCTCTTCGTGGCGGCCTCGGCTACGCGGGCTTTGCTCCAACGCTCGAACTTCGACGTGAACGGCTCGTACCCTGCCACCCTCGCGGCAATTTCGTCCGTTACGGCGTCCGGGTGGTCGTACGCGAATGCGTCCGGCTTGAGCGCGTTCGCCAGATCGGTCAGCGCCAGCAGCGCTGGTCGCGCATCACCGATCGCATCGAGCGCAGCGTGCAGGCGATTCACCCGGCGCTCAGCGTTCGAGAACGTCCCTGTCTTCGCGTACTCCGGTACATCCGCGAAAACGCAGTGCGCGAGCTTCGCCGTGTCCGTCATCACATCATCGATGACGATCACAAATTCAAGCTTCTCGAGTGCCTCGCGAATGCGCGGAGTTCCCGGAGCGAACATCAGCGGATTGTCGCCGACGACGACCATCGCCTTCAGCGTGCCGGCATGCGTGGCGTCGATCATCCCCGCAAAGTCCATCCCGGATGCGTCAGCGGCCACGCGGCCAGCCCCACGCTCCGGGTCGACGCCCATGTCGCGTGCGCCGTTCGCATTCGCCTCTGTTGGCAGAACGAACAGCGACTCCGCAGCCTTGTCGCCCCGCAGCGCGATGGCGAGATTTGCGACCGCTTTCGCGCCTTCCGCTGCCGCGCGCGCATCGAGCGGATGCGGCGCGTAGATGATGGAGACGATGTTGGATGGGTCGCGTGCTTCGGCCAGGAGGTTACGGGCGACGACGAGGTCGCTCTCGCCAAGTAGCGCCACTTCGCCATCAGCCTTCGCCAGCGCACCAGCCGCGAGCGCTTCCTCGCCGACACGCGGTTGCAGCCAGACGCCGCCATACGGCTCGCAGAAGTCGGCGAGTTCGCCCCGCTGCGACGAGACGAGGATGAGCTTGCCGCTGCGTGGCGCAACCGGCTGGCCGACGACGGCGTCCTTCACGCGCAGCGAGAACACGTTGTGGCTCTCTTCGAGATCGTCAGCGATCACGACGATCACGTCGCTGCGGGCGATGTTGATCGCGTCTGACGCCAACGCCTCGGTGCCGAACGCAGCTTCGATCGCGCGTCCGGCGGCACGGTTCGGCGCGGCGCTACTGAAGTCGATGTGCGGCGTGCCGATGACATCGCGCGCGAGCTTCTGCGCTAGGTAGTTCTCCTCGTTCGTGTTAAACGGCGACCCGAGCACGGCGACCGCCGACGCTCCGTCCTTCGCGATGATGCCCTTCAATTGCTCTGACGCGTAGGCGACGAGTTCACCCCAGTGCGCGGGGAATTGCGGCGTTCCAGTCGGCCCTCGTCGCACGTAGTGTTTCGACAACCGCTGCTTGTCGGGGATCGCGTCGTAGTGGAAGCGCCCGCGGATGCAGATCTGGTCAGCGCTCACGGGATTCACGTAGTCCGGCTTCACGATGACGGCCCGTCCTGATCGCGTGCCGACGCTGATCGTGCAGCCGACCGAACAGGAGTTGCACGTCGTGCTGGTCCAGTCTTCCGTGCGCGCGATCCACTTGTTCGGCTTCTCCATTAGCGTCGCCGTCGGACAAACATCGATGCAGGCGCCGCAGAAGTCGCAATTCGAGTCTTGGATCGGCCCGCCGGCACCGAACGCGATGCGCGACGTATACCCCTTGTTCGAGAGCGATATCGCCGACGTGTGGCGAATCTCGTCGCACGCGCGCACGCAGCGTGTGCAGAGAATGCACATCTGCGGGTCGAATTCGAAGAACGGGTTCGCCCGATCGGGATCCGGCTGCTCCGTCTGGTAGTACGTTCGGTCTTCGAGGATCCACGGCTCGACGTTCTCGAAGCCCATGTCGAGCAGTTCGTTCGTCGTCTGAAGCTCGCATCGGTAGTTCTTGCTGCACGTCACACAGCGGTGCGTCACGACGTCGTCGCGCAGGCAGATGTCGCCGGGCATGCACTTCACGCGGCGGTGACAGCTCAGGCAGCGGTCGCTGTGGTTGGCGTTGATGATCGCGAGCACCTGCTGCCGTGCTTCCTTGATCGGCTGCTTTTCAGTATTGACGACCATGCCGTCTGCCACGCGCGCCGTGCATGAGAGCTGCAGGCCGCGCGCGCCCTCAACCTCGACGAGGCACGAGCGGCAGCCCGCGTACGGCGCAAGGCCGTCGATGTAGCAGAGGTTCGAGATCCAGACGCCCTGCTGCTTGATCACTTCGACCAGCGGCGCGCCTGCCTCTGCCTCTACCTCGACGCCATTGAGTGTGAGCTTAGCCACGCAGCCTCGTTTCGATGACGCGCTCGGCCTTCGAGACCGGCTGCGGCGCCCGTGCGTGCTCGATCTCGATCACCTCGATGACATCCTGCGGCGCACGCTGGCCGTGCGGGTACTGGTAGTCATTGCGGCGCAGGTGCTCGTGCGCGAGCTTCGTCAGCGCGTGCTTGTCCTTGTACATCGTGTCGAACTCATACACCGCGTCCTCAAATACGCCGCCCGCCTGGATCGCCTGGTACGGGCACGCCTCGACGCAGAGCCCGCAATACATGCAGATGCGGAAGTCGATCTCGTACCGCACTTTTTCGAGCGTGCCGTCCGGGTTCGGACTCGTGTGGACGAGAATGCAGCCGTCCGGGCAGGCCTGCGCGCATGTGCTGCAACCCGTGCAGCGCTCGTCGAACCAGAGCAGGTTCGTGCGGGCGCGCGGCGACATAGGGCGCGTGACTTCCGGGAACTCGATGGTGGCGACCGGGCGCACCATGCGCTTGATCACGGCGACCATGCCACGGGCCATGCCAATTCCGTACATGAAGCTGCCTGGCGCCGGGATTCAGCCGCCGGACGAGACCGAAGGCCGTAGGGGCGCTGCGGATTCGATTGTAACGGATTTCACGCACGGGGCAATTCACTTGACCGCGCCCTTCATGACACGTCACTGCAACGCTCCGGGCCCTCAGGAGGCCACAACTGTTGCGATGGCCGCCGTAGGATGCCTGCAGATGGCCAGCGACGAGGCATTGGTGCTTCGCCAAGGGTCTCGGGGTTTCCCAGAGGCCCGCCGGCAGCGCTCCAAGGGAGTTGAGCAAAGCGAAAGCAGCGCTCTCCCGCCATCCCAAATCGGAGCATTGCCCGCAGCCGGCCCGGTCGTTGCACCTGCAAAGGTCGACGCCTTCGCGGTCCGGGATGCAGAGCTTGTGGCGGGGTCTGCTCCCGGCCGCCGAAACTATCGGAGGTCGCGTGATCTGGGTTCTTCCCACGACGAATCGACTCGGCATCAATGAAGTGCGCGCTGGGCGGGGCGGCTCGCGGCAGGCGCCCGATGTCAAGAAAAAGCAAGCTTGGAGGACAGGATGACTTGGATTGTCAGGACACTCGTCTTATTTCTGGTCACGCGTATCATCTCTGGCTGGTTCGACCGTAGACAACATCGAGCGAATCAAGCCAAGGAAGAGCGCGAGCGGCTGAAGAGAGTAGTGGTGGGCGGTACAGGACTTGAACCTGTGACCTCTACGATGTCAACGTAGCGCTCTAGCCAACTGAGCTAACCGCCCGCACGAACGTGCTTCGCATCGTAACGGCATCGACCGGCGAGCGTCAACGAACTGTCACATTGGGCCTCACTACGGCGTTTGGTAGAATCGAGAGCCGCGTCATCGTGCGCCGCATCGGGGTGTAGCTCAGACAGGTAGAGTGCACGGTTCGGGACCGTGAGGCCGGAGGTTCAAATCCTCTCACCCCGACCATCTCGATGAATCTAGGAGGGCCCAAGCAGGGCCCTCTTCGTTCATCCACCAGATACCCTGCCCGACATGGACTCCACCGATGTCGACGCCTACGCTGACGACGAATTCGCCGCGCTCTACGACCTCGTCTACGCCGAATACGACGACGACGTCGACCTCTACGAGCAGTTCGCGCGCCGCGGCACGGGCCCCGTGCTCGAGATCTGCGCCGGAAGCGGTCGCGTCACTCTGCCGCTGCTCGAACGGGGCCTGGACGTTGTCGCCCTCGACACGTCCGCCCCAATGCTCGAACGCCTGCAATCGCCCGTCACGGGAGGAACAGGACGCCTGCGCGTGGTTGAGGACGACATGCGCTCGTTCGACCTCGGCGAGCAGTTCCATCTGGTGTTCTGCGCCTTCGGCAGTTTCGAGCAGTTGCTGACGACGGAAGACCAGCTCGCTTGCCTGCGCTCTGTCGCACGGCATCTGACCACGGACGGGCGCTTCGTCGCCGAACTACGCTCGTTGACGGCAATCGACTGGCGTCCTGAGCCGGCCCTTCTCTACGAATGGACGAAGCCCGACCCCGCGACGGGCGAGCCGATCACCAAGCTCCGGACGCAAGCGGCTTCAGGCGCGCGGCAGGTCACCGTCGACACTGTGATCTTCGACCGTGTGACGACCGACGGCATCGTGCGACGCCGCCAGATCGAGGTCGCCATGCGCGCTATCGGACGATACGAGATTGTGTTCCTACTTCAAGCAGCTGGCCTGCGCCTCGCTGACGTTTATGGCGACACCGATCTCTCGCCCTACACCGATGCCAGCGATAGGATGATAGTCGTCGCGGCGAAGGTGTAAGCAGCCTCTGCTGCCTCGGAGCGTGGGCCTTCAGCCCGCGGACAGGGCTGAGAGGACAGAGGGCATTGCTAATCGCACTCGACGCCATGGGCGGTGACTTCGCACCCGCCGAGACTGTCGCCGGCGCGATCCTCGCTCAGCAGGAACTTGGCATCGAAGTCGCCCTCGTTGGCGACCGCGCCATCGTCGAAGCGGAGATCAAGCGCCAAGGTGGCGATCCCACATCCTTCCAGATCATGCACGCCGCCGAGGCGATCGGGATGGACGAACATCCCGCACAGGCCGTCCGCACGAAGAAGGACGCCTCGATTAACGTCGCGATGGATCTCGTGAAACGCGGCGTCGCCTCGTCGCTCGTCTCGGCCGGCAACACGGGCGCTGTCATGGCCTCCGCCCTGCTCAACCTCCAGCGCATACCCGGCATCGAGCGCCCGGCGCTGGGCATGGTGGCGCCGCTCACCGAACGCGGTATCTTCGTCATCGATGTTGGGGCGAATGCGGATGTGAAGCCGTCCTACCTCGTCCAGTTCGCGCAGATGGGCAGCATCTACGCCGAGCGCATGATGCACGTCCGCAACCCGCGCGTCGCCCTGCTCAACATCGGTGGCGAAGACTCGAAGGGCAGCGAGCTCATGCAGGATGTGCACAACCGCCTGCGCGCGACGCCTGGTATCAACTTCATCGGCAACATCGAGGGCGGCGAGGTCCACAAGGACCGAACCGACGTCATCGTGACCGACGGCTTCACGGGCAACATCGCCGTCAAGCTCGTCGAAGGCATAGCCGACTTCCTCTTCACAGAATTGCGCGGCGCGATGACGTCAAAGCTCCAATACAAGCTCGCGGCGCTCGTCCTCAAGCCTGGGCTGCGTCCGCTCGGCGTGCGCATGGATCCCGGCACGTACGGCGGGGTGCCGCTGCTCGGCGTCAATGGCGTCGTGTTCATCGCCCACGGCAACAGTGACGCGAAGGCGATCAAGAACTGCATCGCCCGCGCGAAAGAGGCTGCGACATCCGGCATGCTCGACAGCATCCGCGGGTCGCTCGGCCGAAAGTAAGGAGCCCTCAATGAGTGAAGTCCTCAGCATCCACGACGAAGGTCACGTCCGCACTCTCAGGCTCAACCGGCCGGAGAAGAAGAATGCGCTCTCTAACGAACTCGCCTGGGGCATCGTCACTGCAGTTGAGGCTGCGGCGCACGACGACTCCGTATGGGTGGTCGCGATCACGGGCACGGGCGACGCCTTCTGCTCCGGCCTCGACCTCTCCGGCAGCGAAGACCAGACTCCGCTCTCCGAACAGGATGCCTTCGTCGACGACATCAGCTGGGTCGGCCGGTTCGCCATCGTCCTGCGCGAGGTGTGCGATAAGCCCATCGTGGGCGGTATCAACGGCGTCGCGGCCGGCGCGGGCCTCTCGCTCGCAATGGCGTGCGATGTGCGCCTCGGCGCACAGTCTTTGCGCCTGATCGCCGGTTACCCGCGTATCGGAGGCTCGCCGGACGGAGGGCTGACGTGGACGCTGCCGCAGGCCATCGGCTACGAACAGGCAATGCGCTTCCTGCTCGAAAACCGCACAGTCGATGCCGAGGAAGCGCTACGTCTCGGCTTCGTCGGCGAGGTCGTCCCCGACGCGGCGTTCGACGCGCGGCTCGCCGAGTACTGCGCGTTTCTCGCGGAACGCTCGCCGATCGCCAGCCGCCTGACCAAGCGGGGCATTGTTCGGGCCACCTCGATCGACATCCAATCCCAAGTGCGGTACGAACTCGCAAACATACGCCGCGCCTTCTCGACGCAGGACGCCGAGGAAGCACGTAAGGCCTTCTTCGAGAAGCGCCAGCCCGTCTTCCAGGGCCGTTAGCGGAGACTCCCTGTGCGCCCCTCTAGCGCGGGCCTTCAGCCCTCCTCGGCAGCACACAGCGACCGCGGAGGAGCTAAAGCTCCTCTAGTACTGGTGGACGAAAAAGAGGAGCGCCCAAAATGGGAGCCCCTCTTCACGCTGCAAACTCTGCTGAACGGCTACACCTTCGCGGGCTCTTCTTCGCCAGCCATCTCTTGCGGCGCGTTTGGTCGAAACTCGCCACCCGTCCCCGGGTCGGCCTGCTTGCGCGCCGCCGCCTGCTGCATCGTCACCTTCATCGCCGCCGAGGCCTTCTCGTTCCCTGCGATCTTGGCCATGATGGCGGCGCCCGCCTTGCCCATGAACTGCTTCTGGTTCGTGTGCAGGAACTCGGCCGAGTCCCTCATCTTGGTGGTGTAGCCGTTGATCTCGGGAATGACGTACCGCGCGAATAGATCCCACGAGCGAGCCGTCGCCTCTGGATTCGCCCAGTCGTGCACAAAGCCCATCACCGTGCCGAATCCGCCGGTCACGTCCTGCAGGTTGCGAATCGCCTTCACCAGCTCATCCGGCGTCCCAATGACGGCCGTGCCGCCGCCCTCCGATTCGCCACCTGCCGTCGCGTCCATGAGCTTCCACGGGTCATCGATCTTCGTGGCGCCAGGCCGCCCGAGGACGTGGACGTTGTAGTTGTTGTGCCAGTTCTGCAGGCCGAGCAGCGCCTCCTTCTTGGCGTCGTCCTTCGTCTCCGCGAGGTGCCAGCTCATCATCACGCGCCAGTTCTTGCGGTCGACGGTCTGGCCGTGCTGCTGCGCCGCCTCTTCCGCGAACGCCCACTGGGTCGGCAGCGCCGTCAGTCCCTCGCTCGATGTCGAGGCGATCGACAGCGCGCCGATGCCATACTTGCCGGCGAGCTGCATACCGGATGGGCTGAGCGACGACGCGACGGTCATCTCCATCTCTTCCTGCAACGGGAGCACATGCAGCGCGGCGTCCTTCAGCGTGAACCACTCGCACTCGTAGTCGAAGCGTGGCTCGCCGCGGAGCAGCCGGATGATCACGCCGAGCGCTTCGTCCTGGCGGTCGCGCTGCACCATCGGCTCGATGTTCAGCGTGTGCGCGTCAGATGGTAACGCTCCCGGTCCCGAGCCGAAGATCGCGCGCCCGCCCGTCATGTGGTCGAGCTGCACCATGCGCTGGGCGACGTTGAACGGGTGGTGGTACGGCAACGAAATAACGCCCGTGCCGAGGCGAATGCGATGCGTGCGCTGACCCGCGGCCGCGAGAAACATCTCCGGCGACGCGATCATCTCCCAACCGCCGCTGTGGTGCTCACCGCACCAGATCTCGTCGAAGCCCAACCGGTCCAGTTGCACGACGAAATCGAGGTCGCGCTGGAACTGCAGCATCGGGTGCTCGCCGATCGGGTGGTGAGGCGCGAGGAATGCGCCGAACTTTGTGCGTGCCATGTGTCAAATCCTCGAATCTCTCGCTGCTGTCAGCGTCTAGCTTATGGCAATTCAAACTCGAAGCAAGTCCCGGCGATAATTGCCAACTCGTCGGCGCTACCTTCTTCTATTTCCACGACATATTTCACGGGTTGACCCCACGCGATTCTTTCTCTGCCCGGCTCGACACTGCTCATCACTCCGGTGACACAACGATTCTCATCGATCCAAACCAGGTCGATTGCGAAGGAATAACTTTCGGTGGTCCACCAGCCGAGCTCGCCGTCTAAAGTCTGGATGTCTTCATAAACAAACAGCATTCCTTCGTTCGGGCTTAGACTTTCGCGCCCTGCGAAGCCTGTCGAAAGCTGTGCCGAAGACGTTGCCAGAGCAACCTCAAGCTGATCGTCTGCCCACCGAATGGTTGTTTTGTCGAATGTGAGCGGTCGTCCTATGGTTTCGTTCGCCGCACGAAGCCGTTGTGCAACAGCGCTCGCCAAATGGCTCTCGACATCGATTTCAGGCGTAAATGATCCCGCGTAAGCCAGCTGAGCAATGAAGTGTCCTCGGCGAACTAAGATCACGTCGAGATAGGACTCGTATGCGCCACCTTGCGATTTGATGCGAAAAGCCGCGCTTTCTTCTCCGTAATCAAGAAATGCCAATCTCTCCAGTACAGATTCGTCTGATCCGCCTCCAAAAAACGCGACCAGCTCGTCCTGGCAGGTGGGAAATAACTCCCTCAAGGAATCAAACGCGGAACTGGCTGCCGACCGGGTTTGAAAGGCGTGCGCTTGCGAAATTACCAACCAGGGATCGTCATTCGGACCGCTGAAGGAATTTGAGGACTCTTCGGCGACTGCACCTGGAACGCTACCCAGAACGGGCGAGCATCTCTCGGACAGCGAAGATGTGTCGTCGTCGGACGCGGTGGACTCTTCCTGCGCAGCGCTCGTCCACCCCGGCGGTACGTCCTCGATCGTGATGACAGCACTTCCCACGGCCAAAGCCAAGTTTCCGACCTCCACTACCTTTTCAACGCCGGAGATTGTCTGATCAACCTGTGAGGACACAGCATCCTTCAGTACGACCGCATCAATAGCTAGTCCTATTCCTGATTGATTGCTCAGCGTATTCATGCCTAGCACCAGGCCACAAGCATTGAATAACGGGCCTCCGCTATTCCCGGGGTTTAGGGCCGCATCCGTCTGCAGATAAGAAACTCCGTCCACCTCACGAAGTGCTGAAAAGACTCCAGACGATGTGGACGGCTCACCGGGGAGGTCAAGCGCAAACCCCAATGCTATTAACCGAGAGCCTGGCCGAAGCTCTGAACTGTCACCCCATTGGATCTGCGGGAGAGATATCGGCTCTTCAATCTGAAGAATCGCCCAGTCATATTCATCGCTCGACGAGGCAAGCTCAGACTCAAAGCTCCCGACTGTTGTGTGAACTGTGGCACGGTCAACGTCAGCCATGACGTGTGCGTTGGTCATGATCAAGTCGGCTGCGACAAAGAACCCGGTCCCGACGGAGGAGTCTGTCTCGACTCTAACTACACTTGGTCTCAAGCGCTGGACGGCAGTTTCATCTTCGCAGTTCGCGTTCGCATCAGAAGGAGCCTTCTCGCCGGTGGCGCACGAGGCCTGCAACAAACACGCTGCTAGGACGACAGAAGCCGAGCCCATGCGCATTGGAGTGAATAGACGCCGAAACGCTGTAGCCACAATGTCCTCCACGGGCTAACCGTGACAGATCAGCACGAAATGCGCGAGTGCGCTACCGCTTCGATGTTGCTATATTCGCGGCGCGAACGGCGGCAATCGACCCCTCCGTCAACAATCCGAGCCTCATTCTCCAGCACGCTGCGATTTTCGCAGCAGATCCACATCGAAACAGAAGGAGCCCCTCATGCGTGCAGCCATCATGCGCAACAGCCAACTTGTCATCGACGAGATCGCCGAGCCTACACCCGGCCCGATGCAGGTACTCGCCGATGTGATCGCCTGCGGCATCTGCGGCTCCGACCTGCACGCCCTCCTTCACGCCGACAAGCTGATCGCTGCCGCTGCGGCTGCCTCCGGTGAAGTCTCTGCCGAGCAGTCGGCGTTTGCGATGGACCTCAAGAAGGACGTCGTGATGGGCCACGAGTTTTCAGCGCGCGTCACCGCCGTCGGCGCCGGCGTCACGAATGTCGCGCCAGGTGATGTCGTCGTTTCGATGCCTGTCATGGCCGTCGGTGCGTCGATCGCGGCCATCGGCTACAGCAACACCTTCAACGGCGGCTACTCCGAGCGCCTGCTGCTCTTCGCGCCGCTCTGCATCAAGGTGGCGGAAGGACTCGACCCGCGCCACGCCGCCCTCACTGAGCCGATGGCCGTCGGCGTGCACGCCGTCGCCAAGTCTGGCATTGCGCCGGGCGACACCGCGCTCGTGCTCGGCGCTGGGCCCGTTGGGCTCGCCGTCATCGCGGGGCTACGCCTTGCGGGCATCGACTCGATCGTCGCCAGCGACTTCTCGCCCGCGCGCCGAAAGCTCGCCGAGCACATGGGCGCGCACGTTACCGTCGACCCGCGTGAGACGCCCGCGATCGAGGCGTCGCGCAAGCACGGCGGATCAAAGCCGCTCGTCATCTTCGAGGCAGTCGGCGTACCGAACATGCTCGCCGGAGCGATGAAGGACGCGCCGCGCGGCGGCCGCATTCTCGTCGTTGGCGTCTGCATGGAGGACGACACGGTCCAGCCAGCGATGGGCATCAACAAGGAGCTGACGATCCAGTTCGCGCTCGGCTACACGCCCGACGAGTTCAACCGCACGCTCGCCTACATCGCTGATGGCAGCATCGACGTCGCGCCGCTGATCACGGGCGAGGTCGGCGTCGCGGGTGTCCCGCAGGCGTTCAAGGATCTTGCCAACCCGGAGGCGCACGCCAAGATCCTCGTCATGCCGTCGTTGGGGTAGCAGCAACAAAGGCCCTGCCCCGAGGCGAGAGCTCGTACCCGACCTCAAGCGACAGCGTGAGTCCCAGCTCCTTGAGCTTGCGGACGTCGCGCTTGAACTCCAGGCGCTCGCGGCCGGCCATGTCGGCGAGATCGCCCGCACGACGCGCAGGGTGTTCGGCGATGAGCCGCAACGTCTCGCGCGTCCATGCGCCTGACGTCGATCTGGCGTCCATCCGGTCGAGCTTCGACGCAATCGTCGCCACGTCGTCCGCTGTGAGCGCGTCGGTCGCCGCACTCACCGACCGAGGATCCACGTCCTCGACGAAACTGAATCGCACGCGGTACAGCACGTTGCCGGGGTAGCGCTTCGCGTATTTCTCAATGTCGGCCGCCAACACTTCGCGACTCGCGAACCCGGCCTCACGCGCATCCTCCCCAGTCACAGGCGCGGTCTGCTCGGCGACGTCGATGATTTCGATCATGCCGAATGGTGCGAGCCGGTGGCGGGCCCCGGCCTTCGCTTGCGGGCGCTTCCAGTGGCGGAACGCCAGCGTGATCTCGCCCGCCGCAATGCGCCGCCGTTCCTCGTTCGAGAAGAGCACGGGTCGAGTATGCCACGAACGACGCGGAGGCCGGGCGCGAACGCCTCAGCCCTGCGTCAGGCTCGTCCTACGCGACTTCAGCTGCCTCACCGGCGAACTGGGCGTTGTAGAGGTTGGCGTACGCGCCGCCGCGGGCCAGAAGCTCGAGGTGGCTGCCCTGCTCGACGATCTGGCCGCCGTCCATCACGAGGATGATGTCGGCGTCCCGGATCGTCGACAGGCGGTGCGCGATCACGAAGCTCGTGCGTTGCGAACGCAATGCGGCCATCGCGTGCTGGATCAAGACTTCCGTACGAGTGTCAACCGAGCTGGTCGCTTCATCGAGGATGAGGATCGGGCGGTCAGCGAGGAAGGCGCGGGCTATCGTGATGAGTTGCCGCTCGCCCGCGCTTAACGAACTGCCCTCGTCCTCGATCATCGTGTCATAGCCATCGGGCAGGGAGTGTACGAAGCGATCGACGTACGTCGCGCGAGCCGCCTCGATGATCTGTTCGTCGGTCGCCTCGAGGTTTCCATAGCCGATGTTCTCGCGGATGGTGCCGCTGAACAGCCATGTGTCCTGGAGCACCATCCCGATCTGCGATCGGAGATCGCGCCGAGGCATCTGGGCGATGTCCCGGCCATCTACCTCGATCATCCCCCGGTCCAGCTCGTAGAAGCGCATCAGCAGGTTCACGAGTGTCGTCTTTCCGGCGCCGGTCGGACCGACGATGGCGACGGTTTGCCCCGGCTCGGCGGTCATAGACAGATCGGTGATCAGCGGCCTTGCCTGATCGTAGGAGAACGACACGCGCGAGAACTCAACGCGGCCTCGCGGATCACTGAGCGCTTCATAGCCATCAACCTCAGCCGATTGCTCATCCGCATCGAGAAACTCGAAGATGCGCTCGGCAGAAGCCACGCCGGACTGGAACGTGTTAAACATCGACGCAATCCACGACAGGGGCTGCGAAAAGCTGCGCGAGTACTGGAGGAAGGCCTGGATGTCACCAATCGTCATCGCTCCGTTGGCGACGCGGATGCCACCGAGCACGGAAATAGCGATGAAGTTAAGGTTGCCGATGAACATGGTCGCGGGCTGGATCACGCCGGATATGAACTGCGCGCCAAAACTCGCTTCGTACAGTTGATCGTTGCTCGTGCGGAAGGTTGCTTCGACGTCCTTCTGGCGTCCGAACCCTTTGACGATGGCATGGCCCGTGAACGTCTCCTCGACCTGGCCATTGAGCGTGCCCGTGTGCCGCCATTGGGCCATGAACTTCACGCGCGAGCGTTTGGCAATCGCGCTCATCATGAACATAGACACGGGGATCGACACGAGAGCGACGAGGGAGAGCAGCGGCGATATCCAGAGCATGAACGCGAGCGTCCCAATCAGCGTCAGGGCCTGCGTCAGCATTTGGGACAGTGTCTGTTGCAGGCTCTGCGAGATATTGTCGATGTCGTTGGTCACGCGGCTCAGCAAGTCGCCGCGAGGCGTGCGGTCGATGTAGCCGAGTGGCAGTTCGTTGAGCTTGTCCTCAACTTCCGCACGCAATCGGTACATGGTGCGTTGCACGACGCCCGCGAGAATGTACGACATCGAGTACTGCAGCACCCAGGAGGCGACGAGCAGCGCGCAAGCAAATCCGAGTATGCGGCCCAGTTCACCGAAATCAATTGAGCCGTCACCGAACGCTCCGTCAACGATGACGTCGGTACCGTTGCCGAGGACCTTCGGCAAGCTCACCGTCATGCAGACGCTGATCACGGTCATGATGATGGCCACAATCACGGCCAACCGCTCGTGCTGCAGCCGTCGCAAAAGGCGCCGCGTCGCACTGCCGAAGTCCTTCGGCTTCTCGGCGGGCATGCCGAACGAGCCGAAGCGCATGCCGCCCGACTGGGCCGGAGGGATGGGTTGCTTGGCGTCGTCAGCCGGCTTGCCGGGAGTGCTCATGCTGCCACCCCCTCGCCGACCTGCGACTCGACGATCTCCGCGTACGTCGGGCAGGTCTTGAGCAGTTCGTCGTGTGTGCCAAGCCCCATCGCCTCACCGTCCTCTAGCACGAGAATCTGGTCGGCCGACATGATCGTCGAGAAGCGCTGTGCGACGATGATGACCGTCGCGTCTCTGGCGTACGGAGCGAGGGCAGCTCGCAGCCTCGCATCGGTGGCCAGGTCGAGCGCGGAGAAGGAGTCGTCGAAAAGGTAGATCTCCGGTTTCCGGACAAGGGCGCGCGCCATCGCGAGGCGTTGCCGCTGGCCGCCGGACACGTTCACGCCACCCTGCGAGATCTCGGCATCCAGACCTCCAGGCATCGCGCGGACGAAGTCGACGGCCTGAGCGACCTCCAGCGCCGCCCAAAGCTCATCCTCCGTGGCGTCTGGCTTCCCGTAGCGCAGGTTGCTCGCGACCGTGCCCGCAAACAGGTACGGCTTCTGGGGGATGATGCCGATGCGGTGCCAGAGGACGAGCGGATCGAGGTCGCGGACATCAACGCCATCGAACAGGACGGCACCAGAAGTCACGTCGAAGAGACGCGCGGCTACGTTGATCAGGCTCGTCTTGCCCGATCCCGTGCTTCCGATGATCGCTGTCGTCTGACCGGGCAGGGAGGTGAATGAGATGTTCTGGAGAACAGGATGCTCCGCGCCGGGATACCGGAACCCCACGTCGCGAAGCTCGAGCCGTCCGCGCTCCATCACCTCCGTCACGGGCTCGTCAGGCGGAGCCACGGAGCTGAACGTGTCGAACACTTCCTGAATGCGCTCCGCTGAGACGGCGGCCCGAGGTGCCATCATCGCCACCATGGTCGCCATCATGACTGCTGACATGATCAACGCGAGGTACGTCGTGAACGCGACGAGCGAGCCGATCGACATCGCACCGGAGTCGATACGTTGGCCGCCGAACCAGATGACGGCGATGGTGGAGCCGTTCATCATGAACATCATCGTGGGGAACATCAGCGCCATCAGGCGGCCGGCTCGTAACGAGGTGTCCGTCAGATCCTGGTTGACCTCATGAAACCGCGCCGTCTCCACCGGTTCGCGTACGAATGCCCGGACGACGCGCATCCCGACGATCTGGCCTCGCAGCACGGCATTGATGTTATCGAGGCGGTCTTGCATGTGCCGAAACTGCGGCACCATCAGCGAAACGATTATGCCGAGGATGATCATCAGCAGCGGCAGACTCACTGCCAACAACAACGACAGCCCGAGGTCCTGGCGCGTCGCCATGAACACACCGAAGATGACGGTCATCGGCGCTGCCACGACCATCGTGCACGTCATGAGGACGAGCATCTGCACCTGCTGCACGTCGTTCGTGATCCGCGTGATGAGCGACGGGGCGCCGAGGAGGTTCACCTCTCTGGCCGAGAATGCGACGACTCGCTGGAACAGGCCCTCGCGCACGTCCCGCCCGAAACCCATCGCCGCTTTCGATCCGCAGTAGACGGCGCCGACCGAGAACACGGCCTGCACCGCACTGACCACGAGCATCAGCGCGCCGACTTTCCAGATGTACGCCGTGTCGCCGGTCAGCACACCGTTATCGATGATGTCAGCGTTCAGCGAGGGGAGCAGCAGGGACGCCGTGGCCTGAACGGCCTGCAGGACGAGGACGCCGAGCAGCCAGTACCTGTAGTTCTTGAGGTGCGAGCGTAGGAGTTGGATCACAGACAGGCCCTCGCCGCGGCGCCATTGCGCTGCGAGTCATCTGCCTCTTCAACCCTTAGTCGCATGGCTGAATACATCAATATAAGGAGCATCGCGGATCGCTCCGGCACCAACAAGGCGAGCCTGGCTGTGCGTTTCGGAACCGGCGACATTGAAACGAGCGTGTGCTGTGTGGTCGGCTAGCGGAAGCCCCGAACGATAACGTCCGGGGGGCTCGCGCTTGCGTGTTAGTTCGATGATCTGAGGGTCAGTTGCCGACGGCGAGCTCCACCGCACCACCCACCTGCGTCGGCGTGTTCTCGATGTCGCCGGCGTTGAGGTCGTAGCGGTCGCGGACACTGCTTCCAGCGCAGCCGCCGCCGTCCTCGCCGGAAGCTTCGGTCAGGCCCATCTCCAGCACGGGGCTTGCGCCAGAGAAGAGGCCCCACGGGCTCTCACAGCCGGGCACGATCCAGACGTGGTTCATCCAGCCATCCTGACCCTCGGCCTTCTTGCCGCCCCTTGCCTCGCACTCCTCGACCGTCGTCGTGCTGTCACCGATGACGCCCGCGCCGCTGACGCAGAGACCGACATGGCGGTGGAAGTGGTCGTTGTTGCCGGTGAAGCCCTGCGTCGGCTCAGCGTCACCCTCCTGCTTGAGGTAGTACGACAGGCCGATGACGCTCGAGTCGTCATCGGTGCCGTCGTAAAGGATCATCTCCGGCTGCGTGATGTCGAACTTGCCATCGACGATCGAGAACTTCATGAAGTGCGCGGCGATGCCCGGCACGTACGGCGTGACTTGAACCCAGCCAGCAGCCTTCGCGTCCTTCACCGTCGGGTACTTCATTGCCGTATCGCGTGCGATCGCAAGTTCCGCTTCCAGCGCATCGCATTGGCTCTGGTCTGTCATCGCGTGCCAGGCCTGCGGACCAAGGTGGCCGCCCATCATCGTGTCGTCCGGCGCGAGTGCGGCGCCGGCTTCGTGCGCGTGGCTCGACTTGCCGCTGGCCGCCATCCAGCGCAGCCAGTTGTCGTACACGTCATCGGATGCCTTGCTCAGGGCGATAACCATGCGTGCGTCGCCAAGCTCACCCCTGCCTGTGACCTGCGTTGACACGATCTCGTCGAGCTCGGCAGAGCCGACGACGGAGGCGCCCGTGTCGTGGTTCACCATCGACGTCTCACCGCCCGTCAGCGTGTCAACGCCGGCAAGTGTGGTCTCGCGCCAGTAGGCCGCGGGGTTGAACGCGAGATCGCAGCGCTCCTCGGCAAGAGCCTGCAGATCCGCAGAGACGAGCGCCGCACCGCCGTGCGAATGTCCACCGCCGCCACCGCCCGACGACGTCACCGACGCGCTGCCGCCGTGACCGTGCTCCGCGATGCTCGGATCGGTGAGCGTGATGGACGTCGCGAACAGCACCATGATGGGCACCGCCGACGCCATTGCGATGTTCTCGATCGACCACTTGCCATCGGCCGGGCCGGTGCCGGCAAGGCTCGGCTTTGCAAGCAACAAGCCAGCACCGACGACGAGCGCTGCCTGGAAGATTGTCACCATCAGATCGACGGCTTCGACGGATTCCTTCTCCCCGGGGTGCGCACCTACGGGCAGGCCAACCGTGCGGCTGACGATGTAGGCGCCGATCACACCGGCATTCAAGATGACGGTTGCGACGAGGACGCCGCGGTTTGGCCGCATGAATAGCGCGACTGCCAGCAAGATCTGAAGCCAGCCGACGACGGCGAATCCGCCGGCCTCAGTCGCTGAATTCGAGGCATGAATTGGCGCCATCGCGAGGTGTACGCCGCCCGCTGCGAGCGAGAGCGACCCGAGCAGTAGGCGGGGCGCCAGACCGAAATCCTGCTCCGACTCTGCGATGTGTGATTGAGCGATGGTGGCCATGTTCGTTCCTCTGCTACCCGTCGTACAAGAAATGAATCGGCTTCAGTTTGGTGAACCTAGTATGCACCATTCGGGGCGAGATGCCATATGACGATATTGCAAAATCTGTTGCGTCGTTGACGTCCCAACGGATCCTGAGCACAGGCGAATTCGCGGCAACACACTCAGTACGCCTTTGGCGTCGCGCCGGTTCCCGCCACCACCAAGGAGCTCCGGGCGTGGCTTCTTGTGGCGTGACGGGCCGGGCAAGGCGAGAGCCCCGAACGTTTCCGTCGGGGCTCTCATATACCCTGGCACTGGCCTATTTTCCACAGAGGGTTGCCCCCCCAGTATCGTCGGCGCTGAGGCGTTTCACTTCCGTGTTCGGGATGGGAACGGGTGGGGCCACCTCGCTCTAAGCACCAGGAATATTCGATTGTTAGTGGCTCAGAAGTCGGATGTCAGATGTCGGTCTTCGTTGACGTTCCGACTTCTGACGTCCGGCTTCCAGCCTTCTGCGCATTGGTAGCGGGGGAAGGATTCGAACCTCCGACCTTCGGGTTATGAGCCCGACGAGCTGCCACTGCTCCACCCCGCGATGGGTTCACCATCACGAGTGTACCGCGGGCTTTTGGCCGCGCGGTCGCCCGTGAAGGCGAGCACGTACTTTCGAATAGGGAAACGCGCCAGCGTTGTACTTCGGTTGCTGCATTTGTGCAGCGGATCTTCGATCTGGACGCATCACGTCCAGAATGTAATGTAGGTCAAGCCCTCGACCATTAGTACGGCTTAGCTGAATGCATTACTGCATGTACACCTGCCGCCTATCAAACGGGTCGTCTGCCCGTGGTCTTACCTGGTTAACCCAGTGGGAAATCTCATCTTGAGGTGGGCTTCGCACTTAGATGCCTTCAGCGCTTATCCCATCCAGACTTGGCTACTCGGCGATGCTCTTGGCAGAACAACCGACACACCAGAGGTCTGTCCACCCCGGTCCTCTCGTACTAGGGGCAGCTCCTCTCAAATTTCCTTCGCCCACGCCGGATAGAGACCGAACTGTCTCACGACGTTCTGAACCCAGCTCGCGTACCGCTTTAACCGGCGAACAGCCGGACCCTTGGGAGCTGCTACACCCCCAGGATGCGACGAGCCGACATCGAGGTGCCAAACCTTGCCGTCGCTATGAACGCTTGGGCAAGATAAGCCTGTTATCCCCGGGGTAGCTTGTATCCGTTAAGCCACGGCCCTTCCACTCGGAACCGTAGGATCACTTTGACCGACTTTCGTCCCTGCTCGACTTGTATGTCTTACAGTCAAGCGCTCTTATGCCAATGCACGCAACGGGTGATTTCCATCCACCCTGAGAGCACCTTTGTACGCCTCCGATACTCTTTTGGAGGCGACCGCCCCAGTCAAACTGCCCACCAGGCACTGTCCTTCTGCTTGATCAGAAGTTAGAAGATAAATCTGGAAAGAGTGGTATTTCAACGTTGGCTCCACCGAACCCGAAAGCCCGGCTTCAAAGCCTCCCACCTATCCTACGCATTCCAGACCCAGCTCCAGTGCCAAGCTGCAGTAAAGCTCCACGGGGTCTTTTTGTCCTGGCGCGGGAAACGCGCATCTTCACGCGTACTTCAATTTCGCCGAGTCCCTCGTTGAGACAGCGCTCAGATCGTTACGCCATTCGTGCGGGTCGGAACTTACCCGACAAGGAATTTCGCTACCTTAGGACCGTTATAGTTACGGCCGCCGTTCACTGGGGCTTCGGTTCAGAGCGTTAACCCCTCCCCTTAACCTTCCAGCACTGGGCAGGCGTCAGCCCCTATACATCCCCTTACGGGTTAGCAGAGACCTGTGTTTTTGATAAACAGTCGCCTGAGCCGACTCTCTGCGGCCCCAGTCCGCTCCCGGAGCAAGTCCGTTCACGGGCCGGGGCGCTCCTTCTCCCGAAGTTACGGAGCCAACTTGCCTAGTTCCTTAACGAGGGTTCTCTCGATCACCTCAGGGTACTTACCCCCACCTACCGGTGTCGGTTTGCGGTACGGGCGCGACTGGCACTCCCTCCGACGCTTTTCTTGCCGCCATAGACTCGACAAAGTCGCTTTGACCGAAGTCGCTGCTTCCCCCAAAGCCTCCGCTTAACCTGGCAGCGGATTTTCCTACTGCCAGACGCCTACGCTCCAGGGACGCGCCATGTCCAATGGGCACGCTCCATCTATCTTCACGGGTCACGCCTGAGATCAATACACCAACCGCGGTGCAGGAATACTAACCTGCTGTCCATCGCCTACGGCGTTCGCCCTCGGCTTAGGCCCGACTAACCCTACGCGGAGAAACCTTGCGTAGGAAACCTTAGGTTTACGGTGTCGCGGATTCTCACCGCGATTACGCTACTCATGCCTACATTCTCACTTCTGTTCGCTCCAGCACGGGTCACCCCTACACCTTCACAGCTGAACAGAACGCTCCTCTACCATACGTCTTGCGACGCATCCACAGCTTCGGCGGCTAGCTTGAGCCCCGGTACATTGTCGGCGCAGAGCCACTCGACCAGTGAGCTATTACGCACTCTTTAAATGGTGGCTGCTTCTAAGCCAACATCCTGGTTGTTTATGCAACTCAACATCCTTTGACACTTAGCTAGCACTGAGGGGCCTTAGCTGGTGGTCTGGGTTGTTTCCCTCTCGACCATGGAACTTAGCTCCCACGGACTCACTCCCGGACTTCTTCCACCGGCATTCGCAGTTTGATTGGGTTTGGTAGGCGATTAACCCCCTAGCCCATTCAGAGCTCTACCTCCAGTGGATAATTTCCGAGGCTGCACCTAAATGCATTTCGAGGAGAACCAGCTATCTCCGGGTTCGTTTGGCATTTCACCGCTATCCACAACTCATCCAATAGATTTGTAACTCTAGAAGGTTCGGGCCTCCATGAGATTTCACTCCCACTTCACCCTGGCCATGGATAGATCACCCGGTTTCGGGTCTACCCCCAGCGACTTGTCGCCCTATTCAGACTCGCTTTCGCTCCGGCTCCGGCAGTCCCCTGCCTTAACCTTGCCACTGAGGAGTAACTCGTAGGCTCATTCTTCAATAGGCACGCCGTCACCCTTGCGGGCTCCGACTGCTTGTAGGCACACAGTTTCAGGGACTCTTTCATTCCCCTCCCGGGGTGCTTTTCACCTTTCCCTCACGGTACTGGTTCACTATCGGTCAATACGGGTATTTAGCCTTAGACCGTGGTCGGCCTAGCTTCCCACGCAATTCCACGTGTTGCGTGGTACTCACGAACATTGACGAGAGACACCCATCGTTCCACGTACGGGACTGTCACCCTCTGTGGTCGCCCGTTCCAGGGTCATTCTGTTACGACGGTGCTTTGTAACTCTCTGCGACGACGGCAGTAATCGCTGTCATGCCGTACAACCCCGCCGATGCATAGGCCTGCCGGCCGTTAGGTCATCTGCGGTTTGGGCTTCTCCGCGTTCGCTCGCCGCTACTGACGGAATATTCTCTTTTCCTCCAGGTACTTAGATGGTTCAGTTCCCTGGGTTCCCTCCATCGGATCTATGTGTTCAATCCGCGGTACCCGGACATGACTCCGGGTGAGTTGCCTCATTCGGGGATCCCCGGCTACGCCTGTTAGACGGCTTACCGAGGCATATCGCAGTCTTACCACGCCCTTCTTCGGCCCGTATTACCAAGGCATCCACTGTGCGCCCTTAGTAGCTTGACCTACATCGCATTCCACACGCGATGCAAGCCCAGATCGAGATACTCGAAGTACTCGTTCTTACGTTTCCCTATTCGATTGTTAACGTGCTTCCAGCTGCTCCGGTGAGCCTCCCCACATGCATTGCTGCCTGCGGGTCTCCCCCGTGCCCGGCCCGTACAGCCGGCCGCTCGCGTCGATGCATGACATCATCGGGAGCGGTCGAATGTACGACTCGCTGGTTGCTCTTCAATTGTTCCGGTCTGGCCCGTCTCCGCGCTCACAACAAAATCGGCCTGATGTACTCAGGCCGAACGAAGGTCTGTCATCAGATAGTGGCTATTCGATTGCGCGAACCAGTGTGATCAAGGTGCGAATGTGTTCCTCAGTGTTGCGTGCTCACGGCGACGATCGCGCCGGGAGGGATTGTACCGCCGGACCCTCCATCACCGCAATGAGTCTGGTGAGTGGTGGGGCATTCTGGACTCGAACCAGAGACCTCAGTCTTATCAGGACTGCGCTCTAACCAACTGAGCTAATGCCCCATTTGGTCCCAGTGAGATTGGTGGAGCCGAGGAGGCTCGAACTCCTGACCCCCTCCTTGCAAAGGAGGTGCTCTCCCAACTGAGCTACGGCCCCGTTCTCGGTCTGCTGGCCTTCGTTCAAAACCAGCACCTTAACCCTTGGATAGTGGCAAGAAGCGTGTGTCGAGGGTTGTGCGCCAATAAGGCCTGGCGCCGTGGCCTATCGGTAGGAGCTCCCCATCTTACGATGGTGAGGTGTACCGATTGACCTGGAAGCACCGATTCGGACACGTCTAAGGTGCCAGAAGCGGTGATTGCTCCCTAGAAAGGAGGTGATCCAGCCGCAGCTTCCGCTACGGCTACCTTGTTACGACTTCGCTCCAGTTACCCCTCCCACCCTAGGCGCCTGCCTCCTTGCGGTTAGCACAGCGACTTCAGGTGTTAGCGGCTTCCATAGCGTGACGGGCGGTGTGTACAAGGCCCGGGAACGTATTCAACGCACTGTGCTGACGTGCGTTTACTAGCAACTCCGCCTTCATGCAGGCGAGTTTCAGCCTGCAATCTGAACTGGGGCCGGCTTTGTGGGATTAGCTCCCCCTCGCGGGTTCGCAGCCCTCTGTACCGGCCATTGTAGCGTGTGTGTAGCCCAAGACGTAAGGGACGTGCTGACTTGACGTCATCCCCGCCTTCCTCTGAGTTGGTCTCAGCAGTCTCGCCAGAAAAATACAACTGGCAACAGGGGTTGCGCTCGTTGCGGGACTTAACCCAACACCTCACGGCACGAGCTGACGACAGCCATGCATCACCTCCACTAGCTCCCCGAAGGGTCCCTTTCCTTTCGGATCAGTACTACTAGCAGTTCAAGCCTTGGTAAGGTTCTTCGCGTTGCGTCGAATTAAACCACACGCTCCGCTGCTTGTGCGGGCCCCCGTCAATTCCTTTGAGTTTTAGCCTTGCGGCCGTACTCCCCAGGCGGGGCACTTAACGCGTTAGCTACGGCACGAAGGGGGTCAATACCCCTCACACCTAGTGCCCATCGTTTACGGCGTGGACTACCCGGGTATCTAATCCGGTTCGCTCCCCACGCTTTCGCGCCTCAGTGTCAGGTGGAGCCCAGTAGGCCGCCTTCGCCACTGGTGTTCCTCTGGATATCTACGCATTTCACCACTACACCCAGAATTCCGCCTACCTCTGCTCTCCTCAAGTCCGCCCGTATCCGAAGACCCCTCCCAGTTGAGCCGGGAGATTTCACCTCGGACGCAACGAACCACCTGCGCGCGCTTTACGCCCAATAAATCCGGACAACGCTTGCCACCTACGTATTACCGCGGCTGCTGGCACGTAGTTAGCCGTGGCTTATTCGCCGGGTACCGTCACGATCTTCCCCGGCAAAAGGGGTTTACGACCCAAGAGCCTTCTTCCCCCACGCGGCGTTGCTGCGTCAGGCTTTCGCCCATTGCGCAAAATTCCCTGCTGCTGCCTCCCGTAGGAGTCTGGGCCGTGTCTCAGTCCCAGTGTGGCTGACCATCCTCTCAGACCAGCTACCGATCATCGCCTTGGTGTGCCGTTACCACACCAACTAGCTAATCGGCCGCACGCCCCTCCCAACGCGTATTGCTACTTTCGACAGCCCCTTCCAAGGGGTGTCCACATGCGGTATTAGCCAACCTTTCGGCTAGTTATCCCCCACGTTGGGACAGGTCACGTACGTGTTACTCACCCGTGCGCCACTAGGCTTCGGACCGAAATCCTAACCTCGTTCGACTTGCATGCATAAGGCACGCCGCCAGCGTTTATCCTGAGCCAGGATCAAACTCTCCGACAATTTCCATTCGCAATGCGAATGTAGTTTCGACGAGATCCTCGCCCACACATTCTTCTTACCACTATCCAATTGTTAAGGTGCCCGCACCACCCTAGGCGGTACGGCCAACGATCCTAGCGCGGGTTCGCACACGTGTCAACGCCCGTAGGCTTCGACACCCGTTCGTCCGCTACACGGACCGCCGTGTTGACTTGAAAATGTGCTGCGTCAGGTTAGCTTGCGTCTCCGCCGCTGGCAGAGGTGTAGGCTCGTCTGGCCGCCCGTCCGGTTCGATAAATAGACCCGCGCTATGCGGGCCACCGGACTCCGGGTCTCGCAGGACCCTGTTGTCTTCGTCAACCGTCGGGCAGCATATCGCCACCCCACCAGAAAGTCAAATAACTACGGCAAATCACCACTGGACAATGCGCATCAAAGCGGCTCCGCGGCCACCACAAAACGCTCGCCGTCGTCGCGATCCGTCGCCAACACGAACGGCGTCCACAGCACGTCACTGTCAACGGCTATCACCGGCGCGGCATCTCGCATCCGGCGCGGCACCTTCAGGTCGACGAAGACATCCTGCAGCTTCCGTGATCCGCCGCGCAGTCGCATCCGGTCGCCCGCACGCCGTCGACGCACAACGCTTCCCACCGGCACAACGATGCCATCCGCGGCAGCCGCGCGCTCGACACGGATGCGCCAGCCACCCACATCGCCCACGAACGGCAGTGCCTCCTCGAGCGTGGCTGCAATCGTCCTTGCCGCTTGCGCGCCGATGCTCAGCACAAACGCATCATGATCCACCGCGAGCACGAGCCCTCGCGGCAGCTCGTAAACCGCACCCGTCCGAGCGGAAACCGGATCCGGCATCAGTGCATAGTGCTTTCTCTCGATATCGCGTGCGTCACCCAGAAGCCGCGTGATCGCCAGCCGATACGCGAACGGCAGCGCATCCTTCGGGAGCGCACGCAGTGCCTCTCGCGACAATTCGATCTCTCGCGGCCCGATGTGCGTGATCGTGCGAGCCACCAGCGCGTCCATCGCCGTCGCCGCATCACGCGACTCCTCCGCCAAGCGCAGCAATGCCTCGCGCGCGCCCGGCACCGCCTCCTCAATCCGTGGCAGCAGGTCGAGTCTCACGCGATTACGCAGTAGCGACGTATCCGCGTTCGTCTCGTCATCGATGAACGACAAGCCACGCGCTGCACAGTGCGCCCGCGTCTCCTCGCGTGTGACGCACAGCATCGGCCGGGCCACCGTCATGCCATGCATCGCTGCCTGCGGCCGCATCCCACCGAGCCCGTGCAGGCCCGCGCCACGCATCGCATGCATCAGCACCGTCTCCGCCTGGTCGTCCGACGTGTGCCCCGTGACTATCACGCTGATGCCTGCGTGGGCTGCCGTCTCGCGCAGAAACGCGTACCGAGCTTCGCGCGCTGCCGCTTCGCCCGGACGCGGCGCCTCCCACGCGCAACTGGCCAGTTCGAGCCCATAGCGCGCACATATCGCTTCGGCTGCCGCCCTGTCCGCAGCAGCCTCAGGTTCGCCCCTGAGCCTGTGATCGAAGTGAGCCACGATCGAGCGGCGCGCGTCGACGATCCCGGCTTCGCACAGCAGCGCCGCCGTCGCGACGGAGTCACCACCGCCGGAGACGGCAAGGAGCGCTCCTCGGCCCTCGAGGGTCGGGACGTGTTCTCGTGCGAACACACGGACTCTTGCTTCGAGGTCGGCGCCTTCGTCGGACAACATCGCTCACAATGTACGGAACCTAAGCGACGCTTGCAGCGTCCTAGAAGCGCGGGCCCTTGCGCAGTTGGGAAGGTGACAGCAAGTGAGAACGAAGCGATTCTGGATAAGCACCCTCGCGTTCGCCGCCTTTCTTGGCCTGAGTGCCATGGCCGCCTCGTGCGACGACGACGCTGACGGCGACGCTCCGCCGGCCAAACCCACGTACGCCACGAAGAGCGAGGAGGCGCCGATCGACGACCTGGACATCCTGACGCTCGAGAGCTTCCCACCGCAGTACAACCTGCGCATCGTCTCCGGCCTGCCGTCAGGATGCGCCGTCTTCGACAAGGCGGAAGAGACTGGCCGCAGCGGCAACACCATAGCCGTGCGCGTCACGAACACCATGCCGGACGATGCGGAAGTTGCCTGCACAGCCATCTACGGCACGAAGGAGACAACCCTGGCCCTCGGCAGTGACTTCACATCCGGCGAGACGTACACAGTGAACGTCAACGACAAGTCGGTCCACTTCACTGCGCAGTAGTGCCACAAGATCCGGAGTGCGGGCTTTCAGCCCGCGTATTCGGGCGCGTTCAAGTTCGAGACCTATGGCGCGGGCGTCGGCGCGATCTGCGGCTGCACGAACAACTCCCGCCACCACGGCCCCTGCTCCGCGCCAGCAACACCCGCCCCCGCGGTAGCCGTCGGCGGCGCATCCGGCGCCGTGCTCGAGACGATCACCAGCGTCTCGCCGGGCCGCACCAGGCCCAGCACGCTCCGTGCGACGTACTCGACGTACTCATCTGACTTCAGATAGTCGTGAACAGCGACAAGCTGCGCGCGCTGTTCGTCCAGCTCCGCGATGTCACGGCGAATTTCCGCCTCGTCCGAAGACAACCGGTAGTTGTGGGCGACGTAGCGCCAGGCGCCGAACCCAAAGTAGGTAATCGCCAGCAGCGCCGCACAGGCGACGATGGGCGTAAACGATCGATGCGAAAGCCAGGACACGCGTGCTTGCCCTCTCACAGTGCGGTCCGCCACCGCTCGAAACGATACCATCGCGCGGCAGTCAGCAAGTGTGATCGGCGCCGACATAGAGAGCTCTGATCACAGCCATCGAGCGCATAGACGCGCTCGATCCGTGAACCACAGGTTCTGCTGTCTGCTCTGACTGTCTGTGTCGTCTGCCGTTCGCTTAAGAAGTGCGCTCCGTCCGCGGCCGGAACGTGCGCTCGCTTGCAGGTACATCGACGAAGAACGCCTTGTTGATGGCGATGTACTGCTTGTGCTCGTCGATCACGTCGTCCTCGTGGAAGATCGCTTGCACGGGGCATGCCGTCTCACACGCGGCGCAGTCGATGCACGTATCAGGATCGATGTAGTACTGCGGGTCGTCGTCGCGTGTGTAGATGCAGTCCACAGGACAGACGTCGACGCACGAGGCGTCTTTGGTGCCGATGCAGGGTTCCGTGATGACGTACGTCATCGATGTGCTCCGTCGCTAGCCCGTCACTCGCCCGGCCGCCTGACGCCGGTCTTCCGCACGACAATTGTGCCACTTCCGGGCGTCACGCGCGCCTGGCAGGCCAGCCGCCAGTTCGTGCCGAGGATCCGCTCGCCACGCTCGTACACCAGCGACTTCGATTCGGAACGCCCCATCTCGTCGAGCAGTGCCGCGCCTTCTTCGATCTGGCACGCGCAGGTCGTACAGCGCCCCTCGCCACCACATGTCGTCGGCCAGTAATACCCGAGCGCGCGGGCGGCGCCCATGATGGTGTCGCCATCCGCCTCGATCTCGTCGCCCAGTGGCAGAATCTGAATCGTTGGCATGATCGGTTCCCGCGGCCAGACTATCACAAGTCTCACAGCGGTTTCGGAACATTTCCGCGGCGCGAAGCGTCTGATCTCCGTGCTAGGCTGCCGCTTTGCGCATGCCGCACAGGAGCGACGACTTTGAAACCAGGATTCGACCCCGGCACCGTCAGCGAATGGACGATCACGACCACCCCGGAGATGGGCATCACGCACCTCGGCCCCGACGTCCCTTCCATGTACTCCACCCCCTCGATGGTTTCACTCATCGAAGGCGCGTGCGTGCAACTCATCACGCGCTTCGTGGACGAGGGCGAGCAATCGGTGGGGTTTCATGTTGATGTGAAGCACCTGGCTCCGACGCAGATCGGCAAGAAGGTCACCGCGAAGGTGACGCTACGCGAGATCAATGGCCGGCGATTGCTGTTCGACGTCGAGGTTCACAGCGAAGACGGCATCAAGATCGGCGAAGGGCTCCACGAACGGGCCCTCATCGATATCAAGCGCTTCGCTGGCGCACACCAATAAGGAGCATGCTGCATTCGGCGCGAGCAAGCGTTGATGCACTTTCTTAACACTTTCGGGTTAACCCGGGCGCGGCGCCGGTCGTTCTACAACAAACGAATCAAGACATCCCCGCAAGGACAAGCCGCCGGAGGTCCTCGGGATCAAGGAGGAGATCACTAGTGAAGAAATGGTTAGCACTTGGGGTTCTCGGTGTCGCTGCGCTCGCAGCCTTCGCCGCAACCTGCACCGTGACGAAGGTAAGCCTCACGAACGTCGACGGTAAGGACGTCTTTGCCGGACAACTGAACAACGACTCCGGTGCGGATCTGCTCCAGCACCGCATCATTGTCGCGTTTCTCGACAGCGCCAACAACGTCGTCGAGACCAAGACCGTCGAAGGCTGCAAGCGCTCCCTCCAGGCTGGCGAGACCGACTACTTCTCCGTCCAGAGCTCGCGCCCGACCTCAGAGACCACAACAGGACTCGCGCGGCTCGCATTGGACAGCAACCTGAAGGCTGGCGAGACCGAAGACTCTGACTTTGCGCTTTCGAACGTCGTCGTTCGACGCGACGATGCGAAGCTCAAGGTCACAGGCACCATCAAGAACAACGACGACGAAGAACTGGAAGACCCGAAGGCCTGCGTCGTCGTACTGGACGAAAACGACAACATCGTCTTCGTTGCCAAGACCACCAATCTCGCTGACCTCGACGAAGGCGATGAAGTCGACTTCACCATCACCGTGGACGTCGTTGACGACGGGGACATCCTGAACACCGTCCACGTCTTTGCTGACGGCCTCGAGGATGGCGTCCCGACAGACGCAGAAGAAGACCTGGACAACACGGTCACCGACTGCTCCGACGCGACGAGCACACCGACGAAGACGGCCACCCCGACAGGCACGGCGACGGCGACAAACACGCCACTGCCGACCAACACTCCCGGTGGACCGGCGAACACCGCGACGAACACCGCGACCGCCACAGCGACACCCTGCTTCTAGGGCGTCAAGCGATCAACCAGTAAGGAGAGACCACTCAAATCGGGTGGTCTCTTCTCTTGTTGGTTCTGGTTCATTCGTTTCTCTGATGCAGTGATAGAGATCGTTCGGTCGAATCCTCCATACGAAAGTGGACGCGCTCCCAACACAATCGCTACGCTGACACCCACACCCCAACGTCACCAGCGCAGGAGGCCCCGTACATGAAACGATTCATCCCGCTCGCACTGCTTGCCGCCATCGGACTGGCGGCCATCGCCGCGACCTGTACGGTCCAGAACATCTCGCTCACCACGATCGGCGAGCATGACACCTTCGCCGGCGAACTCCACAACGACAGCGGCGTCGACATCCTCAACCACAAGATCCAGGTGTCGTTCCTGAACGACAATCTGGCCGTGCTTGAAGTGCGCACCATCAACGGCTGCCTCCGTTCGCTCCAGGACGGCAAGGTCAACTTCTTCTCGCTGCAGAGCAACCAGGACGAGGACGACACCGACATCGGACTCGCCCGCATGGCCAATGTCATCGAGGATCCGACCTTCAAGGTGGGCAACGTTGCCCAGGGCAACGTCTCCTTCTCCGGCGTCACGGCCGTCCGGACGGGCGGCTCGCTCGTCGTCAGCGGAACATTGACGAACGATGACGGCGACGCGCTGGAGGATCCCGCCGTCTGCGCCGTTGTGTACGACGATGACGACCGTGTGGTCGTCGTTGGCCGCGACGCACTTACTGACCTCGCGATCGATGAAGACGGTGCTTTCTCTATCACACTCGCCGTCCCGGACAATAGTGATCTCGTCGAGACCGTCGACCTGTGGGCAGATGGGATCGAAAACAACGTACCTACCGAGCCAGAATCCAGCGTCAACAACGCAATAGCGGTGCAGCCGACCAACACGGGCACGCCGACTGCAACGGCGACGAGCACGCCGCTACCGACCGAGACACCGACACCGGGTTCCTAGCAGAGGGCTGTCATTTGGGAAGGGCGGTCGCGTTGGCCGCCCTTTTTCTTTGCCTGCTTCTTGGTCCTTCGTGGATAATCGCGCTTCGCCTGCTATAAATGCGGTGTCACACACGTCACATCTCGAAAGGAACCCACATGGTCGCCGTAGCCGACATCGTCGACGAAATCCGTCAGATTACGGACGAGCGCAGCCTCCTCAAGCACCCGTTCTACCAGGCGTGGCAGAAGGGCGAGCTTGAACTCGAATCGCTGCGCGGCTACGCGACACAGTACTGGCACCACGTGCTGGCCTTCCCGCAATACGTCAGCGCCGCGCACGCTATCTGCCCTACCCAGCCCGAGCGCCAAGAACTGCTGGAGAACCTCATTGAGGAAGAGCGCGGCGACGAGAACCACCCCGAACTGTGGCTTCGCTTCGGCGAGGGGGTCGGCGCAACGCGTCCGCAGATCGAGGGCTCGACGCCACTGCCCGAGACCGACAAGCTCGTTGCCACATTCCGCGACGCAACGATGAACCGCACGTTCGCGGAGGCATGCGCCGCGCTCTACGTGTACGAGTCGCAGGTACCGGAAGTCGCGAAGACGAAGATAGCGGGCCTCAAGGCGTTCTACGGAATCGGGGATCAGCGTTCCTTGCAGTTCTTCGAGGTGCACATCGGCGCGGACGAGATTCACGCTGAAGTTGGCGCGGGCATGGTCCGGAATAACACCACCACCGAAGGCGACCGTGAGGCCGTATTGAGCACCGCGCGCGAGTGCGCCGATGCCCTGTGGTCGTTCCTAGATGGCTGCCACCGTGAATACGTTGCCGCTTAGGGTTCAGGCGGGCCAGCAGCCCGCTCCGAGAGTAACGCGGGCTGAGGCGCTATTCGATGTCCCTTGAGCTGACCTTCCTGGGTACAGGAAACGCCTTCGCGCCCACGCGCTACTGGAGTTCGTTCCTCGTGAACGACAAGTACCTGTTCGACGCGCCGCCCACGCTTCTCCCGCACCTCAAGAAACTGGGCAAAGATCCGGGCGATATCGAAGTCATCTTCATCAGCCACTTTCATGGCGACCACTTCATGGGGCTGCCATTCCTGCTGCTTGAGTACGCAGAGCTTGCCCCGCGCACGAAGGACCTCACGATCATCGGCCCGCCTGGGATCGCCAAGCGCGTCGAATCCGCGACGAACATGGCGTTCGCAAACGTCTTTCGCAAACAGTCCCGCGGCTACGACCTCACGTTCGTCGAAGTGAAGGACGAGAAGGGCGGCACAGCGGCCGGCGCGGAATGGGTCGCGCGCAAGGTGCCGCACGTGCCAGACTTGGAGTCGTTCGGATTCCGCGTGAAGATGGACGGAAAGACGCTCGCCTATTCCGGCGATAGCTCCCTGTGCGACGCGCTCGTCTCGCTCGCTGATGGCGCCGATGTCTTCGTGTCCGAGTGCTCGTGCTGGAATGAAACCTGCGGGCCCATCCACCTCACCCCGAACAACATCCTGCTCCTCCGCACCAAGATCTCGCAACACACCAAGTTCATCCTCACCCACATCGGCGCAGGCGAAGCCCCACCCGCCATCGCCAACACCGGCATCCTGATTGCCGACGACCTCAAGACGATTGTGGTGTAGCGACGGTTTCGGGAGTGGCGGGGACTAAAGGTGCCGCCATTCAGAGCGAAGCGATGAATCTACGTCGGCCAGCGCCGACTCACGACTTGGGCGCGACGCGTCGGCTCGGTCGCGAACCAGTCTTCGGCAAGGTCTGCCCAGCCCGGATTCGCTGCATCGACGATGGCGATCTTCTTGGCGCGACTCAGCCCCTTGAGCTGCTTCTCGCGTGCAATTGCAGCACGCGCAGTGTCAGCGCTCTCGACGTAGACTAGCCGCGTGACGCTGTACTTCGCGGTGAATCCTGACGACCGCTGGCGGTGCTGACTGGCACGCTCCGGGAGGTCGCTCGTGACACCCACGTACATGACGCGCGACCCGCTGTGCATGATGTAGACATGGAATTCAGACATCGGCGCCATCTCGAACTAGATTCATCGCTTCGCTCTGAATGACGTAGCCCCGACACGAGCATCGGCGACATCGCCCGTCACGAGCCAAATCCCAATCCCGCCGTTCGCATGCTGACGTAGCGCCCGCCGCCGACCACGATGTGATCGTGGAAGTCGATCTCCATCGTCTTCGCCGCGTCGCCCATGCCCTTCGTCATCGCAACATCCGCTGCCGACGGTGCAGGGTCGCCGGACGGGTGGTTGTGGACGAGGACGATCGCGGTCGCATTTACCTTCACCGCATCCCGCAGGAGTTCGCCGTAGCGGATGGCGGTGGAGTGCACACTGCCGCGATAGACATCGGATTTCTTGATCAGGCGCAGCCGCGTGTCGAGGGAGAACACGCGCACGACCTCCTGGTCGAAGATCGACATCTCATCGACGACGAGCGCCGCGATGCTGTCCGGATCCTTCAGCAACGGGCGCTCCGCCGGACTAACCGCGGCCGCGCGAATTCCGAGTGTCATCGCCGCCTGCAGCTCCGCCGCTTTCGCAGGCCCAAGGCCGGGAGCGCCACAGAGATCCTCGAACGACGCGCGCGCCAAACCGGCCAGCCCACCGAAGTCCCGCAGCAGCCGGTCCGCTACAACCATGACGCTGCTGTTCTTGAACCCGGTCCTCAACAGAATGGCGATCAGTTCATCGTCACGAAGACTGCTCACGCCAAGGTCGCGAAGCCGTTCCCGCGGCCGCTGCGAAACGGGCATGTCCTGGATCATGTTGATGCGGGCGGGCACTGTCTCATCCATGAGATCGCGATCGTATAGAACGTTCGTTCTCAAGGCAAGCGCGCACCTTGTCATCGTCAACAATTCGCCCGATACGCTCTCACCATGCAGGCAATCGTCACCGCTATCGACGGCGACGCCGGTGAAGAGCTCGCGACCATCTGGGGCGAGCTCAAGGCTGTGTTCGGGCTGTCGCAGCTCACGGGGGCGACGCGTCCCTACCTCACGTTCGCCGTCGCTGAGCGATTCGCGCACGGTATCGAGAACGTGCTCGCGGAGATCGCGGCCAAGGGAACGCCGTTCGCAATCAAGACGCACGGCATAGGCATCACCGAGGGCCAGCAGGTCGTCATCTATCTCCACGTCGACCGCACGGAGGTCCTCGACGACGTTCATCACGTCATCCATCACGCGACGCAGCGCTACGCCCGCAACTCCAAGCCGGCATATGACAGCGAAACATGGCTTCCGCACATCGCGCTCGCCACCGGCCCACTGTCACCGGCCGAGATCGAACAGATCATGCCGTTCCTCAACCGTCGGGCGTACAACTACGCATTTCCGGCCACCAACCTCTGCCTCATTCCGGACACACGCATCATCGGCGCCGAATGGCAGCGGTTTGATCTGAAGGGCGTCGTGAAGCCCGGCCCGAATATGGAGGATGGAAGATAGACGATGGACGCACCCTTCCATTCAATCTGTCTTATCCGTGGATAGCGCAAAGAAAGGGGCCGCCCGCTGGCGACCCTTTCTTCATCTCAAAGACCGCGCGGACTGAAGGCCCGCGCTACGTAGGCACGGACTACACCTTCTCGAGCACCTGCAACGTGCAGGCCGAGCCCAGCCCGATGACGTGCGCCATTCCGACCTTGGCGCCTTCGACCTGGCGGTTGCCCGCCTCGCCGCGCAGATGCCAGACGACTTCGCAGACGTTGGCGACGCCCGTCGCGCCCAGCGGGTGACCCTTAGAAAGCAGGCCGCCGCTCGCGTTCACGGGAATCTTGCCGCCGATGGAGGTCGCGCCTTCATCGACCATGCGTCCGGCTTCGCCCTCGCCGCAGATGCCGAGGTTCTCGTAGTGCAGGATCTCCGCTGTCGCAAAGCAGTCGTGAAGTTCGATCAGGTTGAGGTCCTGCGGGCCGATGCCTGCCTTCTCGTACGCTTCCTTCGCCGCATTGCGGGTCAGTGTGTTGATGTCGGGCATGATCAGGTCGCGCTGCGTCCATGGGTCGGACGTCAGCACGGATGCCGCAACCCGGATTGGCTTGGTCGTGAACTGCCGCGCCTTCTCCATGCTGCATACGATGGCCGCAGCCGCGCCGTCGCCCGTCGGGCAACACATGTACAGCGTGTTCGGCCACGAGACGACGCGCGCGTTCAATACTTCCTCGAGCCCGACTTCGGTCTGGTACTGCGAGTACGGGTTGTGCATCGAGTGCTTGTGGTTCTTTACGGACACCTTCGCGAACTGCTCCTGCGTGGTGCCGTACTTACGCATGTGCTCGACGCCCGCCATGCCAAACACAGCAGGCATCAGACCCGAGCCCAACACACCTTCCGTGCTGTACGCCGGGTCGCCGCCGGAGGCGCCGCCACCGAGCAGACCCATCTTGCCCATCTGCTCACTGCCGACGGCCATCGCGATGTCGTATGCGCCGGACGCGACCGACATGTACGCCTCACGGAACGCGGTCGAGCCCGTCGCGCAGGCATTCGCCACGTTGATAACGGGCACGCCCGTCTGGCCGATGATCTGCATGATGCGCTGGCCGACCATTGCGTTCGACTGGTAGAGGTTGCCGCTGGCGACAAGCTCCACCTGGTTCATCTCAACACCGGCGTCTTTCAACGCGAGCAGCGCCGCCTGCGCAGCCAGCTCCGGCACCGTCTTCTCGGGGTAGCGTCCGAACTTGATCATCCCGACGCCGATAATTGCTACGTCTCGCATGTTCTTCCTCTCGACTTTTCGCCGCGCGCTCCGGCCCGGCGTCTTTGCGGGCGGCCACATAGGGCCACCCCTACACAGGCTGTTCGCCTTACGCCGGCTTGTAGCTGAACGCGATTACGTCGTTGCCCTCGCGGTCAGTTCGGATCTTCTCCGCAACAAACTGCACGGGCATGCCGAACTTCAGGTTCTTTGGGTCGGGTTCGACTCCGCTGATGTTCGCACGGACGCTCACGCCCTCCGGCAGGTCGACGATCGCCGCGATGTACGGCGTCGGGATCCCCGGTGCGGACTGGTGGACGATCGAGAAGACATGAAGCTCGCCGCGGTCGCTGAGCTTGACGTCATCCATCGCGTCCGTCGAGAAGCATTTGCTGCACGCCATGCGCGAACCAAGGTACGTGGTCCCGCACTTCTTGCAGCGGCTGCCCTGAAGATATGGCGCGCCATCGGCCGGGACCTTCAGGAATGGGACGATGGGTTTGGACTGCTTTTCTGCGGCTGGTGCGTCTGCCAATGCGGCCTCCTTGTGAAGATCCGCTATTCACGGATCGCTGAGAGATTGCCGCGTGCAGGGTTCAGGGATGAGATGCCGTGCTTGGACGCTTGTCGGGCGCCCACAGATGTTCGCATCCACGTGCTGCACGGCCCATTCGGCGAGGCTCCGCTTGCCTAACCGGAGAGGCGATCGCAAGTATCGATCCGTATGCGGCCGTGGGTCAAGCTCCACAGAAACGTGATCTGGACGCTATGACTCCTTCGCAACAACGAAAGCGAGGCTACACTGGCCGCTCGCCCAGATCTTGCGCGAACCGCAACAGATAGCCATCCGGGTCGACGACGATGAACTGCTGGTTGCCGACTTCGGCACCCTCCCGCCGATACCACTTCTCCTCGATGGGAAGGAAGATGGGCGCACCCGACGCGATGACCCGCTCGTACAAGACATCCACTTCCGTCACCTCGATCTGGAAGTTGACGCCGCGACCGAACGGCTGTGCCAGCTCGCCGTTCACGAAGGCGCGGTCAGTCGGCTGCTCTAGCATGATTTGCGCGCCCTCGCGGTCGAGATACGCGAATCGCTCCTCCGGACGGGCATACACGATGTCGAACCCAAGCACCTCCGTGTAGAACCGCAGGCTACGCTCGAAGTCCGAGCACACGAGTTCGGGGACGAGCTTCGCGTACTTCATACGCCAAGCGTACCGTCGATCGAGACATCGCCGGTGTGCGATACTCGCGCCATGCACCCACCTCCCGTGCAATACGTCACCACCGTGGATGGTGTCCGCACTGCGTTCACCGTCACAGGAAGCGGGCCGCCGCTCGTCGTTCTCAACGAGCCGAGCGCGAGCCATGTCGAGCGCGAGTGGACGGAGCCGACTCTTGGCCCCATCCTCGCCCACCTCGCGCAGCGCGTCACGCTAATCCGCCTCGATGTTCGGGGTACAGGACTTTCGGACCGCGTGACCGATCCTGGAACCGATGCTGTGGTTGGAGAGTTGCGCGCCGTCCTGGGCCGGCTGGGCGTCGAGCGCTATGCGCTCGTCGGCACACAATCGCTCGCTCCTGCTTCGATCATCTATGCGGCGACGTATCCGGACGAAGTCACCGCGCTCATCCTGATCGACCCTGCCCTCCGCGTCCTCGACATGGTCGCTTCGCCCCAACTGACCGCGGTCATCGTCTCGGCCGGGGCCGACTGGACGATCGCGTCGGAGGTCATCGGGCGACAGGTATTCGGGATCGGGCGCATGGAGGCACGCGATTTCGGGGCGCATATCCGAGCGTGCATCACGCCGGAGTTCTACGCGATGGCCCTCCGGGCGACGAACATCCTCGATGCGACTGATGCCGCCACCGAAGTCCGCGCACGCACGATGGTCGTTCGCCACGAGGACCACCCGTACGTAACGGCAGAACTGGCGCGTGATGTCACCGCGACAATCCCGGGAGCCAGCCAGATCACCGTGCCAGGCCTCTGGGCTGACGACCCGATCGGCATGACAGACCGCGTCCTGGGCTGGCTGCTCATCGAATGACGCGAGCATAGTTCTGGGCCGTTTTGCTTTACGCCATTGCGAACCAATGCCGGCGCGCCGATACTTACGCCCATGCCGCCACCCATCGTCCAGTACGTCACCACGAGCGACGGTGTCCGTGTTGCCTACACGGTCTGCGGCACGGGCCCGCCGGCCATCGTGCTGACGGACCCCAGCGTCAGCCATGTCGAACTTGAGTGGTCGCAGCCAATCCTTCGCGATATCTATGGCCGCCTGGCGCAGGACCTCACGCTGATCCGGATCGACATCCGCGGGACTGGCCTGTCGGATCGCGTCCAGTCCGTTGGCCCTGACACGATCTACGGCGAGATTCGCGCCGTCGTCGAGAAGCTCGGCTTGCAGCGCTACATCATCGGCGCGGTCCAGATCGTCTCGCCAGCGGCCATCATCTATGCGTCGCGATACCCAAACGAAGTGACGCATCTCGTCCTCATCGATGGCTGCCTGAGTGTGATGCAGCTCTTCACCAGCCCGCAGATCGCCGCCGTCATCGCCGCTGGCCAGGCCGACTGGGTGACGGGTACCGAGGCAATCGGTTCATTCACGTTCGGCGCGGGCCATGCGGAATCCGTCGGCTACGGCACGTACATCCGGTCGTGCATCGACCAGACGTTCTTTCCGCTGGCGATGCAGGCGAGCCACGTTCACGACTCAACTCCCGTCGCGAAAGACGTGCGCGCTCCCACCCTGATCGTCAAGCACGCCGGCAACACGATCCCGATGGATGTCGCGCGCAACGTTGCGACCAATATCCCAAACGCGAGCCTCGTCACGACGCCCGGGCTCTGGGCAGACGAACCCGTCGCCCTCGCCGAGCGTATGCTCGACTGGCTCGCGACGACGCTCGCTGCTGAGGAAATGGAGCCCGCTCCATCTGCAAGCGACGCATCTCCGGCACAAACCGGCGTGCGTACCATCCTCTTCACCGACATCGAAGGTCACACGCAGATGATGCAACGCCTCGGCGATGATGCTGGACGCTCGCTCCTGCGAGAGCACGAGCGCATCACGCGCGATGTTATCGCGAAGCATGGAGGCGACGAGATAAAGACGATCGGCGACGCGTTCATGGTGTCGTTTGGCTCTGTGACGGCGGCGGCTCAGTGCGCAATCGACCTGCAGCAGGCGATCACGACAGAACCCATGACCGAACGCTTGAAGATTCGCATCGGGCTGAACGCAGGGGAACCCATCGCCGAGGAAGGCGACCTGTTCGGGTCGTCGGTCATCATCGCTTCGCGTATCGTTTCCCAGGCGAACGGAGGCGAGATCCTCGTCTCCGATGTCGTCCGCGGACTGCTTTCCGGCAAGCCGTTCATGTTCGCCGACCGTGGCGACGTAGCACTGCGCGGGTTCGAGGACCCCATCCGCCTCTACGAACTCCGCTGGCAGCCAGCCTAGCGCCGCCTCTATTGCTGTCACACGTCACCCTTTCGGGCCGTCGGCTGTAACCTGTAACCACCATGGATCTGCGGCTTTTTCCGCTGAACACCGTCCTCTTCCCGAACATGCGGCTGCCGCTGCATATCTTCGAAGAGCGCTACAAGGTCATGATCCGCGAATGCATCGAGGAGGATGCGCCGTTCGGCGTGATCCTCGTGAAGTCGGGCGATGAGGTCGGCGACACGCCGGTGCCCTACGAGGTGGGCACGACGGCCCGCATCATCCAGGTTGAGTACCTCGACGACGGGCGCATGAACATCTTCAGCATGGGCCACGAGCGCTTCCGCACGATCGCGATCACGACGACCGAGCCGTACCTGCACGCCGAAGTGACACTGCTCGAACAGCTGCCCGTCGGCGAAGCGGGATGGTCGGTCATGCCGCGCGCACGGCAGATGTTCGACGACTACTTCAAGACGTACTTCTCGATCGCCGACCAGTGGGTGCGGGAGGTCTATCTGCCGCCGGACCCCGCTGATGCCGCCGACTACATCGCCGCACGCTGCGATGTACCACCCGAGGCCAAGCAGAAGTGGCTCGAGGAACTCGATCCGGAGGCGCGACTGCGGATGGAGCTGGAACTGATCAGCGAGGCGCTGCCGGAGATGCACGGCCGCCTCGTCGCGCACCTGCGCCAGAAGACGACGGGTTTCGGAGTGATGAACTGAGCTCGTCTCTCCACGAACGGCCACGAATACGGCGAAGGATTCGAGGAAGCTGTCGGCCCAGAGCATTTCGTTTCGCACTTCTGCCGTATTGAAGCTATTTCGTTTCGCACTATCGCCGTCTTGTGGGCATTTCGTTTCGCACTTTTCAACCTTCCCGGACTTCTATTCGCACTTATTCGTCGACGTCAGCACTGCTGAGACTTACATCCAGGCGTGCGAGGGGGGCGTGGCGGCCCGAGCGGCGATCCTGAAGGGCCTGCAGTTCGTGCAATGTCTGGGTGAGCTGCCTGTTGAGGTGTGCTTCGTATCGCATGATGGGGCGAAGGGCCGTGGGCGCAGGCAAGGTAAGGGGCAGATTCTCAGGTGGTTCGGCCGCAGCGCGCCAAGGGTCGAGCATACTGGGCTTGCGTCGCACGGCCTCGTATTCCGTCGGGCGCTCGAGGCGGTCGTACACGGCGTCATGCTCGGCCCGGGCGACACGGCGAAGCCGCCAAAGAATTTCTGCGATCCGGTGGGCGAACGCCTCTTCGAGCGTGCCTAGCGGTTCGAGGGCGTCTGCGGTCGCGGACGCGAAAGCCGCCCAATCCTCCTGAACCTCATCGGGCAGGACGATTTCCTGCGCGCTGAGGCCGTGGCGAAGACTATTTCGTGCGGCGATTGCTTTGCCTGCGGGTGTCGTGGGTCCGGTCTGGTCGGGCATGGGTCACCTCCTGGTTAGGAATTCCCATACAACGGCTCGAAACGCCAAGGGCGCGATGGCACTTCAGTCGTCTTGCTGCTCATAAGGCATAGCCGCCGTATCATGCAGCCCCAAACGCAATGGAAAGGACACGAGACCAATGGCACTGGAAATGCGGCCCTTCGGCCGAACGGGCGTGAAAGTATCGAGCATCTGCCTGGGGGCGATGATGTTCGGGGCGAAGACGAACCTTGAGGACTCCTGCGCGATCGTCGATAAGGCGCTCGACTCCGGCATCAACTTCATCGACACCGCGAACGTGTACTCGCGCGGCCGCAGCGAAGAGGCCGTCGGCGAGGCGCTGGCCCGCAACGGCAAGCGCAACCGGACCTTCCTGGCTACGAAGGTGCATGGCGCGATGGACGACGACGACCCGAACATGCAGGGCACGTCGCGCCGCCACATCATCCAGCAATGCGATGAGTCACTGCGCCGCCTGAAGACGGACTGGATCGACCTCTACCAGATCCACCGCCCGCGCTCCGACACGGCGATCGACGAGACACTCCGGGCGCTCGATGACCTGATCCGCGCCGGCAAGGTGCGGTACATCGGGAGCAGCACGTACGCCGCGTACCAGCTCGTGGAATCGATCTTCATCGCGAAGGAGCTGGGCACCCACCGCTACGTCTGCGAGCAGCCGCCGTACAACCTGCTCGACCGCCGCATCGAGCGCGAACTGTTGCCGATGGCGCAGAGCTACGGCATGGCGATTATTCCGTGGTCGCCCTTGGCGGGTGGACTGCTGACGGGCAAGTACCAGCGGGGCGACGAGCCTCCGGAGGGGTCACGCTTCGCTGACCAGACTAACCCGCTGTACCGCCGCCGCTTGAACGACCGCATCTATGATGTTGTCGAGGGCTTGCAGCCGATGGCCGAAGCAAAGGGCGTCACGCTATCGCAACTGGCGCTCGGCTGGGTACACCAACAGACGGGCGTCACATCGCCGATCATCGGGCCGCGGGCGATGGAGCAGTTCGACGACAACATGAAGGCGGTCGAGGTCTCGTTCGAGGACGATGAGCTGCGCCAGGTCAACCGCGTTATTCGCCGCGGAGAAAGCGTCGCGCCGTTCTATGAGGCGGACTTCGGCCCCGCGCAGTACGCGCGGCGATAGAGGCGGCGGGGCGCATGCGCCATCCGATTCTGGCCCGCGCGCGCCGAGTTAGGTGGACTCGTATTCGCCAAGCCAGCGTGCGTTTGGAAACGCGTCCCCGATGGCGCGCAACAAGCGCTGGTCGTCGGTCCAGAAATTAGCCCCGAGCCGGACAGCGAGCGCGAGATACATTGCGTCGTAGAGGCTCGCCAAGCCGTGCTGCGCGGCGAGTTCGAAGGCGGCTCTTGGAAGTTCCGGAACGAAGACAACCGGGAACTCCATCGCGAGGAAACTTGCAAGCGCAGCCTCAGCTCGTGCGAGGGAAACATTCTGACGGCGGACCTGCTGGTACGCAGCGTTAGCAACCTCGCTATGAAAGTGAGGTGGAACGCTCACCCTCACACCACCACGGCGAAGTTCAGTAACGAGAGACAGCGCGCGATCAGAATAGGGTTCATCGATAACAAGCTTGACGGCGACGCTCGCGTCCAAAACGGTCGCACGATCCGGGTCGGCTGCCACTATCGCTTGTCACGCCATTCGCGAATGATGTCGGTCGAGGATGGGACGAGCTTTCCGCCACGTTCCTTTCGCATCTCCGCGCGATTTTCTCCTGCGGCCTTCAGTGCGGCGTCGAGCCGGTGGCCTTCTTCTTCGGTCATGGGGCGTAACGATCGGCGGATTGCCTCCCACGGATCCGTGCTTGCAAACGCGAAGGCAGGATGTGCTCCCGCCTCATCCACATCTCGCTTCCTCAGTCGAATGATCTTGGGGCCGATGCGTTGTGCCGGAATCCGCCCGGCGCTGATCCAGCGCCAGATGGTCGAGGGGCTGACGCCAAGCTCGGCGGCTGCTTCCTTCACGGTCATGTAGTCGCGATGCGCGCTCGTCATGGTCATACGTTAGCACATGATGCACTTGTTGCACACCATGCACTTGTTGCAGATGGTCTGCGAGGTAGCAGCGTTGGCTGTGGTACGCTTCTAAATAAGCCCCCACTAACTTCATGGAGGACTCCCGTGTGCGGACGCGCCTTTCTGCTTGCTTGCGCGGCCTTGGTCAGCACCCTGGCGCTCGCGGCCTGTTCGGACGATGACGGCGGGCCTTCGATCACGCTCTACTCCGGGCGCAATGAGGCCCTAGTCCAGCCCATCATCGACCAGTTCACGGCCGACACCGGGATCGAAGTCGAAGTGCGCTACGGCGACACGACGGAACTCGCAGGCGTCCTCCTGGAAGAGGGCGACAACTCCCCCGCGGACCTGTTCTTCGCGCAGGACGCGGGCGCGCTCGGCGCCGTTTCTGACGAAGGGCAGCTGATGACGCTCCCGCAGCCGGTGCTCGACCTCGTGCCAGCGAAGTTTCGCGCCGACAACGGCCAGTGGGTCGGTCTCTCCGGCCGCTCACGCGTGGTGGTCTACAACAACACGGCTGAGCTGACAGACGCTGATCTGCCTGACAACATCGATGCCTTCACCGATCCGTCGTGGGACGGGCGCATCGGCTGGGTGCCGACGAATGCGTCATTTCAATCATTTGTCACGGCGTATCGCCTGCTTGAGGGTGAAGAAGCGGCGCGGGCATGGCTCGAAGGCATCCAGGACAACAATCCGACGGTGTATCCAAACAACGGTGCAGCGGTCGAAGGTACCGCCAACGGCGAGGTCGATGTGGCCTTTGTCAACCACTACTACCTGTTCCAGTTCCTGGCGGAGCAGGGCGAAGACTTCAGTGCGCGCAACCACTTCCTCTCGGGCGGTGATGTCGGCGCCCTCGTGAACGTGGCCGGCGCCGGCATCCTCGAATCTTCGGACCACAAGGAGGATGCGCAGGCCCTGATCGAATATCTCCTGTCCAAGGTCGGTCAGGAATACTTTGCGAACAAGACTTACGAATATCCGCTCACCGCAGGCATTTCCGTGACCGAAGGGCTACCCCCGCTCGAATCCCTGGAGCCGCCGGAGGTTGACTTGAGCAACCTCGACGACCTCGCAGGCACGATTGCTCTGCTGCAGGAGACGGGCGTGCTGCAATAACGGCTGTGGCTGACTTCGCACGATCCTTCCGACGTCCCGGCTCCGCGCCGACATTCGTTGTCGTGGCTGCCCTCGCTATTGCCGCGGCGATGCTGCTCCCGACCGCATATCTCGTGGTGCGCGTGCTCGACGAAGGGGTATCGGCATGGGAGGACATCACCAGCGTTGCCGCGCGACAGGCCGTCGTTCGCACCGTCGCGCTTGCAACGACCGTAACCGCTGCTTCCGTCGCCCTCGGCGTATCGCTTGGTTGGTTGACGGCCCGCACGGACTTGCCATTGCGGCGAATGTGGACGGTCCTGCTGGCGCTGCCCCTCGCCGTGCCCTCATACGTCGGCGCGTACACATTCGTCGCCGCCTTCGGCCCGCGTGGCATGCTGCAAGACGTGCTGTCACCACTCGGGGTCGCGACGCTGCCCGAGATCTACGGTTTTCGCGGTGCGTGGCTCGTGCTGACGCTGTTCACGTTCCCGTACGTGCTTCTGCCCGTGCGGGCTGCGCTGCACATGATGGATCGCTCGTTTGAAGAAGCTGCGCGCGGACTCGGCGCCAGCCGGGCTGAGGCCTTCTGGCGCGTGACGCTGCCGCAGCTTCGGCCCGCCATCGCCGCGGGCGGGGTCCTCGTCGCGCTGTATACGCTCAGCGATTTTGGCGCGGTGTCGATCCTCCGCTTCGACTCGCTGTCACGCGTGATCTACATCCGCTACACGTCCTTCGACCGCGGGTCCGCGGCCGCGTTCGCGCTCGTGCTCGTCGCGCTCTCGCTCGTGGTCGTCATTGGCGAGAGCATGCTGCGCGGAAAGGCGCGCTACCACGCAACGACGCGGCATGCGGCCGCGCCCGTCGTACGTCTCGGCGCCTGGAAATGGCCAGCGTTCGCGTTCTGCACGAGTGTCGTCATCATCTCGCTCGTCGTCCCGTTGTCCGTCATCGCGTACTGGCTCGCGCGCGCAGCCACCGATGACAGCGCTTCCTGGCTGACGCGCGAGGCAGCGTGGAACTCCGTCTACGCGTCCGGCCTCGCAGCCCTCGTTGCTGTTGCCGCTTCGCTGCCGATTGCCCTGATGGCCGTGCGTTACCCCGGTGCCCTCGCTTCCGTCGCCGAGAAGGCCGCCTACACCGGCTATGCGCTGCCGGGCATCACGATCGCGCTTGCGCTGGTGTTCTTCGCAGCCAACTACGCGCCATCGCTCTACCAGACAATGCCGCTGCTGATCTTCGCTTATACCGTTCGTTTCCTCCCGCAAGCGCTCGGTTCTTCGCGCACCGCGCTGCTGCAGGTGAATCCGAACACCGAGGACGCGGCGCGCGGGCTTGGTAGGAGCCGGGCCACAGTGTTTCGGCGCGTCACGCTCCCGCAAATCGTGCCGGGCCTGACGAGCGGCGCTCTCCTCGTCTTTCTGACCGTGATGAAGGAACTGCCCGTTACGCTGCTCGTCAGCCCTATCGGCTTCGACACGCTCGCGACGCGCGTATGGTCGGCGACGAGCGAGGGGTTTTTCGCGCGCGCCGCCCTCCCCGCCCTCTTGCTCGTGGCGCTTTCCTCTATTCCGTTGTTAGTGTCAGTGCTGCGGGAGGAACGCGCATGAGCGATGCATTCCTGCACGCGCGGGGCATCGAGAAACGCTATGGCCAGACACAAGCGGTCGCCGGTGTCGACGTCGACGTCGCTCAAGGACGGCTTGTCGCCCTTCTTGGCCCCAGCGGTTGCGGCAAGACGACGCTGCTGCGCATCATCGCGGGCTTCGAGTACCCGGATGCTGGCGACGTCTTACTCGACGGGCGTGTGCTCAACGGCAAGACGACGTTCGTGGTGCCGGAGAAGCGTCACATCGGCATGGTGTTTCAGGACTATGCCCTGTTCCCGCATTTTGACGTCGCGCGCAACATCGCATTTGGCATGCCGAGCGGTGTAAACGGCCGCAAACGCGTCGATGAACTGCTTGAACTCGTTGGCCTTACTGGCCTTGGCGGTCGCATGCCGCACGAACTCTCCGGCGGCCAACAGCAACGCGTGGCCCTTGCACGAACCTTCGCCGCCGAACCCGCCCTCGTCTTGCTCGACGAGCCGTTCTCGAACCTCGATCCGGCGTTGCGCACGAAGGTACGCGCGGAGGTGCGCCAGATCATCCAGGCACTGGGCACGACGGCCGTATTCGTCACACACGATCAGGAGGAGGCGTTGAGTGTCGCGGAGACGGTCATCGTGATGCTGGAGGGCCGCATCGTACAGAGCGGCCCGCCGGCCGAGATCTATCGACGGCCGGCGACGCGAGGCGTCGCGGAGTTTCTCGGCGACGCGAACATGCTCGAAGGGCACGTCCGAGACGGCGAGCTTTCGTTCGCGCTGGGCCTCGCGGCGGCGGCGAGCACGCACGCCGAGGGTCACGCACACGTCCTGGTCCGGCCAGAGAACCTTGCGCTCACAAGCGACGGTGGCGTTCAGGGCGTTGTGGTCGGACGCGAATACTATGGCCACGACCAGATGATCAGCGTACGGTTGGGCGATGGCACGCTTCTGCGCATCCGCGCGCACGCGGGTGACGACGTTGCTCTCGGTGCGACGATCGGCGTTGTGCTCCGTGGGAGCGCCGTCATTGTGGGCGAGTAGCTCAAGACTTCGAAGCTACACCTTGAGCGTCAGCCCCTCTTGTCCAGGGATCAGCGGCACATCGATCTCACCGCATTCCAACTCCGCGTCGGCATGGAACTGATCGAGCTGAGCATCCGTGTGCGCAGGATCGTGATGGAACGTCACCAGGCGTCCGACCGCAGCCGCCTTCGCCAGAATCAGAGTGTGGCTCAGGGCGCTGTGCCCCCAGCCGATCTTCCCTTCGTATTCGTCGTTCGTGTACTGCGCGTCGTGGATGAGCACGTCGGCACCTTCAGCGAGCTTGAAGCCGGACGTCCACTCCTTCTCCGGCTGGAAGCTGCGGAACCCGAGCGCCGGTTCGTGGTCCGGCATGTACGCCAGCGTCCGGCCGCCTTCCGTGATGCGATAACCAAGGGTTGGGCCGGGGTGGCAAATCAGATCGGCTTCGACACTGAGCGACCCGACCTCGAAGTTGCCCAGCGGCGTGTTGTGCAGCGTGAGCTTGCACGGAAGGTCGCGCAGCAGCACCGGGAACAGCGGCGGCGAAAGGTAGCGAGCCAGCCGCTCCCGCATGTCGAGCGTAGTCGATGCGGGCCCCCAGATGTGCACGTCGAGGTCGGGCGTGAACAGCGGCGCGAAGAACCCGAGCCCCTGTATGTGGTCCATGTGCAGATGCGAAAGCAGCAGGTCGACGCGAGTGATCTCGGGCCCTACCGTCTCGCCAAGCGCGCGCACGCCGCTGCCTGCATCGAGGACGGTGACCCAGCCCTCCTGCGCTTGCACTTCAACGCAGGACGTGTTCCCGCCGTAGCGCACGAAATCATGGCCCGCACTGGGCACCGACCCGCGTGTCCCCCACAACTTCACGTTCATGACGCCGCGATCTCCCAGAACAGCACCGCCGCGCCCAACACCCGCCCGCCTTGCCCTTCGACTGGAAACGCCGTCACATCGACGCGCATCCATGGCTTCCCGAATCCTCGCATCTTTACCTTGCCATGGGTGGGACGGCCCTCGAACAGAGCTACGGCCAACGGAAGCTCGTTTGGAGGCATTGGATTCCCGTCCTGGTCGCAAATCTCGAACAGGCCACCTACTTCCGCCAGGGAGATCTCTCCTGCCTCGTCGAAGCGTCGTCCAAGTACACCTTCGGCAGGTTCGTTGTAGTAGATGAGGTTACCTTCGGCATCGGCCACCCAGATGGGCACGGCCAGATAGCTTGCGAGCTGGCGGAGGAGGATCAGTTCAAGTGGCTGCTGTGCCATGACGGTCTCCGTTGCGGCCGGTTGAGGGCCGTCCGGCTAGCGTATGCCGGACGCCCGCATGGATCAACGGCTGCCCCCAGAAACCGGCACGGCTATAATGCCCCACCCATGCCAAACGACGCCGTCACACAACTACGCACCGAGGCGCGGAAAGCGCTGGACGCCGCACCAGATCAAGGCGCGCTTGATGCATGGCGTGTCGACTTCCTCGGCCGCAAGGGGCGGCTTACTGGCGTTCTACGGGGACTCGCCGATCTCTCGATCGAAGAGAAGAAGACGGTCGGCGCAGCCGCCAATGCACTCAAGCTCGAACTGGAGGAAGCGTTCGACGCACGCGCGGATACTCTGCGTCTCGCGTCGCTCACGAAGTCGATCGAGACCGGTAGGCTCGACGTCACGCTGCCCGAGCGGCCGCATTTGCAGGGCGGTTTGCATCCCGTCACGCAACTCTCGCGCAAGATCCTTGATGCATTTCGCTCGATGGGCTTCTCGATCATCGAGGGCCCGGAGGTCGAACTCGACCACTACAACTTTGAGGGACTGCGCATCCCCGCCGACCATCCGGCGCGCGACATGTGGGACACCTTCTGGGTCGACGAGGAAGTTGATGGCCGGCGGTCGATCCTTATGCGTACGCACACATCGCCGATGCAGATCCGCTTCATGGAAGAGCACAAGCCGCCCATCCGCATCGCCGTGCCGGGCCGCGCCTACCGCTTCGAGGCGACAGACACGACACACGAGTGGATGATGACCCAGGTCGAGATCCTCGCCGTGGACGAGGGCCTGAACATGGGGCACCTGAAGGGCACCCTGCTCGACCTTTTCCGGCGACTCTTCGGGCAGGAGCGGCAGATTCGCCTGCAAGCGTCGTACTTCCCGTTCGTCGAGCCCGGCGCCGAAGTCGCGATGGACTGTTATGTCTGCAATGGCAAGGGCTGTCAGTCCTGCCACGGCAGCGGCTGGATCGAGATGCTGGGCGCCGGCATGGTCCACCCCGAGATCCTCGACAGCATGGGCATCGACTCTCGGAAGTACACCGGCTTCGCGGCGGGCATGGGCCTCGAGCGGCTCGCGATGCAGTACTACGGCGTCCCCGACATCCGCTGGTGGTATCAGAACGATCTTCGCCTGCTGAACCAGTTTTGATCACGAGAATCTAGAACCAAGAATCAAGCACCTGGGTTTTGTTCGATGCGCGTTTCATTGAAGTGGCTCTCCGAATACGTCGACCTCAAGCTTCCGCCTGAGGAACTTGCGCACAAGCTCACGCAGGCTGGACTCGCCGTCGATGCGATCGTGCGCACAGGAGCAGACTGGGGCGATGAGATCCGCGTCGGCGAAGTAAAGACTGTCGAGCCTCACCCCAACGCCGACCGCCTACGACTCGCGACGGTCGCGCTTGGCGGCGATGACACGCGGCGCGTCGTCTGCGGCGCACCCAACCTAGCCGTCGGCCAGCGCATCGCATTCGGTGCGATCGGCGCCAAGTATCGCGACGGGCACAACGGCAAGTACGGCACGCTCAAGGCCGGCGTCATCCGCGGTGTCGAATCGGCGGGCATGGTGATGAGCGAGTATGAGCTCGGCCTCTCCGAAGACCATGAAGGCATCCTCGAACTGCCTGCGGACGCGCCCGTCGGGCAGAAGCTCGCGGACGTCCTCGGCGATGTCATCTTCGAGCTGTCGGTGACGCCCAACCGCCCCGACTGGCTTTCCGTCCTCGGCATCGCTCGCGAGGTAGCAGCACTCACCGGCGAGACCGTCCGCGAACCATCGCTGGAATTCGAGGCCGCCGGGCCCGCAATCAAAGGGAAGTGCGCTGTCGCGATCAAGGACCCCGACCTGTGCGGCCGCTACATCGCGACAGTCGTCTCGGGCGTGAAAATCGGGCCATCGCCGCAGTGGATGCAGGAGCGCCTGATCGCGCTGGGCCAGCGCCCGATCAGCAACATCGTCGACATCACGAACTACGTGATGCTCGAGATGGGTCAGCCGTTGCACGCGTTCGACTACGACACGATCGCGGGGCACCACATCATTGTCCGACGCGGCCGCTCCGGCGAGGCGTTCAAGACGTTGGATGGCGAAGAGCGCGAGTTGACCGACGACATGCTCGCTATCACGGACGAGTCCGGGCCTGTCGCGTTGGCCGGCGTGATCGGCGGCCTCGACACCGAGGTGACGGCGAAGACGAAGAACATTCTGCTGGAAGCGGCGTCGTTCAACGGCCCGAACGTCCGCCGCACCAGCACAGCCCTCAAGGCCCGAAGCGAAGCTTCGACGCGCTTCGAGAAGGGCCTGCCACCGGAACTGCCGGCGCTCGCGTCCAAGCGCGCGACGAAGCTACTCGTCGAACTCTGCGGCGGTACGGCCATGCAGGGCGCGGTGGACGTGTATCCCGGCAAGCAACGCGAAGCGCGCGTCGAAGTCACGCGAAACCGCATCGTGCAGGTCCTTGGCATCGACCCGCCGACGGCCAAGGTGCGCCAGGTGCTGACCGGCCTCGGGTTCTCCGCCCGCTGGGTGCCACCGGACCGCTACGTCGTACGCGTGCCCTACTGGCGGCCGGACGTGCGCATCGATGACGACGTGTGCGAAGAGATCGCCCGCATCATCGGCTACGACCAGATCCCCGCACTCCCGCTTTCGGCAGCGATACCTGCACCCGTCGTCCAGCCACGGCGCGAACTTCGCGAGCGCGCACGCGATCTGCTCGCCGCTGCCGGCATGCGCGAGACGATCTCGTACGCAATGACGACGATGGAGATCCTCGAGCGCGTCATACCGAAGGAAACGCTCGCCATCTACCCGCCGTTCAAGCTCGTTAATCCGCTGACGTCGGACCACGAGTACCTGCGACCGACCCTGCGCGCGAGCCTGCTGATGACGCTCGCGTACAACGCGCGCTTCCAGAAAGGCCAGATCGCGATCTACGAGACGGCGAAGACGTACGAGCGCCCCGACGAACGCAAGCGCGTGCAGGGCCGCCCCCACGGCGAAGAGGCTCTGCCCGTCGAGCGCGAGGTTGCATGCGGGGTCGTCAGTGGCCGCCGCGCCGATCGCTGGGGCCGCCCATCGGATGAGGACGTCGACTTCTTCGACGCGAAGGCGTTCGTCGAGGATCTGTTGCGCGGCGTCAACGTGACTGCGGAGTACGTCGCCGCCGACGAGTTCGCGATGCTGCCCGGACGGACGGCCGAGATTCGCGTAGGCGGCGTGCGCATCGGCGTGATCGGGCAGGTGCATCCGGATGTAGCAACGGCGTTCGAGGTCGAGCAGGACGCGTTCTTATTCGAAATCGTCCTCGACGACCTGCTGATGCACGTCGGAGACCAACGAAAGGCCGGGAGCATCTCGCGCTTTCCCGCGGTCGAGCAGGATCTCGCGCTCATTGTCGACGACGAGACGACGGCTGGCGCGCTGCAAAACGTCATCGAAGCCGCCTCGCTCGTCCGCGCAGCGCGCGTGTTCGACGTCTACGTCGGCGACCAGGTACCCGCGGGGAAGAAGTCGATCGCCTTCTCCGTCGTCTACCAGTCAGACGAGAAGACCCTCACTGACGACGATGTCGCGAAGGCACAACGGAAGATCCTCGAACGCCTGCGCCGCGAGTTCAACGCAGAGCTCCGCGCGTAGGGCGCTGCCCTCCCTAAGACCGGCTCGAAACCAAGGCTGTACGCCGCAGTCGACAGCCGAGGCGGCTGTCGCTACGCGTGAACGTCGCTGATTCAACCTGTTCGTTAACCCCTCGTAACGCTGCGTTCATCGCGCACGCCTATTGTGAAGGAGGGAACTGTCCGCATGCAGGGCCGAACATGCGGCGATCCCCCGATATCACCGCGCTTTACGACGAGCGTACGATGGCTTCGTCCAAAGGCGGAGGAAAGCTGGAGGAAAGTCACATGGCCACAATCGCCACCGCGCTCTCACCGCAGAAGCCGGCGCAACCGCACGCATGGCAGACACAGATCTGGGCGACGACGCTGCGCCGGGCAGGACGCCCCTGGGTGATGTCGCGCCATATCAACCACTTCTGCGACCCCCTCACGATGGAGGGACGCGAGCATCTCGATGTCGTGCGCGGCCCGATCATCGTCATGCCGAACCACAGCTCGCACATGGACACGCCCGTCGCACTGTCGATGCTGCCCGAGCGCATCCGCTCAAAGACGTACGTCGGCGCCGCCGCCGACAGGTTCTACCGGCCGGGCAAGCGCACGTGGTGGTTCTCGCTGTTCTACGGCACATTCCCCATCCACCGAGGCGGAGGCAGCGCGACGCTGGAGTACGCGTCGAAGCTGCTCAACAGCGGCGCGTCGGTGCTGCTCTTCCCGGAGGGCACACGCTCCGTCGATGGCGAGATGGCGCGATTCCACCACGGCGTCAGCATGATGGCGATGAAGCACGACATCCCGGTGCTCCCGATCTACATGGAAGGCCTGCGCAACGTCATGCCGAAGGGCCAGCGCGAGCCGCAGCCAGCCGCCGTCCACGTCCGCATCGGCGCGCCCGTATCGCTCGCGACAGCGTCGTCGGTGCCCGCGGGCACGTCGATGCTCGAAGAGGCGATGTGTGAGTTGGCAGGGATTCCGTTGGCGGCGGCCGTCGCGGCTTAACGGACACAATCGCGCGCGAAAGGGCGCGGCAAGCAGCGCCCCTACGACGCACCTTGTCTCCCGAACGCTGCGGTGCGTGACATCGAGGCGATGATCCAGAGCGACTCAGCGACAGCGTACGTGATGCCGTCCTCGCCGACGAGCGCCGACAGCCCGAAGAACTTGCGCCCATCACGCCGCAGCGCTTTCGCGACGACCCGATACTGCATCGCAGCCGGCGCGACACGAAGGTAGTGCGCGTCCATCGATCCGAGCAGGAAGAACTGATCCTGTTCGAGCAGGTCGCGCTGCATGGCGATCGGCATGCAGATGCCGCTGCTACAGTCGATGGCTGACGTCAGAACGGGTGTCGAGAGCGTGCCATCGCCGTTGTCGAAGTCGGAGGCAGATGTCCAGGGCGCGCACGTCACGCCGTCCGCGACGACGCGCGGGTAGATGTGCAGTCCGGCGGCGTTGTCGTAGCCGCATGAGAAGCAGCCCGGTATCGGGTGGTCGCCCGTCGCGACGTACCAGGGCTCGACATCAGGCACGGGCGTCGCGGCGAGCTGCGCAACATCCGCCGCGATGTGCTCCGGGATCGCCGCCAGCGTGTCGCCCCGCGCCGACGGTCGATCGAGCACGCGGATATCGGCCGTTGCGGTGATGATCTCCGTGTCGCTATCGCGCACCGAAACGGCGTACCCACCCTCGTCCGCTGGCCACACCTCAACGGCGAGATCGCGTTCGACCGGCACACCTGCCCGCAGCCGCGCATTGATCCGCGTCACGGCCGCGTGCTCGATGCCATCGCGCGCGGCGGCATGCAACACCGGGCACGCGAGCATCCCCGTCGCCATGCCGCCGTTCACGTTCGTCGGAGGGCCAACGAAGCGCGCGGGGACGCGCAGGAGGCGACCGTCGTCGTAGGACAGCCGTTGTGGGTTCGAGGCGGCGCAGGCGTAGCAAGAGTGGGGCATGACTGTGATTGTGGGATACTCACCCCAGCGAGCAAGCGCGTCAGGACTTCACGATGGATGACGCCCCAACTGCAGCCCACGATCAGGACAACGCGACAGCCCGCGCCGTCGCGCTCTTCGGCGTGAAGAGCGTGCACTCCGTCGCGTTCTTCATCATCCAGACCGCCATCCTGTACCTGCTCTACGCCGGGATGCGCGGACGGAGCGACCGGACGGCGGCGCTAGCGGCGGGGATCGCGCTCGGCGAGTCGGCGATCTACGCCGGCAACGGATTCCGCTGTCCCCTGACGGGTGTAGCCGAGCGTCTGGGCGCCGAAAGCGGCGCAATCACGGACATCTTTCTGCCGAAGTGGCTCGCCCGGAACGTCGCCAACATCTACGTCCCGTTGCTCCTCATCGCCATCGCCCTCCACGCCCGCAACGTGCTTCCACGACGCCAGGCAACGCACGATGAGCCCGCCGTCGAAGCAGGATCGGTGCTTGCGACGGATCCTCAAGACGGAATCCGTTGACAGCCACCACCGTCGGTGGTAAGTTAGTGTCATAGTGACACTAAGTCCGCCTCTCCCGCGGACGTCACGAACGGAGGCGCAGGATGACGGCCACCCTGATCCCACTCAAGGACAAGACCCCGCGCGGCGGCATCGCCTGCGAGAGCGACAGCATCGAGACGGTGCCGCTGACCGAGGAGCGCTCCTTCGCCTACTGGCAGAAGGACATCCCCGAGGCTTACTGGTCGCTCACCGCCGACGAGATCACCGAACGCATCCGTGTCGCTCGCGCGAAGCTCGGGACACGCCTCGTCGTGCTCGGCCATCACTACCAGCGCGAGGACATCATCCAGTTCGCCGACTTTCGCGGCGACAGCTTCAAGCTCGCACAGTGGGCGGCCGAGAAGCCGGAGGCGGAGTACATCGTCTTCTGCGGCGTGCACTTCATGGCGGAGGCGGCCGACATCCTCAGCGCGCCGCACCAGAAGGTGGTGCTGCCGAACATGGCCGCCGGATGCAGCATGTCCGACATGGCCGACCCCGACGACGTCTACAACGCCTGGGCCGAGCTCGAGGAGTTGGGCATCGCGCAGGACACGCTGCCCATCACGTACATGAACTCAGCCGCCGCGCTCAAGGCGTTTGTCGGCGAGAAGGGCGGCGCCGTCTGCACCAGCAGCAACGCCGCAAAGGTCATGGAGTGGGCTTATGCCCAGAAGAAGCGCGTGCTCTTCTTCCCCGACCAGCACCTCGGCCGCAACACCGGCTATTCGATGGGCATCCCGCTCGAGCAGATGGTGCTCTGGGGCTGGGCGCGGCCGTACGGCTCGATGGGCGGCCACACGCTTCAGGAACTTCAGGACTCGCGCGTAATCCTCTGGGCGGGGCACTGCTCCGTACACCAACGCTTTACGCCGCAGCAGATCGACGAGGCGCGCGCCAAGCACCCGGGCCTGCAGGTCATCGTCCACCCGGAGTGCCGGTTCGAGACCGTGCAGGCCGCCGACCTCAACGGCTCGACGGAGTTCATCGCGAAGACCATCGCGGCCGCACCGGCTGGATCAACATGGGCGATCGGCACCGAGATCAACCTCGTCGCCCGGCTCGCGAAGGAGAACCCCGACAAGACCGTCTTCTGCCTCGACCCTGTCGTCTGCCCTTGCTCGACGATGTACCGCGTCCACCCCGCCTACCTCGCGTGGACGATCGAGTCGCTCGCCGAAGGCCACGTCGTGAACCAGGTGCTCGTGCCAGAGAACATCGCCGCGAACGCGAAGTTGGCGCTCGACCGCATGCTGGCGATCAAGTAGCGTCGTTTTGGAGCCGCCTCTCATCTATTCCAGGCTCCGAAAGGGAACGCGACTTCGGATTGAGTCCGACTATGCAACGCACGCTCTGACGTCTTGGACAGCTCCATATACCGGCAGTGAAAGCTGCGTCGTTCCACGGGGAACAGTTGTCGAGATCTGTCACGACGTGCGTACGCCACAATGGGAAACGCGTTACGAACGCATAAGCGAGCCCAAGGATGAACCAGGACTCAAGACTGTGTATCCGTGGGCGCTTGAACTATTGGAACTTCGCGCAGAAGTGGAGCAACACCCTGAACGTTGGGCCGGGGTTTCTGAGTGGGTGCCAAGTGGCGTTGCTTGTACGCCGATTGATTACGAAGCCTTCGAACGGATTCTCATCCCATTGGAGACGCGGTCCAGCCCAAAGTACGACGGGTACAGACTCTCGATCCCGGTCGCTGACATCGGCATCAAGCTTTCCTTCGTCGAATGATGTGATTTCGTACTGCACGGACTCGTGCTAAACTCAACCATCCTCGTGGGCCGCTAGCTCAATTGGCAGAGCAGCTGACTCTTAATCAGCCGGTTCTGGGTTCGACTCCCGGGCGGCTCACCACGAAGTAATTATCCGGTCGCCGCTGAATCTACAACATGTAGAGGAGGCGGCGATTCGTGCGTTTAGGGACGTACTAGTTTGGAGGCTAGAATGGCTAAAATTGGAACTACGATGATCGAAACGCAGAGCCTCACTAGGTCGCAGGATCGTGAGGACATCAGGGACTTCCGTCACCACGTCACCGCGAAGGGTAGATCGCCCAAGACTCTCCGCACCTATGGCCAGGCAGCGGAAGCACTCGCCCTGTTCCTGTCCGAACGCGGAATGCCGGACCTGGAAAACGCCAAGCGCGAGCACGTCGAAGACTACATCGCCTCGATGTGGGAGAAGGGCAACAAGCCAGCCACGGTTCGCAACCGCTACGCCGGGTTATGTGCCCTGTTCAAGTGGATGCAAATATCCGACATCCGACGGGATAACCCGATGGAGCGCATCACGCCTCCAACCGTGCCGGAGCAGGTGCAGCCGGACTATACGCTCGACCAGATCCGCATCCTGCTCGATAGCATCCCCACGAAAACACTTCTTGATCTGCGCGATCGCGCCATAGTGGCGCTGCTCATCGATACCGGCTTGCGTTGTCAGGAACTCTGCGACATCAACATTGAGGACATCGACCGAGACGCGCGCCGCATTCACATTCGAGCTGGCAAGGGTGGTAAAGGGCGCTTGGTCGGATACAGCCACGACTCGGCTATGGTCGTAAACCGCTACATCCGCAAGCGCGGCGGCTGGGACATGCATGACCCGAAGGAGCCACTGTTGGCAGGTCGCGATGGGGCTGCGATGTCGCCCAACAGCGTGCGCTTGACCATGCTTCGCCGATTCGAGACAGCCGGTCTCGAATTCCACGGCACCCACGGTTTCAGGCGCGGATGGGGACAGGCGTATCTGGATGCTGGCGGCGATCCAATGGACCTCAAGCAGTTGGCAGGATGGTCGTCGCTAACCATGTTGAACCGCTACGTGAAACGCACAGCACAGGAACGGGCGCTCCGCAACGTGGACCAGTTCTCTCCAATGACGCGCGTCACGGCACAAACCACGAAATGACATGAATCAAGATGAATCCCCTGGGTGGGTCCGGTCTGATAGAGGTCTCATTCGAGAACCGTTGCCCTACAACTTCAAGACGGTGGCGGAGGAGGAATGGTTTCGTGGCGTCTTGTCTAGCCTCGCCACCAATGTCTTGGCATTGCCGAAGGTCGAATCGTTCAGGCAAGCCCTAACCACCGATCCATCAATCGATGACATCGAGGCGCTTTGCAGGTCAGTAAACGTGCCATATGGCCGCGTCGCAGAAACGATTCACCTTGCGCTCCTGGCAGACTTGCGAGGCTACTCCGAAACTACCATTTGGACGCAGCCCGAGCAGGCCCCTGCCCGTCTTCGTGTGTCCCTGGTCGAAATACTACGCCTCGCGGCGGAGGCGATCGAAACCAATCCAGCCGTGCTGGACGTTCCTTGGCCACACATGGAGCAACGTGTCAAAGAGATTTTCAGCAACCTGAGTCTCGCAGCCCAAATCGCGACTGCCGCAGCGTTGAACATAGATAAGGGCAGGCGAAGATCTGACTTGAACAGCTCCGCGAAGCGAACTGCGAAGACTCCGAGTCCTCAACGGATCGGTGAGACCCTCTTTCGTCTCTGGTGCGAGGGCGCATCTCGCTACTCGCTTGCGAAGGCGCTCTTTTTGGAAGGGCGGTTCCAGGACGTTGCTTCTGCCAGCAAACGCATCAAGGAATGGGAGTCGAAGGCGCAAAGGCTTCTAATCCCGTTAGGCAGTTAGTACACACACCTTAAATGGGCCTAGTTCAACCATGGGCGAGGGTGAGAAACTCGCTGCATGGACACTTCATTGCCCATTCGGTTTGCAGCACGATCGCTCGGAATAAGTCCTTGCACTGTTCGGCGCTACCTGCGCTCCGGACATCTGCGGGGTTTCCGACTCCCCTCCGGTGTTTGGCGCATCCCCGCGTCTGAAATCGAGCGCATCAAGGCGCGAGGTGGTCGCTGATGGTCCGCGCCTCCACCCCCGAACGCGAGCACATCGCAAACCTCCGACGCCGAGCAGCAATGCTCCGACGCCACGCTGAGGCAATAGGCCCAGATGGCCGATCCACGCTCGCTGTAGAAGCTGGCCGGCGTGGCGGTCAACGAACGGTGGAGCGCCATGGCCCCGGCGCCGCATGGTCGCTTGCCCTGAATTTGCGTCGCTGGCACGACATTGATGTGCCATGGAAAAGCGTAGAGACAGAAAGTGCGAACAGCCCGGCGGACACCGGGCTGGCGCGGAAGGAGGTCCGACGTGCTAGATCACGCCGAACAGCAGCATGATATCCAACTGCCGCGTCTCGCCGATTTCCTCGTAGGGCACGCACTACAGCGCGGACTTGCGAGGGCGGCATGACATTCGACTACATCGATACGGCCAAAGGCGGAGCCAATCGCCGCAACAACGTGATGCGCATCGCCGACTTCCACCCAGATGGCGGGACGGACGTATACCGGACCTACTTGCGGTTCACCGAAGAACTGAAAACCTACACGACGACGAACCTCAATGGCAGGGGCAAGCCGTCCGTCGCGAAGTACCCCGGCCCCGGTCTTGCCGACTTCGTGCCGCTCGACTTCGACAGCGAAGAGAATCTCGCGCTCGCACTCGAAGACGTGCGGCGCTTTGTCGAACACCTCGACACACTCGAAGTGGACCGGCGCAGCGTGAGGTTCTACTTCAGCGGAATGAAGGGCTTTGCTGGGGAAATGCCCGCGAACCTCTTTGGCGGGTTCCAGCCGAGCACCGACATCACAAAACGTATGCGCGTACTTATCGAACGGCTGACGGCCAACCTCGGACTATCGACGCTCGACACGGCCATCTACGAACCAATGCGGCTCTGGCGCGTTCCTAACACAAGGCACGGCAAGAGCGGACTCTACAAGATCCCGCTGACGGCGGATGAGGCGATGACCCTCGACATTGAGGAGATCCGCGCACTGGCGAAGATGCCGCGCATGATCGAGACGATGCCCGAAGGCGAGTTCGGCGCTAACTTCGACCTGCGCCAGCTCTGGGCCGCGACAAAGGGTGCTGAACCTGCGCCGACGACGGGAACAACCGATCCCGACGCGCCGATCACTTCCGGCAGCCGTCACCCGCATCTCCTCAGCGTCGCTGGTGCGATGCGTAGGCAAGGCTGCGACGAAGGCGAGATCCTTGACGCGCTACGGTCCGTGAACGCACGCCGCTGCGATCCACCGAAAGAAGACGCCGACCTCGTCACCTTGGCGCATGACGTCGTTGGTCGCTATCAGGAAGAACCGCAGGCGTACGTCATTCACGACGTTAAGAGGACCAGCTCCGTTGGTGGAGAAGATGATCGTCTTAGCGGTCCGGTGCTAGTGAACATGGCCGACGTGCAACGCGAGGAGGTGAGCTGGCTGTGGCGGTGGCGCATCCCATTCGGCAAACTCACACTCCTCGAAGGCGATCCCGGCCTTGGCAAGTCATGGCTGACGATGGCGCTTGCTACGTCGGTCACGCTCGGCTCCCACCCAGGCCTGCGGCTACCCGACGACTACAGCAACAGCGACCCGCGAAGCGTGCTGGTGATGACGGCGGAGGACGGCCTAGGCGATACCGTTCGGCCACGCCTCGAAGATATGGGTGCAGACCTAACGCGCGTCCAGGTGCTCACCGCAGTGATCAATGAGCAGGGCCGAGAGACGTTTCCATCGCTCGCACGCGATCTCTGGCAGCTCGAATCTGCCTTGAGTGGAGGAGATTATGCGCTCATCATCATCGATCCGATCAACGCATACCTTGGCGGTGTTGATGGGCACCAGGATGTTGACATCCGATCCGTTCTGGGACCGCTGGCGAAACTCGCCGAAAAGTACGGCGTAGCTATTCTCTGCCTTCGGCATATCACCAAGGGTGGACGCGACAAGAGCATCTATCGAGGCCTCGGCAGCATCGGTTACACCGCAGCCGCGCGATCTGTGCTGCTGGTCGGAGTCGATCCGGACGATGAGAACCTCCGTGTCGTCGTCTGTCACAAACACAACTTGGCGCCCGACTCTCCCGGCATCGCATTCGAGATCCAGAACGGCCAATTTTTCTGGCGCGGCGAGTCCAGCGTCACGGCCGACGCGATGTTGGCGCCGACTTCGACAGAGGATCGAAGTGTGCGCGAGGAAGCCGCTGACTTTCTGCGCGAGCTACTCGCGGACGGCCCGAGAAGGACGGAAGATGTGCAGCGCGAAGCGAAACGGATTGGAATCTCAGCCAGCACCCTCAAGCGCGCGCGGCACGACCTAAACATTCGCAGCGAGCGCGTCGGCGGACTCGGTGCAGCTGGGTGGTGGGAAATGCGGTTACCGTACGGCCTCACTAAGAGGACCAACGTTCCCAATGACGGGCACGAGAGCGCATTAGCAGCGGTTGAAGCCACCGAACCGAATTCCTCCGCACCACCTGACCCACTTAGCTCATCATCTCTGGCAGCGGCGCGCTTCGGTGAGTCGGCGATGGGTAGTCCTGCCTTGGAGGCCTACGCTTCGACGCCGCCTCGCTCCGCCGAATCACGCCACTAACCGCCATCGGCAGTCCCAATTTACGAGGCTTCCAAGCACTCGCTCGCTAACGTAGAATCCCCACATGGCCAAGCAGCCCGGTCTCGGCGACCCGCTATTCGGCACTCCCATGGCGGGTGCGCTCGTCAAGTCGAAGCAGCGCGTCGCCGACCACGGCGAGGTGTTCACACCCCCATGGATGGTCGCGGCGATGCTCGACCTCGTGAAGGACGAAAGCGAACGCATCGACTCGCGCTTTCTCGAACCCGCATGCGGCAGTGGAAACTTCCTCGTCCCCGTCCTGCATCGAAAGCTCGCTGCTGTGGAGGCCAAATTCAGCAAGGCCGACTTTGAGCGGCGGCAATACGCATTACTCGCCGTCATGTGCATCTACGGCATCGAACTTCTTCCAGACAACGTCGCCGAGTGCAGGACTAATCTGCTCGACACGCTAAAGGATTATCTGGATCTGGACGACGCAGACGATCTCTACCGAGCAGCCTCCTTCGTCTTGTCACGAAACATCGTTCACGGCAATGCACTGAGCATCCGCACCGACACTGGCGAGCCAATCACGTTCGCCGAATGGGGATATCTGGGTAAGGGCAAGTTCCAGCGGCGCGACTTTCTGCTGGACAACCTCACAGAGAGTTCCGCTTGGAGCAAAGAGGGCGACATGTTCGCCGCACTCGGCAAGCACGAAATCTTCACACCGGTCAAGACGTATCCGCCTATGACTGTAGCTGAGCTAGCGTTCTTGGCGGTCTACAGCGTCCATAAGGAAGCCGTATGACCACGCAGCCTGGGTTCACGATCCGGGGTCGCAATCCGGATGTGCTGACGTGCATCGCAAACCTCTCCAACGATGAAGTCTTCACACCGCCTGAGTTCGCGAACCGCATGCTGGATGCTATCGCGGACGCTTGGGCGGCGGACTCCGGTGGCGCCAACATCTGGGCCGATCCAAAGGTCAGATTTCTAGATCCATTCACGAAGTCCGGCGTGTTTCTCCGCGAGATCACAAGCCGTCTCACTTCAGGTTTGGCGGACGCGATTCCGGACCTCCAGGACAGGGTGGAACACATCGTAACCAAGCAGGTATTCGGTATTGCCATCACGTATAAGACGAGCCTGCTTGCCCGGCGGAGCGTCTACTGCTCGAAACACGCAAAGGGGAAGCACTCGATTGCCAAGAGCTTCGCTACCGACAGCGGGAACATATGGTTCGAGCGGACCGAGCACACTCGGGTGAGCAACAAGTGCAGCTATTGCGGTGCCAGCAAGGAGATGTTGGATCGCCCAGACGAGCTGGAAACGCACGCATATGCATTCATCCACACCAACGACATCAAGGCGCGAGTCGCTGAGTTATTTGGAGGCACCATGCAGTTCGACGTCATCATTGGAAACCCGCCGTACCAACTGGACGACGGAGGCTATGGCACGAGCGCAGCGCCCATTTATCAGCTCTTCGTGCAACAAGCCAAGGCACTGGAACCGCGCTATTTGTCAATGGTCATCCCTGCCCGTTGGTTCGCAGGCGGCAAGGGGCTGGATGAATTCCGAGAGTCGATGCTTACAGACGATCGACTGCGCTCAATTGACGACTACTTGAGCGCATCGGATGTGTTTCCGGGCGTCGGCCTCAAGGGTGGCGTCTGCTATTTTCTCTGGGACCGGAACAATCCCGGACCGTGTCGAGTTAGCACGCACTTCAAAGACTGGCCTGTCTCGACAACGACTCGCCCGCTTCTTGAAGGCGGAGCGGACGTGTTCATCCGGTTCAATGAAGGGTTATCGATCCTCAAGAAGGTCGTTGAGTTCGAGACGGGGGACACAGCCTCGGTCCTCTTGCCCCAAACCAAGCGTTTCGACCAGCTGGTTAGCTCTCGGAAGCCCTTTGGACTGGAGACAACATTCAAGGGCAAGGCGTCCAAAGGCACCGGTGACTTACTTGTTTATCAGAATGGCGGCACAGGTTACGTCGCAAAGACTTCAATTTCCTCGGGCGGTCAATTCATCGACAAATGGAAGGTGTACGTGGGTCGAGCGGCTCCGGGGACTGGCAATAGGGACACGTACCCGCACAAGATCATCAGTACGCCGTTCGTTGGAGAGCCAGGCACCATCTGCGCTGAGACATATCTCTGTATAGGCCCGTTTGACTCGAAGAGTCAGGCTGACAGCGTCCTGTCTTATCTCTCTTGTCGGTTGACGCGCCTGTTGATTCTGCTACACAAGCCTTCACAAGACACGACCCGTAAGGTGTACACGTTCGTTCCAACACAAGCATGGACGAAGTTGTGGACCGACGAGGATCTGTATACCAAGTACGGCCTTTCCGGGGATGAGATCGCTTTCATCGAGAAAGTAGTTCGTCCTATGGGCGAGGCTGATGAATAAGACCGTCGAGGAAATCCTCGCGCCCAAGCCGGAGGCCCAGCCACGCATCTATGCGTATTCAATCGACGACGAACCACACAAGGGTCTTCTTAAAATCGGGCAAACGACGCGCAATGTGAAGCAGCGCGTCGCCGAACAACTCAAGACAGCCGCAATCAAGAACTTCACCATCGAGTTGGACGAGTCCGCCGTGCGCGATGACGGCGCGCCGATCACCGATCACGCCGTTCGGTCGGCTCTCATCAAGAGAGGTTTCGCGAACGACGATGGGGAGTGGGTTAAGTGCACGATCAAGGACGTTCGCGCGGTCCTAATCGAGCTGCGCACAGGGCAGCGGTTCAGCGGAACTCACGACCAGAACTTCAAGATGCGTCGAGAGCAGGCAGAGGCCGTTGCCCGGACCCATGCGTATTTCCATTCCATCTGGAATGAGGACATGCACGCAGTCCCTCGGTTCCTCTGGAACGCCAAGATGCGATTCGGCAAGACGTTCGCCGCTTACCAATTGGCGAAGAAACTCGGAGCTAAACGGATACTCGTGGTGACCTTCAAGCCAGCCGTCGCGGACGCATGGCAAACAGACCTTGAGTCACACATCGATTTCGATGGTTGGCAGTATCTGTCGCTTCTTTCTGGTGCCGATCCCAGCAAGTTCGGACGCAAGACACCGGTCGTCTGTTTCGGCTCCTTCCAAGATCTTCTCAGCAAGGAGAAACATGGGATCAAGGCGAAGAACAAGTGGGTGCATGAACTGAACTGGGACCTCGTTGTGTTCGATGAGTACCACTTTGGAGCCTGGCGTGAGTCCGCGAGAGAACTCTTCGAGGGCGAGGAGGAGGCAGTTACCAGAACTGAAGCCCTTTTGGAGGATGCGAAGCACCTGAACGAGAAGGTTGCCGATCTGCAGGAAACCTTGGAGAAAGAAGGCGATTTTCTTCCCATCACCACCAAGGCGTACCTATACCTCTCGGGCACGCCCTTCAGGGCGCTGCAAACGGGGGAGTTTATTGAAGATGCAATCTTCAACTGGACATACACCGACGAGCAACGCGCCAAGGAAGAGTTCGCGAAAAACAATCCGGGTCAATGGAATCCGTATGGCGCGCTTCCTCAAATGTCGCTGCTTACCTACCAGATGCCAGAGGAGCTAGTCGGAGTTGCGAGCACAGGAGAGTTCGACGAGTTCGACCTCAACGAGTTCTTCGCCGCATCAGGCGTGGGCGAGGGCGCGAAGTTCAAGCACAAGAGCGACGTGGAGAAGTGGCTGAACATCATACGAGGCTCGTACGTGCCGCACGCGGTTGAACATCTTAAGGCGGGAGCGCGACCGCCATTTCCATACTCAGACCCTGACCTACTGCCGTATCTCCAACATTCATTCTGGTTTCTCCCGAATGTCGCGGCGTGTTTTGCGATGAGGAACCTCCTCTCCGAAAAACACAATACGTTCTGGCGCGACTACAACGTGCACGTCGCAGCCGGTACGTCGGCGGGAACCGGGTTAGGTGCCTTGCCTCCGGTGCGCAAGGCCATCGGCACAGGCTTTGACTCGAAGACGATCACCCTATCGTGCGGGAAGCTCACGACAGGGGTAACTGTGCCGCAATGGTCATCCATCCTGATGCTGCGCAACCTCAAGTCGCCTGAGACCTACTTTCAGGCGGCATTCCGTGTGCAATCGCCGTGGTCTATGAAGAACCCCAATGGCGACGATCCGAACGAGGAGGAGATATTCAAACCCGTCTGCTTGGTATTCGACTTTGCGCTGACACGTGCCTTGAGACAGATCTCTGAGTACGGCGTCGGGCTGTCGCCAAACGAGCCAAGCCCAGATAAGGCACTCAAGGAGCTGCTGTCCTATCTCCCCGTGCTTGCGTATGACGGCGCGAGCATGATCCAAATCGATGCAGGTGGGATTCTCGATGGCGCCCAGACGGGAACCGCAGCGACGCTCTTGGCTCGCAAGTGGCAGTCTGCGCAGCTCGTGAACGTAGATGACGCCACTCTACGCCGGGTCTTGGACAACCCTGCGGCTCTCGCCGCCGTCGAACGGATCGAGGGCTTTCGCGCGCTCGGCGACAACATCATCGAGATGATCATCAGCAAGAATGAGAAGGTCAAAGAGCTGAAGAAGAAAGCCAAGGACGGCGATCTGACAACGAAGGACAAGAAGCAACTCACCGACGACGAGAAGGAATGCAAGTCCAAGCGCAAGCTCGTCCAGGAGAAGCTGATCAAGTTTGCCACGCTCATTCCCGCGTTCATGTATCTGACGGACTTTCGCGAACACACGCTGCAAGATGTGATCACCAAAATCGAGCCGGAATTGTTCCAGACGGTGACGGGACTGACCGTGAAGGACTTCGACCTGCTCGTCAGCTTGCAGGTGTTCAATACCCTCCAGATGAACCAGGCTATCCGCGCCTTCCGTCGCTACGAAGACGCCTCACTGCGCTACACAGGCATCGACAGCCATGAGGACCTAACCCACTACGGCCTATACGACACCGTGGTGGCGAAGGACTGAGGAAGCCTTCCTGAGGCACGTACAACACCAACCCAGGCTCGCGACATCTCCACGGACTGACTCTTGCGCCTCTGACGGCGAGCGGGATGCCGACCCTTTAGCTCGCGCGAGACCGCGTGATAGACTCTCGATCCGCTGGCAGGCGATCGACTGTTACGACCATGCCCAGCGAAGTACGCCACCATCTCAACGATTACCGCCAACAGTACCGACAAGCCGCTGCCGCTGGATCGTGGGACTCAGCGAAGACGGCGGCAATCTTGTTGCGCCGATACGCCTGTGACACCGATGCGCAGTACGCCGAAGCACTCTACGCCGAAGGCTACGCCCGTGAGCGCCTGGGCGACCTCAGACTGGCCGCAGCCTGCTACCAGCTGGCGGTCGTCTTGACAGGACACGGGAAGGCTCATCGGAGGCGACTCTTGTGCGAGTCATCGCAGCTATCGTAAGGTTCGGCACGGCGACACTACGCACAGGACTCGGGGAGGCTCATGATGCTCAAGAAGACTGGCATCGCGCTCGCGCTGGGAATGGCGGCGACCCTGCTCGCGTCCGCATTCTCATCTACGGCGTCGGCAAAACAAGTAATCGTCCAAAACCTGGAACGCTCCACTGATTCCCTCACCATCGAAATCAGGCGCCCCGAATTGCGGTGCGATGGCGTTGATTCGTCGCTCGTGATCCTCACGCGGCGGCATCAAGATGGGAGTATTGCGGCGGGCGCCTCGATATCGATTTACATGTCGCCCGGCTCATACTCGGTCGCCAAGGGACCGGGTGACTCCTCTGGCCAGTATCAGTTCGATGAAAAGGGTGAGCTTCGACTTCGCGTCTACCCAACGGACACTGGGCACGGCTACTGGGTAATCCAGTTCGCTACCGCTCTCGGGCAGCGAAGCGGATTCCATTACCTTTCTTGTCCCTTTACCGACGACAGAACCTACACGGTCTCCGGCGAAGTCTGGAACGACCGCGACTCGGATGGTCAGCGCGACGTCCGGGAGCGGAATCTTTCAGGGTTCGGTATCAAGGTTCGGTGCGCGATTTGCTTCTACTTCGGAGGTGTTCCCTGGCATTTTCAAAGGACTGATGCATTGGGGCGATACGAGTGGACAGGGTTGGTCCAGGGCGGTGCGGGTAGCTATGGACGATGGGAGTTGTGCCTTGACGACAAGTACGCAGCACGATGGTCTATCGTCTCGGTGAACGGATCTCCAACGGCATCCAACGCCTGCGTTGAATTTCACACCGTCGATCCCGGCAATCAGACCTTTTCGCTCGGCGTCGCCAGACGTTAGGCGTAGAGCGTCGTCGCTCAGTGCGGTCGCAACCCCGCGTTGGTCAGGAAGGCGCACCCATGACCAGGCCGATAGTCTTAGGAGTAGCGGCGATCCTGTTGTTCGCGCTCGGCATCATCGCCGCGAACACGCGCATCGCTCAGGGCGTGATCCCCGTCACGTCAATTTGACAAGCACCGAGATTCGGAGTCGCCGCAATCGTCATGACTGTTTCAAACCTGTGAGCAGCTCATATCGATCATTGTAATGCTCAATTATTTGTGCTTAAACTTGACTCGATAGCCCTTGACTCATCAGGTGATGTAGTCGATTATCCCAGTGTTCTTCCCCGGCGTTCGCCCCCCTCGTGGGGTCGAACTGCCGGGGTGTTTTTTTGACTAGCTCCGGTAATCAGTGTAGTCCTGCACAGCCAGAAAGTCGCCTTTCCCCAAGCGGTGTGCCCATATTCCGGGAACAATCAAACCCTGCGGCGTAGTGTCGAACCAAGCGGCCGTTTCTATCCGTACGCTGTCCATACGCTGGACGTACTCGACGGCAGGTAGAAGGTCGGTGTCATTCGACATCAAAATGCCGATGTCGTAATTTCCGTCCACCGCGTTGGTGACAAGATCTACGGCCAAGGCTACATCGACTCCCTTCTCTTCGGCCTTCTCTGTGGGCCAATGGAACGGGTAGCGCAGAGTACGCGCAAACACGGTTGCCCCTGCTGCCTCCCATGCCCGATTGCGCTTCAATTCAGGTGCGTAGCTCTTCGGGTCCTTAGTTGCATCTGGGCGACCTGTATGAATGCGGACCTCGATGAGGTCTCGCTCAGCAGCCTTCTGCCCAGGTGGTTCCTTTTGGCAGAGCAATTGCGCAAGCTGGCAAGGGTTCGTGTGGCCGTCCAAGAAGCTCTTTGGTTGTGCAAAGAATGTCTCACGTGCCCGGCGGTAGCAGTTCTGTGCATCAATGAATACGAATACTCTTGCCATTAGTCACCATCTTATCTACCCCCACTCTCTCCGGTTACCCCGCCGGGGCAGATCACGGTTGTTTGAGTGTGAGAACGGTCATTCCGGAGCCGGAATCAGCGCGCTTTGTACAGGTTTCGTAGCCTCTTTGTCACCCCGCCCGATACGGGGTTCATCCCCGGACAATCCAGCCTGTGAAATGGCTACCTACATAATCCGGACTCCGGCCCATTAGACGCAACGCCAATCTGCCCACTCATCCGAAGCCTCAAACCCACATCATCGTGGGAAACAGCAAGGCCACACCTTCACATCGAAGAGGGCCTTAGGACCTGCTTCAACCTGTAGGCCGATAAATCAACCCAAACACGAGCGAGTCATCAACCCTTCAAAGGCGCACAGACCCTATTCGCCCGGCTTCCTCTTTCGACGTGATCCAACCAACCAACAGTTGATTAGGCAGTCCCCAATCGACGCGTCCACACGTGGCAGGGAGGCTATTCGGAGCCCAATTAGCCGTTCCCTGGGTGGTCGAATCCGCCCGGCTCTGTCCGCGCAGTGCGCTGCATCACGCCTCCGCCGCCGCCCAAGTCCTTAGGTCGATCGAGACACGCGCGCCAGACAGATACTTTCGCGTCTGGCGGAACCTAGGCAGCTTCGTATCGCAGATTCAACGTGGGTAGGCGATGGGTATGTTTTGATAGGTAGTAGGGCCATTTGGACGTCGTAAACTGCTTGTGTCGAATGCTGCGGAAAGGATTGACGAACCAACTATGAACTCACCTGTAACTACACCCGTTCTCTACACAAAGAAGCAGGTCGCTGAGATGGTCGGTTGCGCGGAGACAACGGTGCAGCGTTGGATCGTGGAAGGTCGCTTGCATCCAACCAGGCTGACCAAGCGCACTGTCCGAATCAGTCCGGCAGCCCTCGATCAATTCATCGCCGAACGCACTGCCTGATCATGCGCGGGCGCGCGTCGCGCCTTTTTTGGCGCTCGACTTCTTGAGCCGTTCGCGATAGCGTCGCTTTCTGGCGGTCTCCCGGCATCGCTCCGGAGAATACGTCTGGTTGGTCAGTCCGAGGAACGTCTCACCACACTCCGGGCAGACCTTCTTGGTCCGTTTGCGTTGAGCGGCCAGCTGGCGCCCGAGTTCGCTTGCATCCATTGACAAAGTCTAGGATTTGTCCCTAATGTCGTCAACTAGGGACTTGCAATGGTGTCCCTAGTATGCGTTAATAGGGACACAGCCAGTCCATCAGAATCGGAGCGCCTATGACGTAAGTCCCAATCAACCAAGAAGCCCGGCCAGTGCGTCAACACCGACCGGGCGCGAGTCAAAGGAGAGTTGACCTCCCATGACACAGACACAGCCTAACAAGACCTCTGAGGCATTGTCGCGACTCGAAACGGGAGTCGCCGCAATCCAATCAAGCGACGACTTCAAGCGATACCTGCAAGTCGCCGCGCGGTTTCACCACTACTCGTTCAACAACCAAATCCTGATCGCAGTACAGCGGCCAGACGCGACCAAGGTCGCGGGCTATCGTGCCTGGCAGGAACTCGGGCGCCAGGTCCGCAAGGGCGCTAAGGGCATCCAAATCCTGGTGCCCTACGTCACACGAACTAGCGACGCTAGCGACGATGAACCGGCGCCCGTTCCGCAGAAGCGATCGGGCACCGCTGTTCGGTTCGGCGTGGGCTACGTGTTCGACGTCGCGGACACAGAGGGTGTCGAACTACCAACACTCGACTACCAGCACACTCAAGGCGAAACAGCTCACGATCTTTGGCGTAGAGCGCTTGGCGTAGCGTCACAGCACGCCTGCAACGTCACAAGCGAAGACCAGCACATCAGCGCCACTGGCTACTACAACCCCAGCACGCGCACCATTTGGCACCAGGGCAGCCTGTCGCTTGACGGGCGTGTCTCAACCGTTCTGCATGAGCTGGCGCACATGTTCGACCATGACGCGCACCAGGCGGCCGGCGCATCCTTTGACTACATGAACCACCGAGGCGAACGCGAAACGGTTGCCGAGGCTGTCGCCTACGTCGCAGGGTTGCACTTCGGACTCGACACGTCGCGCGAAACGTTCACCTACGTCGCAACGTGGGCGCGCGATGGCGCAACGCTCAAGGCGCGTCTCGGCGAGATCCAGAAGCTGGCGAACGCATTGATCGCAGCACTCGAAGCGATAGAGCCCGAACCGGATAACTGCACTAGCTTGGGAGAACAATCAGACGTAGAATCTGAACACAGCGCCGATCACTCTAGGTTGGACAACCGCCGTCCAACTCTTAATCAGCCGGTTCTGGGTTCGACTCCCGGGCGGCTCACCACGCAGGCACTTCGAACGCACACGCTTGCCGTGTGCGTTTTCTATTTCCGCGGGCTGCCTTTCCCGCGGATGCGCGCCCACACGCTAGCCGGTTCGACTCGCGCGGCGGATTCGGCGCTCTTCAGGGCGCGGAGTTCGGCTGCTGCGTTGTCCGCGGCTGCGGAGTCGATGGCCGCCTGCATGCGCGCCCGGTGCCAAATCTCTTCTTGGGGATCGGTGTCACGCGCGACTCCGTGGGCTTCGCCGGACTGGGACCACGGATCGAGCGCTGTTCCGGTCGCCGGGCGAAAGAATGTCTTGAAGCACAGCGTCCCCCCGACATCTTCGCCATCGACTTGAAGTGGGCCACCGATGTCGATCGCCTGCTTGCTCGACTTCATGGACACGACGAGATCGGCGTCGCCGTCCGGGCATGTCACGACGAGTTCGTATGTCCGTCCGGCGGACGACGGCTGCGGAGCGAGGTCTACCGTCAGCCACTCGCCGTCGACGACCTGCAGCGCGAGCAGGCGCATCGCGGCGATGTCGTCGCCGTGGTCGTCACGGACCGTGAAGAGCAGGTGCCGCATGCTCGGTCCGGCGGGACGGGCCATCAAGATGTCTATACGCGCGAGACCGTCACGCGCGGCGACGAAGGTCTGCGAGATCGTGCGGCCTGCGCTGAGCATCGGCAACTGGCCGTCGGCAACCCGCTGCTCGACATCCATGACGAGCGGGTCGGCGGGAAAGAGACAGCCGCCGAAGCTCTCATCATTCCAAGCATCTCGAGCGTTGCGCACGGCTTGATGGAAGTCATCCGTCGGCGTTTCCACCGACGTTTTGCGGCCGATGCCGAACACGGTGTGCGGATTTTCTACGTTGCCCTGCACGAGCACGTAGCGGGAGGCTAGCGCGCGCATCAGGTGGTCGAACATCATCGGCGTGAAGCGCCAGTAGTCCGAGGGGTGCGCATGGATCGGGAAGTTCATGTGCGACGACATGACGACAACGCCGCCCGGTCGCAGCACGCGCGTCACTTCCTCCATCGCCGCCAGCGGTTCGAGGACGTGCTCCAGCGTGTCGAGGAGGATCACTGTGCCGACGGACGCGGTCGCGAGCGGCAGGCGGTGGATCGTGCCGACGCAATCAACACCCGCCCCGTGTCGCATGTCGAAGCCCGCGTACGCTCCCGCGGTGAAATACGGGCGCAGATCGGCGTAGTCCTCCTGCCCTTCCGTCCGCAGCGAGCCGATGTCAACGACGGGCGCCGGAAAGACGGCCGTCTCGGCGAGAAGCTGTACGAACTGCTTGACGTTTGGGCGCATGGACTCCAACGCTTTCGGCTCTGTGTCGGGAAGTATCGACCGAGTGAGAATACTACGGGATCGGCTCGACGAAGCTAGTGAGAGTCCTACACAATCGCGCTGATTGCGGACGCGATCGCGACAAACGCCGACGCGAACAACAGGCAGAACACGATGCCCCGAAACGCTGCTGGCGCGACGCGCTGCGCAATCTGGCCGCCGACCACGAAACCTGTCGCGACAGCAGGAAGCGAGGCAGCCCACAACACGACGGCGTCCACAGTTATGAGCCCGCTGACCGCGAGAATGAACATCGTCGCGACGTTCGAGCTGAGGAAGAACACGGCCAGCGCAGCCCGAAAGTCATCAGGCGGCAGCTCGCGCCCCTGGAGGTAGAGCACAACCGGAGGACCGTTGATCCCGGTGCTCGTGTTCAGTACGCCGGAAAGGGCGCCGACGGCAAGCTCACTGTGCACGCTACGGTCGCCGAAACGCAGGCCACGCAGGAGGGCTAGGGCCATCACAGCCGTCGAGACGCCGACGAGCAACCGAATGACGCCGGAGGGCGCGATGAGCAACACTATGAGGCCAACGGGCATCGCCAGAACCGCAGCGGCGATCATCGGGGCGACCGTCTGCCACGGGACGTGCCGGCGGTTGGACAGGGCGAGCACTGAACTGTTCACGCATCCCAGCAGCGTCGCGAGCACGATGGCGTCGCGGACGTCAAGGACCGCAACGAAGACAGGCACGGCGATGAGCGCGAACCCGAAGCCGGCGACGGTCTGAGCCAGCACGCCGATGGCGACGGCGGCAACAATGATTGCGACAGTGGATGCGTCCAACGACGCCATCGTGCCCGACATCGGCCCGAGACAGAAGGACAACGGGCCGAGAGCGGCCGCCGGCTTTACATCTGAAAGCAACGAGGTGACAATTGAGATGGCTGGCGCCGCGGCCACTCCTAGCCGCCTAAATGGGAATCCGTGTATAACTTGTACCACTGCGTGGTGAGGCCGGGTTCCGGTATTCCACTTCAGGTGTGAGGGCACGGCAGGCGTCACACCGCACGACGGGGAAGTGTCGGAATTGGCAGACGAGCGTGATTTAGGATCACGTGCCGCAAGGCGTAGGAGTTCGAGTCTCCTCTTCCCCACCACAGCAACAACGGAGGCGTGACGCCCTCACAGCGCGTAAGCGCAGCGTCACGGCGGACGCGTTCCGTCGAACGGGCACAAGGGAGGTCTGATGGGCACACTGCTTCAAGTCAAAGATTTGACGACGCAGTTCTATACCGAAGAAGGCGTTGTACACGCCGTCGATGGCGTGACGTACGACGTTGAAGAGGGCGAGACGCTCGGCCTCGTCGGTGAATCAGGCTCGGGCAAGAGTGTCAGCGCGCTGTCCATCCTACGGCTCATCCCCAACCCGCCCGGCAAGATCGTAAAGGGCGAGGTGTTCTTCGAAGGCGAAGACATCCTCAAGATGTCCGAAGAGGAGATCCGCCACATCCGCGGCAACCGCATCGCGATGGTCTTCCAGGAACCGATGACATCGTTGAACCCGGTGCTCACGATCGGACGCCAGCTGACGGAGGCGCTTGAACTTCACCTCAAGATGGATCAGAACGGTGCGAAGAAGCGCGCCGCCGAATTGCTCGACATGGTCGGTATTCCGTCTGGCGGCGCCCGGCTCAACGACTACCCGCACCAGTTTTCCGGCGGTATGCGCCAGCGCGTGATGATCGCAATGGCACTGTCCTGCAACCCGAAGCTGCTGCTGGCCGACGAACCCACGACAGCTCTCGACGTAACCATCCAGGCGCAGGTGCTCGAGATCATGGCACGCCTCAGCCGCGAGCTCGGTACTGCCGTCATCATCATCACGCACAACCTCGGCGTCGTCGCCCGATATGCCGACCGCGTAAACGTCATGTATGCAGGCCGCATCGTCGAGACGGCGAAAGCCGCCGACCTCTATGCCAACCCGCGCCATCCATACACAATCGGCCTTCTGAAGTCGGTGCCACGGCTCGACCAGGGTAAGAAGGACCGCCTCATCCCGATCGACGGCGTTCCTCCGGACCTCGTGCACCGCCCGAAGGGCTGCTCGTTCGCGCCGCGCTGCGCGTACAAGATCGACAAGTGCATTACGGATGACCCGCCACTGCTTCCAGTCGACGACAAGCACATGTCAGCGTGCTGGGTGCAACCAACAGTCTCAACACCTATCCCTGGCGTACTCAACGGTAGTGCAAGTGGAAGCGCCGGCGGCGCGGCTTAAGGAACGGGGCGACCATGACAACTCAAACGCTGCCGGTAGACAATCCCATGACGGCGTCGGACATTCTCATCAATGTCCAGAACCTGAAGATGTACTTCCCGATCAGCGCGGGGCTGCTGTTCCAGCGCAAGATCGCCGACGTAAAGGCCGTCGACGACATCTCGTTCTTCGTGAAGAAGGGCGAGACACTCGGACTGGTCGGCGAATCCGGGTGCGGCAAGTCGACGACGGGTCGCGCGATTCTCCAGCTCTACAAGCCAACGGCCGGTTCCGTGAACTTCGGCGGCACCGAGCTGACGAAGCTCGGAGCGGGCGATATGCGCAAGATGCGCCGGAAGATGCAGATGATCTTCCAGGATCCGTATGCATCCCTGAACCCGCGCATGTCCGTCGGTTCGATCATCGGCGAGCCGCTTCAGATCCACGGCCTCGCGAAGGGCGGCAAGGCCCGCAAGGAGCGCATCCAGGACCTGATGCGAGTCGTCGGACTCAACCCCTACTACGCGAACCGCTACCCGCACGAATTCTCAGGCGGTCAGCGCCAGCGCATCGGAATCGCCCGTGCCCTCGCGGTCGAGCCGGACTTCATCGTTGCTGACGAGCCCGTCTCGGCGCTCGATGTGTCGATCCAGGCACAGATCATTAACCTCATGGAAGACCTGCAGTCGCAATTTGGGCTGACCTACCTGTTCATCGCCCACGACCTCTCCGTCGTCCGGCACATCAGCGACCGTGTCGGCGTCATGTACCTCGGCAAGATGATGGAGATGGCCGACCGCAACGAGCTCTACGACAACCCGCTCCACCCGTACACGAAGGCGCTGCTTTCAGCAGTCCCCGTACCGGATCCCGCGGTCGAAATCAGCCGCGAGCGCATCATCCTCACCGGTGATGTCCCGAGCCCGCTGATGCCGCCTCCCGGTTGTGTCTTCCACACGCGCTGCCCCATCGCGATCGAGGAGTGCCGTCAGGTGCTGCCGGAGTGGCGCAACATGGGCAACGAGCACTACGTCGCGTGCCACCGCGCCGGCGACCCGCTTACGGGGTGAGGTCGCAGCTCAAGTACGGATGCATTGAATGGTCCTCCAAATTGGAGGGCCATTCCTGTTGCTTAGCCACGCGCGTCGGCGCGCATCGGGCGTGACTCCGGAATCAGGGTTTCGAAGCGCCGACGTCTGCAACGACGATCTCGCCATCAAGGGCCATCATGAGATGCGGCTGGACGTCGATCGTCGCGAACCAGCCTTCGACCAGTTTCTCGGCACTCCGCAGGTGCTGGGTATGGACGTCGATCTCGTTCACTTCCGTCGCGATGTCATCGTAGGCCCTGCAACTCACGTGGTTCATGAACAGAATGTCGTTAAAGCCGTGCAGTGACCACAGGAGGCGTATCTCCAACTCCATCGACTCCCGCATCGCCGCGCTCCTGGGGAGCACGAGAGAACGGATGCCGCCGGGCCGCGCGATCACGTCGTAGTCGTCCACAAGACCGTGGGTCTCGACGTACTTGCGGGCTGTCGATTGAAATCGAAAGTCCGAACAGGTGATGAGGAGCGCTGAACATTTACTGCGCCCGATGAGACCAGCCATGTCCTATGCCGCCAGCGCTTTCTTGAGATTCTCATCCAGCTTGTCCATGAACTGCTCCGTCGTCAGCCACGTCTGATCCGGCCCGACAAGCAGCGCGAGATCCTTCGTCATGAAACCGGACTCCACCGTATCGACGCAGACCTTCTCCAGCGTCCGCGCGAACGCCTCGACATCGGGCGTGTGGTCGAACACACCTCTGTACGCGAGGCCTTGCGTCCACGCGAAAATCGATGCGATTGGGTTCGTGGATGTCGCCTCGCCCTTCTGGTGCTGCCGGAAGTGCCTGGTCACCGTTCCGTGCGCGGCCTCCGCCTCGATGGTGTTACCGTCGGGCGTCAGAAGCACCGACGTCATCAGCCCCAACGAGCCGAAGCCCTGCGCAACGCTGTCCGACTGCACATCGCCGTCGTAGTTCTTCGCCGCCCACAAGAAGCCACCTGTCGCCTTCATCGCGAAAGCAACCATGTCGTCGATCAGCCGGTGCTCGTACCAGATTTCCTTCACCTTGAACTGGGACTCGTACTCAGCCTCATACACCTCCTGGAACAGATCCTTGAATCGGCCATCATACGCCTTCAGAATCGTGTTCTTTGTCGAGAGGTACACGGGATAGTTGCGATGCAAGCCGTAGTTCAGACAAGCGCGCGCAAAGTTGCGGATCGATTCGTCCAGGTTGTACATCGCGAGCGCGACGCCGCCCGCCGGAAAGTCGAACACCTTCCGCTCGATCGGCGCGCTGCCATCCTTCGGTTTGAATACGATGGTCAATTCACCCGCGCCTGGCACGACGAAGTCCGTTGCCTTGTACTGGTCACCGAACGCGTGACGGCCGATCACCATCGGCTCGTTCCACGTCGGCACCAGCCGCGGCACGTTCTTGCAGATGATCGGTTCGCGGAAGACAGTGCCATCGAGGATGTTGCGGATCGTCCCGTTTGGGGACTTCCACATCTGCTTGAGGCCAAACTCTTCAACACGCGCTTCGTCCGGGGTGATCGTCGCACACTTCACGCCGACGCCGTATTGCTTGATCGCGTCAGCGGCGTCCGTCGTCACCTTGTCACTCGTCTTGTCACGATGCTCGATGCCGAGGTCGTAGTACTTCAGATTGATGTCGACGTACGGCAGGATCAGCTTCTGTTTGATCATGGCCCAGATGACACGCGTCATCTCGTCGCCATCCAGTTCGACGAGCGGCGTCTTGACCTTGATCTTCGCCATCAGTACATCCTTCTACAACATCGTCACAGACGGCGCGTCAGCGACGCGTCTCTACGGTTGCCTACTTCAGCGCGAGGGCGTTCGGCGGCGATCCAACGCCGCCCGTGATGTTCAGCGGCGCCGACGTCACCATGAATTCGTACACTCCATCGGCGGCGCAATCCTCCGCCAGCGCGTCGAGACGCCAGAGCTCGCCCAGGTTCATTCCGAAGTACACGATGAGCTGGAAGTGGAAGAACCCACGCTCAGGGTTGGCGAACTCCGGCGGCCACGACTCCACAGCGATGGTGTCGGTTGCGATCGCGGCGATGTGGTTGTCCCACAGGTACGCCGCCATCTCCGTACCCGCGAGCAGGCCCGGCGCCAGCAGATGCTCCGCCATTTCCACTTTCTTGGCTTCAGGTTGAGCGAGAAGCCACGCCAGCCAGCCGGTTCGGAACAGGAGCAGATCGCCGGGTTCGATCTCGACGCCCTGTGCCTTTCGGCAGGCCTCCAGAGTCGCCACGTCGATCGTCGCGCCACCGACCAGATCCAGCGACCGGCCATCCTTTTCGAGGAAGCGCCCGACATCGAGCAGCACGCCGCGCGTAGCAATGCCTCGATTGGCAAGGTTCTGAATCCCGAGCTTCGTGCTGCCTTCCCGGATCACATCCTCGTGCTTGAATCCGTTGTAGAAGCCGAAGGCCGGATGAGCGACGTGCCGGTGGCCATCCCATTGCGAAGACGACTGCGGGCAGAATCCATCCAGGTACTCATCGTAGGACGCGCGCGCCCCGCCGCTGCAGTCGAAGATGGTGTGGCGCGGGTTACCTCGAAACCAGAACAGAGGCCGCGAAGGCATCGCGTCGAGCGGCAGATTCAGGCTGAACACGGATCCCTTCTTGACGAGCGCCGCAGCCGCAGCCGTCTTTTCGGGCGTCACCAGGTTCCAGGTGCCTAGCTCGTCCTCATCGCCAAAGACGCCCCAGGCAGAGCCAGCGGGCGCTCCGGCGCGCACGGGTAGCTCGCTGAACGACGGCAGCTTCGCGACATCGATGGACATAGTGGTCTCCTGATGTGCTGGATCCGGAACGCCCCATCCTCGCAATTCAGCCGCTTACAAGGAAGCACGGCAGCCGCGCTTGGCAGCTTGCCCTGACTGCCCGACGCCCACCGCAATGCCGGAACCGCGCCCGTCGTTATCCGTATGACGGGCTCGTTGTCGGCCCTTCAGCAGCTTACTGTTGGCCCGTTGTCGGCCTATTCGTGCGCGGCTATACTGCGGTGCCAACGTTCGTGAGGTCGCCAGGCGGCCCAAAGGATGAATCCACTTGCCAAGCCAAAACCGCCCGGTCGTCAAAGACGGCAGGCTCGTCGTCAAGAAGCGCACCGACCGCAGCTACCTGAAGCCCACGACCGAGCCTGAGAACGCATCTGCGCCTTCAGAGGCTGAATCTGCGGCGACGGCCGCGCCCACGGCTGACGAAACGGTGCCTGTGACTACATCTGCAGCAACCGCGGCTTTCGCAGCGCCCGAGGCGACTCCCGCCGCGCCACCAGCGCTGACACCAGCCGTTGCCGCTGCTCCGAAGTCAGCCACCGCACGCGCGTTGGAACAGCAGGGAGTGCGCAAGCGGAGGGAGGTCGACCTCGATGCCGTGGCGAAGCGCGATTCCGACTACGCCATGCACGAGCTTCGACGCATCGCGATTCTGACGGCGCTCGTCGTCGTGGCGCTCGTGATTCTGACGCTCACGCTCCGCTAGCGAAGCCGCCCCGCCGCCACGAACACGCCGACGCCGCCTGCAATGAAGCCGGCGTAATCGAGACGCAACGTCTCGAACACCCAGTCATCGAACGCGAACAAGAAGCCCAGCCGCACCAGGAATGCGATCACCACGCCCGCAACGGCGATAGCCTGAAGTGGCGGTCCAGCCTTGCGGTTAGATGCGACTGACACCAACTCACCCACCGCGTAGCCCACGCCAATGCCAACAGGCACTCCCCAGAAGAATCCCGTCACAACGTTGAAGAACGCCCACGCGAACCCGATCGCAAGGCCAGCCGTCAGCGCAGCCGCGCCCGCCCGGATAAAGGTCTGCGTCGGAATGTTGTAGGTCGGAAGGCGATTGGCGCGCGCGCAATCCGGGCATCGCGTGCCAACAGGCGTGTACACAAGGCATTTCGGGCAGATGGGCGTCTCGCAACGGCCGCAAGCAAGCTCGGTCTCGACGTCGGGGTGGCGCGCGCATTGCAACGGTCGATGTCCTAGCTCGTTTTTCGTCCATCTGGACGCAGGCATGAAAACGGCGCCCTCAGGCGCCCGCTCCGCATGATATCGCGCCTACGCGAGACAACAAACGTCATGCGGCGACCGGCGCCACCGCACTCTCGACTGGCTCCTCGAAGACAAGTTGATCACCCGTCTGCGTCCCCGTACGCTCCCCCACGCCAGCTGCGACCTCCAGCGCGTGTTTCGCGCCCTTCCCTCCAAACGACACCGTCCACGGCTTCATCGAATCCACCACCTTGACCACTCGGCCATCGTCGTCCAGATAGATGGCGTCCCAGCGGAAGAACATGAAGAAGCCATGCAGTGAGGAGCTCTTTGTCAGCAGGATGCCGCCACCCTCAGGAACACGGCGCTTGAACATGAGTCCCCAGAACCGCGACCAGTACGAAGAGGCGAGCCGCGCACCTTCAGCGAGCGTTGTATCGCGCGTAGCGTTGCGGACGGTGAAGCGACGTAGCTGCGTCGGCTGCGCCATGGAACGGACTCTCAGTCTCTCAGGGCGATGTTGATGATGTACGCGCACCCGCCGAAGAAAATGCCCAGAAAGACCCAAGCGGGACCGAGGTTCAGGGCGATCGCTGCCGACGCGAGCGTAATCGCTAGTACTGAGTCCCAGTTCTGCCGGATCATGCGCACGAAATCCGCCATATCCCCATGCTACGCCCATCGGACGTAGAATTGCAATACCGCATGAGCACGTGAGGAAATCCTCGCCGGTGAAATCCGCACAGAGGATAGTCGGCGGCGGTGGCGCCCAAGTCACATTAGGACTTTGCCTATCGCAGGAAGAAGGTGCGACTAGGAAGTGGTCGCAGGCGCCAGGAGAAAGCGAAGCCGGTCGTTGCCGACCTGGATTTCGTCGTCGTCTTCCAGCACGACGATGGACAACGCGGGGACAGCGCCCCCGACCCGAATCTGCTTCCCGGAGTGACGCAGCAGGAAGCGATCTCCATGACGCCACAGAGTCGCCGTGGCCTTCCCTTCACCAAGAGGCAGGACATTGCCGTCAAGCTCAACACGCGTCCCGGCACGTGGGCCGGCCGTGAAGATGACCTCAGCCAAGGTCACCAGGGCCACGGCCGGCGCAACCTCCTCGTCCTCAGCAGCCACGTCGGCTGGCCCGAGTGGAAGCTGAGACCGAAGCGTGAGTAGGCGGCGGTCGCGGGCGTCAAACTCCGGCGTTTGGCTCCGGCCAAGGCCAAGAAAGCCACGCTTGTTCTCGTTCGCCACTGGGTGTTCCTTGCGGGGGGCCATCGGCCGCGACCTGATGTCGTCCGACACAGGATTCAGCCGATTTCCCAGTGTAACCGGTCCCAACGTCTGGTCATAACGAGCCCGAAGCTGCGGGTTCGTCAAGATCCGCAATGCCTCATCGCGTCGGTGCCGTTCAAGGCTACTCGGCGACAGCGGCTGAGTTCGCTCAAGTACGGTGAAGGCGAGCCGTACCACGTCCTCGTCAGCGTAGCGATCCACATGCAAAGTGGAGTAGTGGCACGCAGCCTCGCGAGTCGTCTCCGTACCATCGCGACAGACGGCGAGCGCCCCAGCGTATGCTCTGTCCAGGGCATCGAGTGGCCGTGTCACCGCGCCCGTTCGGCGTGTCCGCCGCACAAGCGCTCCGTACACCTCAACCACCAACGCCTGCGGCGCCGAAGGATCAAGCTGAAGGGTCTGGAAATAATTGACGGGCTGCAGTCCTTGCGCCCCGGCCATGCGGCTCTCCTTGCCTGAATGTACTATCCGAAATCGCCGATCGCATCGAACGCGTTGATGAGAATCGGTCCGAGAACGACGATAAAGAGTGACGGCATGACGAAGAACACCAGCGGGAACACCATCTTCGGCGCCGCCTGACGCGCCATCTGCTCCGCCCGCTGCCGCCGCCGAATCCGGAGCTGGCGCGCCTGAGTGCGCAACACCATCGCGATGCTCGTGCCCAGCGTCTCCGCCTGGATGACGGAGTTCACGAAGACGTTCACATCCGGCAAGTCGATTCGCTCGGCCATAGCCGTCATTGCTTCCTTGCGCGTCTGGCCCAGCGCCTTCTCCCGCAGCATGCGGCTGACTTCCGCGCCGACAGGGCCCTTCTGACGCTCGGCGACACGCTGAAACGCGAAGTCGAGGCTGAGGCCGGCTTCGACACACGTAGTGAGCAAGTCCAGGCTGTCTGGCAGCGCCTTCCAAAACGCCATCTGACGGTTCTTCGCCCTGCGCCGTAAGACCATCAGGGGCGCGATGAACCCCACTAGGGCGAACACCAGCGTCAACCAGATCAGGTTCCCGGGAGAACCACCCGTGCTGCTCATCAGAATCACGAAGTAAATGGCCGGAAACGCGGTCGTACAAACGAGAAGGATCGATAGGAAGGTCGAGAGGCTCATGCTGCTGTCGGACACCATCAGCCAATGGCGCGATCGCGCGATGACCGACGTCGGTAGCAAGTTGATGATGCGCGTCGCGAAGCCGTGTACTGCTGGGAACATGACGCGTTGCGTAAACGGATCTTCCTGTTCCACCATCACGCGCCGGTGTGCGCTCAGCGCGCGCACGCGGTCCTCCATGACGTTCTTACTACGCGCGTACCACAACCCGAACAAGGCAACGGATCCGAACACGAGCATCGCGGCAAGTACGGGAACCATCGCTAGACCTCGATATCCAGAATTCGGCGAATCGTGAGGAATCCAAGGAGCTGCAATGTCGCGCCAACGGCGAGCATGATCAGTCCGACTGTCGTCGTAAACAGCAGGCCTGTCTGATCCCAGTTGATCAGGCAGAAGAAGCCAAGCAGAGCAATCGGCCACAGACTCAACACCATGCCGGAGAACCGCTGCTGGGACGTCATCGTCTTGACTTCACCGACCAGTCGCTCCTTCTCGCGCAGGTGTTCACCGACGTTGTCCAGAATCTCCGAGAGATTGCCGCCGCTTGTGCGCTGGACGAGCACTGCCGTCACCAAGAGGTTCATCTCCTCCGTATCACTGCGAGCGAGCAATCCCATCAACGCGTCCTCGACGGATGCACCAACGTTCATGTCGACCGTCATGCGCACGAACTCTTCTGATATGGGCGGCTCCATCTGCTCGGACACCATCGCTACGCCGTGTTGAAACGCGAATCCTGCACGTAGCGAGTTCGAGATCATCTGCGTTGCTTCTGGCAGCTGCTTGTTGATCTTGTCTATGCGCCTCGCCCGGGCAGCCTTTACGAAGTAGCGTGGAATCAGAAATGCGAACCCACCCGCAGCAATGCCGAGTACCACCGCAAACGCATTGCGCCCGATGAACGCCACGAAAGCGAACGCCGCGATTGCGCATGCGATCCGGATGAGGACGTATTCGCCCGTGCGCAGCGACAGGCCAGCCGCCTCCAGCTCCAGCGTCATCTTTCGCGCCCACGAGCTCTCAAGCAGCCAATCGCGGAACAGTGGCAGCGAAGATGGCCCCCGGCGGCGCACTTCGTCCCAGGACAACGTCTTCTGCTCGCCCTCAGGCGGCTCTGTCAGCCGTTGCAGCCGGCGCTCGCCCGGCTGGATCGTCCGGCCCCGCGACAGCCGCAGGCCGAACAGGACGATGGCCCCGGCGGCAGCAAGCGCAGCGATCAGGGGAAGAATCACCGGCGCCCCTCCGCAAAGCCCAGTCCCATGTCCTTCAGGTTCACACCGCTCAACGAGAACTTGTCCGTGAACGACGGAACAATCTGGGTGGCCTCAAGGGCACCAATGACACTGCCCTTCTCGTCGATACCGCGCTGGTTGAATGTAAAGATGTCTTGCATCGCGATTGTCTCGCCTTCGCGGCCTGTGATCTCTGTGACGTGCGTGACGCGACGGCGACCATCGGCGAAGCGCGCGAGCTGCACAACCACGTGAAGCGCAGCTGCAATCTGTTCACGGATCGCCCGCACTGGCAGGTCGAAGCCCGCCATCATCACCATGTTCTCGATGCGGAACAGGCCATCCCGCGGTGAGTTCGCGTGAATCGTCGTCAGCGAGCCCTCATGGCCCGTGTTCATCGCCTGCAGCATGTCGAACGCCTCGATTCCGCGGACCTCACCGATGACGATACGGTCGGGGCGCATACGGAGCGCGTTTCGCACGAGGTCGCGCTGGGTTACTTCGTTCTTGCCCTCAATGTTCGGCGGCCGCGCTTCCATCGAGATTACGTGCGACTGCTGGAGCTTCATTTCGATCGGGTCCTCGATCGTGATGATGCGCTCATTGTCCGGCACGTACGCCGAAAGCGCGTTCAGCAGCGTGGTCTTACCGGTACCGGTACCACCCGAGATCAGGATGTTCAGTCGCTGGCCAACGCAGGCGCGCAGAAACTCACCGACCTCGGGCGTCATTGTTCCGTTTTTAGTCAGGTCATCGACCTTGTACTTCTCTCGTCGGAACTTCCGGATGGTCAGCGTGGGAGCTTTCGGGACCAACGGTGGAATGATGATGTTGACACGCGAGCCATCAGGCAAACGAGCATCGACAAAGGGTGACGACTCATCGACACGCCTGCCCAGCGGTGCGATGATGCGCTCGATAATCCGCATGATGTGCTGGTTGTCGCGGAACCGCAGGGATGACCGGATGATCATGCCGTCGCGCTCGTAGTAGATCTCGTCTGTCCCGTTGACCATCACTTCAGAGATGTTGTCGTCGTCGATCAGCTTCTGAATTGGCCCGTAGCCGATCGCCTCGTCGATGACGCGCTTAATCACGCGCTCGCGGTCATCACCCAACAGCGAGGGAAACTCCTGGGTTACAAGCTGCCGGGCGGCAACAGTCACGGCCTCACGCGCTTGCTGTGCGTCGAGCCTCTCGATCGCTCCTAGGTCCATCTCCAGCAGCATGCGCTGGTGGACCTGGTGAACAGCGTCAAACCAGTCGCCATCGTTGTCCGCTTCATCGGTGGCGAAGCGCTCGTTGCGCCAGATCTCTCGTGCTCGTGCGTCGATTGCCATGGATTTCTGTTCCTCGCACACCACAAGTTGGTGTGCATTACGCGGGCGCGGCAAGCCGCGCCCCTACGATTAGCCTTCGGCGACCGCCGCTCCACCGCGCCACTTGAAGCCCGGCAGTTGTAGCTTCCCGCCCTTATCGACGCGGCCACCGGCAATCACCGTCGCCAGATCCGCGAGGCTCTTCGCCGCGATCGAATGCGGCGCCGTCACGACGATCGGCTGTCCAAGGTGCGTGCCCTGGCGGACCTTCCGGTCGTATGGGATGTTCCAAAAGACATCGCGCTGCAGCGCGTCCTGAACGACACTCGGCCGCACGCCGTCGTCCGGCGAGATCGCGTTCATGACGATGCGGACGCGCTCCTGCGAGTACGACAGCATCTTCAGCGCCTGCATCGCTTCGAGGGAATCCTTGACGCTCGCGTATTCGGTCGTCGTGATCCACAACACGATCGTCGCCACTTCAACAGCCATCTCCGCGAGCTCGTTGAGCATGCCCGACGTGTCGAGGATGACGGTGTCGTAGTTACGCGCGAGGAACTCGATCACGCGCCGCACCTGGTCGGGCGAGATCTTCCGCCACTCAAGGACGGTCGGGCCCGCGAGGACGTCGAGGTCCGTGAGTTCGTGTTTTACGACGTACCGCTCGATGTCGTCGCGCTCGATCATATCGAGGTCGCGCACCATGTCGAACAGCGTCCTCTCCGGCCGCACGTCCAGCATGCCGGCGATGTCACCAAAGCCGTTATCGAGATCGACAATGACGACGGACGCGCGCTCCTGCCCGGCCAGCGACACGGCGACATTCGTGCTGATCGTCGACTTGCCAATGCCACCCTTCGCACCAAACACGGTGATGATCGTGCCAGCAGTCGCCGCACCGGGAATCTGCCCCAACTGCCGCAGCTTGCGCTTCTCTTCGGACTCAAGCGCCGCGAGCACAGACTGGCGCAGCGTCTCGGGCTTGATCGGCTTGGCGAGGAAGTCGCGCGCTCCAGCCATCATCGCCTTGCGGATGATGTCCAGCTCCTTCGTCGCGCTGTACACAATGATGGGCATGTCAGGCATCAGGCTCTGCAACGCCTCGACGGTCTGCAACGCGCGCTCGACAGGCTCTGTAACACCGAGAAACACGACGTCGGGCCGAAGCTCCTCAGCCGTGGTCACAGCCTCCATGCCGAAGCTGCATTCGCCACTGATGGTCAGCCCGGAAGCCTTCACCACCTGCTTCGCCTCGAAGCGCGACTGGATGTCCGTATCGACGATGAGTGCTGATGGTGTCTTTGCCACGCGTCCCCCGCGGATTGCTGCTCTGCGTTGTTGCTACGACCTTCGATACGACGGGCCGGCTATGGCAGCTCGATCGGCCCGATTGGAAGTATCTCGCTATCGCCTTGCCCGCGAAGGACAAGCCAAACCGTACCCTCTTCCTGTGCCAGCGCGACAAGGGCAGCGTCCTCTGGAGCCACTGCAAGGGTTACCGTGTCTGCTTCCTCATTCACGCCCGCATCCTCTGGTCGTGTCGAAATCGAACCCTCGGCATCGCCGGTGTCGATGGGATTGCCGTCCGCATCCAGGCGGGCCACTGCCTCCTGCGCGTCCTGGGCAACAGCCAGCACTTCGACGTCCTGCAGCAGAGTTTGCGCGAACGATTCGTCTTCGCGCTCGAGAATGGCGATCACATCAACCCGGTCGCCCGCGACCACGAAGCCGCCGACAACCGTCGTCTCATCAACCTCAACCGCAATCGCACGAAGGCCAGGCGGCACGACGGCGCTCAGCGTCTTGTCGTCGTCTGCCACGCCTTGGCCGACCTTCGCCGACGTCAGCTGTTCGCCCTTCGCCATGTTTTGGCGCACGACCAGGCCCTCAAGGCCTTCACTCTCGAACAGCGCCCCGTCGACAATGCCGTTCTCGGGCAGCGTCGCAACCGTCAGGTCATCGCTGGAGATGGTTGTCCCAGCCGGAATCTCGCGTGCCGCCACGACGACGTTCACGCTGCCGGCAAACGAGGCTGCCCCACTGTCACCGTCGTCGTCCAGCACGCCGCTGAGGGCGACGAAGATCAACACGGCTGCCAGCGCCGCCAGCAAGATTGCGCCGATGAAGATGAGTCTGTTCTGCCGCTCCGGCATACCTGCACTGATGGTGCGAGCCATTGTTCCCAGTCCTTACTCTCTGCCTCTATCTGTCAACGACCCGCCCGCCGTCTCATATCAACCGCGCGTTGTATTCGACCAATTATGTCGCCTAAGTGGATGCTAGTCACCGGCAGCCGTCAGGCCGCGTGCGGCGATCTCGAACGCGATGCCCTGAAAGATGCACGTCAAGTCTTCCGCATTGTCAGTCTCGAAATAGTGATCGTTTGTTCCGGGCCCTGAAGACGCGATGTCCTTCAGCATTTCCCGGGCATCAGAATCACCGACATTCCCCGGATCGGCTGGCAGACAGTCCGGCTGCGGGTCAGAGCCCTCCACGTTGAGGCCGACCACGTAGATCTCGAAGCCCATCGCCTTGAGGTCATCCGCAACGTCAGTCGTGCATCTGTTCAGCCGCGTGCTATTCGGACCTGCTCCGCCGCAGGCTCCTGCGCCTTCCGGAATGCACTCAGGCGGGATGCCTGGGCCATCCTCGTACACATTGTCGCCGTCGGTGAGTATAACGATGAACCGATCGACGTCAGCGCGCGAATTCGGACCGTCGAGAACCGCGCCAGCGGCCCAGAGACCGAGACACACATTTGTGAACCCGAAGGGTTCTGTGTTGTCGATGCTATCGAGCAGGAGCTCCGCGTCATTGGTGAGGCATACGACCAGCGTCGGCCCGGGGTTATCACAGTCGCCACCGTTCGGCGGCAGCGGAATCGAAGGTATGCATTCGTCGGCGTCATCGTCGTCGTAGCAGAATGTATACGGCGCATAGCCGATCTGGGATTGCGATGTGTCCGGGTCGTTGCCCAGAACTGTCGTCACAAATTGGCTCGATGCGACGCGTGCTTCCTCAATCGGGCACACCGGACCACCACCGCATCCTACGGACATGCTTTGGCTTGAGTCGATTGCGATAGCGAGATCGAGCGGCGAAACGACGAACTCAACCTTGGCAAACGCCGAGGATCCGATATCGAAATCAACACCGCCAAAGAACGAGCCGAAGAGATTCCCGGCCTGCTTCTCTACGATGACGCGAATTGTGTCGCAACCGCCTTCGCCAGGTGCGCTCGGGCACAGGCTCAATGGGAAGGCCTCGAAGTCTTTATTCTCGTTGGTGCAGATGTCATCGGGAGGGTTATCGATGTCGTTCGCGCAGAAATACTGCACCGTCACGACCGCGCCGCTCGATTCGCCGTACCCGTTGCGCTCCGCCCACACATGAGCCGAATCACACGACACCAACGCCGCGCAGGCGCCCGCGCGCTGAGTGTACTCCTGGGCTGTCGCGTCCTCGGGAAGGTCCTGCACCGCGGCCAGCGCCGCCAGGTCGGAAGCCCGCGCGAGGCCGCGGCGCTCGCTTAGCCAGAAGCCGTAATCTATCGCGATCGCCGCCATCATGAAGACGAGCGAGATCACGATGACAAACAGAACCAGTGTCTGGCCGCGTTCACTCTGGGCAACGCGTCTCTTGGTCATCAGCAGGTCGAACCCGCGTCGTAATCAGCTTCGACTCGAGAGCTTCCAATAACGGTCATGTCTATGTCGGGCATGTCGGCACCCCACCAGCCCAGCGCGATGTCCAGGATGAATGGCTCGTAGATATACTCGGCCTCGACGTCCACCGAGTCGCCGGGGCCGGGACCATCGCCTTCAAGATCGTCGTAGAAGATGCACACATCCGCAGCTTCTACCAGATCCTGTGACTGGTCGACCGTCCGAGAGACGATAAACGCCTGATCCTCTGGGCGCGTCGCCGCAAAACGAGCACCTTCGCGAACTGCGTGCTGCAGCGTCGCTCGCCTGTTCATGGCGATGCCCACATCGAGAATCGCGAACAGGAAGAATACGAACAGGGGGAAGATGACGGCGAACTCGACCAGACCCTGGCCGAGTTCGCCGCGTGTACGTTTCTTCGTCATTGGTGCCCTTGCGGCCGATCAGGATCGACTAATTGATCTGGCACGCATCATCGTCGAACTCGATGCAACCCGTAATCGTGGTGGCGAACTCCTCGAAGACGTCCTCGCCGATGAAGAAGTACAGTGCGCCACCGGCCACCAGCGCGATCGCGCCGATGAGAATGGCGTACTCGAGTAGGTCCTGACCACGCTCTTCCTTGATCTTTGCGATTGCATAGCCGACCGTGTTGGTCACCCAGGCCATCGCCGACAACATGATGTTGCTCACTTCTGCAAACCCTCCTGCACTGACCAACCGGCCCGTGTGACTATCCGACACCCCGCCACCCGCGAGGGTATGTCCTTGTTCACGCGCTCCATGAGCGCTCTAAAAATCCGGGAACGAGTGCAAGGCTCTCGTTCTCCCCCTACACAACGCGACGGATATCGGCGCGTTGCGCATTGACAACAATCCAGCGGAACTTCGGTCCGCGCACGATGCCACGCAAGGCTGGACGCCGCGCGCACGCACCGTTGGATCTGCTCGATTTGAAGTGGTTATTGGGCTAGGCCCACACCTTGCCGGAAGCACGCCACCAACGCTCAACCAGCAGCTTCGGCGGGGAAGCAGTCCGAACGTATCACCAGCATAAGAGGCTGTCAAGCCATTACGTTGACAAACCCCGTCAAGTACGAAGACGTTCATGCAGGATGTCCTGATTCGTAACGCGGGGGTGGCGCACCAACGCCCAAAGTGGGTGCCTCGCCTGGTGTCGTTCGACAGCGGGACGGCTGTCCCTGCGACCTACAATTTGTCTTTCGACGACTCCTCATCCTCCGTGTCCCGGAACTGGAACCGCCACTTCCCGATCACAATCTCGTCGCCATCCTCCAGCCCCACCCAGTCGGCCTCATGACCCGACACATACGTCTTCCGGCTCATGCCGCCGACGTGGTGCAGCACGTAGCCACGGCCCCGAAGCCAGATGCGCGCGTGCTCCGGGGCGATACTTCCGCCGTTGTACACAAGCACGTTGCATACCCTCGGCGACGAACCGATAACGACCGGCCCCGCGCCGATCGGTATCACTCGCCCCTCGCCGCCGCGCTCTACGAGCCGCCCCGACCCATGCTCTTCTGCGACGGCCGCCGCCTTCGCATGCTCCGCCGCCTTGTACGATCCCGTGGCACGAGGAACGCCCTGCGCGGTCGCCAGACGGACGTTGGGCTCGACGACCGCCTTCTGGCGCGCCTCTTCTCGGCGGTGCGCGCGCAGTCGCCGGAAACCAACTGCCCCGCCTCCAGCTACCGCCAGCGCCGCTACGCCCAGCAGCCCGTACATGATTACATCGCTCGCGCCATCCTCCGAGCCTGACTCCCCTGGCACTTCTGGCACGGCCTCCGGTTCGCTTTCGTCAGGTGACGCCGCCAGGACACCGCGCTGGAATCGCCCCACCGCCGACGCCGGCGTCGTGCCTACAAACGCTATCACCTGGGCTGAGCCTTCGCCCGCGTCCGCTGGCATGGTGGCCATGGCTGTCACGACGTACTGGCTGCGCAGTAATGTCGACAGCTCTCCGTATACTTCGCCGATCGTTCCGGTTGTTGCCTCGCGGTACGCGCCTCGCGTCATATCAGCAATTTGTTGCAGGTAGACCGGATCCGACAGATCGCCGAATGCGATTGGATAGACCGGGATCCCCGACCCACTCGCGATCGCCTGCGAGACCTCGCTCGTCGCGTCCGATGCCTGTGTGTCATTTTCGCCGTCTGACAGCAGGACAACAGACGCCCGCGAACCGTCGGCGGCCGCCGAGGCAGCAAGGAACGTACTCACCTGCACAGCCTCAAAGAGCGCCGTGCCACCGACCGCCTCAAGGTTCGCGATCGCATCTGATAGGGCGCCTTTGTCCTCCGTCAGCCCCACCACCGGGGTCACTTCATCGCTAAAGGAGACCAGCGCCGCGCGGTCATTCGGACCCAGGCTCTCGATAAACTCAATCGCCGCCGCCTTCGCGCTCGCAAGCGGCTCCCCCACCATGCTGCCTGAGACATCAATCGTGACGACGACATCGAGCCGCATGTCCTCGTCTTGCGCAGCAACAGCCTCCAGGATTTCGAGCTGCGTCCCTTCGTCGTACACCTGGAACTGCGAAGGCACGAGTCCAGCCACCGGAAGGCCGTTGCCATCGACAACAGTGACTACGGCTCGTAGCTCCGGGTACAGCGAAGCATCGAGCTGATTAATCGTGAGCGTGGCCGCTCCGTCCTGGGCGCGCGCCGCCGGTTGGAGACCAGACAACGCGGCTGCCAGACACAGGCTGAGGGCCAACAGCGCCAACAGACGTACTCGCATAGATAGTGTCCAGCGTACAAGGGCGGGTTGGATTGTTGCGAGCCTCACGCGGGCATCGACGGCCCAAACGTCAACATTGCGTCAACTTTTTGCCGTGAGCGTCTGGGGCCCCTCGTCAGGGCGCATCGTCGTTCGTGAGGATGAGTGTGCCAGCTGCGTGGAACATGCCGCCGACGCCGTGCGCGATGCTCGTCCGAACGTTCGGAAGCTGTGCCGCTGCTTCCCCTCGGAGCTGTCGCATCGACTCCTGGATCGCGAACATGCCGTACATGCCCGTGTGCGTGTAGCTCAGGCCACCGCCGTTGGTGTTCAGCGGGAAGTCGCCTCCCGGTGCCGTCCGCATCTCTTCGAAGAACGGCCCGCTCTCGCCCTTCCCGACGAAGCCCAGCGCCTCCAGTGCGAACATTGGCGTGTGCGCAAACGCGTCGTAGAACATCGCGTGGTCGATGTCCTTGTGGGCGATCTTCGCCTCGTCGAATGCCAGCTTGCCCGACACCTTGAATGCCCGCGACTCCGTGAAGTCGTGCATCATCGAGATCATCGAGTGCTCGGTCGACTCGCCCGTGCCCATGATATACACCGGCTTCTTCGGGAAGTCCTTCGCGCGCTCCGCTGACACGACGATCAGGGCACCGCCACCATCCGTCACAAGGCAGCACTCGAAGAGGTGGATCGGGTATGCGATCATTCGCGAATTGAGTACATCCTCGACCGTGATTGGATCGCGCATCATCGCGCGCGGGTTCTTCTCCGCCCACCGGCGCGTTGCGACCGCCACGGACGCGAGTTGTTCGTGAGTCGTGCCGTACTCGTGCATGTGGCGCAGGATGGGCACCGTAAAGCGCGTCGGCGGTCCGGCAACACCGAACACTTCTTCGAACTGCGACCCGACGTTCTGCGGCGCGCGTCCCCAACCCGACATTCCGACGCGCGAGCGCCCGCTCTCGCCGTGCGTGATCAGCGCCACGCTGCAGAGCCCCGCCTTGATCGCCGCCGCAGCATGACGCACGTGCAGCATGTACGAACAGCCGCCAACGCTCGTCCCATCAACATACGTCGGCGTGATGCCGAGATACTCCGCCACCTGCACCGGCGACTGACCGGCGCAGAGCACGCCGTCGACGTCGTCCTTCGTCAGGCCAGCATCTGCGAGCGCGTTGAACGCCGCTTCAGCGTGAAGCTGGATCGCTGACTTGTCCGGCTGGATGGCGACGCTGTCCGTCTCCGCCGCGCCAACGATGGCCACACTCATCCTGAGACTCACGCGACCCCCTGGGGCTTGAACAATGGGATTGTTATTTCGTCGGTGAGCTTCTCCCACGTCACCTCTACAGGCAGATCGATGGGGAGGTTCTCGGGCGTCGCTTCGATGCCGACGATGTTCGTCATCATTCGCGGCCCTTCGTCGAGCTGGACGACGGCGATCACGTAAGGCGTAATGTCGTCGAAACCATACGCCGCGCGGTGATTAATAACGTAAGAGTAGAGCTTTCCTTTACCCGAGGCCGTGAACCACTCGACGTCCTTCGACGAGCAGTTCGGGCAGAAGGGCCGCGGGAAGAAGTATGCCTTCCCACACGAGCGGCAGCGCTGGATGCGAAGCTCGCCGCGGCGCGCGCCGTCCCAGTACTCCGCCGTCTCAGGCGTGGCTTGAGGTATCGGTCGTTTCGGCATAGCTGCGGGGCTGAGTATGCCGCACCCATCCGTACGCGCCAGTTGACGTGAGCGTTAGGGATCGAGCGACGCTTCTTGTAGAATCGCTTCCTATGACTGCAATCTGGAAGAACGACGGCGACGGCTGGAGTCTGCTCTCGCCAGCAGGATTCCCCGATGAGGCCGCCCTGCACCGACTCATTGGCGACGAGCCACAATTACTCCCGCTCGCGGGGTCTCCCCAACTCACGGTTCTCGGCAGCGAAGTTCTGTTGGGTAACGGATACGCGGATCTCATTGCGATTGAGCCGTCGGGCCGTGTCGTCGTGATCGAGGTGAAGCTTGCTCGCAACTCGGAGGCACGCCGAGCCGTAGTTGCGCAGGTGCTGACATATGCGGCCTTCCTCCGGGGAATGGATCCGGATCGGTTCGAGAAGGAAATCCTCCAGCAGCATCTCCAGAAGAGCGGTCACGTTTCGCTCGCGGACGCTGTCGCCGAAGACATCCAAGGCGCCGCATTCGATAGAGCGGTGTTCGACAGCGGACTAAAGGCAAGCCTGGCCGACGGCCGCTTCCGACTCGTGCTGGTGCTCGACGAGGCACCCCAAGAGCTCGTGCGACTTGTCGGCTACCTCGCGGTGATCGCGGAGAAGGTCATTATCGATCTGGTGACTGTTTCCTCATACGACGTGGGTAGCTCTCGAGTCTTGGTTCCCCAGAGAGTAGATCCCGAGTATCAACCTGCAGACTCGCCTCGATCCTTCGTTCAAAGCACAACTGCGAGCACCGTTGAAGGCCCTGCTGAATTCGACGAAGAAATCGCGAAGACGGACGGTGAGTTGCGTGTCCTGCTGGTTGCTTTGAGAGATTGGGCAGTGGCTCTACACGCAGAGAACGTGATTCGATTGCAGACCTACCGTGGCAAGAGTGACCTTATCACGTTGCTCCCTCGCCTGAGGCCAGATAACGCGGGGCTCGTTTGCGTCTACTTCTATCCAGAGAGAAAGAGCCTTGGCCTTGAGATGTACCGAAGTGCGTTTGAAAGGCGTTGTCCTGAAGCAATCCCTGTCATCGAGGAAATCCTCGGGGAGCCGATGTCAGCGAAGCCGTGGGTGAAGGAAAAGCTCCCCCTGTTGTACACAAGGCTGCTTCCTGCGCTCACAGACGCTTACCGCACCGCCGCGCGAGGTAGGGTCTCCAATTAATACTCCTCCTACCGTTCGAGGAACCGCGCCAACGATCGCGCCGCACGGTCGACCGTCGGATACACCGCGAGCTGCGCATCGATGAACCGCTGGCGGCCGCCGGCCACCGCACGCCACTTCGACTCGTCGAGCGAGTCCGCCTCCCCTAGCACGAAGGCCAGCGGCTTCTGCGACTTCTTCCCGATCTCGACGAAGCGGTCGACGAGCGTCACCATGCGTTCGGCCGCGTCCGGCCGTCCCAGCACCCAGTCCTCGCCCACATTCCCGATCAGTGCATCGAAGTCCGGGTGTTCCAGCATCATGTCGAGGATGCGCGCGCCCGAGAACCCGCTGCCTGCCAGGATCGACTGGTCGACCGGATTGTCGACCCAGTCCGCAAGCTGCGGTGCCTTCGCCCGCAACGCCTCACGCATCTCCGATGGCAGCTTCGGCACCGCCAGCCCCGCCTCTTCGCAGACGTCCGCCGACTGCACCGCCCGCCCACCACCGCCGCCGACCACGCCGACACGCGGCTTCGCGGCTGGCGAGGGCGCCCGTCCTCCTGCCCTGCTGTCTGCTGTCTGCTGTCTGCTCTCGTTCCGCAGGAACGCGAATGCGACGAGCATGTCGATCAGGTCGTCGAACGTCGTGACCTCGACCGCGCCCGCTTGCTTCAGCGCCGCCGACCAGATCTGCCGCTGCCCGGCCAGCGCCGCCGTGTGCGACGCTGCCGTCCGCGAGCCCGATGACGTGCGCCCGCCCTTCAGGATGACCACCGGTTTCCGCTCCGAGCACTTCCGAAGCGCCGCGAAGAGCTTGCGGCCATCGCGCGTGCCTTCGATATAGGCGCCGACGACGGTCGTCTCGTCGTCGTCCGCCAGGTACTCGAAGAAGTCGGCTTCTGTGATGTCCAGCGCGTTGCCGTAGCTGACGACCTTGCTGAAGCGGAGACCGCGCGCCGCCCCGTGCAGCATTAGCTCGACCGAATTGTTGCCGCTCTGCGAGATGAAGGCGACGCCCCCCTTCTCGCGCGGCAGGTCCGGCCGAAACGACAGCCCGCTCGTCGAGTCGAAGACACCCATGCAGTTCGGCCCGACGAGCCGTATGCCAGCATCGGCCGCCGCCTGCATCACCTTCGCCTCAAGCGCGATCGCGTCCGCCTCGCCCGTCTCCGAGAAGCGGCCCGTAAACATGATGATCGTGCGGACGTTCTTCGTCCGGCATTGCTCAATGAGTTCGAGCACGCCATCCGCCGGGATGCACGAGATGACCAGGTCGATGTCGGTAGGCGCGGCAGCGACGGATGCGTACGCCGTTAGCCCCGCGATCTCGGGCGCCTTGAGGTTGATCGGGTAGATCGACCCCTCGAACCCGCCCTCCTTTATCGCCCTCACATAGTCATACCCCGGGCTATCGACGTTCGACGACGCGCCTGCAACGGCGACGCTCTTCGGGCGGAAGACTTCGTGTGGAATAGGCATGTCAGTAGGTTACAGGTGACGGGTTACTGGTTACAGGCGTGCTTGAGACCCTCTATGACCGGTCACCGCCGGTTGTAGAACTCGACCGACCAGCGCCACTCGCTGCCGTCGTCGGCGTTCCACCACGCCGTTAGCACGCCCGCCTCGCCGCCCGGCAGGATGACGACGGTCCCGATGTCATTCTCCGACGGCCAGCGGTCCTCGCGGGTGACGACGCCGTCGGCTCGCGAAAGCCGTGTCATCGGCAGGTACTTCCCGTCGCGCTCGATACGGTCGGCGAAAGCGAGCCGCTGGCCATCGTCGTCGCGGACCTCGATGCGCAGCGTGTCCGGCGCCGCGTGCAGCCAGACCACGTCGTGAGCGTCGATCCGCGCGCGTGCGACAAGCAGTCCTTGCGCGCCGCCCTTCGGGTACCAGATGTCCCATACTTCCATTCGCCTACTCCAGCACCAAACGCGCCGCGATCTCGACAGCGTGCTCCGGGTATTTCTCCGCGAACGCGACCAGAAGCCCGAAGCAGCCGCTGATCATCATGTCGCCATGCGGCGTTGCGAAGTACGGCGCCAGCGATGACCCTCGGATCTTCGATCGCTGCGGCCCCGTCACCGCGACAATGTCCGGCGACGGTCTGCTGTCTGTTGTTTGTTGCTTGCTCTGTTCGGAGTAGAAGACGCCGTGCCCCTTCGAGCCGAACACTTCCTCATGCATAAGCTCGCCCGTGATCAATCGCGACGTGAAGTCCGTGATCTGCTCCGCCGTCATCTCGCCGGTGTGATGCTCGTATAGCGAGATGATGTGCGTGCCCATCAGGTGGAAGGCCAGCGCATGCATGTTGCCGAGATTCAGCACGAGCTGCACACGCGCATCGCTGACACGCCCGTCCTGCAGCGCACCGAGCGCCGCCGCCGGTCCCGTGTCGAGGAACACCAGCGGTGTGTCGTCCGCATCCTGAGTCGCCGCCGTCGCCATCATCGTGCGGGCGCGCGTGAGATAGTCGGGGATCTCGTCCGGCAGCATGGCGAACGCGCGCAAATCGTTGCGCTTCTCGACGACGCGCTTCAGGTGGTCGAAGCGAAACAACCGGTCGCTGTCGCCGGGCGGCGCCGCACCGTGATCGAGGCACGCCAGCGCGATCCCGTCGAAGTGCGGCGATACATCGAACGCGGCGAGCGCAGCGCGGATCGCAGGCAGGTCGAGATCTTGCAACACGACACGATCGGCGTCGGCGATGCTCGTCGCTTCGTCATCGCTAACAACCGTGATGCCCATCGCCGCGACCTGGTCGAGATCGTCGTCGAATGTGCGCGCGGCCTCCTGCGTTGTGTACGCTGCGTATCCCGCACGGAGGTGGTCGTCGAGCGCCCAGTGGCAGGGCCCGCCGCCCTGCGTCACGCCCGTCAGCACGACGGGTCGCCCGGCCGCCGTCGCGCGCCGGATGCGGCCTTCGGCGATCTTCGTCGCCGACGGCATGACCAGCTTGATGCAGTTCTCGACCGGCCCGCTGGAGTCGAACAGGAGGATGTCCTGCGTGCCGGTGCCCATGTCGATGGCGAGAATCTTCACGCCCGAAGGTTACTGCCTTGGCGCCGAAGAATGTCATTCTGAGCAAAGCGAAGAATCTTCGTCGAGCGCCGCCACACCAACATGCGATGGCGCCACCAATTACCTCACTACGACCCAGCCGATCCTCTGTGCCTCTGCGTTTCCCGTCAAAGCGCCGGGAAGGTGGCTAGCGGCAGGGACAGGCGCGGCGCTTTGTCGCAGGGTTTTAACCTCATGCGGGGCACTTCTTAATTGACACAGATTCCGACACGTACGTATGATCCCTTCACATACAGAGTAGAATTGCCCAGGGTCCGGAAACGGCCCCGCCGGCCCCGCTGAAGGTGGCACTTCGGAACGCCGGGAGCTCCATTCACGGCTCAGTTTGAAGCAGGGACGCTGCGCACCGCACGGAAGCGGGCGGCCAGAAGCAGAAGTGAAATCCGCCGGGGGGAGCGCGGCCAGTACTGGCGTGCGTCTCTTAGTCTGCGTCCCGCCACGCGCAGAGATGGTCACAGCTAGCGCAACGGCGCCGGAATCCGGGCGTTTGACAACGTGAAGGGTGTTCGAAGCGTGAGATTAAACGTGCGGTGGGCGGGACCGGACCGTAGGTGGCTCCTTGGGCTACCCGCGCTTCTCGCCGTCATCGCCGTCCTCGGTATCGCCGCTCTTGCCTCCCAGACCATCTTCGGCGGGAGCCGCCCAGCAGAAGCCGTGAACAGCGGCACGATGCGCATCGAACCGCCCGGCATCCAAACCCAGCAGGGCAACAACTTCTCCGTCTTCGTCGCGGGATCGAACGACACGCCCCTTGGGACGTTCACGATCCAGATCGGCTACGACGCAAATTTCCTCTCGTTCAACTTCGCACAGGAAACGGGCTATCTCGCCTCAGGTGGAAACACCGCGCAGTGCTTTCCTCCGACCAACAATGTGAATGGCGCCAGCAGTTCCGTTCGCTTCGAGTGCGGATCGTTTGGGCCCAACGGCGGGCCGACAACGCTCAACGACAACTTCGCCATCTTCAATTTCAATGCTGCCAATCCAACACTGCCCGGACCCGTCACCCCGCTGACGCTGCAAGTCGCCGAGATGACGGACGTGCTCGTGAACACGATCTACAACGTCGTCGTCACGGGCAACGGTGTCGTGGAGATCGCCGGAGTCGGAGGCACGCCACAACCGACGTTCACGCCATCAAACACGCCGACAATCACAAACACGCCGACAATCACGAGTACGCCTTCTCCGACACCAACGCCGGGCATTGCGCCGCCTGGGGACTGCGGCCCGCAGGACGCGGCCGCTGTGTGCATCACACCACCTGCGATCAATGCGAACCAATTCGCGCCGCTCACCGTCGATGTGCAGATCGAGGATGTCACGCAGGTCCTCGCGTTCGACGTGACGCTCGGCTTCGACCCCGGTTTCTTCAGCACGGACCCGCTGACAATCCAGGCCGAGGCTGGTCCGTTCCTCAGCAATTCAGGCCGCGACGTACTGTGCCCACAGATCGTAAAGACCAGTACCACTGTGCGTTTAGCCTGCGTCACGCTCGGACCTGTGCCACCTCCAGGCGCTGGCGGCACAGGCGTGCTCGCGCGGTTCACGCTCGTGCCGAGCAACACCGGCAGCACGATCCTGACGATCGAGGATGCGCAGGTCATCCGGTCGGCAGCGACGGTCGACGACCCCGCGGCCGTCGCGCTCTTGCCCGTCGGGTTCAACTCCACCGCCAACATCACGATCGCTCCGTGCGTCGGGCCATGTCCCGCCAGCACCTCGACACCGACGCCCGTTCCGCCAGCGACCGACACGCCGACGCCGACCGAGTCACCGACATCCACGGTCACGAACACCGCGACCACGTGTCCCGGGACTTGCGCGACGGAAACGCCAACCAACTCGCCGACACCGTCGCCGACGGTCACGCCAACGTTTGGGCCATCGACGATCCGCGTCGTGCCCGTCGCGCAAACGGCGACCACAGGTAACACGGTCTCGATCGGAATCGTCGCCGAGAACGTGGTGAACCTGGGCGGCTTCTCCGTGAAGCTCGCCTTTAACCCCGCCCTGCTCAACGAGAGCCAGGCCAACGGCACGTTCGGTCCATTCCTGCTGACATCAGGCCGGACAGCCAACGACATCTCGTGCTTCGTAAGTGGTTCGATCCCGCCGGAACCCGGCGGCGATCCGCCACCCGATCCCGCACCCGGTGAGATCGGCTTCAACTGCGTCGTCTTCAACGGAAACGTGCCCGGCGTGACGGGCAGCGGGCTCATCGCGACCATCACGATGCCGGCAATCGCCGCGGGCACGTCGGTGCTCGACCTCATCGAAGTGACGATGGTGACACCGTTCGGCGTGCCAATCCCGACGGGCTCGCTCGTCGATGGCAGCGTCACGATCGAGGCTGCGGCGACAGCCACGCCATGCCCGGGCGTCTGCCCGACGGCTACATCAACATCAACGCCAACGATCACACCGACACCGGGCGGCGTTCCGGCCATCGTCATCGTGCCGACGCAGCAGATCGTTGGAGTCAACGAGTTCGTCGACGTGCAGGTCAATGTCTCTGATGTGCAGAATCTGGGCGCCTACCAGTTCAGCATCCGATTCCTCGGCGGCGCGCCATTGGAACAACTCGAATTGGTGAGCGTCACCAACAGCAGCTTCCTCGGCAGCTCGGGCCGCACCGTGTTCTGCCCGCCGCCTCTCGTCGTCAGCGGATCTGTGCAGTTCGGCTGCGCCTCGCAAGGACTGACGCCACCGGGCCCGAGCGGTAGCGCCACGCTCGCGACCATCCGGTTCCGAACGCTCAACCCCGGATTCGTGGACCTGCGATTGAACGTCACAGGCAACGAACTGGCGCAGCCGAATGGCGCGGACATCGCCAAGACCTTGAACAACGACGCGGCGGATGAAATCGTCATCATCGCAGGCACGCCGACGAACACACCGACGATTACCAACACGCCAACGCAGACCTTCACACCTTCGCCGACGTTCACGCCGCAGGCACAGCCGCCGTGCGTGACGCAGCCGGGCGGCACCGGCAACACCTGTTTCGTCATCGACGCCGACCCGCTCGAGCCGGGCTACCAGCCCCTCAAGGGCGTGCCGGCCAGCGGCAACTTCAACGTCGATGTCTACCTGCGCGACGTGCCGGCGGCGAACAACGGCCTCAACAACTTCCAATTCACGATGCTCTACGACGTCTCGTGGCTGACGGCCGCCGCGCCGATCAGCCCGCTCACCGGAGCAGGATTCCAGTGCAACATCCCGCCGCCATCGGGCGACCTCGACGAAGGCGACTCCAACGCCGACGGTAACCCCGCCACGGGCGATGCCTTCATCGCCTGCTTCACGTTCGGCGCCGGGCCGTCGGGTGACGTGCTGGTCGCGACGGTGCCGTTCACCGTCACAGGCATCGGCACATCGCCGCTGACCCTCTTCCGCGGCCTCGCAGCGGACGAGAACCTCACCGAACTCGCGAGCTGCAACCCGGTGAACGTGAACCCCGGCGCGGGCTGCCGAAACGCAGTTGTGTTCAACGGCGCGCCGCCGACATCGACGCCATCCCCGACCAACACCCCGACGCCCACCGACACGCCGACTCCTACGGACACACCGACACCAACAGACACGCCAACACCGACACCAACGGAGACCCCGACCTACACGCCAACGCCGACGGAAACGCCGACCGACACGCCGACGCCGACAGAAACACCAACAGACACGGCGACGCCGACGGAGACGCCGACCGACACGGCCACGCCAACGGAGACGCCGACCGACACGGCCACGCCGACGGAAACGCCGACGGAAACGCCCACTGACACGGCGACCCCAACGGAAACACCCACGCCCACGGAGACGGCGACAGGAACGCCCACGGACACAGCAACGGCGACGGCAACCCCGACGACGGTCGATCAGCCGCTGTGCGTGCAGCAGCCAGGCGGCACGACGAACGTCTGCTTCGTCGTCGATGCGGACGCGCTGACCAGCGGCGAGCAAGCATCGCGCATCCTGCCACCATCCGGCACCTTCGATGTTGAGATCGTCGCGCGCGACGTGCCTTCCGGCGCTGGACTCGGCTCGTTCCAGGTGACGCTGCTCTACGACAACGCATGGCTGACGGCCGGCACGCCGACGAGCGCACTAACGGGCGCCGGCTTCGACTGCAGCGCCACGCCTGCAAGCGGCGACCTCGACGAACTCGACCCGAACGCCGACGGCAATCCGGCGACAGGCGACGCGTTCATCGCCTGCGCCATCGCAGGTACCGGGCCGGACGGCGACATCGTCCTTGCGACGGTGCCGTTCACAATTACAGGCACCGGTGGTGGACCCCTGTCGGTGTTCCGTGGCCGGATGGCGGACGGCCTCGGCTTCCAGCTTGTGAGCTGCGCGACGGTCGATACGGAAGCGGGTGCGGGCTGCCTCGACGGCGTCGTCTCGAACGAACCGACGCCGACGCCGACCAACACGCCCGAACCAACGAACACGCCGGCTGACACGGCCACAGCGACAGAGACCGCGACCAACACAGCGACGCCGACACCTACCGACACGCCCGTCGACACGGAGACACCAACAGAAACGGCGACGGCAACCGACACGGCGACGCCCACGCCCACCGATACGCCGACGCCAACGCCGACTGACACGGCGACGCCAACAAACACACCAACACCGACGGCCACGCCGACATCGGCGACGCAGCCGTTGTGCGTGCAGCAGCCAGGCGGGACGACGAACACATGCTTCGTCGTCGACGCCGACACGACGGAACTGGGCGAGCAGGCATCGCGCTTCCTGCCAACCTCCGGCACGTTCGATGTCGAGATCGTCGCGCGCGATGTGCCGTCGGGCGCGGGCCTCGGTTCGTTCCAGGTGACGCTGCTCTACGACGAATCCTGGCTGGCGGCGGGCACACCGACGAGCGCGCTCACAGGCGTTGGCTTCGACTGTAGCGCGATCCCCGCCGACGGCGACCTGTCCGAGGGCGACCCGAACGCCGACGGCAATCCCGCGACGGGCGACGCATTCATCGCCTGCTCGATCGCCGGCACCGGGCCGACGGGCAACGTCGTGCTGGCCACCGTGCCGTTCACCATCACAGGCACGGGCACTGGACCACTGTCCGTCTTCCGTGGGCGCATGGCCGACGCGCTCGGCTTCCAGATCGTGAGTTGCGCGACGGTGGATGTGGAATCGGGCGCCGGCTGCCTCGATGCCCTCGTCGCCAACGAAGAGCCAGCGCCGACAGCGACGCCCACAGACACGCCGGAACCGACGAACACGCCCATCGATACGGCGACCTCCACGCCGACGGACACCGCAACGGCAACGAACACGCCCGTCGACACGGCGACACCGACGGAGACGCCAACGGAAACGGCGACCCCGACGGAGACCCCTACTCCCACGGACACGCCGACGCCAACGCCGACGGAAACGCCCACAGACACCCCGACGCCAACCGACACGCCGACCGGCGGCGGTGGTGGATTCAGCATCAGTCAGGGTGCCCCGCCCGCGGCAGGGCCACCAAACGGGCAGGCCAGTGGGGCGCCCGGGCCGCAGAACGGCGGCCCCTCGACCGAAAGATCGGCGCCCGGTCCAGCGTTTGATCGTGGGATGCTCACGATCGCGCTGGCAGTGGCAATCGCGGCTACGGCCGCAAGACTCTTCACGCTAAGCCCGCTGAACGGCGGCGTCCGCCTGGACACGCAGGACGGACGAAGGAGACGAGCCATGGCAGACGAACGAGACATCCAGCACGGTGGCCGCGGGTCACCGGTATTGCGCGCCCCGGGTTCGCGACGTATCCGGGTGGGCAACTTCGCACGGCTCTCGCCCGCGATTGTGGTCGCCGGAGCGCTTGCCCTCGCAGGCGCCTTCGCATTGACGCCACGAACGGCGGACGCGCAGAGCCCCGGCCCCGGCGTCGCATCGCTGTTCATGAACCCGCTCGCTGCCAACGTGATCATTGGCGGCGACGAACTCGTGCTCGAAGAGACAGTCGCCGGTGTGCCGTTCGACCCCGGTCTCGGCTCGTTCCAGCTTGATGTGCTGTTCAATCCAACCCTGCTCTCGATCACGCTCGAGGAAGGGCCCTTTCTCGCCAGCACCGGAAACACGACCTCGTGCGGCATCACGGCTATCACCGAACTGAACGTGCTCTACAACTGCGACTCCACGGGCACAAACGCTGGCCCATACGGGTCCGGCGTCGTCGCGCGGCTTCACCTCGTTCCAGCGCCGGACCTCGTGCTGGTGCCGAACGCGGGCAACGGCCAGCTGACCGTCGTCGACAACGTGCGCGCGGGCAGCTGGCTGCGCGATCGTGAAAACACGCTCATTCCTCTAGCCCAGGTGCTGGATGCGCTCGTCATCGTGCGGGCGCTGGAAGGCGACCTCAACGGCGACTGCGAAGTGAACATCATCGACCAGCAGATCATTTCGGTGCACTTCAACGCCGTCTTCGGATCGCTGCTCTACATCTTCCTGTACGACCTCGACCCGCCGCCGAACGGTGACCTCGACATCGACATCAAGGACCTGCAGTTCGTATTCGGCCGCGACGGTTCGAACTGCCAGACGCCCGTGCCGACGCCACAGACGACGGCCACGCCATACATTCCCACCGTCATCATCGAGACACGCACGCCCGTCGCGACTTCAACGCAGACGCCGACAAGCACGCCGACGCAGACTCCCGTAACGCCGACCGCGACAAACACGCCGCAGCCGCCCACGAACACACCTGAAACCGCCACCGAAACACCCGTCACGCCAACGCTGACGAACACACCGACCAACACGCCGACGAGCACCCCCGTCACACCGACGAGCACGCCTGTCACACCGACGAACACGCCTGTCACACCGACGAGTACGCCCGTCACGCCGACGAGCACGCCCGTCACGCCGACGAGCACGCCGACGAGCACGCCGGTGACACCCACAAGGACGCCGACCAGCATCGCCGCGACGCAGACCCGCACACAGACCCTGACGCCGACAAGGACAATCACGATCACACCGACGCGCACCGCCGAAGGCACGCGCACGGCCGTCGTCTCGGCAACCGCCTTTGTGACCACGACGCCACCGCCGACAAACACGGCGGTGCCAACGAGCACGCAGACGCCCACGAAGACGGCCGTGCCGACCAGCACGCACACGCGCACACCTACTCGCACGTCAACGCCGACCCGCACATCCACCGTGGCGCCAGCGACGGCGACGCGCACGAAGACACCGACAGCGGTGGCTCCGACGGCGACGCGCACGAAGACACCGACAGCGGTGGCTCCGACGGCGACGCGCACGAAGACGCCTACACAGGTGGCCCCAACCGCCACCCGCACGAAGACGCCTACACAGGTGCCGGCAACGTCTACACGCACGGCGACGCGGACGCCTGTCCGGACGGCGACCGTCGCGGCGAGCACGCAGACGCCAGTGGCGACGCTTACGGTGATCACGACGTCAACGGTGGTGGTGACGCAAACGGCGGTGCCGACGAGCACGGCCACGGCCATCGCTGGCACGCCGACGGTCGCCGCCGGGACCAGCACGCCCGTCGTCGGAACGCAGACGACCACCAACACGCCATCCGGTGGCACGGCGACCGTGACCAACACGCCGACTTCAGGCACGGCAACGGTCACCAACACGCCGTCCGCGGGCACAGCGACGGTCACGAACACAGCGACGTCGGGGACGCAGACGGCACAAGCGACCCGCACCACGGCCGCCGGCACGCAAACGGCGCAGGCGACTCAGACGGCGTTCAGCACCGTTCTCGCCGGCACGGCCGCGGTGCCACCCACACCGCCGTCCGGCGTCGTCGTGGGGCCGAGTGATCCCGGTCGCAGGCCTGGTCGCATCCTTCCCTTCGCGGGCAGCGATGGCCCTCTGCCGGGCAACGACTGGACGTGGCTGGTGTCGATCGCCACGCTTGGTGCAGGCGTCGTCATTGCCTTCGCCATCCGGCGTTCGATCGACCGCAACAACGACTGATTAGCTTCGATATAACCCTCTCGAAACGGAGAACAGGCCGCTCACAATGAGCGGCCTGTTCTGTTAACGTTCGGCTTTTTGTTCGGATCTTCCTTGACATCTGCGTACGCCTGTTCTACAGTACGCATGTTCTGAATACAGGAGGTTTGGCCAGATGCAGTTCGCAATCGCTATGTCGCTCGTTCTCTTCATTTCCGCAGCCCTATTGCTCTACCAGTTCGTCACCGGCAGCCTGATCGGCGCCGATGAGCCACGTCCTTCCTGGCCACACAAGGCCCGCCGCGCGCAGTAAGTCTGCCGCGCAGAACGTCTGGCGCGCAGGACGTCCGCCGCGCAGCAAGCCCCCCTCGCTTTCCCTCCCTCCCACGTGAATGGCCGCTCCCATGTCCTGCCGGGAGCGGCCGTTCGCCATGTCCAGGATCATCGATTCCGAAGCGCGGCTTTCAGCCTGCGTCATCGCCCGCGAGCCGTGATATTGCGCAGCGACGCGGTCATTGGCGTAGGGGCGCTGCTCCGCCGCGCCCTCGTCGCCCAGCGATGAGTAGCCGACAACCGCGCGGTTGGCCTCATGCCGAAGCGGCCACCGCTCCGCAGACTCAACGAGATGGGTGCCCGCTCGCACAGCCGGGGACGGCTGTGCCACATGACCCCCACCCGACCTTGTAAGAAATCCGCCGCTCGCTTGTCTAACTGGTGGAGGGATTGCGCATGCCGCCGAAACCGCGGTCGCGCCGTCTTGGGCTATGCTATCGTTCGATTCAATTGCGCCCCGTCCGTTACGCGCCGCCAGCCCGGCCGCGAGGACGTGGCGCGTCCTGCGGGAGGCGATATGGACGACGCCCTGCTCGTCAGCCGCGCCAAGGCTGGTGACCTCGACGCTTTCGGCCAGCTATACGACCGGTACTTCAACAACATCTACGACTTCTCGTGGCGCATCCTCCGCAACAGCGAGGAAGCGGCTGACGTCACACAGGACGTCTTCATGAAGGCCATGCAGAACTTGTCTGGCCTCACCAAGGCCGCGAGCTTCAAGTCGTGGCTGTTCACGATCGCCCACAATGCGGCCGTCACGCGCGCCGAACGCTCCGGTCGGAGCGTGCCGCTCCCACAGCCCGTCCACGAAGAAGCGTTCGGCACCTTCGACGTGCCGGATGCGTCTCGCCTCGATGATCCGGAACTCGCTGCTGGCGACGCAGAACTCGCCGCGCTCGTCTGGGAAGCCGCCGACGCACTCAACCCGCGCGACTACGCGCTCCTCGACCTCCACGTGCGCCAGGGGCTCGACAGCGCGGAGATCGCGGGCGTGATGAACGTCAGCAAGGGCAACGCGTACACCATGGTCAGCCGCATGAAGACGGCTGCCGCCGAGGTCATCGGCAGCTACGTCGTCGCCCGCCGCGGGAGCAGCGACTGTGCCGGCCTTCAGGAAACGCTGGCCGCGTTCGAGTTCCCGCCGTACACGGAGCAAGTGCGCAAGGCTGTCGACGAGCACATCACGGGCTGCGAAACCTGCCAGGGCGCGCGCAAGCGCCTCGTCGCGCCACTGGAAATCTTCGGCGGCTTCGCGATGGTGCAGACGCCGCTCGCGCTCAAGGGCGACATCTGGGGCGAGCTTTCGACACAGTGGTACGTCACCGGTCCCGGCGCGATTGGCGGAGGCGGCGCAGTGCCCGCCGCGTTCGGCGTCGGCGCGCTGCCACCAAGCCCGTACGCGAATGGCGGCGCCTTCGGCGGCGGCGATGGCGGCCTCATGGCGATAGGCGCCGAGGGCGACGGCTGGGATCGCAACAAGATCATGTGGTTCATCGGCGGCGTCGCCGGCCTGCTCATCTTCGCCTTCGCAGGCGGAGCCATCATCTCAAGCGCGCTCGGCGGCGGTGGCTCAGAAGGGGCAGGCGATGGCACAGCGACCGCGACGGGAACAGCCGCCGTAGTCGGCACGACTCAAACACCCGGCGTCGCGATCCAGACGCCCACGCCTAATCTCACGCCGTCGGCAACGATCCCGCCGTCATCCACCGCCGGCCCGACCGAGTCACCATCGCCGGTCCTACCGACGGACACGCCGCTGCCCGTTGAGACGCCGACGCCGGAGGACGAGGAGCCGACCGAGACGCCGGAACCTGAACCCACGGCGACGCCGCCGTTCGCCGGCCAGCTATCGCCAACGCCTTGCTCCGCCGTGACAACGCCGGAGTGCTTCCCGACGTCCACACCCACGCCTCTCCGGCTTACGACGCCCTAGGGGAGGCGCCGCGCACACCTGCCCTCTGGCGCGCGATGACGCGCGGGCTGAAAAGCCCGCGCTCCCGCCTCCCAAGTGGCACGCTCGCTCGCCGACGGCTCGAATCCGCGCGAAATTGACTCTAGCTTCGCGGCAGATTCCCCTAGTTTGAACCGATGATTCTCCTAAGGGGGCGCCACGGGTCCGGGCCGCGGCGTGAGGGCGTATGAGCCAGATCGAACATGCCCGCCGGGATGGCGACCCATCCTTGCTGGCGCGTCTGCTTCACCTACCACCTCAGTCCGAGCGCACGCTGCGCATGGAAGCACTGATCGCGCGCCTGCGTCTTGTCCTTCTTGCCGTGAACATTCCCCTCCTCGCCCTGTTCCTGGACACCGATGGCTGGCACATGCAGCTTGTCTGGGCCCTCGTCGCCTTCACGGCGACGTACGGCGCCTTCATCGCCTTCTTCCGGCCCTACCGCCGTTGGCGTGTCTTCGAGACCAGCGCCCTCAGTGCATTCGTCGACTCCCTCGTCATCGCCATCTTCATCGCGGCCACCGGTGGCGTGGAGAGTCCCTTCTACATCCTTTACTTCCTCTCGCTCGCCGCCGTCGGCATGCGCTTCGACCTGCGCCAGGTGCTCGCCGTCTGTGCGCTCTATGCGCTCTCGTACTCATTGGTCTATCTGTGGTCATGGGATCCCAGCGCGAACGCGTTTGGCGAGCTCATGCTCCGTTGCTCATACATGTTCATCCTGAGCGTCGCCGTCGGACATCTCGCGCGCGAAGAGACGAGTCGCTCGATGGAAGTCGAGGCGTTCGAGAAGCTCAACGCCGAGAACCAGCGCCTGCTTACCCGCCGCGAGAAGGAAGCACGCGTCGACCGCCTGACCGGGCTTCAGAACCGTGCCTCGCTCGAGAAGGACGCACACCGTGCCCTGCGCAGGGTACGCGGATCAGGTGGCTACATGAGCATCCTGTTTTGCGACATGGATCGCCTGAAGACCATCAACGACGAACTTGGCCACGACGCCGGCGACCGTGTCCTCCGCCAGGCGGGCGCCGCCATGAAGCGATCGATGCGCGCGTCAGACTTCGTCGGACGCTACGGCGGGGATGAGTTCGTCGTCGTCCTGCCGAACCTCACGCGCGAGACAGCGTACGAACGCTCCGAGCAGCTGATCGCGAGCTTCGCGCAGGTCAACGAAGCGCTGCCCGAAGACCTGCACATTGGCCTCAGCGTTGGCATCGCCACGTACCCGTTCGATGCGGACGACTACCCGACGCTCGTGAAGCTCGCTGACCAGGCGATGTATCTCGCCAAGCGCGACGGTGGCAACCGCGTGCGCACGGCCAATGACCTGCACCTCTTCTGGGAGACCATCCCGCGCACGGCGTAGCCGGGATCGACGCCGCACGTCACTCCGGAAGCGCAACCAGCTCCAGGAACTCGTGCAGAATGCGCGCGGTCGCTCCCCAGATCAGGTGGTCCCGCCAGCGGTATGAATACGCCATCATCTCGCGCCCCTGATACGTCCGCATTTCGGTCACGACGTTCGCCGCATCCATCAGATGCGCAAGCGGCACTTCGAGGATCTCCGCCACCTCGACCTCGCTGTGCACGAACGGATACGGCCCCGGCTCGAGAATGCGCCCGACAAACGGCCGTACGAGGAAGTTCGAGATCGTGATCATCTCATCGAGCTGGCCCAGCACTTCGACGTGATCCATCGCAACGCCAATCTCTTCCCATGTCTCACGCACGGCCGTGAACCGCAGATCCGGATCGGTGTCGTCGAAGGCGCCGCCGGGGAACGAGATCTGCCCCTTGTGATGCTCCACCAGCTCGGAGCGCCTCGTGAACAGCACGTGGATGTCGCCGCCGCCGTTGTCATACAACGGCAGCAGCACGGCCGCGCGCGCCATCGCGTTGTCGGCGATCAGCCCAGGTTGGTAGACGTCGAGCCGCGCGCGAATGGCCTCCAGCATGGGCCAAGTGTAGGTGCCAGGGCCGGTAGCGTCAGTTGTTGAGAATGGGAACCGTGCGCTTGCGCGCGTCGGCCGAGAACCAGTCGTAGACCTTGCGACGGATCGGGCGCAGCGCCGCAAGCCCATCATCCTCGCCGGCAGGCTCAAGCACGGGCGCAAGCTGGCTGAAGGCCGTGCGCAGGCCATCGAACTCCGTCCGCAGCGACGACAGCTTCACGTCCGCAGCAGGCGACGGCAACGTCGCGAACACACCGCCCGCCACGCGAGCGTCATCGCGATCCACAGCGCCAAGCGTGGACTGCAGCTCCGCGAGCAGCGCCCGCAGCTCGCGATTGGCGTCGATCATGTTCTGCGCGGCGCCGTCCGCATCGCGCAGCGCAATGCCAAACAGCAGTTGCGCCGGCATGAACTGCGCCTGCGCGTACGACGACTTCAGCTCGGGCAGGAAATGCGCGCTCATGCCGCGCTGCAGGGCAAGGATGATCTCCTCCGGGTACGGCCTCATCCGATCAACTCCAACAGTTCCACTTCCAGTCCGGGGTTGATGAATGACGTGAGTGCCAGCAACAGGTCCGGCGTCTTGCCCTCGACGATTGCCTTCGCACCGGTGATGAAGATGATGCCGAACTTCACGTTCGAGAACACTTCCCAGAACTTCAGCGCATCACGGTCGACATTGCGGCCGCTCGCGTCCTCATACATCCGCACAAAGTCATCCCGCTCGCACAGCCCGCCGACGAGGTCGTTGCGCGCCCATCGCCACGACTTCATCACTACCCACCCAAGGTCTTCGATGGGGTCGCCCGCGTGCGCCATCTCCCAATCGAGAATCCCCGTAATGCCGGCCTTGTCGTCGTAGAGGAAGTTGCCGGTGCGGTAGTCGCCGTGCACGAGCATCAGCTTGTCGGGTGGCGGCGGAAGGTGGCGCTTCATCCAGTTGAACGCGAAGTCGAACACAGGCTGTGGCTCCAGCGTGTCCTCGCGCATCGTGCGCTCCCACTTCTCCACCTCGTGCAGCGCACTCTGTGCGAGCGATGCCGGCCGGTCGAGCGACGGGATCGTGTCGATATCCACATCGTGGATGTGCGCTAGGATTTCGGCCTTCTGCCGCGCGACGGTCGGGCGGATCTCCGCGAACTGCGGTGCCGTCGCGAGCGCCGAAGCGTCGGTCGCGCCGGGCAGGCGTCCCATGATGAACGTCGGTCGCTCCAGTGCCTCGCCCGCGCGGTCTATCCAGTGCACTTTCGGCGCGGGAACCGGCGTGGCTTCCAACGCGCGATAGATGTCGTATTCGAGGAGGTCGTTGTCCGAGAGCAGGCTCGCCGGCGGGTCGCGGCGGGCGATGAAGCTGCGCTCCACAGCAGACCCGTTTTCGCTCCACGCAGCTTCGAACGACCACGTTTCACGGGAGGCGCCGCCGAAGATGCGAGCAATGCTGTGCACGCGCACATCCGAAGCATCCGGCATCTTTGCGGAGAGGTAGGTGGCGAGCTGAGCTTCCTTCACGGCGGACACTGTGTCCCGAAGCTCCGTGAGGGTCAAGCGCCGTGGGTGCCAGCACCCAGCCAACCGGCATCCGCGTCCATCCAAACATGCAAGGTACGAGCTACCAGACAACCATACCGATGCCGATATTTCTTCGGGCCCGGCGATCGGCGCTGATTGATCGCATATGGGTCTATTTGCGTCAGAGGCATCGCGGCAGGATGAGCAGTCCGCAGACCTGGGGTGACTTCGAGGCCGAGGAAGCACGCATCGCGTCGCTTCCCGATGTCGCGCACCTGCACGAGCGCGTGATGGAGTGCGCGTCCGATGCGATCGCCGTCCTCGATCTGGAAGGGCGCTTCACGCTCGTCAACCGTCGCGCCGCCGAGATCACCGGCTACGATGCGGCGGAGCTGGTGGGCACGCAGTTCGGGGCCCTGCTCCCGCCCGAAAACCTCGGCGCTGTGACCGCCGCTCTTCAGCACGCCTTCTTGAGCGGCGACCCAGTTCGCGCGTTTGAGACGTCCCTCATACGCAAGGATGGCGCGATCCGCGAGATCTCGTTTGGCATCGAACGCCTCACATCAAAGATCGGCGCAGTCATCGGACTCGTGGGAACAGCAGAGGATGTCACTGATCGCCGCCGTGTCGAGCGGTTGCTTGCATCACAGCGCGCGCTGCTTGAGACGATCGCGCAGGCCGGCGACCTTGAGCAACAGCTCGTGGCCATTGCCGAGGCCGTCGAGGAACACGCGGGGCGCAAATGCGCCATTCTTGCCGCGACACCAGACGGCACGCGCCTCGTGCCGTTGGCAGTGCCAACGCTCGACAACGCTATGCACGCGGGACAGCCTGGCCTCGTCATAGGCCCAAAGGCGGCTGCTTCTGGGACATGTGCCTTCCGCCGCGCGCCCGTCGTGACCCGCGACATCGAGACGGACCCACTCTGGGCGGACTACCGCGAGCCAATGCAGCAGCAGGGTTTACAGTCCGCGTGGGCCACGCCAATTCTCGCGCAAGACCATTCGCTGCTTGGCGTCATCGCAACGTACGGTGAAGCGCCCGGCCTGCCGGACGCGTGGCAGCAACAGATCATCGATGTCGCGGTGCGGCTCGCCAGCATCGCGATGAGCCGGCACGCCGCTCAAGAGCTCGCGATCGAACACGAAGCCCGCTATCGGCGGCTATGGAACACATCGATCGATGTAATCGTGCTGGTCGACTCACAGAGCAACATCATTGCGGCCAGCCCCGCTATCGAGACAATCTTCGGTCACACACCGGAAGAGGTCGAAGGGCGCAGCCTGGCGATCTTGCAACCCGAACGCCTCCGCACCGCCCATCACGAAGCTATGCGCGAGCATCTCACTACGGGCCGAAAGACGCTCGATTGGCGCAATGCGCGCCTGACGGGCCTGCACCGCGACGGCCGCGAATTCCCGATCGAGATATCCATGAGCGACGCAAGCCACGGCGGCTCGCGTGTCTTTGCGGGCTTCATCCGCGACATCACCGCACGCGTCGCCGTCGAACAATCACTGCGCGACAGCGAAGGGCGGTACCGCGCCCTTGCGGAAAACGCCTTCGACCTCGTCTGCGAGTTGGGAGCTGAGGGGAGCTTCGTCTACGTCAGCCCGAACTTCAAGGGCATCCTGGGCTACGAACCTGAAGACCTCATCGGCAAGTCGCCGTGGCCCCTTATCCACGAGGCCGACCGCGAGCGCGTGGCGCAACAATTCGCGGAACTTCTGGGGCCTGATGGCGAACCAGGCAACACGGAACTTCGTTTCCTCCAGACGGATAAGACGTGGCGTTGGGTTGAAGTATCCGGAAACATCTACAACGCACCCGACGGCGCCCGCCACGTCGTCATCGTCGCGCGTGACATGACGCAGCGGCTCGAAATGTCACGCGCGCTCCTGACGACCGAACAGCGGTTGCGCACCTTCATCGAGAACGCTCCGGTGCTCATGTTCGCGACCGATCGCGACGGTGTGTACACGCTTGCTGAGGGCAAGGATCTCGCCAGGTTCGGTGTCACACAGGAACAGATCGTTGGCCGCACGGTAGAGGACGTCAACAACGGCAATCCCGTCGTCATGCACAACCTGGAACGTGTGTTTGCGGGCGAGACATTCACCGACAGCCTGCCATTCGCCGGCCAATTCTTCGATGCACACCACGCGCCAATTCGCGACGAGCAGGGCGAAGTCGCCGGCATGGTCGGCATCTTCGTCGATGTTTCCGACCGAATGCGCGCCGAATCTATCGTCACGGCCCAACGGCAGCTCCTGGAGATGGTCGCGCTGGGTAGTCCCCTCGAAGACATCCTGCAAGAACTCGTGAACGTCGTGGAGGCACAGGCGCCCGGCGCCCTCTGCTCGATCCTGCAGACGAGCAGCGATGGCACGCGCCTCCACCCGGCCGCCTCTGCGACCCTGCCGGACGAATACGTCCGCGCAACCGACGGCCTTGAAATTGGGGAAGGTGTCGGTTCGTGTGGCACGGCCGCCTTCCGTAACGAACCCGTGATCGTGACAGACATCGAGCACGACCCGCTGTGGACGCACGGCAAGGAGATCGCGCTCCCACATGGCTTGCGCGCCTGCTGGTCGACACCCATCGTCTCCACCCACGGGGGTGTCATTGGCACGATGGCCATCTACTACCGAGAAACGCGCGCGCCATCCGAAGGCGAACGTGAACTCGTGCACGTCGCCGCGCGCATCGCCGGCATCGCCATCGAGCGCCGCCGCGGCGACCAGGCGATGCGCAACCGCACGGCCGAACTGGAGCGCATGTACAAGCGCCTCGTTCGAACCCACGCGGATCTCGAAGACTCGAAGGAACGCCTGGAAGACAAATCGCGACTGCTCGAGATCGCGCTCAACACCGAACGCGAGCGCGGACGCCGCGATCAGCTCACCGGCGTCTTCAACCACGCCGCCATCACCGAGGCCTTGCGAGAGGTCGTCGAGTTCCGCAGCACGACGCCGCATGCCATCGCGATGGTAGATGTCGACGGACTCAAGATCGCGAACGACACATACGGCCACCAGATCGGCGATATGGTTCTCGTGAAGGTCGCAGCCGTGCTCGCACGAGATGGCGCGACCGTCGGCCGATACGGTGGCGACGAGTTCGTAGTGATCCTGCCCAACGCCGACCGCGCCGCAGGCGAGCACTTCCGGGATCAGGTGCTACACGCGCTCAAGAACGCCGGCCTCACCGACCCGCTGACGGGCGCCCGCGTACCCGTTGTCGCCAGCGTTGGCCTCGCCATTTTCCCGGATGAAGCTGAGACCGTCGAAGACCTGATCAGGTTGTCCGACAGCGCCATGTACCAATCACGCCGCCAACGCGCCGAAGGCGGAGACAGCGCCCTCGCCAGGCCGCTCGGCGGCGACCGTGCCGCAAAGATGGTCGGCGAGCTCGTGCCTCTGCTTACGTCGCCCGGGCAGCTTCAGGACAAGCTCCGGCTCGTCGCACATCGCCTGTCTGTCGGCGCCGGCTACGACGCAGTCAACTTCGTGCTCAGCGGCGACGACTACGCGGGTACGGCATCAAGCTCGTTCGCGCGCGTGCCCGAAGACTTCCTTGAGCATTGGAACACTCGATCGCGGAGCCAGGCGAATCAGGAAATCGCGACGATCATCGGTCGTACGCGTCGCCCTCTCATCATGGAAGATCTCGAGAACGACGATCGCGTCGACACAGAGGAGCGCGATCTGTTGACGAGCGTCGGCCTGCACTCCGCCCTCGTCGCACCCATGATCTGGGAGAACAACCTGATCGGCGTCCTCACCGTCGCCAGTACGCGCAAAGCGGCATTTAGCGTCCGCGACGCCGAGTTCGTCGGCGCAGTCGCGACGCAAGTCACAGCCATCGTCCGCATGTCGACGCTGCTCGATCAGCTCCGCAGCTCCAGCGATAAGCTCCGCCAGGCGCACGAAGGCACCGTCGTCATGCTCGCCAGCGCCGCCGAGGCGCACGACCACACCACTGGCAGTCACCTCCAGCGCGTTCGCACGATCAGCGTCGCCCTCGCATACGAACTCGGCTACGACGAGGACGCTGCGAAGGCGCTCGGGCTGGCAGCCACCCTCCATGACATCGGCAAGATCCGCGTGCCAGACTCGGTGCTCGGCAGCGCGGATTCGCTCGCAGAGGCGGAGTGGGTGCTGATGAAGCAACACACCATCTGGGGCGGCGCGTTCCTCGCCGGCCAGCCCGGATTCGAGCTCGCAGCGACCGTCGCGCGTTGCCACCACGAACGCTGGGACGGCACCGGCTACCCCGACGGCCTGTCTGGCGACCAAATCCCGGAGGGCGCCCTCATCACGACCGTCGCCGATAGCCTCGACGCCATGACGAGCGACCGCCCCTATCGCCGCGGCCGGCCGCTCGACGAAGCCGTCACAGAGATCGTGCGCTGCTCTGGCACGCAGTTCAGCCCGAACATCGTCGATGCCCTCGTGCGCCTCCACGAACGCGGCGACCTCGCATTCGTGCAGGCAGCCGGTGACGAGGATCGTCGCCAAACAACGGATCGCGCCGCCTGACACACGCCATCCGGAGCGCGGCCCGCCCCTGGCGGCTTCAGCCCGCGTCGACGCCGACCAACCAACGCCGTTGACAGCCACAACATGCCGCGTAGGGGCGCTGCTCTGCCGCGCCCGCTGCGGCGCACTCCGCCGGACCAGAAGCCGAACCGCCGGAGCGTTTACATTCCCGCCACTGGCGAAACTCGTCGCGCACGCCTCGTTTGATAGAATGCCGCTTCCGCGGAGGGGTCGCATAGTGGTCTAGTGCGGGCGCCTGCTAAGCGCTTATCCCGAGTAATC
>JAKFYB010000025.1 GCA_021731085.1 Dehalococcoidia bacterium
GATCCAGCCGATCCAGGTTCAGCTTCTCAAGCAGCGAGGACATTGGCGTGGGCTTGGGTTCTGCCGCAGGTGTGGTCATGGAGTGGAGTTTATCGAGCGGAAAGCGCTAGGCGTACGGCTGTCAGCGCGGAGGCTACCGCCCAAGCCACTCTGGATTTCGATGGTTGTTGACGGCGACTGGGGATTGCCGTGTCACGTGTTGTGTTTGACGCTTAGAATAGCTCCTATGGAGCGCACAACTCAGTATGCCCGGACATCCGACGGCGTCAGGATCGCCTTCTCCACGAAGGGGCAGGGCACGCCCTTTATCGAAGTCCCACCGATCCCATTCTGCCACGGTGCCGGGCCTGCCGAGGTTCCCCAGTGGCAGGACTGGGACGACCAGATCTCCCGCCGCGCGATGCTGGTGGACTACGACTGCCGTGGCGCCGGGATGTCTGAACGCGAAGTCTTCGACTTTTCCCTCGATGCCTGGATGCGCGACATCGATGCGGTGGTCGGCGCGATCGGCGCGGACCGAGTCACCCTCTTCGCCCCGGATAGCTTGGCTGTGCCGACCGCAATCGCCTACGCGGTACAGAATCCCGAGCGCGTTTCTCATTTGATCCTTTGGCAGGCGCACACAAGCATCAAGCATTTGCTCAGCGACCCCGCCTTCTCTACGGTTCTCGAGCTCATCGACAAGGACTGGTCGCTCTTCTGCGAAGTCTTGACGCAGGTCATGGAGGGTTGGACCGATCCGGAGACCGCCCATCGCGAGGCGGCGATGATGCGCGGGTTGCACACTCCGCATGGCATCAAAGCCGCCATCGACGCCGCACGCGAGATTGACGTCGTCGATCTACTCGCGCACGTGCAGACGCCGACGCTCGTCCTCCACCGGCGCGAAAGTCGCCAGCCTCTCAGCGACAGCATGAAAGTCGCATCAGCGATTCCAAATGCTCGCCTCGTCTTCATTGACGGCACGGCTTACAGTTGGGCGCTGGAGCATCCTGACCAAGTACTCCAGGCTATCGATGACTTCCTCGGTTGGAGCCAGCCGCCTGAGCCTGCCCCGAAGCCGTCCGCGCATCTGAGCCCACGTGAACTGCAAATCCTCGGGTTGTTGGCCCAGGGCAAGAGCAGCCGTGAGATTGGCGACCACCTCTCCGTCGCCGTGCGAACGGTCGAGCGCCACATCAGCAATATCTACCACAAGATCGATGTGCGAAATCGTGCGCAGGCCACCGCCTACGCACTCGAGCATCACGCTACAAACCGCTCCTAAGCATCCGGTCGATACCCGGCCCGCTTTCGAGTCCGCGATCACGCCGCGTTCTGTGCGTAATCCCCGCCAATACGCAGTGCGTTTGATGAGCAATTTCTAAGTACTTCAACGGAAGTCCGCATCACGTGCCCACGCCTATGTTGTCTCACGGCGATGGCCGGACGTTGTGGCTCTGGCCGCACGCCCGGCCGCCGCCTTAACTCGAGGCGGTATCGCCGAAATCACTCCGCACCTCGAGTCTGCAGTAGCTAAGGAGAAGACAGATGCGTATTCGCTTCATCAGGATCGTCCCACTCGTGGTCGCGATGGCTCTCGGAGCCGTGATCGCAACAGTAGTCGCCGTCAATGCGCACGGCGGAGATACCAGCCGCGTGCATGGTTGCGTCAGCAAGCTCGGCATCGTGCGAGTCATCTCGGCGACGGGAACCTGCACCAGGTACGAGACGCCGCTCGACTGGTCGATCACAGGCCCAGAGGGCGATCCAGGCCAGCCGGGTGCGCCGGGCGCGCCGGGTGACCCCGGTACGCCCGGCCTAAAGGGCGAGCCAGGTGCGCCGGGTGCGCCGGGCGCGAAGGGTGACCCGGGTACGCCCGGCCTAAAGGGCGAGCCAGGTGCGCCGGGTGCAAAGGGCGACCCGGGAGAGCCCGGGCCTCCGGGCCCACCCGGACCTGGCGGCTCCCTCTCCTCGCTCGACGACCTGGCAGGCGTGCCCTGCGGCCCTGCTGATGGCGTGGTGAGCGTGCAATACGCGCAAGACGGGGCAATCGACCTCGTGTGCGGCGCGCCCGAGTTCAATCTCACGTTGAACTTCAGCGGCGCAGATGCTAACGCCCGCATCGCCACGGGACCAGCGCCCACCGACGTCCTTTGCTCCGGCCAGTCGGCTCCATGCGCGCTGTCTTACGGCGATGGAGCGTCCGTCTCGCTGTTTCCGGTAGACCAGGCCAGTCCTGGTTTGATGTTCGACCACTGGGAGGGCGCCTGCACCGGAAGCGCCGTGCCCTGTATCGCCACCATGGATCAGGCACGCTCGGTGATAGCCGTGTTCGTCCCTGCTTTCGATGTGACCGTGCAGCTCACTGTGCCGCTCCAAGTCAGTTGTGGTGGTATAGGCCCGATCTCCTTCTGCAACTACTCCTACTCCTTCGCTGGCGGGGTAAGCGGCGGGGGCTATACATGCGCTGTCCCGCCGCCGATCGTTCCGCCCAACTCCATCTCGCCGCCTGCGCTGACATTCTCATGCGCGATCAAGTCAGCGGGCGGTCCTCTCACACTTACCGCCGCGTCTAATGACCCGGATATCGCATTTGGCTCTTGGACGGGACCCTGCACCGGATCAAATCCCGAGTGCGTCTTGGCAGATGTGACATCCAATGTGACTGTCGGGGCAACCTTCGGTTTCAGCCCCTAGACTCGTCTGTCCCGCGGACATCGAAGTCGCGTGGGAGAGGGGCCTTCATTAGACGAAGGCCCCTCTCCCAACTCCACGTCCTCTGTCGTGGCGCACACTGGCTTTTTCTCGCGCCCGTAAGCGAACCAGTGCCATCGCGCGCTTTGACCTCCGCCGCAGGCGTCCTACAGTAGCGCCGCCATGAACTACACCAACACCACAACCACCCGCCGCGCCCACACCGATCGCACCCGCGCCCTCAACCACGAAAACTGCCAAACGAACTCGACCCCGTCCGCCGCCTCTGATCGTTCCACAGCAAAACCATCAAAGACGGTCAAACGCCCGAAGCTACGCAGACACGAGCCAGCGAGACCGCGAAGCTAGTGCGACAAGAAACGCGAAAAATCAACCAGACAATGAAACAGGAGTCCGAGGATCGGTGCTGCCCAGAAGATACAAGCTGACCGCTGACAGGCTGACCGCTGACAGCTCCCTAACAGCCGCCCGTGAACGGCTTGCCCGGCGCCCACATGTTCCAGCGCGCCGCCTGCGCCCAGTTCTGCGACGCGAACGACCACTCGTGGAACGTCGTGTTGTTCGCCCCAATGTCCGCCGCCTTCGCCAGCCCGACGTACACCATCAGCACCGCGATGTTGTAGTCCACGCCATCGCTCCCGCGCCACAGCGGCGCCGCCAGCGTCCTGCCTTGCGCGTCCCCGCGCGTCACATCGAACCGCAGGAACACCGTCCGCCCCGGCGTCAGGAAGATCAAGCGAAGCGCGTCGTGCGCCCACGTCCCGCCGCACTGCCCGAGGTCCGGCGCGTCCATCTGCAGCATCCGGATGTTGCGCCCGCTCGTGCACTGGAACGACTCCCCGTCGTGCACCGTCGCGATGACGCACGCCTCGCCCGGCGGTCGGTTCTCGCGCACCGCCTGCAGCGCCGACAGCATGTTGATCCGGCCCGCACCCGCCCAGTTCGGCGTGTTGCCCGGCGCCAGCGGCGTCGCCGAGTTGCGGATGATGTCCGTTACCTGGTTCGCGTTCAGGTTCGGGTTCAGCGAATAGATGAGCGCCGCCAGCCCTGACACCTGCGGCGTCGAGAAGGATGTGCCGTTGCCCTGCGCGTACGGCGTCCCGCCGAGGCACGGAATGAACACGTTGCACTTGTTCGCCGCGATTGTCCCGATCACGCCCTCGCCCACGGCCACGACATCAACCTCAGGCCCATAGCTCGAGAATCCAGCGCGAGCCTCGGCGCCAGGGTTCGCCGCTCCAACAGCCAGCGACTCCGGGAATGCCGCAGGGAACGCAACCCCCGGCCCGCCGCCATTGCCCGACGCAGCGATAACAATCGCCCCGTGCCGGCTCATCGCCTCGATGACGGCATCGCGCATCACCTGCGCCTGCTCCAGCCCTCCGAGACTCAGATTGATCACCTTCGCCCCGTTGCGGGCCGCGTACAGAATCCCGCGCGCCGCCGCGACCGAGTCGCCAGAGCCGTAGCAGTCAAGCACCTTCACGGGCATGATCTTCACGCCGCGCGCCACGCCGACCATTCCCTGCCCGTTGTTCACGGCGGCGATGATCCCCGCGACGAACGTCCCGTGCCCGATGTCGTCGTTCACGAAGCCGTTGGTGATGTTCTGGCAGCCCGGCGCGCCGTCGCTGATGAAGGCGCAGCCGTTGACGTCATCGACGCAGCCGTTGCCGTCGTCGTCGAAGCCGTTGTTCGCGATCTCCCGCGGGTTGAACCAGATGTTCGGCTGCAGGTCGACGTGACGCACATCCACGCCCGTGTCTACGACCGCCACGATGACCGTCGGCTTGCCCTTCTCGATGTCCCAGGCAGCCGGCGCTTGCACCCGCTGCAGATACGACGACTGCGTGCTGTACAGAGGGTCGTTCGGCTGGTCAGCGCTCACCACCCGCGAAACAGCCTCCGCGTATCGCACGCCGTCGAACGCAGCCAGCGCATCAAGGTCGCCGCTCGTTGCCCGCACGTCGAGCGCGTTGAGGTCGGCGATGACTTCGACGTCGGCATAGCCGGCGGCGTCAAGTTCTGTGGCAACGGACTCAGCCGGGACGCCCGGCTCGATGCCCAGCACGAATCTGGACGTCGGCTGAACGGAAATCTCTGTAAGGAATATGGCGGCTGCGGCGAGAACGGCGATGAGGATGAGTGGTCGTAGATGCATGTTAACGTTCGCTCACAGACGCTTGAAACCTACCGATGTGGGGCGTATGATACCGCAACTTCGCCGACGGAACGCTGGCGATACGACCATCCACGCGGCTGAGATTCACAGTCTGGAGAAGCCATGGGCATCCTGGGGGCGATCCGAAGAATCCGGCCGACGCGCTTGCTGGCGCTGACGATCCTCGCAGCCGTTGGTGTCGCTGCCATGGGCGCGCGCTGCATCGAAAAGCCGTACGTCTACGTGGACGGCGACGGCTACACGCACATCACCGGCCGCATGGTCAATGACACGGATATTCAGGGCGCATCAATCATGCTGCGCGGCACCCTGTTCGATGCGAACAACAACGTCATCGCATCGAAGGACTCACCCATCTGCCCGCCGGACCTCAAGCCTTTCAGCGAGGCAATCTTCGATATTCGCTTCGACAACCCCGGCATCCCGCCTCACGCGCGCTTCAGCGTCCAGGCGATATCCGGCACAGCCCTCTCCGCGCCCAAGCCCAACCCCGACGTCGTCCTCTTCTCCGCCGAAGCCATACGCCTCGAGAACATACCCTTCGCGCCGGGCATCCTGCCCTTCGACAGTAACGATGTCCTGTTCGGCTTCGAAGTGCGAAACCGCACGAACAACTCGTACCCGATCCAGGGTTGTTCCGCCGTCTTCGACAATCAGGGCAACATCGTCCACGCACAGAGCGTGGAGCTGGTGCAGTTCGACGAAGACTTCGGTATCTCGCCAGCCGTCATGGGCCCGCAAGCCCACTCATTCGTAACGATGATCGCCGAGGATGTGCCGCGCGGCCCCGTCCAGGTGCGCGCGTGGCTGTGGTTCGGTCGCCAGGGTGACCCGACGTCCCAATGGCAGTACGTCGAAACAAACTACATAACGATCGTGACCCGCAACTTCTAGCCTGCCCGCACTCACGACCAACGAAGAGGGGCTCGCCACGCGCGAGCCCCATCTTTTTTCGCTTGACTCGATGCAGTGCTTGCTACTTGTCGCGTGCCGCGCCGCCGCCACCGTTCTCAAGTGCAGCCTGAGCCGCCGCCAGCCGTGCGATAGGCACCCGGAACGGCGAGCACGACACGTAGTCGAGGCCAAGGCCGTGGAAGAACTTCACGCTGTGTGGCTCGCCACCGTGCTCGCCGCAGATCCCGAGCTTGATGCCCGGCCGCGTTTGCCGCCCTTGCTCGATGGCGATCCGCATCAGTCCGCCAACACCCACTTGGTCGATCGACTCGAACGGATTGCCGATGAGGATCCCCATCCGCAGGTACTTGCCGAGGAACTTTCCCTCGGCGTCATCGCGCGAGCAGCCAAGCGTCGTCTGTGTCAGGTCGTTTGTTCCGAAGGAGAAGAACTCCGCCGTCTTGGCGATCTCGCCTGCCGTCATTGCCGCGCGCGGCAGCTCGATCATTGTCCCGAACTGGTAGTTCACCTTGCGCCCCGCCGCGTCCATTTCGCGCACGGCCGTTGCTTCCAGGAGGTTACGCAAGTACGTAAGCTCCGTCTCGAATCCAACGAGCGGAATCATGATCTCCGGCGTGACCTCCACGCCTTCGCCCGCGAGCTTCAGCGCAGCACGGAAGATCGCCTGTACCTGCATCTCGCTGATCTCCGGGAATAGAATCCCCAGACGGCAACCCCGCAACCCGAGCATAGGATTTGTCTCACGAAGATTGTTAACGGCTGCTAGCATCGCTTCCTTGTCCGCGAGCGAAGGGTCGTTCGGCGTAGCCGTGCGCGTGCGCACGACCTCCTCGAGCAGCGCGTCGTGGTCGGGCAAGAACTCGTGCATCGGCGGGTCCATCAGGCGAATCGTCACCGGCTTGCCAGACATGACCCGGAAAATCTCTTCGAAGTCCTGCTGGATGATCGGCAAAATGCGCGAGATGGAACCGAGGTAGTGGCCCATCGGCCCTTCCATCCGGCCAAGCACATCGTTCAAGCGTTCTTCGAGCTGCGCCTTCTTCTCGCCCTCAGCCTTCTCGATCTCGCGGCGCAGTTCGTCCGACTCGGATTCTAGATTCTTCGCGTCAGTCGCCGCAAGCAGCATCTCACGCACAACAGGCAGGCGCTCTTTCTGAAGGAACATGTGCTCCGCTCGAAGCAAGCCGATGCCCATCGCTCCAAAGCGGATAGCGTTCGCCGCGTCTGCGGGATTGTCGGCGTTCGTGCGCACCTTCATGCTCGAAGTCTCATCCGCCCACCGCAGAAACTCATCCAACTCGGGGAAAATCTCTGGCGCGATCGTCGGCACAGCACCGAGCAACACGCGGCCGGTCGAGCCGTCGATCGTCAGCGTCTGACCCTCCGGCACGGTCACGCCGCTGATCACGAACGAGCGTGCTTCTTCATCGACATCGATCGCCTCGCAACCAGCCACACACGGCTTGCCGAACCCACGCGCAACGAGCGCCGCGTGCGATGACATGCCCCCGCGCTCGGTCAAGATGCCGCGAGCAGCCACCATGCCGTGAATGTCGTCAGGCGATGTCTCCTCGCGCACGAGAATCACATCAATGCCCCCGCGCCCGATTCCGCGTTCAGCGGCCGTGTCCGGATCGAATACCGCAGCTCCCGCCGCAGCGCCCGGCGACGCGGGCAAACCCTTCGCGATATCGAGGAACTTCGCGCGCCCAAGAATGGCTTCACGCTCCTCATCGGCGAGTGCGTGCCAGCTTTCGGACGAAATTGCCTTCACGTCCGTGCCGTCGGCGTACACCATCAACGGCTTCAGCGCGATCACCGGCTCCAACTGCTTCGCTACCTCCCCGATCGCAATCGTTTGCACGCGCGGATCGAGCTGTGGGTGCAGCAGGTCGTCGAGGCGCTGCGGCTCGACGCGTTGCAGCGCTTCCGCCTTCGAAATCAGCTTTTCCTTAGCCATGTCGACAGCGATTTTCACGGCCGAGCGCGTGGCTCGCTTCGCGACACGGCACTGCAAGAAGTACAGCCGCCCCTTTTCGAACGTGAACTCAACGTCCATCATCTCGCGGTAGTGCTGCTCAAGCGTGTCGCAAATGTCAGCGAACTGCTTGTACAACGGCGGATTCTCGACGGCCAACTGCTCAATCGGCGTTGGCGTCCGAATGCCTGCGACCACGTCCTCACCCTGCGCGTTGATCAGATACTCGCCGCTGATCTTCTTCTCGCCTGTCGAGGCATCGCGTGTGAACGCAACGCCTGTACCGGAGTCCGCGCCCATGTTCCCGAACACCATCGTCTGCACGTTGACCGCCGTGCCGAGGTCGTGCGCGATGTGCTCGATCTCGCGGTAGCGGAAAGCGCGCTCGTTGTTCCATGAGTCGAACACGGCGCGAATGGCCAGTTCGAGCTGCGCCATTGGATCTTCGGGGAAGTCCCTTCCTGTCTCGGTCTTCACCAGAGCTTTGAAACTCTCGACGACTTGCTTGAGGGCCGCCGCCGGAAGTTCAGAGTCGATCTCGACGCCTGCCTGCTTCTTGGCCTCATTGAAGATGGCATCGAACTTCTTGCGTTCCAGCTCTAGCACGATGTCCGAGAACATCATCACGAAGCGGCGATAGGCGTCGTACGCGAACCGCTCATCGCCAGTCGCGGCGATCAGCCCCATAAGCGTGCTCGCATTCAGCCCGAGGTTAAGGACCGTATCCATCATGCCAGGCATCGAGAACTTTGCGCCCGAACGCACGGACACGAGCAGCGGGTTGTCGCTATCACCCAGCTTCTTGCCGGCCGATGCTTCCACGGTCGCGAGCGCAGTGCGCACCTGATCCATCAGGCTGCCCGGGAACTGCATTCCGAGCTTCGTGTACTCGTTGCATGTCTCGGTGGTGATTGTGAATCCGGGCGGCACCGGCATGTTGAGATTCGTCATCTCTGCCAAGTTGGCGCCCTTGCCGCCGAGCAGGTCCTTCTGGTCCTTGTGCCCCTCGTGGAACAGGTAGACGTACTTCATGCTCATCTTGGACTCCGTGTCACGGCGCCGCGCGCCGGGCTCACAAACTGCTCCCGTGAGGGAGGCTGAGTGGCAACAAAATGTCCGCCGAAGCGGACGTGTCTGTCAGGTGCTATGAACGAGCAATACGTCGGCGACTGCTGCGCCGGCGCCTACTGCCTTGGCCGCGAGAATGATCATTGTGCCCATAGTTCGCTCGTTCTTGACGCCGCATGCTGGGATGGAGGCCGTGGCTGGCGCGTCAAATTATACCCCTCGTGCCGGTTGCGCGAAGGCGCACAAGATCGAACGCGTTCGCCTCCCGCAGCGTTGCCGAATCTCGTCAAGGTGCCACGCCGACGTTTGGGAGCAGCTTTCCCCGTGGCAAACTGTGCGACATGGCTCCTGACCAGAATCCCGCCCCCACCGAGTTTCCTGAGCTGAACGCCGTCCTCGCCGACCTCGCGCAGCGAGCCAGAGACATCCTCGGCGACAACTTCGTCGGCGCCTACCTCCAGGGCTCGTTCGCAGTCGGCGATGCCGATCTCGAGAGCGACTGCGACTTCCTCATCCCCGTCCATCGACCCATCGATGCAGCGCAGGAAGCCGCACTGCGACAGCTCCACCGCGAACTGCCGGCCCGGGATGGATACTGGACGAAACGCCTCGAAGGCTCCTACCCCGAGAAGGACCAGCTGCGCGCGTTGTCCGGCCTCGGCGAGAAGTGGCTCTACATCGACAACGGCTGGACCGAGATGTCATGGTCCACGCACTGCAACACTGAAGTTGTTCGGTGGTCGCTGCGCGAGTGCGGCATCACGATCGTCGGCCCCGATCCGAAGACGCTCGTTGAGGTGGTCAGCGCTGACGTCCTCCGCGCGAAGATGCGAGACGAGGTCGAGAACTTCATCCCGAATCTCAACGCATGGACGGGTATCGACCGGAACGATTGGAGCCAGCGCTACGTCGTCACGACGCTCTGCCGGATCATGCATACGATGGACACTGGACGCATCACGTCGAAGAAGGCTGCGCTGATCTGGGGCCGCGAGCATCTGCCGCCGGAGTGGTCGAACATCATCCAGCGCGCCATCGACAACCGCGCCGCGCAGTGGGATGCCCCCGCGAATGCCGCAGACGTCGCAAAGACGATGGCATTTCTCGAGTTCGCCACTGGACGGGTGCTTGGTTAGTCGTCGTCACTCGCGCTACGCGGGCCTTGAATTTCCGACTGATTGACTGGCCCGCTCGTCATCCACTTCGTAGCGGGGAATATCGTTACGCAGTGATTCACAACCGCCAACAGAATGTCATCTGGACACGCGGGATCCTGGACGAAGAACCACCAGTCACCATATTGGCCATTAACGGTGAAGAAGTGGCCTCGGAATGTAAAGTCGATCCACGAGTCTTCTGAGCTGCCGCCTCGTCCTGGGAGGTAGTCCGCGATCTCCGTTCCATGCAGCGTCAACAGATGCTTCATGAGCGTCTTCGGCCCACTGGTCGCTTCAAGCTCGCAGAACTGACGCGAACCGTCCTTCATGCGGAAGTCTTTGAATCGCATGGCTACTATCCGAATGACGCGATGCAGGCGAACAACTGCGCGCGGTCAACCGTCGTGATTTTCTGCTCATCGAGCCACGCTTCCAGCGCCGCGCGGTCGTACGTTCCCGTCGTCGTGTATGACGGCAGGTCATCCCAGCAGGGCGCGCCCGACCGCAGATCCATGAGCGTCCGGTTACGGGCGATCACGTCCGCAGCCGTCCCGTCCGCGAACGCCGCTTCCGCCAGCGCCGACTTCCGCCCCAGTGCGTCGCGCACCAACCCGCCAGGGTTTCGCACGCTGGGCAGTGCGGTCGTAGCGAGATATGCATCGAGCTTGTCCGCAGCGAGCAGCTTTGCCGCCGAAAGCGAGCCGATGCCGGGAACCCCGGGTAGATTGTCCGACGGGTCACCAATGAGCGCGCGGTAGTCGAGGAACCGCGCGCGTGGAAATGGCACGATCGCGCCGGACGAACTCTTCGGCATCGCCTGTTCGTCGAAGTTGGCCTCGTCGACGACGACTTTCTTCACGGGCGAATAGATCGTCGTCTTCGGCCCGATGAGCTGCAGGAAGTCACGGTCTGTCGAGACGATGCGCTTGTCGGCCTTCGGATTGTGGTGCACGACCCCGGCGATCAGGTCGTCGGCCTCGGTGTTCTTGCCGCGCAGGACATCGAACGGCAGCGTCGCCTTGCACATCGCGGAGAACTCATCGATGGCGGCAAGGATCGTCGGCTCGTTCTCGACGAACTTCGGATCTCCCTCGCGCCCCGTCTGGTATGCAGGAAACAGCGCCCGTCGCCGCAGCGGCCGCCCCTCATCGAACGCAATCGCGACGCCGGTCAGCGTTGCCGTCTTCGCATTCGACGCATCATCGAACATCGACTGTTGCGCGCTCGCCGCCGGCGCAGGCATCCCCGTCGGTGGCTCACCCGCGCGCGCAATCACGCCAAGCGTCATCGACGCCAGCCCCAGCAGCGCGACCCGATGCTTACGTTCGGCCGTCTCTGGCTTCATCGCCCGTTCGAGTCCGTAGTACCCGGCCCACGCAAGGTTGTTGCCGTCGAGAAGTAGCAGCATGGCGACAGTGTGTCGTCTGTAAGGCGTAGTAGGTAGTACCTGTAGCGGAGGGTCTTGTGCGCTGGCAATGCCACACGTGCCATGACTGGCATGACGGATTTCCTGGCAGCTACAGCACAGGCGCACCTGAGGTATGGGCGCAGCTGGCCAAGGAAAATCTTGAGACGGCCGCATTAGGAGCTTTCAACGCCGAGTTTGACAATCGCGGATTCGTCCTAGGAAATCTGAACTTGCCGTTGACCGATGGCGAGTTCGAGTTCGCCTGGGGCCTGTGGGTTGAATTGCAGTGGAACGACTATCTGCGCATCCTCGATACCTGGGAACTTCCAGGCAGAGAGTCCAGGGTGCCGACGATGCTCGGCCACCTACAGACCGAACTTCGTCATCTTGGCGCCTTGTATCCGCCGTCGCTCGGGCTGGAGGTCGAGGTTATCACCCAGCCGGTCGGAGTTAAGCCACTTTTGCGCGTCTTCGGATCAGATCATCCACTCGCGACTGAGGCGACAGAAGGGATAACTCAAGCGCGACTCGAAGAGATCTCTGCATGCTGCGAGCACTTTCGACCAAAATAGCGAGAACTAAATCGTCGCGCCGCCCTTGGCGCTGACGAGGCCCTTCGCGAACTCGATCTCGCCGAGGTGGCGGTAGCCGTGCGTCATACAGAGGCCGCTTATCGCCGTCAGGATCGACATCTCGCCGAGTGGCTTCACCGTGATGAGCCGTGCGGCCTCGTCATCCGTGAGGTTCTTGATGTACTCGTCGGTGCGCTTGAAGACGTCGAGCATGTACGTCCGGAAGTTGCCGATGCCGTTAATGCGGAAGTTGCGCGCCTCGTCGTCTGTGAATCCCGTGCCCTGCGACTTGCTGTCGAGCCCAAACTTCTCCGGCCAGCCGCCTTCCATCCAGACCGTCGGCTTGCGCTGGATGACGAACTGAATCGCGTTGTCCTCGGTGCGGATGTAATGCCAAAGGCAGAACGCCAGATTCTGGTGACCGTTCGCCGGCACGAAGTTCACCTGGTTGTCGGTGAGGTCGGCCGTCACGCCTTCATACAGGCCGTGCATGGCGCGCAGTTCACGTCGCAGATAGTCGTGCAGTTCGGACGCCATCAGCCCGCCTTCTCCGCCGGCGGCACCGACTGGTACGCGCCGAGCACGTCCTGATTGCGGAACTGCTCTTTCCCCTGCAACAGCAAGTCGCCGCCGTACATGTCGCAGCAGACGATCGCCGGGAAGCCCTCAACCTCAAGCTTCTTGATCGACTCAGTGCCCAGGTCCTCGTACGCGACGATGTCGAGCTTCTTGATCGTCTTCGAGAGCACCGCGCCCGCGCCGCCGATCGCGAACAGGTACACGGCTTTGTGATCCTGCAGCGACTTCTTCACGACGCTCCCACGCCCGCCCTTGCCGATAATCACTTTCAGCCCCTGGTCCAGCAGCGCCGGCGTAAACGGATCGAGCCGCATCGCCGTGGTTGGGCCAGCGGAACCGACGACACGCCCGGGCCGCGCTGGCGAGGGCCCGACGTAATAGATGATCTGGCCCTTTACATCGATCGGGAGCGGCTTGCCCTCGGACAACGCCGTGATCATACGCCGGTGCGCCGCGTCGCGCGCTGTGTAGATCGTCCCGTAGAACTTCACATGGTCGCCGACGCGAAGCTGCGCGACATCTTCATCGGTAAACGGTGGTTCGGCGCGTATTTCGTCGCCGTTTCGCGTGACTGGCATCTTCGTCTCCTAGGGTTGTCGAATGACGTAATTGTGGCGTATCTCGGGCTTAGAAGCTCGATCGTCCAGCTACGAAGCACCGCCGGTCGCTTCGGGCAGCTCAACGTTTACGACCACGTTCTCCTGTGACGCCCGCGAGAGGATGAATACGAGCCGCTCCGTGGCTGAAGCATTGATTTCCTGGTGGACCACATGCGGTGGCACGAGGATGTAGTCACCGGCCGAGCCTTCGGCGCTGTGTTCGAGTTGCGCGCCCCATCGAAAGCGGTACGTCCCGCTGAGGACGTAAATCGCGCTTTCGACCTCGCCGTGATGGTGCGCACCCGACGCGAAGCCAGGCTCTGTCACCACTTCGCCCATCCAGATGGACTGCGAGCCCGTGCCGGCGGAGATTGCCGCGACGCGCTGCATGCCTGGCGTCTGCGCCGTGGTCCCATCGCGCTCGTGCGGACGGATGATGCGCACGTGTTGCTCGCTCACAGAGCCTTCTCCATGTCGACCATGTGCCACTCAAGCACGGCACCCCAATCGGCGCCGCGGTTCCAATCCTGCCCAATGTGCTCGACTGTCGTTCGATATCCGCGACGCTCGTAGTACGGGACGCGTCCACCCTCCTTTACGACCTCGATCTTCATCACAGTGCACCCCGCGTCACTGGCGATCTGCTCTGCGTGAGCGATCAGCAAAGAACCGAGGCCAGCGCCGTGGCGCGCGACGTCTGCCGCAAGCGGTCCAAAGTGCGCGCTTGGAGGTGTGATTGTTACGTGGATACACGCTGCGATCTCGCCAGACACCTCGGCGACGATCATCTCGGGAAGGAGCCTGGAGACGTCGTACCGCTCTGTGCGGGTCGTGCCAGGGAAGACGTGCCCCTCCCCTTTCCTGTAGGCGATGTTGATCATCTCGACCAGCGAGTCCACATCAGCAGCCGTCGCTGGCCTGAGGGTAATACCCGCAGCGTCATCCGTGGGCGGCACAGCACGAACTGTCATGTAGGCGTCCGCTACAGCTCGACGTGCTTGCTGCGCGCGCTGTGGCATTGGAGGTTCACGGCGACTGGTAGTGACGTGATGTGCGTCGGGTACGTCTCGATGTTCACGGCCATCGCCGTGTTCACGCCGCCGACGGCTTGCGGGCCGACACCGAGAGCGTTCACCTTCTCGAGCAGTTCGCGCTCGAACTCGGCCGTCTCTGGATCGTCGCTGTCTTGGCCAACCGGCCGAACGATCCCCTTCTTCGCGAGATACATCGCGTATTCGGACGAGCCGCCGACTCCAACGCCAACGACGAGCGGCGGACAGGGGTTGCCGCCCGACTCCTCGATCGTCTGAAGCACGAACTCGGTGATGCCTTCTTTGCCGCGTGACGGCAGCATGATCTGGAACTTAGACATGTTCTCGCAGCCGCCGCCCTTCGGCACGACCGTGATGCCGAGCTTGTTGCCCGCCACGATCTCGCTGTGAATAACGGCCGGTGTGTTGTCCTTCGTGTTCACGCGGGTTGAGAACGGGTGATCGACCATCGACGCACGCAGAAAGCCCTCTGTGTAGCCCTTCGACACGCCCTTGTTGATGGCGTCACGCAGACTGCCGCCGACGATGTGGACATCCTGACCGACATCGAGCATGACGACCGTCGTACCGGTGTCCTGGCACAGCGGAATCATATCCCGCTTTGCGACTTCGACGTTCTCGACGATCTCGATCAGCACCTGCCGCGCGAGTGGCGACGTTTCGGTCGATTGCGCCTTCTTCAGTCCGGCGACTACATCGTCCGGAAGGACGTGTGTCGCGGCCTCGCACATCTCGGCGACCGCCTTCGTGATGTCGTCGACGTGCACTTCGCGGACAGTTTCGCTGGTCATGTATTCCTCGGTCCTCTGAATCTCTGACGCCGGCGCAAAAGCCCAACTACATGAGCGCGATCAGCTCCTTCGTTGCCTCGGCTGCCTTCACGATGCGCGAGCGCTCGTCATCGCTGACCGGCGCCTCGAACGTCTTCTTGATACCGCCATCACCAAGCTGGCACATGACGCCACAGACGATGTCTTGGATGCCGTATTCGCCCTTGCATAGTACCGCGCTCGGAATCAGCCGATCCTGATCGAGCAAAATCGCTTCGACCATCTCGACGGTCGCGGCTGACGGCGCGTAGTACGCGCTACTTACCTTCATCAGCTCACCGATCTCAGCGCCGCCGCGCATCGACCGCGCGACGATAGCGTCGATCTTCTCCTGCGACAGCAGTGATGTCAGCGGCAGGCCGCCGATGCGCGCCTGCGAAACAACCGGCACCATCGTCGTGTCTGTGTGGCCACCGAGCACATACGCGTGCACATCGCGCACCGAGACTCCGGTCGCCATCGCCAAAAAGGCCCGGTAGCGTGCAGTATCGAGAGCTCCACCCTGGCCGATGACGCGCTCTCGCGGGAATCCTGAAGCCTCCAGGGCCACGTGGCACATCGCGTCCATCGGGTTGCTGAAGATGATAATGACCGCCTTCGGCGAGGCCTTCGATGCCGCTTCAACCTTCGCGCGGACGATGTCCGCGTTGCCCTTGAGCAAGTCTTCTCGCGTCATTCCAGGCTTTCGAGGGGCACCTGCAGTCACGACGATGACATCGGATCCTGCTGTGTCGTCCCAGCCGTCGCTCCCCGTGATCTTTGCCTCGAACCCGAGCCACGATGCGGCCTGCGTCTCGTCAAGCGCCTTGCCCTGATGCAGCGTTCCGGCGAACTGCGGATCGTCCTGAATGATGACGTCGGCGATGTTTCGCTCGACCAGACGCTGCGCAATAGCGCCGCCCGTCATGCCGCCACCGACGACGGTTACCTTCTTGCGTGCAGACATGAGACCTCCTGATCGTCGGACATAACGAAAGCCCTTCCGGGCCGTACGTGCGTCTTGGGAGCGCGCTACGTTGAAGTGCCTTCAGTATATGGACGCCATCAGTCAGAAGGAATAGGCGGTGTGGTGCCTACCTAGAACGGCCACCAGCGGGGCTTTCGCGCGACCCACCGGTACCGCGCGTACGGGTCTGCGGGGTTCACGTCCGTCTCCCCCATGCCGGCAGGGAGGGCACGCTGTTTTGTTTTGAGCGCACGGGAGAGCGCGTGCGACAACTGGTCGACCTGCCGTTCAAGGTTCGCGATCGTGCGCTGATCCTCCAGCGTCGGCTCCACGGCCACAGCGGCTCTCGGTGCTTCGCTGCGCTCGCCGCGGACAAGCCAGAGACGCCGCTTTGGCGTGGGCGCGTTTTGGTGATCCCTCAAGGTCGCGTGGCGTGACCCGCCGATGAACACGAGATACGCGAACCCACCCCGGTGGGGCACCATGCGGTTCAGCAGGCGGCCATCGCGCACCATGCGCCGCACCGTGCTTGTCGAAACGCCCATCTCGCAGGCGGCTTGTTGCAAGGTCAGCCAATCAGGTGCATCGAGAGGCGGCAGGCTCCCCGGCAGCCCAAGCGGATCCTCCTCGTTGTGCCGGAAGGTGCGAAGCGCAACCATCCAGACCTCCGCACGGCGTCGCGCGCCACGGCATCTTCAAGGCGCGTTTGTGCAATGGCCCCGCCCATAGCATGAAGCCATCACCATTCCTCCTGATCATCGGCCCCGGCGAATGCCTCTGAACCCGCTAGAATGTGCTCGTGACCACGCTTACCAAAGACACCCCAACCTGGTTTGCGGGCATCTCAGCCGCTCGCGTTGTCAGCGGAACCCCCTTTGAAGCAACGTCCATCTGCCACGACAGCCGGAAGGTCAAACCGGGTGCCGTGTTCGTCGCGGTCCATGGGCTTGCCCTCGACGGAAACACTTTCATCGCCGACGCGATTCAGCGAGGCGCTCGCTACGTAATCGTCCAGGAGGATCACGAGAGGTCGTGGTCGAAATACGTCTCTGAGGGTGTCTCCTTCGTTGCTGTGGAAGACACGAGAGTCGCTCTTGCGGAGGCGGCGGCCGGCTTCCACGGACGTCCCGCTCACGCCCTCGGGATGATCGGCGTGACAGGCACGGACGGCAAGACGACCACGACGCACCTCATCGCGCACATCCTCAATGCCAACGGCCTCCGCGCGGGGTACCTCAGCAGCGTCGAGTTCGGCGTCGGTGGCGCAGTCGAGATGAACGCCACTCACATGACCACGGTTGAGGCGAACGAAATCCAGCGTTATCTAGCCCAAATTCGCGATGCGTCAGGCAAGCACGCCGTCGTCGAAGCCTCGTCGATCGGCCTCGATATGCACCGCGTCGACCAGTGCGAGTTCGATGTCGGCGTGTTCACCAACCTGTCGTCGGACCACCTTGACTATCACGGCGGCATGTCGGAGTACCGCGACGCAAAGGCGATCCTCTTTCGTATGCTTAACGAAACCGGCGACAAGGGATTCGGCAAGGCCGCCGTCCTCAACGCCGATGACCCGACGGCCGCCTACTTCAAGGCGCTTACCACAGCGCCAGTCATCACTTACGCGCTCGACGCGAAGGCTGACATCACAGCGCGAGAGGTCAAGCAAGACGGATTCGGGACGTGGTTCATCGTCCGCATGTTCGGCCAGGACATGCCCGTACGCGTCGGTCTCCTCGGTGGCTACAACGCTGCAAACTGCATCGCTGCCGTTGCGGCGTCCGTCGCGCAGGGAGCCGAATTCGCCGCGGCCGTGCAGTCGCTTGAGTCGTTCCCCGGCGTGCCAGGCCGGATGGAGTTGATCGAAGAGGGCCAACCATTTCGCGTTGTCGTCGACATTGCCTCGACCGAACAGGCGATGCGCAACCTGCTCAGCATGCTCAAGCCGATTACGCCCGGGCGTCTCATCGTCCTTTTCGGAGCCGCCGGTGAGCGCGACGCCGCCCGTCGCCGGACCATCGCGCGCGCCGTCGCCGACATTGCCGACCATGCCGTGATTACAACTGAAGACCCGCGCGGCGAAGTGCCGGATGACATCCTCGACGAGATTGAAGGTGCGTTCAAAAAGCAGAACTTCCGCAAGTACGACCGCGAACTCGATCGCCGGCACGCCATCGATCTGGCCTTCAAACGCGCCGACAAAGGCGACACCGTACTGCTAGCGGGCAAAGGCACTGAACAATCGATCGTCATCGGCAACACACACTGGCCATGGGACGAACGCCGCATCGCGCGCGAAGTGCTGCAGGATCTCCGAAGGTAGGTCGCGGCTGACTCGATATTGAGCGCGCTGTTAACGTATAATCGCTTCAGTTTGGACGCCGTGCATATGCGGGTGAACAATTGAACCAGAGCGAGATCGAGCGGGTCGAGCAATACGACCGCGACCACATCATCCACCCGAACTACCATCGCGCGGATCACGAAGGCGCCATCGTGTACGCGTCGGGTAAGGGCGCCGTGCTCACCGACATCCGTGGCAATCAGTACATCGACGGGCTGTCGTCGCTCTGGAACGTCGCGGTCGGACATGGCCGGGCGGAGCTAGGCGCAGCCGCCGCAGAACAGATGTCGACGCTTGGTGCATCCAATGCGTACACCGGCTACGCGAACATCCCCTCGATCAAGCTGACGGAGAGGCTGCTCTCGCTCGTGTACTCGAACATGTCCGGCGTGTATTACGCCAACAGTGGCAGCGAGGCGAACGACTTTGCGATGAAGGCGGCGCGCTACTACTGGTACATCAACGGCAATCCGGACAAGGTAAAGGTCATCTCGCGCACAGAGGCGTACCACGGTGGCACGATGGCCGCTACCGCAATCACGGGCATGGCGCCGTTCCACAAGGGATTTGGCCCGGAGCCGCCGGAGTTCATCCAAGTCTCGACCTGTTATCCCTACCGATGCGAGGCGTGCGGTTCGACGGGTTCATGTAAGGCTGATTGCGCAGACGTAATTGCTGCGGCGATCGAGCGAGAGGGCGCTGACACAGTGGCCGCCGTCATCGCTGAACCTGTGCACGGCGCCGGCGGCGTCATCCCGCCATGCGACGGCTACTGGCCGCGGCTGCGCGAGATCTGCGACCGCTACGGTGTGTTGTTGATTGCCGACGAAGTGATCACCGGATTTGGACGCACAGGCAAATGGTTCGCGCTCGACCACTGGGGTGTGCACCCGGACATCATGACATTCGCGAAGGCCGTGACGAGCGCGTATGTGCCGCTCTCCGGCTTCATCATGTCGAAGGATGTCCACGGAGCGATCATGGACGGATCCGCCGACGCGAAGTTCATGATCGGCTGCACGAACTCAGCGCATCCGACTGCGTGCGCCGTCGCGCTGCGCAACCTGCAGATTTTCGACGACGAGGATCTAGTGGCCCGTGCCGACGCGATGGGACGCAAACTCCAGGTCGGCCTTGGCCGGTTGATCGAGATGCCGAACGTCGGTAACGTCCGCGGCTTAGGCTTGATGGCAGCCGTCGAGGTCGTCGCGGACAAAGCCACGAAGCGCTCGTACGCGCCGGCCGAAGGCATCAGCGGCAAGCTGGTGAAGGCGCTGCGCGAGCGGGGCGTGGTTACGCGTGCGAAGGGTGAGAGCATCCTCTTCGCCCCGCCACTCGTCATAACGGATGCGCAGCTAGACACGATTGTAAACGCGACAGGGGACGCGATTGAAGCTGTCGTAAGGGGTACAAACGCACCATAGCAGGGGCTTGACGGGACGATCTAGAATGGAATCTATGCAGCAGGCGGCATCTCCACAGACCTTTACGCTTCCGCGCACGAACAGCCGCATCCTCAACTGGCTGATCAGCCATTGGCGCATCTTCGCCGAGATTCTGTTCATCGTGCCCGCGTACGCTGCCTACCAGTTCGTTCGCAGCGCGGTGGGTGGCCAGGCGGGGACGGCCTTCGACAACGCGACACGCCTCATCCACATCGAAAAGCAGCTTGGCATCTTCCATGAAGCCGCATTGCAACAGTACGTGCTGCCGCGCGGGTGGATGGTCGACGCAGCGAACTACATCTACATCTATGGCCATCTGCCCGTCATCATTGCCGTCGCCTTCTGGCTGTTCACCCGACACCGCGAGAACTACGCGCTGTTCCGCAATGCCTTCATGATCTCGGGCCTGATCGCGCTCATCGGATTCACGACGGTGCCGCTCGCACCGCCGCGGTACATGCCGGAGTTCGGGTTCGTCGACACTATCGTGCACGCGCAGTCGTACTACGTGTTCCAGAATCCGAAGATCGTCAATCAGTACGCCGCCATGCCGAGTCTCCACTTCGGTTGGGATCTGCTCGTTGCCATCGCGATCGCCACCTGCACGACAAAGCGCTGGGTACGATACGCGGCGCTCGTCATGCCGATCTTTACGCTCAGCGGCATCGTCCTCACGGCGAACCACTACTTCCTCGACGCCGTGGCAGGCGGTCTCGTCGCCGGAGCTGGCCTCGGAATCGCGCTCATCCTCCGCAGCAGGATCGACCGCCAGTCTCCCTTCTCGTTCCTCACCTAACTCCTGGTTCACGCGAAATTAACCGTTGCTTGCTCGTCCAAATGTTGACGGGCTTGTGCGCGTATTGCTATCGTGTGCAACAGGAAAGGAGGTGATGCGCATGGATTATCGTAGTTGCAGGGCCTGTGGCCCCAACAACCGTCGCAACACCTCGGGGGATTCCTGCTAGCCAGGCTCCCGAGAGCGGCGGCCGGGCTGCAGGCCTGGCAACAGACACGAAACAGGGCCGGTCACATGACCGGCCCTGTTCATTTTCAACTGAGTTCGTTGTTACTTCGGGCGCTTCTTCGGCGGCAGCGTGGCGATGTATTCGTCGATAGCCAGCGCAGCACGCCGACCGTCCGCCAGCGCCGTCACCACAAGATCGGCGCCATTTACGTTGTCGCCACCTGCGAACACTCCCGGCCGCGTCGTCATTCCCGTCTCGCGGTCAACCTCGACTAGGTTCCAGCGGTTCGTTTGCACGCCCGGCGCTGCGTCATTGATGTTTGGGTCCGCGTTGTAGCCGATCGCGATCGCGACGCTGTCGGCCGGGATGATGAACTCTGAATGTGGAATAGGCACCGGAGCGCGCCGCCCGGACTCGTCTGGCTCTCCGAGCGCGCTCTGCTGGCACTCCACGCCGGTCACCTGGCCCGCCTCATTGCCGATGAACCGCAACGGGATCGTCAGGAACTGGAAGTCCACGCCTTCCTCGCGCGCGTGGTGACGCTCCTCCGTCCTGCCCTGCATCTCGGCCTCAGTTCGGCGATACACACAACTCACGTTCTGCGCACCAAGCCGCACGGCCGTCCGCACGCAGTCCATCGACGTATCGCCGCCACCGATAACGACGACGTCGTTGCCGACATTCAGCCCGTCGCGCATATTCTCGGGAAGTTGTTCGGGGCGCAGATTTCCGCGTACGAGGAACTCCGTGGCGGCATAGATGCCCGTCAGCGTCTCGCCCGGCACAGAAAGCTTGCCGCCGAGGCTCGCGCCCGTCCCAACGAACACCGCGTCGAATCCCTGCGTGAACAGGTCGTCGATCGTCACGTCCTTGCCCACCCACGTGTTGCCGACGAACTTCACACCCAGGTGGTCGAGGTACTTAAGCTTGTCCTGCAGCACGTTCTTGCTGAGCTTGAAGTTCGGGATTCCGTACAGCAGCACGCCACCGGGCTCAGGCCACGCATCGAACATCGTGCACGAGTGCCCGCGCTTGCCGAGCTCCTCCGCAACCGCCAGGCCCGCCGGCCCAGCGCCGATGATCGCGATAGAAAACCCCGTCTGTTCCGGAACGATCGGTAGGGGCACGCCATAGTGCTCGCGCTGATAGTCGGTGACGAACGCTTCGAGCTTGCCGATCGTAACGGGCGGCTCCTGGTGTGAGTCCGGCCGGATCGCGAACGCGACGACGCACTCGCCCTCGCAAAGACGTTCCTGAGGACAGAGACGCCCACACAGTTCAGGCAGGTTGCTGGTTTCCCGAAACACCTCCGCAGCGCCAAACACATCCCCGACCTCGAGGAGCTTGAAGGCGCCCGGGATGTCGTTGCCCACGGGGCAGGCCTGCTGGCATGGTGCCGTCGGGCACTGTAAACAGCGCATCGCTTCGGTCTGAGCTGCCTCAAGGTCGAACCCGAGGAAGACCTCGTCCCAGTTTTTGGTGCGCTCAGCGGGAACCTGCTTGTTGATAGGCACCCGAGAAATGGCGAGGCGGCGCTGAATCTCGACGTCTTTTCCCATGGCCGAATCCTTCGTCGCTGACCTGAACCTGATTCAGGGTAACCCAAGTCTAGGGACGAGTGGCCGCGTTGTAAATGGCTAGCAAGGGTTCCGGAGTGCGGGTTGTCAGTTCGCGTCGCCCCCTGCAAGGGGCGCATGAGCCGCTCACTCGCATAGCGTCGGCGATTGCCGCTACTCCTCAGCGACATCCTGAAACGTGCGTAGGTAGTTGATGATGTTCCAGATGTCGTCGTCTGTAAAGCCTCCGCCGAAGTCCGTGCCCCAGGCGGGCATGGCCGTCCCTGCGACGCCCTCGGAAATGAAGGTGAAGAACTGCGGATCGGTGTGGTACGGCAGGTGCTGACGGATGTCTGCTGGAGCCGGGTTGAGGGACTCTGCTTGCGGCCCGTCCCCGCGGCCTTCCGGCCCGTGACACACGATGCAGTTCTGTTCGAAGAGCATCTTGCCGCGTGCAATGGACTCCTCGGTCGCCTCGATGGGGTTGCCGGCAGAAGGGTCGGGCTTCGTTTCTTCCGTATGCACGCCGAACCAGAGTGTCGCACCGACGAGGATGAACGCCGTCCCGGCGGTGACGGCAATGCGATAGCTGTACTTGCCAGATCCGCGCCGGAACTGCTCGCGGTAAATCAGTGCGGCCAGCCCGGCCAGTGCTATGAGCGCACCCGCGACTTGATTCCATTGGAGCGAGTCGAATGGGAGGGCGAACGCGCCACCTTCGTCTTCCTTTGTTCGATCGCTTGGCGCGACCGGAACGGAAAAGGTGCGCGAGACATCGTCAGCGTCACTTCGGCGGATCGTTGCTTCCACCAGCCAACTCCCTGGCTGTGTGAAGTATGATCCCTGCCCAACGAATTCGCCCGGCGCAGTGCCCTCTCGCAGCACGAGTTCGGCGGCTGGTGGGCGAACGTCGGGCTGTGCCGGGTCGGTGTATGAGAAGCGCAGGCGCGCGAGCGTAACCGTGGTCGCTGGTGAGCCATCCTCATTGCGCGCAGTGATCGTGTAGCGATTGATCCCCACCGTGTTCGGCTGGATCTCAAAGGTTAGCTCCAGATCGCCAGCCGTACGCACATCCGTAAACTCTGTCTGCGCGCGCTCTTCGGCCTCGCGTTGTGCGATCTCGCCCTTTGCCGTGGAGGTCTGCGTCAGAACGCCAACCGAAGCAAAGACGGCAACAACCACGACGATCTCCGCGACGATCGTGCGAGGCAACCAGACTTGCAGCCACGCCAAGCTCCGCGTCCAACTCGAGCGCTGATCTGCCTTTGCGGTTCCGCCCTCCTGATACAGGCCGTCGATCGCCTCGACCAGGCGCGGCTTCAGGAAGAATGCGTTGAGTCCTGCGATCGGCAGCAGCAGTCCGACGATGATCAGTTTCGCCAGCAGCACCTTGCCGTACGTCGTGTCGGTAAATGCGCTCCACGTGGGAATCTCAACGAGGCCGTTGAACACACCCGTGACCATCACGGCGAAGACGCTCGCTCCCGCCAGCACAGAGAAGCGGTCGAATGCGTTTGCGACGTATAGGAACCCCGCCGCCTCTGTCGCGAGGCGCTGGCGCTGGCGCATGACAGGCACGAGCAGCACGAGCGCGCCGACCCAGAGCGAAGACGTCGCCAGGTGCACAAAGTCTGAACTAACCGACCAGAACTTGCCCGCGCCCGTCGCACCGTGACTCGTCAGCGAGTACGTCATCATCGCGGCGAACCCGGCGCCGATCAGTACCGCAAACCCGAGTCGCTTGTAGGCGGGCTTTCCGCTGAGGTACACGACGTCAGCGCCCACGAGAGCCACGGCGACGAGGATCAGGTTCGCGAGCTGGTAGCGACCCGTCCGCACTTCGGTGAGGTAATCGAACAGGGAGGTATCCGTTTGAAAGCGACCAACGGAGATTACGACGAGCATCGCGGCGGCGATGAACGAAACTGGCAGGAGAATGTGCGCGACGGTGACCGCCCACGACTCGCCAGCGCGGTCGATCACGCTCCGATCTTCTTCGGAGAGGAATCGCCCCGCTGGCTTTGCGACGGCGATGACGAACACCGCCGCCCCGATGGCGGTCGCCAGTGATAGCAGCGCCGCCCACTTGAGCGCGATATCTATGTTTTGGGGCAGCAGGCCGGTGCCGCCGGATGTCTGCGCGTCGGGATCGAAAACGGCATCTTCCGGAATGGTTCCGTCCGGATTCTTGATGATGAACTGGAAGATGCCACTCCAGGGGTGGCCGTCGACTGAGGAAACGTTGCTGAACTCAACCGTGTAGAGGCCCGGGTCGAGCGTTGGTACGCCAACAGAAGCGATCGAGCGATCTCGCTCATCGACCGCTACATCTTGCTCGTCGACCTGGTTGCGGTCATTGTCGAAGACCTCGATGTTCGTCAGCTTCGGCTCGACAGGCTCGCTGAAGTAGACGATCACGCGCGCGGGTGGACGCTGCTCTTCCGAGCCGTTCTGCGGGCTGCTCCGGATGAGCGTTGCATGCGCCTCGACCGGCGGCGTGCTTTCCGCGAGGAGCGAACCAAACACGGCAAGCAATATGGCGGCCGCCGCCACGCAACCCCATCGCGTCCGCAGTGCCGCAAGCATCCTCATCGCGCCCTGCTCGTGCCCGTGAGCGCGACATCGCGAAGTACCCGCGGAGCTTTAGCTCCGCCGCGCACTTCGATTGCTGGCGTGTGCCGGACCCTGCGACGACGACGCACGGCAGTGTTGCTCACGAGGAGCGACTCCGCACGAACACGTATGCGCCAACGGCGATTGCGACGATGACGGCCACACCAATCACGACAAAGACAGTGGCGCTCGGAACGATCTCCTCATCTGCGTCGCCTGGCGTTGCGCTGGGCGTAGGATCAGTCGTCTGCGTACCCGCAGCCTGTGAAGGCTCGACGGTCGCGGCGGCGGGTACCGTCGCCGCGGGCGTCTCGCCGGTTGGCGGCGTCTCCTCCGGCCCGATCTGTTCAAGTGCGGCATCGTTCGCGAGGTCGACTGCAGTCGGAACGTGGTTCAGGTAGAACGAGAACGCACCCACGTTTCGATCGCCGTCTGCATCCGAGAGGTTCATCCAGTTCACTACGTAGCGGCCATCCGCCAGGTCCGGCTGTAGCGGCACCGACATCTTTGTTCGGTCAGTGTCACTCACGACGGCCGGCCCGCTGGTAACCGTTAAGCCTCGATCCTTATTGACGACTATGTCGTAGGATCCCGCGATCTTCTGCAGTTCCTGCGTGAACGTGATCTCGACCTGTGTTGGCGCGACCGCGAGCTGTTCGCCGCGCCCGGGCGACGAGCTGTCGTAGTCTGCGTGCGCGGCGACGGGTGATGCGCCGCGCGCGAGCGTCAATCCCAGTGTTAGCGCGACTGCGAATAGGGCGAGGAGATTTCTCATGGCGTCTCCAGATGCGGGGCTGCGTGCCAAACACCGGCACGCAGCCCCGCAGGATTAGGACTTCACGGCTGCGCTTGCGTAGCGCCGCACAGCGACGGCGCCGAAGATGAAGGCAACTCCGACGAGGGCCAACATTGGCACAGCGGAGGGCAGAACCGTCGTCGAGGCGGCTCCAGTGCCTGCCGACGGGAGGGAAACCCCCTGCTCGTAGTCGTCGCCGTGCTCGTCGCCGGCAGGCTGTGCCGGGATAGCCCCACAGACGATCGGCGTCTTGTCGCCTGATGGATCTGCCCCGACGTGCGCGAAGATCGAGTGCGTGCCATTGGCGACGACTGAGAACGGCACATCGACGATGTTCTCCGACCGACCCGTTGTCGTATCGCCCGCTGTCACATTCGTCAGCTCGGCGGCGTGGTCGCCGGGCTCTGGTGCACAATTCGTGTTGACGTGAATGTGCGCCATGTGTGAACTGTTCGGTTTGACCCCATTCAGAAAGACATTCACTTGTGTGCGCGCGCCGCCATCGACAGGAAGAATCTCCGCGCGGCCGCTGATGTTGGAGTCATTCAGCTCGCTAAGCGCGATCACGATGAGGCCCGTCGTCGGCGGAGCAAAGGCGGCCTCGTCACCGTGGTGATCGCCTTCTGGCTCATCGCCGTGGCTGTGGTCGTCCTCAGTTCCGCCGTGGTCGGCCTCGTCGTCAGGCATCGTGGGGGTGTCTCCGCTGGACGTGCCGACGGAGAACTCGAATTCACCGGACTCCCTGTCGCCGTCCTCGGCCGACGTGTTCGACCATGCGACGTGATACTCGCCCGCAGGGAGGTTGGGCCCGAGGCCGACTGATACGTGAGTACCATCGGTGCTCACGGTGGCAGCGCCTGCCGTCACGGACGCGCTATCGTGGTCCGTGACTTCGAGGCCGAATGAGCCGGCAGTCTTTTGGATCTCACCGTCAAACGTGACCACCACTGTCGCCGGTGATGTGGCCAGAGTGGAGCCGGCTGCGGGCGACGAGCTGACGATGTCGACGTGGGCTGACGCGGTGCCGATCAGCGCAAATGTGGCGACCAGTCCCGCCACAGGTAGCGCTGCGAACCTAAGGAATCGTTGGGCTTTCACTGTGTTGCCTTTCGTTGCTGCTCAAGGGGCAGGCATTACTCGCTGTGGTCATCGCCTTCGGTGGCAGTGCCATCGGCGGCTGGTGTCGTTCCGGCTGCGGGAGTCGTGTCGGCCGCGGGCGTTTCGCTACCGCCGCCATGGTCGTCTCCTTCCACGCCTGCTTGCGGCGGAACATCAGACCCTTCCGCCGTGTATGCGACGGCCTCGTGCTCAAAGTCGTGCCACGCGTCGTGCAGATCTGTCGCGGGCTGCTTCGCCGCTTCCGCGTCGCCAGCGTCCAGCGCATCGACAAGCGCGACGGCGGCATCCTGCACACTCATCGCGCCTGCTTCGAGTTCGGCCGGCCAGTCTGTGAGACTGGTAATCAAGACGACGTCGCGCGAATTCGGAAGGTAGTCGTCGCCGACTTCGCCGGCATTGATCGACTCGTCCATGTCGTGCAACGGCAGATCGCCAATGACCTTGAGTGCGAACATGACTTCGTTGCGCTGTACGCGTGAATTCGTCGCCTCGATGTCGCTCTGTTGAGCGTTCGAATTGCCCTCCGTGCTGTCGTCAGAACATGCAGCAGCGCCCAACGCAAGAAACGCGCCGAGTACACCAAGAACCAGTACACGCTTGAGCGTGACCATATGAAAATGCCTCCGTGTCGTGATCTTCAATGGTTGCCTAGATCATCACGAGGGAGGCAGTTGGTGGGCGAAGGGTGGGCCGGAATGATATTCCGACAAGGCCGACGGCTACAACAACCATAAGTAGCGCGGTGAGCGCCGGCTGCGCCAAAAGCGGGTCCGCAGTCAAGAACTGTCCCGTACCCGAAGATACGGGTGCATCCGAGCAGGAGCCAGGCGAGCCATGACAGTGATCCTGGTGCACCTGTCCGCCATCAACATGTGCGGGTTCTGGCATGAAAAGGTGGTCGTATGGCAAGACTGTCGGGAGTAGCGCAAGACCCACCGTCACGGCCACCGCGATGGAACACAACCGCCGTGCAGTTCGTCTGCGGGCGGCCCGCGGAATCCAGATGGCCAGAGCTGCCGGCACGAACAGGAGCGCCGCGAGGACTCCCACCCACGGGTCGAACGTTCGTTGTACCAGCGTGTCGCCGACGTGAAGCAGCATGCCTAGTGAGTATATCGACCCATCGCGGTGCCGTTATGGCCAAACGGCTCGTGCGGTGGTGCCATTGCCGATGGCGATCCCCCTGCTTACAATACGCCCAACCCCGCCTGAGGGTTCAAGTCCCGCATCAGGAGGACGAGATGGCGCACGAAGAAGCACTGGCGGCCGTACCCCTTTTCTCACAGCTGCCCCGCAAAGACCTGACGAGGCTCAGTCGGGCGGTTGTCCAGCGCACCTATAAGAAGGGCGAGACCATCGTGAAAGAAGGCGAGCAAGCCGTCGCCTTCTTCATCGTCACGAAGGGCCGCGTCGACATCACGACCGGCGGCGCCAAGAAGCAGAAGATCGCTGAGATCGGTCCCGGCGGCGTGTTTGGTGAAATGGCGTTGCTCGACGGCGGACCGCGCGCGGCAACCGTGCTCGCGAAGGAAGACAGCGAGTGCCTTGTGTTGTCGCGGTGGGACTTCGTTGCGGAACTTCGCACGAACCCGCAGATGGCCGTAGCGATGCTGCCGATCATTAGCCGCCGCCTGCGCGAAGTCGAGGCGAAGCTCGCGGCAGCGACACACTAGATCAGGTGGCCGTAACTCGATTGGCGTATGCTTGGCGCTCCGCGCCCAGGAACGCCGCGCCGTGCGATGAAAGCGCGACCATCGAACCATTCGTGAAATCACGTGTCCGAACGATGAGGTTCGCGTCGATTGCATCTTCCCAGATCGTGAGCCGCGGGCACGACGTCCGCCATGCATCCATCGCGTCCGCGTATGTCCGTGGCGCCTCCGCGATCCACTCAAGGAAATCCAACACGAGCGACTTGTTCTCCATCAAGCACCAGGTGTGTCTGAGGCGAGCGATCGGTTCTGCGGTCGCATAGCTTCGATCTTCGCGAAGAGCGCCGGTGCGTCCTTCGGGTCGACGAGGTTCTGCCCACCCCACATGCCGATGGCGTTCAGAACTGGTTCAAGAGACATGCCTCGATCCGTCAGGTGGTACTCGGCCCGCAGCGGATGCGCGCTGTAGACCTGGCGCTCGACGAGACCGTGCGCTTCAAGCGTCTTGAGTCGCTCAGAGAGAATCTTGGTCGACATCCCCGGCGATGAAGCCAGCAGGTCGTTGAACCGCGCGCGACCGAAGTAGAGGTCGCGGATGATGAGCATCGTCCACCGCTCACCGATGACATCGAGCGTCATCGCGATCGGGCAGTGCTGGTCGTACGGTTTTGTCACGGAAGTCCCTTCGAACGTATCTTCGCACAGCTTGACCAGTTCGTACAGCGGCTTTATTATCGAAACCCACCGCCCTCGCTCGCATGGAAAACCGGAGCACCGCCGCCGTGACAGATGCCCCCGTCCTCGATCTCGCAACGGCTCTCGCCGCGCGTGCATCTGAAATCGAAGTTGCCTGCATGGGACTGGACGGAGAGATCGCGGCAAACCGGCCGTCCCCGCAAGTCTGGTCAGTCCGCGAGCACTTATCCCACCTGCAAGGTGAAGACCGCTACGGTTACATCGACGGGATCCGCGAGATCCTGTTCGAGGACGTACGCGAACTCGATGTTGAACCCGGCATCACGCACTACACCATTGACCGGCGGCAGGTTGCATTCCCCGTGCTCGTCTCGGCCGTCGCCGGCCAGTACCGCGCGATCGCCAATCTGGCATCGCACATGGAAGAGCGTGAGATGGATACGCGCGTCTCGATCGCCCTGATGAAGGACACGCCCTTCGGTCCGACGCCAACCGTCCGCGATTGGCTTACAGCGATCGCGGAGATGCATCTGCCAGACCACATCGCCCAAGTCCAGGAAACCCGCGCCGCGCTTGGCGCGTAGTTCTCACGCAAGGCAGGCTTTCAGAGAAGGAGTCGAATCATGGCAAAGGGAAACCCGATCGGTTGGTTCGAAATCACGGGCTTGGACGCGGCTAAGACGCAGAAGTTCTACGCGGATCTCTTCGGCTGGTCCATCGAGGCAAACAACCCGCAGAACTACGGCATGGTGCAGTCGGGGAATGACGGCATCGGTGGCGGACTGGCTGGCAGCATGGACGGCAAGCCCCAGGTCACGGTATATGCCGATGTCGACGACGTGCAGGCGTCGCTCGACAAGGCAGTGAGCCTTGGCGGGAAAGTTGTCATGCCGCCGATGGATGTTGAAGGCCAGAACCTCAAGATCGCGCTGTTCGCGGATCCGGATGGCAACGTGATCGGCCTCATGAAGGGCCAGGGCTAAGTCTGCGCGAGAGCGCCTCAACACTGGAGGGCGGCGTTCACACGAACGCCGCCCTCGTCTATCATTTTAGAGCTAAGGTAGGGGCGGCGCGTGCTGCGCTCGCCAAACGGAGGATCACCATGGCTGAAGATTGGGCCCGGCCCGTCGTCCACTGGGAGCTATATGCGAAGGACGTCGACAAGATCCGCGACTTCTATCGCCAGATGTTCAACTGGGAGATGGCCGACGGCCCGTTCGCGCTTGTCCCCGCCGGAATCGGCGCGCCCGACCCGGAGCAGTTCACCGGCCACATCCTGCCAGGCGACACTTCGCGCTTCGTGCTCGATATCCAGGTGCTCGACCTGAAGACATCAATGGCGAAGGCGGAGCAGCTAGGCGGCGCGATCATCGCGCAACCCGTCGACGTACCAAACGGCCCGACCGTCGCCCGCATCGCCGACCCCGAGGGCAATCACATCACGTTGGTGCAGCAGTAGGGTTCGTGCACGCTAGACAACAAGCAGCAGTGGACTCTCCAACAGTCGCTTGAGCTCCGAAAGAAACTGCGCGCCCTGCGCGCCGTCCGTCGCCCGATGATCCGCCGACAACGCCACCTTCATCATTTGCCGCACGACCACCTGACCTTCGCGCACTACGGCTTGCGGCATCACCGTCCCCGCACCGAGAACCGCCGTCTGTGGCGGCTGGATGATCCCGATCAGCGTCTCCACGCCGTACGCGCCCAGGTTCGTGATCGTGAACGTGCCGCCGTTGATCTCCGGCGCTCGCAGCCTTCCGCCCTTTGCGCGCGCGACAAGATCGGCCGACTCGACGGCGATCTCTGCGAGCGACTTCGCACTAACGTCCAGAACCGCAGGCGCGATGAGGCCATCGTCCAGTGCAATCGCGATGCAGACGTTTTCTTGTGGATGCTCCGTTACTGTGCCATCGCCATCTATCGTCGCGTTGAACTCCGGTTGCTTCCTTAGTGCGAGCGCGACTGCACGAACCAGCATGTCGTTGATCGAGACCTTCGTTTCAGGTGGTGCGGCGATATCTCCCGATGCAAGCGCGGCGTTGTACTGGGCGCGCGTCTCGCGTGCGGCTGTCATGTCGATGTCGAGCAGCAGATAGTAGTGGGGCGCTTCGCGCTTGGACTGCGACATGCGGCGCGCGATCGCCTGACGCATCTTGGACGGTGCGGTGGTCGTCGTCGCCGATCGTTGCTGTCCTCTCGCCGGAGCTTGCGACTGCCCGCCACTCTTGAGTGCGTTCTCGATGTCTCGCTTGATGACCCTTCCGTCAGGCCCAGTTCCCTCGATCGTGCGGACGTCGATGCCCGCCTCCTCCGCGATGCGCCGAGCGACCGGCGACACGCGCTGTCGTGCTCCACCTGCGCCAGAGCGGCCGCTGGGAGTCGCCGTCGGCAGACTGACTGCTTTGTCCGGTTGCGGGGCAGGCGAGGTGTTGGAGGCGGCTTCCGCTCCTGCGCCCGTCTCCATCCGCGCTTCCGCCTTCGTCGGCGCATCGCCGGTGGGATCACTGCTGGTCTGTGGAAGCTCGGCAGTCTTGGCATCGGCCTCGCGCGACACAATGGACGGCGCTGAGCCGTTTTCGTACTTCGAGATATCTTCCTCAGCTCCTGCGATGATGCCGATGAGGCCGCCGACTTCGATCACAGCGCCCTCTTCAGCGAGCGCCTTGCGAAATACACCCGACTCGAACGCCTCGATCTCGACGTTCGCTTTGTCCGTCTCGATTTCCGCGATGATCTCTCCGCGCTCGACGGCGTCACCCTCAGACTTGAGCCACTTCACGAGTGTGCCCTCCGTCATGTCGGCGCCCATCTGTGGCATGACGACTTCGCTGATCATCGCTACACCATCTCTTTCACAGCGCGAACGATCTCGGCTTCTTGTGGAAGCGCCGCCTGTTCGAGCCGTCCGTTGTACGGCATCGGTATGTCCGCTCCCGCGATACGCAACACGGGCGCGTCCAGATCGTCGAACGCGTGTTCCTGGATCAGCGCCGCGATCTCCCCACCGAACCCACCGAACTCCCAGTCGTCCTCAACGACGATCGCGCGGTTCGTCTTGCGCACCGACGCGAGGATGCCGTCCGTATCGAGCGGGTTGAGTGTCCGAAGGTTGAGCACCTCCGCGCTCACGCCCTCCGTCTCGAGCGTCTTCGCGGCGCGAAAGCACTGCCACACGCTGCCGCCATAGCCGATGATCGTGACGTCCGTGCCCTCGCGCATCACGTCCACCTTCCCGAACGCCACACGATACGGCTCGTCAGGCACCTCACCCTTCAGGGTGTACAGCGCCGTGTGCTCGATGAAGATCACCGGATTCTCATCATCGAACGCCGTCATCAACAGGCCCTTCGCGTCGTAGGGCGTCGCCGGACATGCGACCTTCAGGCCGGGTACATGCGCGTACCATGATTCGAGCGAGTGTGAGTGCTGCGCGCCGAGCTGACTTCCCGCGCCGCCAGCCATCCGTATCACAAGCGGCACGTTGATCTGCCCGTTCGACATGTAGTGCAGCTTGGATGCGTTGTTCACGATCTGATCGATGGCAAGCAGGCTAAAGTTGATCGTCATCAATTCGACCATGGGCTTTAGCCCAGCCATCGCCGCGCCGATGCCCGCGCCCGCAATCACCGACTCAGCGATTGGTGTGTCCTTCACCCGTTTTGGCCCGAATTCCTCGAGGAACCCCTTCGTAACGGCGTACGAACCGCCGTACGCACCGATGTCCTCGCCCATCAAGAACACGCGCTCGTCGTTCTGCAGCTGATACCGCAGCGCCTGCCGGATAGCCTCCCGGTATGTGATCTCAGGCATCGGCCGCGTCCTTGTACACGTGCAATCGGAGCGATTCGAGAGGCGGCTCGGGACTCTCATCAGCGAATCTCGCCGCATCATTCACGACACCTTCCACGTCCGAAGTAAGGCTGTCGAGTTGCGCATCCTGGAGGCCGCCATCCGCACGAAGCTTTTCCGTCAGTTGCTTGATCGGGTCAAGGTTACGCCAGACGGAGATCTCGTCCTTATCGCGATAGTGCTCCGCATCAGCCATCGAGTGCCCCCGGAAGCGATAGCAGATCATCTCCAGGAACACTGGCCCATCCCCCCGCCGAATGCGTTCAGCGGCCTCGCTGACGGCGTCATGCACAGCCAGCACGTCCATCCCATCGACCTGCGTCGCCTGCATCGCGTACGCCTCCGGGACGCGCTTGTAGATCTCGATCACAGCAGACACACGCCGCACATCTGTACCCATGCCGTACAGATTGTTCTCGCAGATGAACAGCACAGGCAGCTTCCAGACGGACGCGAGGTTCAGCGCTTCGTGGAACTCGCCTTCATTCACCGCGCCATCGCCGAAGAAGCACACCGCGATCCGATCGGTGCCCTTGTACTGCTCGGCGAGGGCGAGGCCGCAGGCCAGCGGCATATGTCCTGCGACGATTGCATAGCCGCCCATGAACGCCTTCGATGAATCAATGAGGTGCATCGAACCACCGCGACCGCCCGTGACACCTGTCTCCCGACCGAACAGTTCCGCCATCACGCGGCCAGGCTCCAGCCCGCGTGCAAGCGCATGACCATGCTCTCGGTACGACGTCACCAGATAGTCGTCGTCGCGCAGCGCCGCGATTGCGCCTGCAGCGATCGCCTCTTGCCCGATGTACAGATGGAGGAAGCCTTTGATTTTGCCGCGCGCGTACATCTCCGCGGCCTTCTCCTCGAACCGCCGGATCAGCATCATCATCCGCAGCAACTCGATCGGATCGGGCGCTGTTTCTGCCGCGTGGCCAGGTTTGTTGGCGAGTTGACTCATCGCCTACTCCGAAATGAAGTGGATTGCTTCGCCGTCCACCGCGAGCGCGGCTTCTTTCACGCATTCGCTGAGGGTCGGGTGCGCTGCCACCGTCCACCCCAACTCACGAGGCGTCGTCTCCAGCGTCATTCCGAGCGACGCCTCGCCCAGCAGTTCCGTCACCATCGGCCCCACCATATGAATGCCGAGCGTCTCGCCAGTCTTCGCGTCGGCGACGATCTTGACGACGCCGTCCAACATGTTCATCGCCTTCGCTCGCCCGTTCGCACGGACTGGAAATTTCCCGACCTTCACATCGAGCCCTTTGTCGCGCGCCTGCTTCTCCGATAGCCCAATCGCTGCGACCTCCGGATGGCAGTATGTCGCCCGTGGCATGTGGTTGTAGTTCAGCGCTGTAGGCTCACGGCCTGCAATCCGCTCGACGACCATCACGCCCATCGCCGACGCAACGTGCGCCATGTTCATGATGCCCGTCGCATCGCCGATTGCGTACACGCCTTCGGCCGCGGTCTGCAGACTCTCATCGACTTTCACGTATCCGCGTTCGAGCTCAACGCCGATCTTGTCCAAACCGAGACCTTCGACATTCGCCTCGAACCCGATGCCGACGAGGACTCTGTCGGCCTCGATCGTCTGCTCCTTGCTCTTGACGGTGCAAGTGACGACAGCGCGCCCATCCGAAGCCTTCGCCGTGCACCCCTGTGCTCCGAGGAGGAACTTGATGCCGCGCTTCTTGAACGCACGTTCGAGCTGCGTGCTGATCTCGTCGTCCTCGAGCGGCAGCAGATGTTCCATCATCTCGACGATGGTCACCTCAACGCCGTACGCACGCCAGAAAGTCGCGAATTCGACCCCGATCGGCCCACCACCGACGATCACGACGCTCGCCGGCTGGTCGCGCAGCGCGAGTGCTCCCGTGCTGTTGATGATGGCTTGTCCATCCGTCTCCAGACCGGCAAGAACCCGTGGCCGCGCACCCGTGGCGATGAGCACATGCTTGGCCTCGATGACCTCGTCGCTGCCTGTCACACGCAGATGCTGCGGCGTCTCGAACGAAGCAGCGCCGTTGATCACCGTCACCTTGTTCTTGTTGAGCAGAAACTCGACGCCCTTCACCATCTGGTCGACAATCTGGCGGCTTCGATCTATCGCCGCGCCCATGTCGACGCGGAGGTTGTCGAATGCGATCCCGTAGGTCCCTGCGTCCCGCACGAGTTCGACCACCTCGGCGTTCCAGAGCAGCGCCTTGCTCGGGATGCAGCCCCAGTTCAAGCACAACCCCCCGACACGTTCCTTCTCGATCAGTACAACGCGCTGCCCCAACTGTGCAGCGCGAATCGCCGCGACGTACCCTCCGGGGCCGCCGCCGATGATCGCGATGTCGTACGAATTGCCGGCTTCAGCCACGCCGCGCCTCATCGAGCATGATTACCTCATCGAGCGAGTTCGGATGCGCAGCGCTAGGTGCGGACGCGTGTGCCACGGACGATTGCTGCTCGGCGTGATACGACGACCGCACAAGCGGCCCCGCCTCGACGCGCGTGAAACCTAATTCGCCGCCGTAGTCACGTAACGCCTGGAACTCGTCCGGATGCCAGAAGCGCTGGACGGGCAGGTGCACCTTCGTCGGCTGCAAGTACTGCCCGACCGTCACGATGTCGCAGCCGTGTGCGCGAAGATCCCGCATGATGGCCAGCGTCTCGTCGAGCGTCTCACCAAGCCCGACCATGAAGCCGGACTTCGTCAGCATGTCCGGTGCCATCGCCTTCACTCGTCGAATCAGCTCAAGTGAGCGCTCGTACACCGCCTGCGGGCGCACCTGCCTATAGAGGCGCGGCACCGTCTCGATGTTGTGATTCAGCACGAACGGCCGAGCATCCACAACACTCCTGACCGCATCCCAATTCCCCTTGAAGTCGGGGATCAACACCTCAACGCGGATCGTGGGATCGTGCTGACGAATGAGCTTGATGCATGATGCAAAGACTTCAGCGCCTCCCGATTCGACATCGTCGCGGTTCACCGACGTAATCACCACGTACTCAAGCCCGAGCGCAGCCACGGCCTTCGCCAGCCGAAAGGGTTCCAGTGCGTCGATCGCGGCCGGCCGTCCCGTCTTCACGTTGCAGAACCCGCACGATCGCGTGCACACGTCGCCCAGGATCATGAAGGTCGCCGTTCCCGCGTTCCAGCACTCACCGATGTTCGGACAGCGCGCCTCCTCACAAACGGTGTGAAGACCCTCATCGCGCATCAGGCGCTGCAGCCGCTGATAACGGTCGCCGGCAGGGAATCGCACCTTGATCCAGTCAGGCTTTCGTACGAGAGGCGCAGGCGTCGCTGTCATGCGAGCACCGCCTCGAACTCAGGTGTCTCCATCTGGAAGTGCGAACAGAAAGCCGCGACGATGGCGTCATAGACTGCATTCAGCTCAAAACTTCGCCCGCCCGCCACGGCCATCGAGGTCGTCCGTACATCGCTGAGTCCGCACGGCACGATGTGGTCGAACCACGACAAATCCGTGTCCACATTCAGCGCGAAGCCATGCGTTGTCACGCCACGAGAGACCCGCACCCCGAGCGCCGCGACCTTCGCGCCACCGACCCACACGCCACGGCCCTGTCTGGATCGCTCTCCAGCCATGCCGAAGCGTTCGAGCACATCAATCAGGACTTGCTCCAGACCGCAAACGTAGTCAGACACGCCGATACCCAGGCGTCGTAAGTCGACAATCGCGTAGCCCACGATCTGTCCCGGCCCGTGGAACGTCACGTCGCCACCGCGATCGCTGCGCACTACCTCGGCACCCAACTGCACCAGACGTTGGCTGCTCGCGAGCAAGTGGCGTTCATCACCACGAGCACCAAGCGTGTACGTCGGCGGATGTTCGAGCAGGATGAGTGTCGGTTCGCCGCCAGCGCGGACAGCGTCGGCCGTGCGCTGTTGCAATCCGTAGGCCTCGCCGTACGGCACAGTTCCGGGGCAGAGGACGCTCAGGTGGGTTCCCAACGTGCGCTCTTTCGCGGCCAAGGCCGTTTGGCCGCAGGATACCACGAGCCTCAACGACACTTGCCACAAAGCTCTTCATGCCTGAAGGCAAGCCTACGCATGAAGAAGGGGCGAGGGATGATCCCTCGCCCCAATTAGTACGGGTTTGCAGCCAGCCCTACTTCGTGCGGCGGAACGCCAGGCCAAGGCCCGTCGTGCCGGCGGCAACGAAGGCGACAGCGATAGCAGCCACAAGCAGCCACGAAGACGAGCCGCTAGCAGCGTCGCCCGTGCCGGTGTGCGGCAGTTCCCCTGACGGGGGTGCAGGAGACGGCGCAGGCGCAGGCGCGCCAGGCGTTGGTGCGGGAGCGCCTGGTGTCGGCGCAGCGCCAGCAGCGCGCGGGTCGTCGACCACCGTCACGGCTTCGAGCGCAGGGTCGCCTTCGAGCAGACCCACCGCAATCACGGTGTAGATCTTTCCGGCGGAAAGCGCGACGCCGTCAAGGGCAAGCGCGACGGTCTCCGTGCCGGCGGCGCGAACTTCCAGGTCGTACGTCCCGGCGTCGACTGGCGTCGGGCCATCCGCGTTCGGGAAAGCGACATTGTCGAACACGACTGGACCATCTGCGACAGCAACGTCGACGTTCGGCGCATCCGGTGCAGCGTGAATCACACGCACGTGGGTCTTGCCTGCCGCAGGCGCGGCGTTGTTGTCCTCATACACCGCCGGAGCGATGTCAGCAACGAGACCGACCGCTGCAACGCTGTAGTCCTTGCCGGCCGCAAGGGTCGCGTCAGCGTCAATGACCGGGTCGTCCGTCGCCGGGTCTGCACCTGCCGCGTATACCTTGAAGTTATATGAACCAGCCGGAACCGTGAGATAATCCGACACCGTCTTGTACGGAACATCCGTCAGTGTTTCGGTGTCGTCAACGTAGACGTCGACATTCGGCGCATCCGGCGAAGCGTGGATAACCCGCACACGTGCGTCCGAAGGCGTCTGCGCGGACGCTCCGCTGATTAGCGCAATTCCGCCAGATGCCAGGGCGAGCAGCGCGGCACTCGCAAGTAGCATTCGTTTCATTCTATTCCTCCATCGAAATCGTCCCCGCCGGGAAGCAACGGGGCCTTGCTGGGTACACTCAGGTGGCCAACCCGTGGCAATCACTACGGGGCAACCCCGTGGGGCGGATCACTCGTGATCTATCCCTTTCGGGCATGCGTAGGAGAGTCAGTGAACGTGGGCGGACTGATCAACGTCGACGTGCAAATTCTGGAAACGAATGAGGATCTGCTCGTCCGTATGCGGAGCCATGAGTTAGACGCGCTCGAAGCTCTCTACGACCGCTACAAATCGTTTGCGTTCGCGCTGGCGTACAAGATCGTAGGAGGCCGCGAGACGGCCGAGGAAGTGGTACAGGACGCCTTCATGTCCGTTTGGAAGCAAGCGCAGACGTACGAACCAGGGGTAGGTCGCGTTCGCCCTTGGCTTCTGTCCATCGTGCGCAATCGCGCCATCGACTCGCTGCGACGCGTCCGCGGGAAACAGACCGCATCGCTCGACGAAGCCTGGATGGTGCCATCCGACGATGACATTTTCCGCGATGTATATGGCGGGCTCCAGCGGGACCAAATTCTGAAGGCGCTAGATGCTCTGCCGAATGAGCAACGACAGGCGATCGAGATGGCGTACTTTCAAGGCCGTTCGTTCACAGAGATGGCAGAAGACACGAACACGCCTGCCGGTACTTGGAAAAGTCGCGTTAGGCTCGCCGTCGGCAAGTTGCGGCAGCTCCTCGATGAGGAGGCGGTCTCATGACATCCCCTCACGTCACGGAACATCTCGAAGGACATTTGCTCGGCGCGCTCGACTCGGCAGACGCTGCCCGCGTCGCGTCGCACCTCGATGCGTGCATGGACTGTGCTGCACTGCTCGCAGATGCGCGCGAAGTGCTCGCAGTACTACCGGCCTCGCTTGAGCCCATGGAACCACGTGCGTCGTTGAAGTCGCAAATCATGACAGCGGCGATGCAAGCTCAGCGCGACGAGAACGGTCCAGCGCCTTTGCCGTTGCCGCAGTCGACGCAAGGGCGCCAGCGACCACCGCCGTGGCTTGCGATTGCCGCAGGCGTGTTCGCCGCCGCTGCCGCCGCCGCAGTCGTATGGGCGCTTGTCCTGCAAGCGCGATTAGACGATCGCGACAAGCAGTTGGCCGATGCTCGGCTCGCGGCCGGCGCGTTTGCGAACAGCTCGGAAACCCTGCGGATGGAGAGCGAGTTCAGCGGCAACGCTGTGGAAGCCGCCATCGCCATGCCTTCGGAAGGCACGATTATCACCGTTGTCGTCACTGGACTACCCGGCTTGCAGTCGGGAGATGGATATCGGCTCTGGCTTTTCGCCGACGGTCAGCCACAGACCGGTGTACCACTCACGCCCGATGGTCAGGGAAACGTGGTGGCACAGCTCGATGTTGATCTCGCACAGTTCGACGCGATGGAATTGGACGCGCAGCCCCTTGAAGCGACAGCGCCGGGCGGCGAACTCGTCATCGGTGGCCCTCTGCGCTAGTAGGCTCTCACGTTTCGTCGTCCGCACCGTCCTGTTCCGGGATCGGCTGCTTCGAGTGTCCATTGCTGCGGATGCACGCGTGTCCGCTTGCATCCATGGGCACGCCACAAAGGGGGCATGTCGGCCTGCCTCCCGCAATGATGTCGTCCACGTTCACCGCTAGGGACGCGCATTGCTCTTGCGTGAATCGCACGCGCAGCGTCGGATGCTCGTCGTCTTCCGCAGCGCCGATCTCGTAGGTGAACAACAGGATCGTGCGGTCGAGCGCATTGAAGCCCATGCCCAGTCGTCCGGCACGAAAGTCGTGCTCCGCACTTGCCGGAAAGTCGCCCAGATGGGCCGATGGCGGCTCCTGATCGTACTCAAGCTGCCCCAGCATCTGACGAATCGCCATGCTCAGCGCCTGAAGCTGCTCCTTCTCTAGCCAGATTGACGCCGTTTGTGCTTGCTCGCCGACGATGCGAAGACGGAACGTCCTCTGCCCGGGCTGCCCGAACGTCTGTACATCGGCGCCCTGTGACAGCCCGAATTCCTCGGTCATCTGCGTACTACTCCGGCTTGTTCCATGCGGCGTGCGTCTGACGCCACGCGCAAGCGATTGTGGTCGAGTCTCTGGGGCAGGATCGTGGGTGCTAGCACCGGGGTCAAGCACATTCGGGACGACGCGCAGTTCACATCTGGCAACTGTCCGGTCGAAGAGCGATCGACCTTTGGTACGCTGGATGTGCAAGCCTGACGACAATCTCACAGGGATATGACATGGCGCAGTCCAAGGAACGTCCGGTCGTAGACCGCAAGTCGCGGCTGCAAATACCGGCGCAACACATCGAAAAACAGGCACCGAACGCCCGTATCCACAACTGGAGCGAGGTGTATTTGCCGATCTCGCTTGAGACGGCGAAGGTAGAAGCCGAGCGCTGCATTCAGTGCCCCGCCGCCCCGTGCCAGGCTGCATGCCCGGTCAGCAATGACATCCCCGGCGCCCTCTGGCAGCTCGAACACGGCGACGTCATCGGCGCCGCGAACATCTTCCACGAGACCAACAACATGTCCGACATGTGCGGCCGCCTGTGCCCGCAAGAGCGGCTCTGTGAAGGTCACTGCGTCGTCGGAAAGAAAGCCAAGCCCGTAGCCATCGGCCGCCTCGAGGCCTTTGTCGCTGATGCATGGCGCATCGAAGTCCGCACGCTGAAAGCAGCACCCGACACCGGCCGCCACATTGCCATCATCGGCGCTGGACCGGCCGGCCTCACCGTCGCCGAAGAACTCGGCCGCCGCGGACACAACTGCACGATCTTCGATGCCTGGCCTTCGCCCGGCGGCGTACTGCGCTATGGCATCCCGGATTTCAAGCTCCAGAAGGAAGTCGTCGACGACTGGCTCGAACGTCTCTCCGAACTTCCCGTCGAGTTCAAGATGAACACGCGCGTCGGCGCAGGCGAGCCGATCACCGTCGACGGGCTGATCGCAGATGGCTACGATGCAGTCTTCCTCGGTCATGGCGCATCCGATGGCAACGACCTCGAAGTCGAAGGCGCGGAACTAACTGGTGTCATGCAGGCGACTGAGTTCCTTTCGCGTGGCAATCTCCCTCCGGACCAACTGCCTGAAATTATGCGCGACACTCTGTTCGTCGGTCGTCGCGTCGTCGTCATCGGCGGCGGCGACACATCGATGGATTGCGCTCGCACCGCCGTCCGCCTCGGCGCCAGCGATGTCACCCTCGTCTACCGCCGCACCGAAACCGAAATGGTTGGCCGGGAGGAAGAGCGTCAGCACGCCCGCGAAGAAGGCGTGCGCTTCGAGTTCCTCTGTGCTCCCGTGAAGTTCCTTGGCACCAGCGCCGGTCGCGTCCGTGCCGTCGACCTGCAGCGCATGGAACTGGGTCCCCCGGACGAGAGTGGCCGCCGTCGCCCGCAGCCTGTCACCGGCTCCGACTTCACGCTCGAGGCCGACAGCGTCGTACTCGCCATCGGGTACAGCGCTGACACCGAAGTCCCGGCCTCGGCTGCTGGTGTCCAATACGACAAGTGGGGCGTCATCTCGGTCGACCGCGAGACCGGCGAGACCAACCGGCCCGGCGTGTTCGCCGGTGGCGACGACATCAACGGCGCCGACCTCGTCGTGACCGCCGTCCGCGACGCGAAGATCTCATCCCGCTCCATGCTGGCATACCTGGCGGCGCTCGATGCAAAGCCGCAAACCGTCGCCAGCTAGGCCGTCTGTCTAGTCCTACTGCCACCTCGACCGCTTCGCTACGATGATAGTGACACCACGAACGCCTTCGCCGCGGCGACGAGATCACAAGGAGCACCAGAAATGGCCAACGTAGAAGTCGGTCAGGAAGCGCCTGACTTTACGCTCAAGAACGAAAACAACGAGGATGTGACGCTGTCGAGCCTCCGTGGCAAGCCCGTCGTCATCTTCTTCTACCCACTCGACTTTTCACCAGGTTGCACGATGGAGGCCTGTGCCTACCGCGACGACACATCACTGTTTGAGAACAAAGGCGCACAAATCTATGGCATCAGCCGCGATAGCACCTGGACGCACAAGGCCTTCAAAGACAAGGAGAACCTCCCCTACAGCCTGCTCGCTGACATGAAGGGCACTGTTGCGCAGCTCTACGGATGCTGGAATGAGGCGGCAGGAATTGCCGACCGCCTGACCGTCGTGATCGATGCGGACGGAAAGATCACCTACGTCGAGCACAATGGCCCCGCGCAATTGCGCGACCAGAAGAAGGCACTCGCCGCTCTCGGTTAGCGTGAGGCCATGTGTGTCCTTTACACGAACCGTAGCTATGCGCTACAAATAAATTGCTATGGTGCTTGAGCGAAAGCTGGTTATAGACGCCAACGACACCTACTGTCCCGTCCGCGCGACACTCGCGCTATTGGGGCAGAAGTGGGTGCCGCATATCGTCCATGAGCTGATGGGCGGCAAGCGCCGCTTCAACGAACTCGCGACCGGCGTTGGTGGCTGCAACTCGCGTACGCTTCGTGACCGCTTGAAGAACCTCGAAGAACTCGAAGTCGTCTCGCGCACGATCGTCGCCATAATGCCTCCGTGGGTGGAGTACGAACTGACACCCAAAGGCCGACAGCTGGGTGATGCGCTCGTCCAGCTTGAGGATTGGGGCGAGTCCTACATGAAGAAGCCCTGCATCTAGCCAGTCCCGATTTGAATTGACACAGCATGACCACCCTGCGTAGCCTCACGCCATGACCGCTCCCGCGCGCACGAGCATCACCGCATTCCCGCGCGGACACGAATTCTCGCCCGCAACCTTTACGCTCAGCCCGGATCAGGTGCGCGCGTACCTCGACGCCGTTGGCGACACGAACGACTACGGCAACACCATCCCGCCCCTCGCGGCTGTTGCCCTTGGCCTCGACGCACTCCAGAGCGAGATCGCGTTGCCGGAAGGGTCCCTTCATACCGGCCAGGAGATCGAGCACGCGGCCATCCTTTGCGCCGGAGACGCGCTCAAGCTCAGTGGACGCATCGCCCAACGCTCCGAACGCCAGGGCTACGTGATCAGCGTCATCGAGTTCGAGATCGCCGATATCGACGGAACGTCGATTCGTGCACGCACGACGATCATGGCGCCGGCCGGCGGTGACGCATGAGCACTGAAGTCGCCTCCGTCATCCGCCAGCTTCCCCAGTCGCGCATCAACGCCTACGCCGACGCTTCCGGCGACCACAACCCCATCCACATTGACCCTGTTTTCGCTGCGACGACCCCGTTCGGTGGCACCATCGTCCACGGCATGCTCGTCCTCGCCCTCATTGGCGAGATGATGCGCGCGTCGTTCGGCGAAGCATGGAGCACGACCGGCAAGCTCAAGGCGCGCTTCAAGGCACCGACCCGTCCCGGGGACACCGTGACTGCTTCCGCGAGCCTCTCGAGAGAGAAGGATGGCGCTGCCGAGTATGCAGTTCAGTGCGCCACTCAAACCGGCGAAGTCGTCATCGAAGGTCGCGCGACTGTAGTGGTGTCAGCATGAGCGAACCGCTTGAGGCACCGCCGCGCCTTTGCTTCGCCTGCGGCACCGCGAACGAGCACGGCCTCCACATGGAGTTCCGCCGCGAGGGCGATCGCACCATCTGCGAGTACGACCCCAAGCCCTTCACGCAGGGCTACCCCGGGCGCGTGCACGGGGGCGTCGTATCGTCTCTGCTCGACGAAGCCATGGGTTGGGCCGTCTACTTTGAGAAAGAGTGGGGCGCCACGGCGCGACTCAACATTCGCTACCGAAAACCCGTACCGCTCGGCGAACATCTGCGCATCGAAGCCTGGGTCACGAAGAACCGCGGCCGCTTGATGGAACTGCGTGCCGAGATTTACGGTGGTGGAGAACTGCTGGCCGAAGCCGAAGGCACGTTCATGAAGCTCGACCAGCCATTTGCAAACGAGATGTCCAGCATGGCGAAGCGCGTCGGCTTCGACGACGCGCCAGAGGTCGTCACATGACGCGCGCTGTCTCCGCCTTTGTCGATGCTGACTGGCTGCAAGCTCGCCTGCATAACCCCAACCTGCGCATCATCGAAGCCAGCATCAACAAGTCGTCGTCATACGACGGCGCCCATATCCCTGGCGCCGTCTGGGTCGACCACTTCGGCGACCTTCTGAAGAACGGCGACGACACCGACGGCGAAGTGATCTCGCCCGCGCAATTCGCGGCGCTGATGTCGCGCCTCGGCATCGCGGGCGACACCACCGTCGTCGCCTATGGCGATCGCCACAACTCCTACCCGATGCGCCTCTTCTGGACCCTCGACTACTACCAGCACCGTGGCGAGTTCTACATCTTGGAGGGCGGCCGTGAACGCTGGCTCGCCGACGGACGGCCCGTGACCTCCGACGTGATCTCACCGCCAACCACCCAGTACCCCTTGCCGCCGACTTTCACAATCGAAAGTCGCGCCACTTGGCAAGAAGTGCAGGCGGCCATCAATAACCCGGAGCGCGTAGTGCTCGACGTGCGTTCACCCGGCGAGCACGACGGCTCGATCGTTCGCGCCAAGCATGGCGGCCACATCCCCGGGGCCATCAACATCGAGTGGACCGAGGCGACCGCCGGCGACAACATCCTCAAGCCAGAGGATGAACTGCGCGCGCTCTTCGAGGCGCAGGGGATCACGCTTGACAAGGAAATCATCGCCCACTGCCAGCTAGGCGTGCGTGCCGCACACACATGGTTCGTCCTCAAGCACGTCCTCGGCTACCCGAACGTGAAGAACTACGACAGCTCGTGGGCCGAGTGGGGGAACCGCGACGATCTCCCGATCGAGAAGTAGTGGCGCTGCTTGCCGTGCCCGCTCAGTACGCGCCGATCTCGTGCAGTCTGTCGTCACTAATTCCGAAGTAGTGCGCGATCTCGTGCCGCACCACCCGCCCGACGCGATCCGCAAGATCTGCCTCATCACGCGCCATTTGCTGCAGCGGCCCGCGAAAGATCACGATCCTGTCCGGCAAAGCCATGTTGTACCCACGCCCGCGCGCCGTTAGCGGCACACCACGGTAAACGCCGAGAAGCGTCGCATTTCGCGGCAGGTGCATGCGCCCGAAGTCATCCGGCCGCGCCCAATCCTCCACCGCGAACTCGACATTGGCGATCCGCTCGCGAAACTGCTCGGGAAGCCCATGCACCGCGTCCGACACCAACTGTTCGAACTCTTCGACTTCGATCTCAATCATCAGAGCGTCACGATTTCGCCGCGGCGCCACATGTACCAGGTGCCGACGCTTCGAAACGGCCGCCACGGCTCGGCGATCGCCTCCATCTCCGGCGGCTTCGGAAGATCATCGAGGCCGTAGGCCAACTTCATCCCCACCCGAACCCCAAGATCGCCGACGGGCAGCACATCCGGCCGCCCCAGGCAGAACAACAGCACCATGTCCGCCGTCCACCGCCCAACGCCCTTTACGCGCGTCACCATCTCGATCATGCCCTCGTCATCAGCCCGCCTGATCGCAGCATCGTTCAGCCGACCTGACGCGTATTCATCACCGAGCGACCGCATGTAGCCCATCTTCTGCCGCGAAACGCCCGCCCCACGAAACTGCTCGTCTGGCAACTCAGCGAGTTGCTGCGGCGTCGGTATGCGGTCGCCAAAAAGTGCAAGCAGACGCCGCTCGATCGCCCCCGCAGCTGCCCCGGCCAACTGCTGGTACAGGATCGAACGCAGCAGCGCCTCGTAGGGCTGTCCGCGAATCTCCAGCTCGTATGGCCCGCACGCCTTCACGATCCCGCGCATGACTGGATCGCGGCGACCAATGTGTTTGCGCGCTGCCATACCGTCGTACGGCAACGCGCGCTTTCGCATCAGCGTGAGTGCATTCTTCGCGGGCGCCTGTTGACCGGCCATTGTCAGCCCCGCCGCCCGGTGCCGCTCGATGCCCGCTCTATCGACTCCATAGCCTCGGCGATTGCCGCATCAACCTCGTAGTCGCCGTCTGCCTCGATGCGGTCGATCAGGCTGCCAAGGTAGTCGCGCACAGTCTGTAACCGATCCACCACTTCCCCGACTGTGGCCGCCTCGAGCGTTTCAGGCTGTAATTCCTCGGAAGTACCGCCCTGCCTTTGCATCCGCATCATTGGCTTCGGAGCCGCATTCACCGTGAACTGAAACACATCCGGTCGCGCATAGTGACCGGCGACATCACGAGAATGCTTCTCGCGGATCGCACGCTCAAGGTCAATCTCGGCGAAGATCGTCTCTTCGACATCAAAGATCGGGCCCGCGAGGTATTGTCCATTCGGCCCGATAATCGCGCTGCCGCCGTTCGCCTCAACATCCCGGTCCCGCATGTCCTTCGGCAGCGACCCCGGCGTAGCAACCCCGCAGGCCACGACGACGAAACACGCCCCCTCGAACGCGTACTGCCGCGTTCCAAACGCGATGTGATCGTTCTGAGACGTATAGGCTGGCCAAACAGAACAGTGAACCTGCTCTCCCTGCGCGTACAGCGCGTACTTGGCAAGCGTCATCTCGTGTTCCCAGCAGATCAGCCCGCCCAAACGTCCCAGCGGCGTTTCGATAACGTCGAGATCGCTCCCGTCGCCGAAGCCCCAGATCGTGCGCTCGGTAAACGTCGGCATCAACTTGCGATGCTTGTGCAGGATCTCCCCGTCAGGCGCGAAGTACAGCAGCGTGTTGTACAGCGTCCCGCGCGAAACGAGGTCGCGCTCGTTGACCCCGATGACGACGTGCGCGTTGGCCTTGCGGGCCGCCTCACCCAGCCGATGCGTCGACGTCGACGGAATCTCGACGGCGTTCTTCCACAGTTCAGCGTAGGTCTCGCCAGAGAACACACCCGCCGTCGTATGCCAGAACGGATACCCCGGCACCCACGTCTCCGGGAACACGATCAACGAAGCCCCCGCTTTGCCTGCATCCGCGATCAGCCCGCAGGCTTTGTCGATGGTCGCTTCCCGGTCCAGGAAGACCGGCGCTGCCTGCACGGCAGCAGCAATGAATTTAGGGAGCGTGTCGCCCATTTGAACCTCCGTTGATGGTGAAATTGACTATAACAGCCCCAGAGCCGTCGTTTGGCATCATCCTGAAACAAGCTCCGAACGCGGTTGTCCTTGATCCCTGTGGTAGGATCATCCCGGTCGTGCTAGGCGGGGAGCCAGCGGTGCCCTGTACCCGCAAGCCGCTATAGCGGGGCTGAATTCCTGCTCGAGGTTACGGTACCTGGACACGAGCGGCGCCGAGCGGTGTTGAGGGCTTGGTCCTACGCGGCGGAGCGCTGTGAACCCCGTCAGGTCCGGAAGGAAGCAGCGGTAAGCAGTTAGTTCCGGGTGCCGTAGGGTTACCGAGCCGGAGCTAGTTAGCGTCGCCACGCCTAAGGGCCTAATCGACAGCAGGTGCACGACCTATTTCTCTCCTCCACGCGTGTCCGCCGGTGGCGGCGGCACGCGACGACGTGAACGGACAAGTCCCAGGGGTGGGAGTAGCCAGGGAGGCCGTTTGCCGCACTGGCCCGCGCACGACCGGCTTGAGGCGGTCAAGCGCTCGTTACATGCAGCAGGGCAGCACCGATTTTTCGCTGACAAGCGACGGCGCCGCCACCTTGCCGTACTCGCCGCCCTTGCCGCCGTGACCGCCTTCGTCTTTGTCGCCCTTCAGCCACGCGATGTCCGCGTCCTCGCCGACGGTGAGGAAGTCGTCATCGAAACCCATCAGTCCAACGACACCGCCGTCCTCAGCGCCGCCGGCGTCGTGCTCGAGCCAGGTGATCGCGTCACCGAGGTTGAAGACGACCGCGGCGATCTCCTCCGCGTCGAACGCGCGATCGACGTTCGCCTCACCGTCGACGGCGAGATCTACGCGCTTCGGACGCATGCCGAAACGATTGATCAGGTGCTCGAAGAAGCAAACGTCGTACTCGAACAGCGCGATAGCGTCGTGCAGAACGGCGCGCTCGCCTCCGCTAATGCATCTATCGAACCTCCCACCCTCCTCGCGTCGAGCGAGGCCATACAGGTATCACCGACCCTGACGCCTGCGACCGCGATCGATATCGAAGTGCGGCGCGCTGTTCGATTCGTCATCACCGACGAAGGACGTGAGATCGAGTCAATCAGCAGCCGCCCGACGATCGCGGAAGCGCTGCGCGAGGCCGCCCTCGTCGTCGGCCCAGGAGACGTCGTCCTCCCCGATCCACTGGCAGCGCTCGAAGTGGACACGAACATCAACATCCTCCGCGCGCACGCAGTGACGATAGCCCTACCGGAAGGTCATCGCGTCGTCTACACGCTCGCGCCAACAGTCCGTGAAGTGCTGGATGCGGAAGGAATCGTCCTGCCGGAAGGCGCCTTCGTCGACCCATCGTTCGACACCGCCATCACAGACGACATGCGCGTGCGCGTCATACAACTCGGCTCGTCGGCGGACATCGAGATCGAATACATCGAGAGCAGCACTGTCTACGAAGTCGACAATAGCCTCGAGCCAGGTGAAACGCTGACCGTTGAAGGTCAGGACGGCATCCGCACACGACGTTACGCCATCACCTACGTTGACGGTGTAGAAGTCGGCCGAGAGCTAATCGAAGACATCCTCGATCCAGAACCCATCGACACCGTCATCTACTACACCGAACGCACCGAAGAACCTCCGCCGCGACCGTCCGCCGATGTGCTCGTCGCCGGTACCCCGCTCCGCGTCTACGCCGTTGCCTACAACGCCGCCAGCGCCGGCCGCAGCCCGGACGACCCGAACTACGGCATCACGGCAACCGGCGTTCGTGTGACGTGGGGCGTAATCGCGGTCGATCCAACCGTCATCCCGCTCGGCACCAAAATGTATATCCCCGGTTATGGGTATGGTGTCGCTGCCGATACGGGCGGCGGTGTCAAGGGGTACATGATCGACCTTGGCTACCCGGACGGAGTGCCGATTGACTGGACCTCGCAGTGGCTTGAAATCTACATCGTCGAGTGACGGCCTCTTCCGTGTGCGTGCCAAGAAGCGCTTCGGCCAACACTTCCTCTCCGACACCAACATCCTCAACCGCATCGCCGACGCCGCCGAGATCGCACGCAACGAAACCGCCCTCGAGGTCGGCCCCGGCCTCGGCGCTCTCACGGCCGTCCTCGCTGAACGTGCCGCCCGCGTCGTCGCCGTAGAAGTCGACCGTGACCTCATCAGCGACCTTCGCGAAAAATTCGCGGCTAGCCCACACGTGACCATTGTCGAGCGCGACGTGCTCGACTCACTGCCCTCCGAACTGTTGGCTGCAGGCGCGGCGACGAAACCGTACGTCGTCGTCGCTAACCTCCCATACAACATCGCGGCCCCCACCCTCCGCATGTTTCTCGAAGGCGACGTTCGGCCCCGTCGCCTCGTCGTCATGGTCCAGCTCGAAGTCGCCGAAGCGATCTGCGCGCACCCGCCAAAGATGGGGCTCCTCACCGTCGCGACGCAGGTCTACGGCGAAACTAGCATGGTGATGAAGGTGGCGCCGGGCGCATTCAACCCGCCACCGAAGGTTCACTCCGCCGTCGTCCGCATCGACGTCGCTCCCGAACCCCGCGTCGACGTGCCTCTCGACGCGTTCTTTCGCGTCGTACGCGGCGGCTTCGGCAACCCGCGCAAGATGCTCCGCAACAGCCTCTCGTACGGTCTTCACGTTAAGCAAGATGTCGTCGACGATGTCATGACGGCGGCTGGAGTGGATGCCAACCTCCGACCGCACGTTCTCACGCTCGACCAGTGGGCGGACGTCACGCGCGCCTGGATCGGAAGGCCGAACCAATGACCCGCACCCTCAAGCTCATCGCCCCCGCGAAGATCAACTGGTCGTTGGAAGTCCTGCGCGTGCGTTCTGACGGCTATCACGAGTTGCGCAGCGTCTTGCAAACCATCAGCCTGCATGACACGGTCGCGCTCACCGAGTCGGACGCCCTTGAACTTGAGATACTGGGCGAAGCCGACATGCTGGAGGACAACCCGGTCGAGTCCAACCTCGCATACCGCGCTGCCGTCGCCCTCCGCGAACGCACAGGCATACGGCGAGGGGCGCGCATCACCCTCGACAAACACATTCCGATAGCAGCAGGCCTCGGCGGCGGCAGCAGCGACGCGGCTAACGTAATCCGCGGCCTCAACATGCTCTGGGGCCTAGACCAGCCGCAGGCTAATCTCATCGAGATCGCCGGTGAAGTCGGCTCCGACCCGCCGTTCTTCGTCGTCGGCGGCACGGCATCGATCACCGGCCGCGGCGAATCCGTCGAGGCGCTAGCGGACGCGCTCGCCCCGAGCATCATGCTCGCAATTCCACCGCCCGGAGAGCGAGGCGAGAAGACCGCGCAGATGTTCGGCGCCATCACCCCCGACCACTACACCGAAGGCGACGCGACGCTCGGCGTGCGCGAAACAATCACCGCCGGCCGTACCCTCCACGACGCCCTGCTCTCGAACGTCTTCGAGCGCGTCACGACGAAAATGCAGCCTGATGCCGAACGCGCGATGGATGCGCTGCGAGCAGAAGGCTTCGCGCCCCACCTCTGTGGCGCTGGCCCCTCATTCTTCCTCCTCTACGGCGGCGGCGCTGACTACGCCGACGTCCTCGCCCGCAGAATCCGCGAGACCGGCTTCGAGCCGCGCGCCGTGCACGCAATCCGCCGCGATGAAGCGCTCCGCATCGAGGAGCTGTAGGTGGAGGAAGTCTTCGCCGGGTTCGTCGTCGGGTTCGCGATTTCCATTGTTGTCGCGCCAGCCGCAGCCATCATGCTCATTCGATCAAACAGCGAAACGGGCGCAGCACAACGCATCGCACCACCCGGTACGAACATCATCGCCCTCTCGATGTTCCTCCACTTTCTCGCCTTCCTCCTCCTCACCGCTCTCGGCATGATCATGGGCATGGCATTGGCCGGAATCGAAGACCGCAGGCCAGCGAGCGGCCTCGGTAGCCCCAACCTGGCTTACACGCTCCTCGTGATATCCCTGACGGCCGTCGTCCTCATCCCGCTGCTCATCGTCCCCTGGCGCCGCTACGCCATTGCGCTGACCGTGCTCTTTCTCATCGGCTTCGGCTGGGTGACGCCGTGGCTCGCACAGGCCGCGAGCTAGACACAGATCAGCGTCTAACCCGGTCGCTCGCTACCATGTCCGCAATGGGCACAATCATCGACATGCACATCCACACGACGGCGGGCGCTTCAGACAGTGGACTCGATCCCGAGGATCTCGCAGCCGAGGCGAAGGAACGCGGCCTCACCGGCATCAACATCACCGAGCATGACCGCCTCTGGGACACCTTCAAGCTCAATGACTACCGTGAACGCCACGCCCCACTCTTCGTGAACAACGGCATGGAGGTCTCCACGGACATGGGCCACATGATCGTCGTCGGCCTCAAGCAGTACGTCGGTGGCATCCGTCGCGCTGAGGAATTGCGCCGTGTGCTCGACGACCTCGGCGGCTTTATGACCGTCGCCCACCCGTTCCGGCACTGGTTCGATCCCGTGTACTTCCGCAAGCAGGGCAAAGAGCCTTTCACGATGACACCCGAGCAGGCAGCTGAACGCATGCCCGTGTTTCAGCTTGTCGACGCAATCGAAGCTCTGAACGGCGCCAACACACCGAAGGAGAACCTCTTCGCCCTCCGCGTCGCCAAGGTCCTCGGAAAGCCCGTCACCGGCGGCAGCGATGCGCACTCCAAATCAGGCATCGGCTTCTACTGCACCGTCCTCGAAAAGGACGTCACCAAGCCCGACGAGTTTCTCGCAGAACTCAAGGCCGGCCGCTTCCACGCCCACCACGGCCTGCTCCAGAACAACCTCACCTACTTCACCGAGGACAGCCTCGAAGAAGCAGCGCCAGGGCTTGCCACATAGCCGATCACTGGACTCCACAAGCCATAAGCGACACTCCCTGTCGCCTGCCCCGTGCTAGCATCTGGGAAGGCCGCAATCCAACGCTTACCGCGCGCCTCTAGAAACCGTCCCGGATGCAATACGTCTCCCTCGACCTCGAGACCACCGGCCTCGATCCCGACACCGACGAGATTATCGAAGTCGCCGCCATTCGCTTCGGCGTGGACGGCGTCATCGATCGCTATCACTCGCTCGTAAACCCCGAACGTAAGCTCGACTACCGCGTCGCCCTCCTCACCCACATCGACCAGGAGCAGCTCGCCGCCGCCCCACACTTCGGCAGCATCGCTCTCGAAGTTGAATCGTTCGTCGGCATGGATCCGATCGTTGGCCAGAACCCCACCTTCGACACGACGTTCCTCGCCCGAAAGGGCGTGCAGCTCTTCGGTCCCACGTACGATACCTTTGACCTCGCGAACCTCCTCCTCGGCGGCCTCCAGCAACACTCGCTCGGCGCCATCGCCGATCATCTCGGCATCGAGTTCACCAGTCGCCACCGTGCGATGGCCGACGCCGAAGCAGCCATGCGCGTGTTCCTCGCACTACGCGAGCGCTTGGCCAACAGCCCGCCCGACCTTCTCGCCGAGGCAGAACGCGTTAGCGCGATGAGCGACTGGACGCTCCGCCACCTCCTCCGCGAGGTCGCCCAGCTGCACCCGCGCCACGCCGGGGATGGCGAGCGCGAGGGCTTCGTCCACGGATTTGTCCGCGCCCCAACGCCATCGCCTGACCCCGAGCCGCCGAACACGACGAAGATCACCGTCCGCGGTGAAGAGGCGGCCCTCCTCTTGAAGTCGACCGCCGCCCGCGATGCGTTGGAGGAGTACGAAGAGCGCCGCGAGCAGACGGTGATGGCCCGCGCGATCGGCGAGACCATCACCGAACAGGGCCAGCTCATCGTCGAGGCGGGTACAGGTGTTGGCAAGTCGCTCGCGTATCTCGTGCCGTCTGCCCTCCATGCAGTCCGTAACAACGCCCGCACCGTCATCTCGACGAACACCATCAACCTGCAGGAACAGCTCGTCGGTCAGGACATCCCGATCGCCCGCAAGCTGCTTGCGTCTGCAGGCATCGACGAGAGCGCCCTCCGTGTCACGCAGCTAAAGGGCCGCGCGAACTACCTTTGCCTCCTCCGCTGGGCCGCGATGGCACGCGTGAGCTCCCTCACGTCTGACGAAGCGCGCGTTCTCGTCCGCATGCTCTTCTGGCTCGGCGAAACGCAGACCGGAGACCGGGCCGAACTCAACATTCGTCGCGAGGAAGGCCCCGCGTGGCGCCGCATCAGCGCACAAGAGGGCGGCTGCTTAACGATGCAGTGCGCCTACGTCCGCGATGGCTCCTGCTTCGTCCTCCGCGCCCGCCGCCGCGCCGAAGCATCCCACCTGCTCGTCGTCAACCACGCTCTCCTGCTCTCCGATCTCGCCACCGGCGGCAACGTCCTCCCGGAGTACAAACACCTCGTCGTCGATGAAGCGCACCACCTCGAAGACGAAGCCACGCGCCAGCTCGGATTCACCGCAAGTGAGTCCGACCTCCTCGACTGGCTCGATGAGGTCTATGCCCGCGCCGGCCGCGATCGCGAAGGCGGCCTCGTCTCGACGCTCTACACCACCGCGCGCGCATCACAGGGTGCCATCAGCATCGCGCCCCAGCTCACACCGCTCGCCCAATCGCTCTCGCAGGCAGTCACCCGCGCCCGAGACGCCGTGCCCGCGTTTTGGCGCGCGATCCAGGACTTCGGCCAGAACCACGGCAGCGGCCGCAACGACTACGACGAGCGCATCTCCCTCACGCGCGGCATCCGCGTCCAACCTGACTGGGCCGACATCGAAGCGTCGTGGTTCTCGACGGAAGAGCGCCTCGCGCTCGTATGCGGCACGCTCGAAGAGATCGGCGCCTTCCTGGGCCAGGCGAACCCGTCCGACGTCGTCGATAAGGATGCGGTCAGCACCGAAGTCCTCGATCTCCTCGAAGACGGACAGAAGCTGCGCGCTGGCCTCTCTCGCATCATCGCAAAGGACGAGCGCGACACCGTCTGCTGGCTGACGATGGGTCGCCGCGACGCCTCGGCGTCGCTCGCCAGTGCACCGCTTTCCGTCGCCGAGACGCTGAAGAACACCCTCTTCGGCCCCAAGGACAGCGTCGTCCTTACGAGCGCCACGCTCAGCACTGAAGACAACTTCGACTACGTGAAGGGCCGTCTCGGTTTCGAGGATGCGCGCGAACTTCTACTCGGCTCACCATTCGACTACCAGTCCTCAACCCTTATCCTCGCGCCCAGCGATATGCCAGAGCCGGATCAGCACGGCTATCTCGCGTCAGTCCAGTCCGCACTCATCGACATGGTGCGCGCCAGTGAAGGCCGCGCCCTTGCGCTCTTCACATCGCACAGCGGTCTCCGCGCCGCCTACAACGGCATTAAGCAGCAACTTGAAGAGCAAGAGATTCTCGTCCTCGGTCAGGGCATCGACGGATCACCGAAGCAGCTCATCAACTGGCTCAAGGAAAACGATCGCACACTCCTCATGGGCGCCGCGAGCTTCTGGGAAGGCGTCGATGTCACCGGCGAAGCGCTATCGCTGCTCGTCATCGCACGCTTACCGTTCGCCGTGCCGTCAGATCCCGTCTACCAGGCGCGTTCAGAACTCTTCGACCAGCCCTTCGAGCAGTACGCCCTCCCGCAGGCGATCCTGCGCTTCAAGCAGGGCTTTGGCAGGCTCATCCGCCGCAAGACCGACCGCGGCGTCCTCGTCGTTCTTGACAAACGCCTCCGCAGTCGCCAGTACGGCGATGCCATCGTTCGCTCGCTCCCCAACTGCGAACTCCGCGACGTGCCCCTCCGCGATCTCGCCGCCGAAGTCAACGGCTGGATCGGAACAGCCGCACCTCGAGTCGCGCCGTGACCGCCTCACTCCGAGACCTAGAGGCAAGTGACGCCGAGTGGCTGGATACGTGGCTGCCGCGTGTAGCTGGCTTGGGCGGCTACAAGAGCGCCGATGCTGCCGCGTTTCTCGGCCGTGCGAAGAAAGAGCTGCGCTTCAAAGCGCGCGTCATCATCCGTGACAGTGTTGATGTCGGGCTCTCCACCTACAGCGTGCGAATCGACGCGACCGCGATGATCGAACTCATCGCAACACCCGCCGAACACGCGCGAAAGGGCGTAGGCATGGCCGCCGCAGCGCTGATCGAAGACGAACTCTGCGCCGCGGGCGCGACGACGATCTTCGCACCGGCTCCCGCCGCGAATGGCATCTCAATGTACTTCTGGATCCGCCTCGGCTATGCACCGATCCTTCGCGCCGACTGGCCGTGCGAGCGCGACGGCGTTGCGTGGCTGCGCCGCTCGCCCTCCGAGCCCTAAACGAACGGAAGTTGCGTTCCGAGGTAGGCGAGCAACACACCGCGCACAATCTTGCCGGCCGTGACTGACACGAAGAACTGGCGAAACGGCATACGCACCGAACCAGCCGTGACTCCCGCAAATTCGAACAAGGGATTGGGCACGGCCGAGAGCACGAACAAGGTTGGCATCCCCCAATGCTTCATCAGCCAGTCGATCCAACCGGCGACACGCTGGATCGTGCCGTGGAACCGCTTTGGCCCCGGCAGTTCCCGGCCACGCATCATCTCAGCCCCGAGATACCCGCCGTAGTACGCGGTTATCTCGCCTATCGCCATACCCAGTCCGCCAGCCACACCGACCAGCCATGGCAGTCGTGCATCAGCGGCTTCTTTGATGATCAGCGCCTGTGCTGCCGCCGTAAGACCTGGAACCGGAATGAAGAACGTCGCCGTGCTCGCGAGGTTCGTGATGAAGACACCGAAGTACCCAAAGCCCTCGACGCCGTCGCTCACCTCCGGAAAAAATAGCAGCACGATGCCCGGCGCCAGCGCCAGCGCCATCCCGACGACAATTGCCACGATCCGGATCGTCGTATGGCGCCCGAACCAGTCCGTCGCGCGAAGCACCATGCGGTCAAACCGCGTCGGTGCGCGCGCCGCCACCCGCTCAATCGCAGCTTGATAGACGCCATCCGGATCGTTCAGTGGGTGCGCGGGGTCCTGAGCGGACATATCAAACAGTGTAGGCGATGCTGTGACGCGCTCAGATGGCGACTCTACGCGTCGTCCTCGAAGACCAGCTCATCGGCGTACTTCGCGGAGTCTGCATAGGGCTCTTCGTCGATGCGCGGCGCCATTCCGCTTGCGGCCATCCGTCGTGGAATGATCACGTACCCCACGAACATATGCGCCATGCAACCCGCCGCCGCGACCAGCAGCAAGATGCGTACGCCAACAGCGAAGTCCGTGTTCGGCTGATCGAGAAAGCTCGCGACCAACGCCCCGAAGACAAACGCCGCGACGACTGGAAACGTTCGCCACTTCCAGCGCGGCCCGTACGAGCGTCGTCGCGCATCCCCATCGACCGCCGTGACCGCGGGTGAAGGCGCGGGGCGCGTGCCCTTCTTGGCTGGGCTCACGATCGCCTCGTGTAGCGCCGTTGCCGCTCCTGCGGAGTTCCGCTCGCGCTCGCGGCCGGCGGGCTGTTCGGCGATGTAGCTTTCCCGCCGGACAGGCATGTATTACATGCGAACTGCAGCGCAAGGTACTGCTCGTCGATCCACACCTCGCCGCAGTCCTTCCCCTCGACATCATTCCGCTGATTCAAGTGAAACCGCTGATCGCACCAGTTGCACTCCGACGTGGCCGCCGCGGCAGCCTGTTCACCACACACATGACACACATCGGTGTCGATAACCATCTCAGTGTCCATTCACGTGCAGTTCCACGTCGGAATGCACGATACTCGAATCGCGGATGCTCTTCGCGAAGCGCAGCGCCAAAGCGCGCTCGTCGCCCTCATCCTCCGCCCAACCGTCCAGACGCGCCGCTCGAATCAACCGCAATCCTCGTTGGATCTGCGGCCCTTCCGGCACACCAAGCGCCATCAGGGCGTCGCCTCGCAGCAACGGTCGCACGAACCGCCATTCGGCAAGGTAACGACCCGCAACCTGCCCGGCAATCGTATCGGTCGTCGTCGCCGCGAACGCAGCGACCGATTCGGCGGGGTACCGGTCGAGCAGCACCGTGACACCTGACGGCTTCGCTCCTGGTCGGCGCAGCGTCGCAGCCGTCGCCTGCATCGACGCGAGTCCAACGACCGCAGCAGCTTCGTCCAAGCGCAGCCGCAACCGCTTAGCTATCGCCTGCGCGTCCTTTACCGTCGCACCCACGGTCAGCAGCGCAAACCCAAACGGAAGCAGGGGCACATCCTTTGGCGCACCCAGCGCGGCCGTCCTGTGCTCATCCCACGTGAGGCCGTCGTGAATCGCCCGCAAGGCTCCAGCGTCGTGGGCCATCGCGAGTGCGACGCCACCTGTCGCTTCTCCAATCGTGAGCCCCAACTCGCGCCGAACACGCGATCCCGACACGTCTGCGATGAATCGCACGCCGTCGCGTAGGGGTGCGAGCGTGTGCAGTTCGATCTCGAATCCCAGCCGCGCCGCGTACCGAAACCCGCGAAACACGCGCGTCGGGTCATCCCGAAACGAACCATCATGAAGCACGCGGACGCGACGATCCTGCGTGTCGACGATCCCGTCACAGGGATCCAGCAGCGCCGGTTCTCCGGTGAGCCGGAGCGCCATCGCGTTGATGGAGAAATCGCGTCGCGCCAGGTCCTCGCTGATGTTCGCCGGCTCCACCGTAGGCAATGCACCCGGTCGTTCGTATACCTCTCGCCGTGCCGTCGCAACGTCGATGCGTACGCCTTCCACGGTGACGCTCGCCGTCCGAAACCGCGAGTGCGCCGTGATGCGCTCGCCGGGCAGCGCAGCCTGCATCCGGTCGATCGCTTCGTCTTCGCACACAAGATCGATGTCCGTGATCAACCGATCGAGCAGCAGGTCACGCACAACGCCACCCACGACATAGACGTCGCTCGCGCCTGCTTCGACGATCCGGCTCAGTGCGTCGCGAACACCTGGATCGAGTTGTCCGTAAAATCGATCCCGCAATGCGCCAGCGTCGATGCGATCGTTTTCCATTCGATCAGTATAGGCCTGCTCCATAGCTTGACACTCCGACTCGCCGCTACCTATGATGGCTCGGGTTCGGCGGCAATTCGGGTTCATTCGGTAAGGGCGGACGAGCAGGGGGAAGGAACCCCATGGCCGCAACCGGAGGGAACGGAGGCGCGCACGGCGCCCGGATCGTGCTTGCACATCCGGTGCCCGGCCTGATCGTCACCCCGTCTGATTGCAGCGTTGCGCGACCGCCTCAGGCGGTCGTCTCTGTGTTGGAGCGCGCGCCACGCATTCGGAGAGGTAAGCAGTTGCCCGACTGGCGAGACCTGGCGACGCGCCTGCAACTCAATTTCAAAGACCCCACCCTTCTGCGTCAGGCGCTCGTCCATACCTCATACCTCAACGAAAACCCCGGCATCGACGTCGGCTCCAACGAGCGTCTCGAGTTCCTTGGCGACGCAGCACTGGGCGTCGTCGTCGCGCAAGAGCTCTACAAGGAATACCCCGACGTCGACGAGGGCGTACTCACAGAACTTCGCGCACATCTTGTCCGCCGCGACACACTTGCCCGCGCCGCAGCACGTTTCGATCTCGGCGACTACCTACAGCTCGGGCGCGGCGAAGACGCAGCCGGCGGGAGCAAGCGCCCAACGAACCTCGCCCGTGGCTACGAAGCGCTCATCGGTGCAATCTTTCTCGACGGCGGCCTCGCGAAGGTCCGCTCGTTCGTGAAGAAGACCCTCAAACTAGAACTCGCAGGCCTCCGTACCGGTGGCATGCCGCCCGATCCGAAGTCCCGCCTGCAGGAAGTGATACAGTCGCGTTGGCAAACAACGCCGACATACAAACTGATGAAGACGGAAGGGCCAGACCACGCTCGGCGCTTCACCGTGCAGGTGATGGTCAACAGCAAGTCATTCGGCACAGGCGAAGGCCGCAGCAAGCAGATGGCCGAAAAAGAAGCCGCACAACACGCATTGGACGCGATCGAGGGAGAAGAGCTGGGTGTATCTTAAGCGGCTCGACGTACACGGCTTCAAGAGTTTCGCGAACAAAACGCAGATGCAGTTCACGCCTGGTGTGACCTGCATCATCGGCCCCAACGGCTGTGGCAAGACCAACGTCGCCGACTCCATTCGCTGGGTCCTCGGCGAACACTCCAGCCGCAACCTCCGCGCCCGTAAGACTGAAGATGTCATCTTCGCCGGCAGCGACAAGCGGGCTCCACTAGGCGTCGCCGAAGTCAGCATCGCCCTCGACAACAGCAAGCACTGGCTCCCCATCGAGTTTGACGAGGTCGTCGTTAGCCGCCGCGCCTACCGCAGCGGGGACAACGAATACCTGATCAACGGCAGCAAGGTCCGCCTCAAGGACGTCGTCGAGCTCTTCATGCGCGCCCAGGTCGGACAGAACAGCTACGCCTTCATGGGCCAGGGCATGGTCGAGCAGGTTCTCTCCCTCCGCCCCGAAGACCGCCGAGCCCTCATCGAAGAAGCGGCAGACGTGCGCATCTACCGCCAGAAGCTCGATGACGCGCAGAAGAAGCTCAAGGAGACGCGCGAGAACGTTGACCGCGTCCGCATGCTCGTCCGCGAGATCGAGCCGCGCATCAACCAGCTCGAACGCCAGGCCGGACGCGCAGTCAAGTACCGCGAACTGACGCAAGAGCTCGCGGCAGCACTCCACGTCTACTACGAGCACCAGTGGCGCGAAGTCAACGACCAGGTGCTCGCCGCCATCACGACCCACGACCAGCGCTCCGAGCAGTTCACGCAGATGCAGGCCGGCGCCCAGACGCTCACCGACGGCCTCACCCAGCTCCGTGAAGCCATAGACGAACGCAAGGAGGAAATCGCTGAGCGCGAAGGCAAGCTCCGCAACTTCGAAGACTACGTCCGTGACCTCGAACGCCGCGTCGCCCTCGACACGGAACGCAGCACCACGCTCGCCGCGCGCACGCAAGAATTGGCTGGAGAAATCGCAACCCTCGAAACCGATCTCGCCGCGCAACAAGCACAGGCCACCGTCACTGACACGAGCCAGCGTGAATCTGAACTCGCCGCCCTCCGCGAAGACCTCGCCGCGAAGCGGGCGCAACTCGAATCCGTCGAGCAGCAGGTCGCCGAACTCCAACGGTCAGCGATGACGCACGAACAGGAAGCCGCCCGCGCACTCGTCGCCGCCGAGGACCTGACCCGCCGGATCGCCGAAGTCGACGAGACAATCGCGCGGCTCCGCACCGAGCGTGACGACGCCGTCGAGCAACGGCAACGAACCGAGAACACCGCCGCCGACCAGCGTGCGTCGCTAGCCGAACTGCAACAGGAAGTCACCGCAGCCTCGACGCAACTCGAGCGCCTCCAGTCTGAACGCCAGCGCGAGTCCGACCTTATCACCATGCAGCGCGAGCAGCAGCGGTCAGCCGAAACGCAAGTCCGCGAACTGCGAGGCGCGGTCGAAAAGGCGGCTGCTCGCCTCGAAGTCATGGAAGAACTCGAACTTCAACCGCAAGCGCCCGACGCCGGCATCCGCGCCGTCCTCGAGGCTGGTGGTCTCGAACCGCGAGAGCTAACGTCCCCCGACATCGAGCTGAACGGCGTCATCGGTCGTGTCGGCCAGATCATGCGTGTCCCCTCCGGCCTCGAACGCGCCATCGAAGCCGCCCTCGCCGAGAACCTTCACGCCATCGTCTTCTCGCGCGAAAGCGATATGCAACAAGCGGTCAACATGCTCGTCGCAAACGATTACGGCCGCGCCATGATGTACGCGCTCGACGCATTCCACGAGCAGCGTCCACTGCACCTCATTAAGGAGCGCGGCATCATCGGCGTCGCATCAGGCATGGTTCGCTGCGAAGGCCGCTACCGGAAACTCGTCGACACCCTCCTCGGCCGCACCGTCGTGGTCGAGAACATCGACGTCGCGCGCCGCTACGTCCGCCGCGGTCTCGCCGGTGCGGTCGCGACCCTCGACGGCATCCTCGTCCGCCCGATCGGATCCGTCGCCGCCGGTGCATCGTCCACCATCCGCACCGCAATGGCCTACCAGCGAGACACTGGGGACCTGCCCGAAGAGCTCGCCCGCCTGCGCCCCGAGCTCGAACGCCAGGAAGCCTTGATCGCAGAGTCCACGCAGCGCATCAGCGAGTCCGAGACCTACGTCCAGGAACTCACGGCCGAGGTCGAACGAGCACGCGACCACAAGTCGGCCCTCGATACGCGGTTGGCCTCCGCGACTGCGCAAGCCGAAGCATCCGCTGCCCGAACGACGGCGTTCAGCACGAACATCGAGAAACTCGAGCGAGAGATCACAGCGCTCCAAACGAACCGCGAAACGCACGAGATGCAGGTCGCCGCCCGCACCCAGTCGGCGACAGACGCCTCCGCGAAGGAACAGCAAGAGCGGACGCAACTTGCATCGGTCGAGCAACAGCGTTCTCCGCTCCTCGCCGAAGTTGGAGAGTTGGCGGCGCAGGTCGCCCACCTCGACGGCGAGCTTCGCGCCGAACGCAGCGCCACCGAAGGCGAACGTCTTGCGCTCGAGCGCCTGCAGCGCACGCTCGCCCAGAAGCAGGAGCAGCGCGACGCGACGGACACAGACGCGCAGTCAATCACATCGCGCCTCGCCGCCGACCAGCGCGAGCTCGACGCCAAGAACGTCGAACTCGTCGCCATCCGCGCCGACCTTGAACCTGCACGCCAGGAGATGGCCCAGCTCGAGTCCCGCGAGCGCAGCATGTCCGCCCAGCTCGCTGAGTCGAACGAAAAGCTGCGCAGTGCAGAGCGCGCCCTCATCGACGCCGAGGCCGATGTCCGCATCCGCCGCGACGAGCTCGAGACGCTGAAGACCACGCTCCAAGCAGAAGGCTTCGTGGCGACGCCAGAAGGCGAAGTGCAACGCCTGCCCGAGCCTGTGAACGAAGACGCCGGCGCCCCTGCGCCCGAGGACGTGCCTGCGGCCGTAGCCGTCGATGCCTACGTCCCAAATAACGGTGAGCCACCAGCATGGCTGCGCTCCGACGATGAAGAGGCCGGCGACCTACCGCCCGTGCGCGGAGGATCAGCAGTCGATGTCGCCGACCTGCGTGACCGCATCTCCGAACTGCGCGGCCAGATCCGCGGCCTCGGCCCCATCAACGAAGAAGCCGCCTCCGAGTATGGCGAGAGCCGCGAGCGCTTCGACTACCTCTCTGCCCAACTCGTGGATCTCGGTGAAGCGGAAGGCCAGCTGCAGGACGCGATCGTTGAACTCGACAAGGAGATCAACGATAAGTTCAAGGTCACCTTCAAGCTCGTGAACAGCGAGTTCGAGCGCTACTTCAGCGCCTTCTTCCGCGGCGGCACCGCCCGCCTCGAACTCACGGAAGCCGACGAGGACGGCCTGCCCGGCATCGATATCGTGGCTCAACCGCCGGGCAAGAAGCTCGGCTCCCTCGCCCTTCTCTCCGGTGGCGAGCGTTCGCTGACAGCCGTAGCGCTGCTCTTCGCGCTGCTGCAGGCGAACCCGTCGCCCATCTGTGTGCTTGATGAGGTCGACGCCGCTCTCGACGAAGCCAACGTCGGACGCTTCGTCGAAGAACTGCGCGCCCTCTCGGTGAAGACGCAGTTCATCATCATCACCCATAACCGCCGCACCATTGAGAACGCCGACACCATCTACGGCGTCAGCATGGGCGCCGACAGCGTCTCCCGCATCCTCGGCCTCCAACTCGACCAGGTCCACATCGACGAAACGTAAGAGGTGGCTCAAACGGCCGTGGCTATGGAGTGACGATGGATTACAGCCACCCTCCGTCGGCGCACCCGATCCCGCCGCCCTTACCAAACCTTCAACCTGCGCCCGCGAGCCGCTAGAATACCGCCGACGACAAGGAGGTCCCCCGCTGCTCCGCATCTTCAAACGCACCAAGGAAACTGACGAGAAGACCGAGCAGGCGCTCGAACGCACCCGTAAGGGATGGTTCAGCAACATCTCCGGCCTTTTCGACCGCGGCAAGATCGACGACGAGATCTGGGAGGAGCTCGAAGAGCTCCTCATTGGCGCCGACACCGGGGTCAACACCACGCAGAAGATCCTCACCGACATCCAGCTCCGCGTTGAGAAGGAAAAGATCAAGGAATCGATCGCCGTCCGCGATCTCCTCAAGGAAGAGCTCGTTGCCATCCTCCAGACCGGCACGGAGAAAGGCCGCATTTGGGGCGACCAGGGTCCAACGCCCGAGTCGCGCCCTGATGTCATCCTCATCGTCGGCGTAAACGGCACTGGCAAGACGACCAGTGTCGCCAAACTTGCGCAGGCCTACCGCGAAGAAGGCGATAGCGTCGTTGTCGCCGCTGCAGACACGTTCCGCGCCGCTGCCATCGAGCAACTCAAGTCGTGGGGCGAGGTCGTCGGCGCCGACGTCATCGCCCACAAGCAGGGCGCCGACCCCGGCGCCGTCGTCTTTGATGCACTCACCGCGGCCGAAAGCCGCAACGCCGACGTGCTCCTCATCGACACCGCCGGACGGCTCCACACGAAGTTCAACCTCATGGAGGAACTCGGCAAGATCAACCGCGTCATCGAACGCAAGGTCCCCGAAGGCCCTGACGAAGTCATGCTCGTCCTCGACTCCACCACCGGCCAGAACGCTATGGTCCAGGCGAAAGCCTTCGCCGAGGTCGTCCCCATTACAGCCCTCTGTCTCACGAAGCTCGATGGCACGTCCAAGGGCGGCATCGTCTTCGCCGTCGCCGACCAGCTCGAGATTCCCGTTCGCTTCATCGGCACTGGCGAAAAGCCCGAAGACCTCACGCCGTTCGACGCTGTGGAGTTCGTCGATGCGCTCTTCGCCTGAACCCCGGAACGCCCGACAGACGAATCTGACGGCACCCCGCGTCGCATCGATTCGAATCCCGTTCGAATCTGGAATCGTACTGTTGATAGGCGCGCCCTCATCGGCGCGTTTGTGTTGTAGGACAATATGAGCGAGACACTCCGCTGGTGGTTCACCCTTACAGCGATCGGCATCCTTATGCTGCCGCTCTGCCTCGCCATGCTCCGCCGCCTCCCCGACCGTGGCTACACGCTCTCAAAGCCCTTCGGCCTGCTCGTCCTCGGCTACGTCTTCTGGCTCCTCAACAGCTTCAAGATTCTCCCGAACAGTGCCGCAGGCATCGTGCTGGCTCTCCTCCCACTGGTCGCATTGTCCGCCTGGTTCGCCTACCGCGAGCGCGACGAACTGCAGCAATGGTTCCACGATCACTGGCAGTTCATCGCAGGCGTCGAAGCACTGTTCTTCATCGCCTTCATCACGGCCGTCTGGCTCCGTTCGACCGTTGGCGACATCGCCGGCACCGAACAGCCGATGGACCTGATGTTCCTCAACTCGACAATGCAAGCAGACAGCTTTCCTCCGAAGGATCCGTGGCTATCTGGCCACACCGTCGCCTACTACTACTTCGGCTATCTCCTCGTCGGCATGCTCGCCCAGCTCACGTCCGTCCCCGGCGACGCCGCATACAACATCGGCCTCGGCATGATCGCGTCGATGGCCTTCGTCGGCGGCGCCGGCATCGTTTACAACCTCGTCGCCATGCGCGAATCCGCAATCGCCCGTGACGGAGGCGCGCCACGACCACCGCGTGCCGTCCAGCAGCAGCAGCCCAAGCCGCCCAAACCACCGCGTCAGAGCCGCCGCAAAGTCGCAGATGGAGAAGCCGGCGCGCTCACACCCGGAAACGTGTCCATGGGCGGCTTCAACTGGCGGCCGCCTGTCTTCGGCCTCCTCGGCGGCCTCATGCTCGTCGCGATGGGCAACCTTGTCTACGTGCTCGTCTTCGCGTCTGCATATGGTATCGGCGGTGAAGGCTTCTACTCATGGCTCGCCATCGATGGCCTCAGCGCGAACGAACCACGTTTCGGCCAGTGGTATCCCGCCGAGAGCTACCAGTTCTTCGGCTCGACGCGGATCTTCTCGCTCGACGACGCTGGCTTCTACGTCATCACTGAGTTCCCGATGTTCAGCTTTATCCTCGGCGACCTCCACCCGCACGTGATGGCCCTGCCCTTCGTACTCGTCGTCGTCGGCCTCGCGTTGTCGCTCTTCCGCAGCCAGCAGCCGCTCGACATCACCTTCTGGCTCGAACGTCCGCTTCTGCTGCTCGTCTCTGGCGTCATGCTCGGTGGGTTAATCTTCATCAACACTTGGGACGTCGCGACGATGAGCATCGTCATCCTCGCCGCCGTGTTCGTCAGCAACTTCACGCGCGTCCACCGCATCACGGGAGACCTCTTCATCCAGGTCGCGACCTTTGCGATCCCGCTCGTGTTGCTCGCGTTCTTCTTCTACCTGCCGTTTGTACTGTCGATCTCAGGAAACTCTCAGGTCGACGGCATCGGCGCCATCGTCACAAACGACGGTCTCACGCGCGCAGGCACCCGACCGGAGCACATGTTCATCTTCTGGGCGCCGCTGCTCGTCGTCGTCATGCCCTTCGTGCTCGCGCGCCTGCTACCGATGCGCCAGCGCATCACCCGCTCCATGGCCCTCGTCTCCATCGCGCCAGCCTTCATCGTCCTGCTGGCGTGGGTGCTCGTCTTCTTCATCCAGAAGGCCGGCTTCCTCGGCTTCATCTTCCCTGAGGAAAACCTCCGAGAAGGCGCCGGCAGCATCATCAACCAGATCACCGACCGCGGCACCGACTGGCTCACCTTCGCTTTTATCGCTGCCTGTCTCGCCGCCGCCGTCCTCGGCCTTTGCTTAGAACTCACTGCCAACGACGACCGCGACGAACGCGAGCCAGCCCTCTTCGCCCTTGTCCTCGCGGCCGTCGCCCTATTCCTCATCCTCGGCTGCGAATTCTTCTTTGTCGGCGATGTCTTCACGTCTCGCATGAACACCGTCTTCAAGCTCTACTATCAGGCGTGGCTCCTGCTCGCGATGGCCGGCGGCTTCTCCCTCTATTACCTCGCCGCCACGTGGCGCGTTGCCTTCCCGGAGGCCCGCCCCCTGCGCATCGCTTGGACCGCGGCCGCCGTCCTCGTGCTCGCCGGCGCCGCCCTCTACCCCATCGCTGCATCCCTGAACCGCGCCCGGCCGTACAACGATGGAGGGCTAATCGTCATCGGAGGCTCTCTGCACGGCATCGGAAACAAGAATCCGGACGAACTCGCCGCCATCGCCTGGCTCAACGACCGCGCGAAAGGCCAGGATTTCGTGATCGCGGAGGCATGGGACAACGATTACTCGGAAGGCGGACGAATCTCGATGGCCACCGGCCTGCCGACGATCCTCGGCTGGATCGGCCACGAGAATCAGTGGCGGGACGGCGCCTGTAAGCCCTGCGAAGGACGTCAGCAAGCGGTCGAGACCATCTACACCAGCACTGACCCGAACATAACGCGCCAGATTCTCGACCAGTACGGCGTAACGTATGTCTATGTCGGGCCATTGGAAATGAGTAAGTACAGCAGCATGCCCGACTTCTCGCAGATTCTCGGCCAACCTGTATTCAATTCCGGGTTGGTTACCATATACCGGGCTCAATAGTTGACGAACGGCGAATCAATACTTGACAAGGTGAGGTCCCACCAGATGAGCGCACAGGAAGAAAACGTTCCATATCAGGGCACCACAGGCGATCGCCTCAAGGCGTTCACCTCCAACACCGACCTGAAGGACACGATCGCCGCGGCCGCTACCAAGTATTGGGAGGCGGCCACCTACGGATTCCTCCTGATCGCCGCCATCATCCTGCGCTTCTACAACCTCGGCGAGCGCGCCATGCACCATGACGAGAGTCTGCACGGCTACTTCGGCTATGGATTCACGAAGGGCCTCGAGGATTTCTTTACATTCGGCACGCTGAACAACGACGGCTACAAGCACGTGCCATTCATGCACGGACCCTTCCAGTTCATCGCCAGTGGCTTTATCCAGTGGATCTTCGGCGACGGCGACTACCAGGCGCGCATCCTCGCGGCGACAATGGGGACGGCGCTGGTCATCATGCCCGTCCTCCTCCGCAAGCAGCTCGGCACGCTGGGCGCGATCTTTGTCGCCGCCTTCATCTGCTTCTCGCCAACGCTCACCTACTACAGCCGCTTCACCCGCGAAGACATCTACACCGCGTTCTGGACATTCGGGATCGTCATCTTCGCCTGGCGCTACATGCGCGACCAGAAAAGCATTTCGCTTTACCTGCTCGCGGGCTTCATGGCTGGCTTGTTCCTGACGAAGGAAACGAGCTACATGACGGTCGGCGCGTTCATCTTCTTCTTCAACTTCCTCACCGCCTGCTGGTTTACGAACAAGCTCAAAGCCAAAAACCCTGCGATGCCGCAGTGGCAGCACGTCGGCCTCACTGTCATCCTCAGCCTGGTCTTCCCTGCGCTTTGGGCGTTCATCTTCGGCTGGGTGTTCTTCGAGAAGTTCCGCGAGCGCTATGACATGGACGAGATGCCGCCCGAGGCAAACATCCTCGTCGTGATGGCCTCGCTCGCGCTTCCAATGTACGCCGCGGGCGTCCAGCTCGTCTTCGGTGAAACCTGGCGCAACCGCGCGGAAGAGGGCCTCAACCGCCACGTCCATCCCGACGAATTCGCCGTCGCGATGATCGCCATCTTCGGGCTCATGGGCCTTGGCGCCGCAATCGGCCTCCTCTGGAAGCCAAAGGTCTGGGCGATCGCCGCCGCCGCCTTCTGGGTGCCCTACTTCCTCCTTTCCACGACATTCTTCTCGAACATGGACGGCCTCCAGCCCGACGGCTTTTTCTCCGTCGTTTGGGGTTCCCTCGACTACTGGATCAGCCAGCAGGACGTGCGCCGCGGCAACCAGCCCGACCACTATTACTTCATCACGATCCCCGTGTATGAATTCCTGCCGCTCATTCTCTCGTTCGCCGCCGCCGCCTACTACTGGTATCGCGGCAACGTACGCAATCTCATGATCGCGGGTGGCCTGGTCGCTGCGATCCTCGTCCTTCTTGCGTTGCCCGCCGGAATCTACGTCGAGAAGGTGTCCGTCGTCCACGTCATCCTGCCGTTCACACTCATCCTCATCGCCGTGCTGAGCTTCGGCACCGATAACTTCACGAAGTTCCTGATGTTCTGGCTCGTCATCACTTCGTTCGCGCTCACCGTCGCCGGCGAGAAGATGCCGTGGCTCAACGTCCACATTGCACTCCCACTCGCCGTCCTCGCCGGCAAATTCATCGGCGATGTCATCGAGCGCAGCGATCTCCGTGAAGACCTGCCGGCCTTCGACCGCATTGCACCCTTCTTCTATGCTGCTGCGGCGTCGGGGCTAGCAGTCCTTGTCTTCGTCCTCGTCGGACCGAAGTCACTCGCCAGCATCGGCGGTTGGCTGCTTGCCATCGTTGCTGCTGCCGCCGTCTACTGGGCCTACACCGCTTACAGCCGCAAGACGGCCATTCAGGTCGCCATGGTCGGCTTCGTTGCCGCCATGACCGTCTTCACGATGCGAGCGACCGTGCTCGCCTCTTGGGGCCACCCCAACAACATCTACACCGGTGAGGTCGCCACGCGTGACTACGGCGAAGTGCCGATCGAACTCCTCGTCTACACCCAGACCTCGGGCGACATTCCGGTGCTCGTGAAGGAGATCGAAAAGGCTGCTCGCGAATCCGGACAAGGCGAGAACATCCCGATCGTCATCGACAGCGCCGACGGCTTCACATGGCCGTGGGCGTGGTACCTCCGCGATTCGAAGTTCAAGAACGTCACGTACACGACGATCGACGCGCCGTACACCCCTCCTGCCGGCGCCATTGTCTTTGCGACCCGCGACGCCGCCACTCAGGTGCAGACGGGTGATCTCTACAACGAAGGCATCCCGTACCACCACCGCCGCTGGTTCCCGGAGGAATACCGCGGCAAGGACGGCAAGTACACGACGCAAGACTTCTACAGCGATCTCTTCACACCCAGCGTCGTCATCGACAACTGGCTCAACTACTGGATCCGCCGCACGCCGCCAGCCGAACTCGGCGCTGTAGACGGTGTCGCGTTCTTCCCGCGAGAATTTGATGTGTCACCGCCACCGGCTGCCGAAACCTCTCGCACCGAGGGAACGCAGCTCATCATCGGTGGCACTGGAACACGCCAGGCGCAGCTCAGCGGCCCGTCCGGCACCTTTCTTGATGTGGACGGCAACTTGTGGGTCGCCGACACGAACAACAACCGCGTCCAGAAGTACGACAGCGCCGGCACGTTTGCGCTCGCAATCGGCGGTTTCGGTTCGCCGACGCAGTTGAACCAGCCGTGGTCGCTCGTCGTCGCCGATGATGGCACCATCTTCATCGCCGACACCTGGAACCACCGCATCATGAAGTTCAACAGTGCCGGCGAGGAGCTCGCGACGTGGGGCGCTGGTGGCCAGACTACGGCCGAAGACAATGACCCCATGAAGCTCTTTGGCCCGCGTGATATCGCACTGTCACCCGACGGGAACGTGCTCATCACTGACACCGGCAATAACCGCGTCATCGAGTACACGGCAAACGGTGAGTTCGTCCGCCAGTACGGCAAGAAGGGTTCGTCCGGCGCGCCCGACGAACTTAGCGAACCGGTCGGCATCCTCGTCGCAGACAACGGCGACGTCTACATCGGCGACTTCTGGAACAAACGCATCCTCATCCTCGACAACCAACTCGTCTTCAAGAGCGAGATCGCCGTCGAAGAGTGGGGCAGCCAGCAGGTCACGGAGCGCGCCTACATGGTGCTCCTCGATGATGGCCGGCTCCTCGTCACTGACCCAACCAACGGCAAGATCCTCACGATCGGTGCCGCTGGCTCGCGGCTCGGTAGCTATGACGTTGGCACCGAATCCGGAGCCACCGGCGTGCGCCCAATCGGCATCTCCACCGACGGCACAAACGTCCTCGTCGCCGACTCGATAGGGAACGTCATCAGACGCATACCGCTGAGTGAAGTATCAAAGTGACATAAGAGTGTGGGCGGGAACACATCCCGCCCACACCGTTTATGCTGTACCCGTAAGGTGATGCGGCGATAGGGGATAGGCGTAGGAAGCGTGCCTCGCCCAATACCCCCGGTGCCGCCTTTTGCCGACCATAGACAGGAAACCCTCGCTCGCTTCAGCCCTTGTTGAAGCGAGCTTCCACGGAGAGTCGTTCTTGCTCAAGAGCCGCGGGTTCTGGATTGGTATCGCCGTCAGCCTGGTCTTCATCGGGCTGTTCGTGTTCGATATCCCAGGGTCGATTCGAGAGGGGACGCTTAAGCGCGACGTCAATTTCGGCGAGGTTCGTCAGGCGTTCGAGCAGGCCAACTACTGGTGGGTACTCGCCTCTCTACCGGTGTACTTCGCCGGCCTCTGGATGCGTACCATCCGCTGGCAGTACCTGATGCGGCCAGTCAAGCAGGTTTCCGCCGCTCGCCTCTACCCCGTCGTCATCGTCGGCCTGATGGCCAACAACCTCCTTCCCGCCCGAACCGGCGAGCTCGTCAGGGCCTACGTCGTCGGTGTGCGCGAGAAAATCAGCAAGAGCTCAGCGCTCGGGACGATCGCCGTCGATCGCCTGTTTGACGGGCTTACGCTCGTGCCCATGCTGTTCCTCGTGGCCCTGTTCGCGGGAGAAGAGGTTTCGTTCCCCGTCGGCGGCCGGGACCTGAGCATCGCCGGCCTCGCTGGCCTCATGACGGTGCTATTCGGGATCGCACTTGCGATCCTGCTTACTCTCGTGTTCTGGCAACCGGCCCGCGGCGGGCTTCACCGTCTCGTACACAAGTTCGCGCCGGGCAGCCTCAAGCCCAAGGTCGAAGAAGTACTGCAATCATTCTTCGTTGGGCTTGAGTCCCTGCGCAGTCCGGTTGATCTCGCTGTCGCATGGACGATGTCCGTCATCTCATGGTCGCTCGAAGCAACCATGTACTACCTCATCGCCAAGGGCTTTGGCATCGACGAGCCGTTTTACGTGTTTCTCCTCGTCTGCGCCGCGGCAAACCTCGCGATCGCCGTCGTTGCCTCGCAGGGCGGTGTCGGCCCCTTTGAGCTCGTCGTCTCGAACACACTCGTAGCCTTCGGTGTTGCGAAGGAGCTCGGTGACGCGTACGCCATAGGCCTCCACGCAGTCCTCCTCTTTCCGATCATCATCCTCGGCCTCTACCTCATGTGGAACATGAAGCTCACCTTCGGCGATATGCTCAAGAGCAGCGAGAAAGAAACCGATACAGTGTCGGCGGCCGACGCCGACGGCCGGCCGCTTCCACCCAACGCCGCAATCAAACCGGAGCAAGCGTGAAAGTTGTCGTTGTCGGTGGTGGTGTTGCAGGCATGACCACGGCGTATCGTCTCATGCAGGGCGGACACGACGTCAAGCTCTTCGAGTCCAGTCCGTTCCTCGGCGGCCTTGTCCGCACGTTCGAAGTCGGTGGCTCTCGCCTCGAGGCGTACTACCACCATATCTTCTCGTCCGATACAACCATCATCGATCTCATCAATGAGCTCGGCCTTGGTGACGACCTGAAATGGATCGAGTCCAAGGTCGGCTGGTTCGACAACGACAAGATTTACCCGTTCACAACACCCAAGGACCTTGCGCTCTTCGGCCCCCTCCCGCCCCTCGATCGTATCCGTGTCGGCCTCATGGGGCTCAAGCTTCGCAATAAGGAAGACTGGGCCGAATTCGAGCGAATCACCTGCAAAGAGTGGATCGAGAAGAACGTCTCGAAGAAGGTTTTCGAGAAGATGTGGGGCCCTCTGCTCGAAGGCAAGTACGGCGATGCCTATGACCAGGTCGCCATGGCTTGGCTCTGGAGCAAAGTCCACCTGCGTTTCCAGTCCCGCCGAGGCGTCTCTCAGAAGGAATTCCTCGGCTACCTCAAGGGCAGCTTCTATGTCTACATCGATGAAATGGAACGCCGCCTCCGCGCCGGTGGTGTCGAGATCAACCTCGGAGCCGCCGTGCAGGAGATCACCGCGGAGAACAATCGCGCCACGGGCGTCGTGCTCGCTGACGGCTCCCGCGTCGAAGCAGACGCCGTTGTCGCAGCGCTTCCGTCACTCCTCTTCAAGAAGCTCGCCCCCATGCTCAGCCCGGAGTACGTGGCCAAGCTTGAGCACGTCAAGTGGCAGGGTGCCGTCTGCATGGTCGTCACCATGAAGAAGTCCCTCTCGCCCATCTACTGGATGAACATCGCCGATCGTGCCATGCCGTTCCTTGCCCTCGTCGAGCACACCAACTTCATGGGCCCGGAGAACTACGACGGCAATCACATCCTCTACATCTCGAACTATTTGCAGCAGGATCACGAGTACTTCGGCATGGACGAGGAGCAGCTCTGGGCGATCTTCGAGCCGGCTTTGAAGCGCATCAACCCCGCGTTCTCCTCCGACTGGGTCAACGACAAGTGGGTGTTTAAGGCGCCGTTCGCCCAGCCCATCATCGGACTCGAGTACAGCAAGTACCGGCCCGACCACCGCACGCCGGTCGACGGCCTATACCTCGAGACCATGACCCAGATCTATCCGGAGGACCGCGGCCAGAACTACAGCATCCGGATGGGCGACGAAGTGGCCAGGATGGTCGTCGAGGACCACGCCCGCCGCGCCGCAACCACTTAGATCAATCCCGTGAAAAAGAAGAGACACGGAAAATTCCGTGCCTCTAATCCTGTCTCGTGATCCGCAGCGCTAGTCGCCCAACAGCGACTTATACCCCAGTCCCATGATCTCTTCGACATACTCGCTGCGCCACCCAGCGTTCGGAATCCGCGTGTTGCTCTCGCGGAACCAGCGGTGGTATCCGAGGTATTCCTCCTCGAGCTGTTTCCGCCACTGATCCTCCTCCGCGAAGACCTCCGGCTCGACTTCCTCCAGCCGCGGCGCAGGCTCCGTCGGGTCGACATCCAAATCTTCCTGCCAGTAGTCGGCGAGGTAGTCCAGGCAGTCTTCAAGGTCCTTCCGGCAGTCGTTGACCAGCAGCGTCATCATCGCTTCGCGGTCTACCGGCTGCGATCGTAGCCGAAGATCTCGTGCACACGGCTCGCACACGATCACAAGGCGCCGAGCGTCGCACTCGGCCGGATTCTTGCAGTTGTGCGTCCGCGGTGCGTATTCAGACGTTGCCGGCGATCGGCTGTATCCGGCCACCAGCTGCGTGTTCAGCGACCCGCACTTGGGGCACGAGAGCTTGTCTCCGATGATGTCGTCGAGGGTCTTATCCCAGTCAATCTGCATATCCAAGCACCCTCCTCGCTTCCTGCGCCCGTGCGGCGGCGATACCCCATCTTAACGGACGCCTGTTGCCCCTTCAACGCGCCAGGTTCGGGCCAACTTCCAATATTCACGTCGAGACTGGGTACCTACTCCCGTAAGGGTCGGCCCTCAGTGTGCCGATACTACGGTTGGTAAGGGGGTCAGCCACCGTGGGACTACGTCGCGCCCGTTCAAACCATGTTGCCCAAACCGGGCCAGAAGAGCCGTTCGCGTTCCAGGGCCGCCCGCCCGAAGTGAAGAAGCGTCACATCCCGTGGATGCCAATGCTCCTGCGCCTCATGACCGTTGCCTGGGCCTTTGCCATCATCGCGGCCCTGCTCGATGCGTTCGGCAATATCCCCCACCTGCCCCTGATCACCGCCATGGCCATGACCGGCCTCCTTGTTGTCGGAATGTTCCTGTTTACGCAACCGCTAGAAGTGCCGTCGAAGGAAGCACGGGACGACACCGGCGAGGACGTGGACACAGTCCACGACATGCTCACAGAACTCCCCACCTTCGCCCACTTCCAGCGCCGCCTGAATGATGAGTTCGCCCGATCTCGGCGCATGGGTCGCAAGGCTGCCGTCGTGCTGGTTGACGTAAACAACCTCACCGCAGTCAACAAGGAATACGGCGTGAAGGCCGGCGACGAGGTTCTGCGCCACGTCGCGAAAGCCGTTGATAGCACCCGCCGCTACAACGACATCGTCGCCCGCCTCGGCGACGATGAGTTCGGCGTCATCCTCCTCGACACTGGCAACGAGGGCGTCTCAGCCTTCGTAGATCGCCTCGAAGACCGCCTCGCCCGCGAGTCCGCAGTCACTGAGGTCGGTGGCCGAAATGTCGCTCTCTGGGCCGGCGTCTGCACCGGGAACGCCGTCTCTGTGCCGCAGATGACCGCTCCCGAGGACCTCCTCGAGGCCGCGATGCAGAGCCTCAACGGTGCCAAGCAGGACCGAGAGCGCCGTCGCCGTACCTGGCTCACCGCCTAAACCCCGACTCGCCATAAGAACTGATTTGGTGATAAGAGTAGGCCCAGTCTGAATCTGAGGGCAGAAGACTAAGCTTACGCTGCCTTCGCTTCGTCAGCGTCCCCGATCGTCTCAGGATGCCGCGTGCGGGCATCGATGAGGCCGCCCGCAGCAACCATTTGGGCAACCGCGCCTAGGCCTGCACCCAGCTCCAACTCCCGAAGCTCCAGCGTACGCACGGCCTCCGCCCACAAGTCCACCAGCAACCGCCCATAAGCGTCCGGCGTCAGGCCCAGCTTCGCCGCCGAAGCCCCATACGGCGCTGAAAGCGCGTGTTCCGAGGCCATCCGGCGTGCGACAGCTGTGAGAACCTCCGTCTTTGTGCGGAAGTGGTGATACAGCCCACCCTTAGAGCAACCCGCCTCGATGGCAATATCTTCCATCGAGGTTTCCGCGTAGCCTTGCTCCGCGAACAGACGCGTTGCCCCAACGGTGATTGCCAGCCGCGTCCTCAGCGCCCGCCGCTGATAGTGAACCGTGCCGTTTGTCTGTTCCATCACGAGAATGATCGGCCGCTACGACCGCACACTGATACTCCAGATCACTGCCTCACCGCCACGAACTGCACCGAAAGGCGAAATTTGACAAGCTGCGGGGGTTGACAGCCTCCGACCAACGGGCGTATAACCATACCGACGAGTCGGTCTGTGAGCCGGCAACAAGAGCTTAGGAGCCAGAGCACCTCCCTTGGGAGATGCCCCCGCCAAGGAGGACAACATGACGTTCCGTGTGCAGTGGTAACAACGCTCTGAGAACCTGGTAACCAGCCGAACGAACCCCCAACTCCCCGTGGGGGTTTGTTCTGTGTTTCATAGAGCCTCTGTAGCGCGGGCCTTCAGCCCGTGTCGTCGTGTGCCACCGTAGCGCGGGCTTCAGCCCGCGTCGTCTTGTGCCACCGTAGCGCGGGCTTTTCAGCCCACGTCGTCGTTCGTTCACCGCAGCGCGGGCCTTCCGCCCGCGTGGTCGATTTGCCCCTGGCGCGGGCATCCAGCCCACGTCGTCGTGCCAACCCGAACTTGTTTGTGGAACGTGGCTGGTTCCGCCCCACCTACGCAGCCTGCGGCGCCGCCGCCGCGTGATGCCCCGTCTGCTCCTCGATGTTGCTGTACCGAATCTGCACGATCCTGTCCCACGACATCAGAAACGCTTGCACGCAACGCGGGTCGAATTGCGTGCCGCTGCATCGCAAAATCTCCTCGCGCGAGGCTTCAGGCGTTTGCGCCGCGCGGTACGGCCGATCCGACGTCATCGCATCAAACGTGTCCGCCAGCGAGAAGATGCGCGCCCCGAGCGGGATCTCGTCTGCCGTCAACCCGCGAGGATACCCCTTCCCGTCGAAGCGCTCGTGGTGGTTGAACACGATCTCCGATGCGCCCGCCAGAAACGGAATGTCCTTGATCACATCAAAGCCGATCTTCGGATGCCGTCGCATAGCGACCCATTCGCGATCGTCCAACGGCCCCGGCTTGTGCAGGATCGTGTCGGACACCCCGATCTTGCCGATGTCGTGAAGCAATCCGCCGCGCTGCAGCGTCACCCACTCTTCGCTGCCCGGTTCGATCCCCATGTGGAACGCGATCTCCATCATGTACTGCGCGACCCGTATCGAATGTCCCTTCGTCTCCTGATCGCGCGCGTCTAACGCCGATACGAGCGCCTCAAGCGTGCCGTCATACGTCTCTCGAAGTTGATCGGCCATTTGCAGAACATCGCGGTTCGCCTGCTGCAGCTCAGTATTCGCCTGGCGAAGCTGCTCGACGCTCTTCGTCGTCTTCTCCAGGTACTGCTTGATCGCAAAACGCATCATCAGTGGCGGCGCAACAAACGCCAACAAGCCGGCGTATCCCAGCCCGTCGTACGCGACAGCCAGCGCCAGCCCCAGCATCGCGAACACGATGTAGTGCGGTATCAGCCACTCGAACTTCTCACGCCAAACGGACAACAGCGGCGTCCGCGTCGAGAGACTTACCGCGAGTGCCACCATGCTTACGTTGAGAAGGTAGTACACGATCGCTCCTGCAAACGCGATCGGGATCAACCAGACGCTGAGGGGAAGACCATCGCCCACGGCCGCGACTTCCGAAGACATCATCCACGCGACGACCGCGTTGACGATCACCACGCTGCCAACGTTAAACATTCGCTTGTACCAGGCGCCGCCGCCGATGTCCGTCGCCAGTGCCGCCAGCGGTGACACGAGCACAACGCCCGCCGGCCCGTAGAGAAACGCCAGCGCGAAGTCGCCGACCATCGCGATCGATACAGACGTGTCGCCGTAAATCGGGATCCGCGTCCGGCCCAGCACGATCGCCAGCGCCCCTATCACGATCAGGCCATCGACGTCGTCCGTGTCCAACTGCGGACCGAACCAGGCGATGCAAGCCATACCCGTGAGGAACACAACGATGATGTATGCCATTGCCCGTCGTGGCAGTCGCTCTGCGCTCTCGACGGCACGTCCTACGACACTATCCTCGCTCGAAAGCGGGATCGGTGACGGGAGGGCATCGAAGGAACTACCTACCATAAGAAACTACACCCGGCGCGAACGGCCAAAGCGTCCCCCAGAAGTATCGGAGTTCTCGCCGGAGCGCCGCACCCGCGCCACCCATGGCGGGCAAGCCCACGCCTTCATGCGTGTCTGGGTGCCAGCACCTACGCCGCGACATCTTCCAACTGCAAGTTGATTTGCCGCTTGAGCGTCGAGAGGATGCGCTTGTGCAACTGGCACACGCGGGACTCCGAAAGGCCCATGAGGGTCCCGATCTCGTGAAAGGGCTTCGCCTCGTTGTAGCGCAGCCGGAGGATTGCTCGGTCCCGCGCGTTCAGGCAGTGCAGCGCGTCGTCCAGCAGCGCGAGCGAAGCGCTGTGGTCCGCGGCCTTTGCTGGATCTCCAAGCTCGTCCTCGTCGACAGGATCGAAGGCCGGCGCGCTGTCGCCCCCGCGATCTTGGAGCGCGTGCTCCAGCGAGATGAATTTCGACGATGAATGGCGCTGGATGTCGTGCAACTGGTCAGTCGAAATCCCCATCCGAAAGGCGATCTCCTTCGGCGTCGGCCACCGCCCCAGGTTCGCGGAAAGCTCTTGCGACGCCGACTCCACTTCGCGTGCGTTCTTGCGCACTGAGCGGGGTAGGGGATCCATCTTCCGGATCGCATCCAGAATAGAGCCACGGATTCGCCTCACTGCGAAGCTGGCAAAACTCGTCCCACGCTCCTCATCGAACGCGTCGACCGATTGAATGAGGCCTTCGATGCCATACGCAAGCGCGTCCTCGCGGTCGAGACCCAGGGTCTTCTGGTTATCCGTCGACATCCGTCCGACCACAAACGCCACCAGCGGCATGTGCCGCATGATCATCTCTTGCTTCGCCTGTGCTCGCATCAGGGCCCCCTGTCACTACAAAAGTGCCACCTGCCCAGAGGGGAGCGGTGGCACAACATAACGCTCGTCGAAACGGGAAACCTGGCGGGGTTTCTGGTGTTCGGCGGCCCGGCTATCCGTTCTTCCCGTACGGAAGGTGGACCCGTGGCTTTGCGCCCTCGCCTCTCGGCGAGTTTGCCTGTTCGCTACCTCTGGACTCTTAGAGGCCTCCCGCCAGCGTCCACCGCCTAGTCCTTTAGGGGCTCAACTACTCCTAACGCCTCGATCCCCATTTCATTACACCCTGTTGGAGCTTTTTTCTGCGAATCTTTCGGGCTTACGCCTTGTCATCGGGGGGTGGTCAGGGTCGCTCGAAAGGTGCATACTGATGCGTCGGACAATGCCGATAATCCGGTGGAGGTCATGCCATGCCCCGAACGATGCTCGACCGCTTCGAACAGCGCAAAGCCACGCGCGCGAAGCTAATAGATGCAGCCCTCGACCTCTTCTCCAGCAGTGGCTACGACCACGCCACCGTCGATGAGATTTCGCAGGCCGCCGGCTACTCGAAGGGCGCCTACTACTTCCACTTCTCCACGAAGGACGACATCCTCCTCGAACTCCTGCGCATGTGGACCGAAGACCGCAACGTGACGCTCGCTGGCATCACCGAAGAAGCCCGCAATCCAGACGGTCTCCAAGACTCCATCGCTAGTTTCTTCTCGTATGCAAGCTCGCCTCGTTGGCCCGGCGTCCTCCTCGAGTTCTGGGCCCAGGCCATGCGCAATCAGGAGGTCAGCAAGCGCCTCACGGAGGCATATGCCGTCTGGCGCAAGCAGATCAGCGAGGCCTTCGACGTCGCGCGATCCGCAGGCGTCATCGCACAGACCGTCAGCGATGCCGCTGATGTTGTGCTCGCCGCGCATGACGGGTTCGCCGTCCGGAACGCAATCGGTGCACCCGGCGCCAAGGCAATGTCAGCTGCCGACCTCGCCGAATCCTTGCTCCAGCCACTCGAAGTGGCCAGTGTCGAACGGCGGGCAATCGCCCAATAGCGCAGCGTTTCTCCTACCGCGCCTTCGAGTTGCCGCATCCGGTATCGTTCCAACAATGCACATCGCTGGAGCGTTATCCTGCGCGCCCTGATTCTTGCCCCGTTCTCGGATCGCTACCTCGCGCGCCTGCGCGCCCGGCTGGACGTCGTCTACGAAAGTTGGCTCGACACCAACACGTTGCAGGATCCAGAGGTGCTCGGGGCTCGCATCCGCGAGGAGGGCTTCCAGTTCCTCGTCGTCGAAGCCGATTTCGTCTTTCCGGAAGTCTTCGACGTGGCCACTGGTCTCCGATGGGTCGGCGTATGCCGTAACGCCTTGAACCAGGTCGACATTCCGTCCGCAACCGAACACAGCGTAGCCATCTCCCATGCGCGCGGGCGCAATACCAACGCCGTCGCCGAGATGACCCTCGCGCTCATGTTCTCCCTCGCCAGGCGCATTCCACAGGCGCACACGCTCGTATCAGGCGCGGGCTGGCGTGATCCTGCGCTCGGCTACCGTCGCCTCCGAGGGCAAGAAGTCGCTGGCTCAACCGTCGGCGTCATCGGCTTCGGCCAAATCGGTAGAGAGGTCACAGCGAAATGCGTCACGCTCGGCGCAAAGGTCATCGTCTATGATCCGTACGTGCCGGAACGTCACATCACTGCGCTCGGCGCGCGCCGCACAACCCTCCCACTGCTCGCGAAATCCAGCGACTTCGTAACAGTTCATGCTGCCGAGAATCGCGGCACCAACCACATCATCGACTCCGCGTTCCTCGCCCGAATGCAGGCGAAGGCGTTCCTCATCAACACAAGCACAGGCGCACTCGTCGACCACGTCGCGCTCGTCGAAGCATTGGACTCCGGCCGCGTCGCCGCCGCCGCCCTCGACGTCTTCGAAGGCCACCCGCTCCCGCACTCAAGCCCGCTCATGTCGGCCCCAAATCTCCTCATGACGCCACACATCGGCGGCGCAACAGCCGAAACAATCGATCGCCACTCCCGCATGATGACGTCCGAGATAGAGCGCATGCTCGACGGCAAGCCCCTGCGCCTCTGCGTTAATCCCGATTACACCAAACACGCCGTCGTATCGTAGAGGAGAGTCGATGACTCGCCCGATTGCATCCATGGTTCGAGAACGACACGGCAGCCGTCGTGGTTCCACGTCGTTCTCCCGCGTGCCATCCTGTATCTCGATGACCAACTACAACGCCGAACGCACGGAAGTCCTCGAAGCCGTCCGCCGCATCGTTGGCCTCGGTCTCGTCGCCCACGCCAGCGGTAACGTCAGCCGCCGCATCACCTCGCAGGATGGCGACTGCTACGCCGTCACGGTGAGCCGCGTCCCGTACCACCGGTACACCATCGACGACATCGTCGTCGTCGACGCCAACATCGACCAGGTCGAGGGCGATGGCATCCCGTCGAGCGAGTCCCTCGCCCACATGGCCGTCTACGCCGCCCGCCCCGATGTCGGCGCCGTAATCCACACACACTCGCCGTGTGCCAGCGCCTTCGCCGTAGCAGGGCAGCCTATCCCCTGCATCCTCGACGAGCAGGTCGTCACGCTCGGCGGCCAGATCGAAGTGGCCGAGTACGGCGCCTCCGCCAGCCAAACCCTCGCCGACAACGCCGTGGTTGCTCTCGGTGATCGAGCCGCCGTGCTCCTCCGCCACCACGGCGTCATCGGCGTCGGCCGCGATCTTGAAGAGGCCGTAGCCGTCGTCGAACTCACCGAGCGCGTCGCCCGCATCCGCCTGCTCAGCCTCCAGCTCGGACCAGACACGCAGCTCCCGCCGGACGTCGTCTCTGTCGAGCAGAAGATGTATCGCATGATGAAAGGCTGGAAGTGAGTGCAGGTTCCGTCATTCCTCCTCCGCCGGCTCTACGTCAAAGGCAGCCTCCGCAACGAAGACGGCGGTTGCGCCTTCGATCTCCAGAACGCCCTCGGCTCCGGCTACGCTGACCAGGTCTTGCCACTGCTCATCGACGGGGAGGCGATTCCACCCGAACAGTGCGCGTTCGTCATCGACGGTAGCGCACAGCCCTTCTCCGAAATCACCGCCGACAACCCGATGACCCTCGCCATGAACCGTGATCTCACCGTCCGCATTGACGGTCACACGCTCGCGTCCGGTGACCACAGCATTGAAATGGCCTTCATCGTCACGGGCATGGGTGAGATGCGTTTCGATGTGAAGGACACCATCGATGCCTGAAGCGCTTCCACCTGAACTCCCGCCCATCGACTACAACCAGCGCTGGCACGACATGGTCGAACGCCGCCGCATCCAGATGGAGACCGCGTACGCGGCGAATGGTGTCGTGAACAGCGACTACTGGGGCAAGCGCGCAAAGAACTACCGCCAGGCCCTCCACACGCGCACCGAAGAAGATCCGTTCTTCGTCCGCGTCCGCGACACCGTCACATCAGCCACCACAGTCCTAGATGTCGGCGCAGGCACCGGCCGCCATACACTCGCGTTAGCCCCGCACGTCGCGCGAATCACCGCCGTAGACCCATCCGAAGCGATGCTTGCCTTCCTGCACGAGGATGTCGCCGCTCAGCGCCTGACCAACGTCAGCGTCGTGCACTCCGAATGGCTCGACGCTGACGTGGAACAGGCAGACATCGTCATCTGCTCCCACGTCCTCTACCCCATCGCCGACCCGCTTCCGTTCGTCCGCCGTCTCGAACAGCACGCCCGCGAACGCGTCTTCATCTACCTCCGTCTCGACCCGATACCGACCGATATGGGCCTGTGGTCAGACTTCTACGGCATACCGCTCCAGGCGCAGCCGAGCGCCTTCGACCTGTTGAATCTGCTCGCCAAGGCGGGCATCATGCCCGACCTCGAAGTGGTGAATCACCGCTTCACGCTGACATTCGAGTCAGTAGACGAGGCGGTCGAACACGTCAAGAACTCGCTCTGCCTGAACGAGGACGACGAACGCGCGATGGCGAAACTACGCAGCGTGCTGCAGGCAAGACTGAAACCATGGCCCGATGGCCGACTCGGTCCCGACGTAGCCTGGGCCCGCACAGCCATCATGAGCTGGGAGCCAGCAGGGTGACGGCGTCGGTTGGGGAGCAGCCCGCTGCGCTCGCTCTGGTCGACAGTCGCTACACGTGGATCACTACGCTTTGGAGGCCCGCCGTCGCAACCACTCGAGCACAACTCGCGCCAACTCCTCCGGCCGATCCGTTGGCACCGAGTGGCCCGACGAGTCAATCTGCACCAGCTCCCCATCCGGCATCGACGCAACCATCGCCTCCGCGACGCGACGAGGCAGTGTGTCCGTCCGCCCACCGCGCACGAGAAGTGTCGGCATCGCGAGATGCGATAGCCCATCCGTCAGGTCAGCTGGTTCCCACGTGATCTGCAGCTTCGGATCCCACTTCAACATGACGCCGCCGCCCTCCGCCTCTCGCAGGTTCCACTGCGTTCGGTATCGCAGATTCTCCTCGGGCGCCGTCACGTTGTCGGGGCGGACGGATTCAAGAGCCGCTTCGAAGTCCACGAATCGCCCGTGACCGTCGCGCGCCTGCCGTTCGAACTCGTCGCGGTTCGGCCAGCGATCCGGATCCAGCCGAGGCGGGATGTCGATCACGATCAGTCGCGACACGCGCTCCGGATGTGCGAGCGCGTACGCCATCGCGTTGTGCCCGCCCATCGACAACCCCATCAGCACAAACCGCTCTATGCCCCAGGCTTCCCGCAGCGCCTCAAGATCATCAACGAAGTCCTGTGTCGAGTACGTCTCCGGATGCGGCAGCGTGTCCCCATGCCCCCGCTGGTCCGGCGCCAGCAACCGATACTCCAGCGCCAATTCCGGCGCCACGTGGTCCCAGATGTGCGCATGACCCGTCAGCCCATGAAGCAGCACCATCACCGGCGCATCAGCCACCGGCACTGCCCGCCCCCACTCCAGCCAGTGAAACGCAAGCCCCCGCAGTAATTGTGTGTGGTCCGTGTACCCAGTGATGGTCTGCATCTCGACTCCCAACGCAAGTCTACTCCGACTTCTGACCTCTGACATCCGACGACCATCCCGCATCCTTCCGCAGCCACAGAAAGAACTCCCGATTCCCCGCCGGCCCCAACAGCGGCGACTGCGCAACCCCCCGCACCCGCAGTCCATGATTCACGCACCACCACGTCACCCGCCCGATAACCGTCGCGTGTACAGAGGCATCCTTCACGACCCCGCGCCGGTCCACCTCCCCGCGCCCCGCCTCGAACTGCGGCTTCACCAGCGCCACGATGTCCGCTTTCGGCTGCAGCAAGCGGCCGACGTTCTCCAGCACCTGCGTCAGCGAAATGAACGACACATCCACAACCGCGATGGCTGGCGAGTCAGGCAGTGACGCCAGATCCCGTACATGCGTCCTCTCCATCGAGACAACCCGTGCATCATCCCGCAAACGTGTATCGAGCTGCCCGTACCCGACATCGACCGCGTACACGCGCGCTGCCCCCCGCTGCAGCACGCAGTCCGTAAACCCGCCGGTCGAAGCCCCTGCATCCAGCACCACCAGATCCGCCACATCGATCTCAAATCGCGAGAGCGCATACTCCAGCTTTTCACCCCCGCGCGAAACAAATCGCGCCCCCTCCGGCACCTCGATCACGGCATCCGCGCCCACCAGCGCGCTAGCCCGCAACTCTACCTGACCAGAAACCAGCACTCCCCCCGCAAGGATCAGCGCGCGCGCCTTCTCCCGCGACGGCACAAGCCCTCGCTCGACGAGGACGACATCCAGGCGCTGACGCTTGCTCATCGTACGTCCACGCTCCGAGCATACGACGTGCAAACGCTATGTCGTACCACCATCTGTGAATTGGAATCGCCTGAGCGTCTCCAGCGGGCGACTTAGTCGACAGACTCAGCAGCGGTCATCGCTGGTCGTCGCGCCGCACCAACCTTTACTCGTGCTCCATCATTGTCCGCAGTACCGCGGCAAGGTAGGCTCCGCAGCGATGAACATCGCATCCAGCGCCGAAGGTGCTAACCCGGAAAATCGGCTTCGGAGGCATCATGCGGGACTCGCCGCCGTTCGGCAGGACGCTCGCCGCAGCGCTCCACCAGGTGCCGGCTACGAGTTCACTTCGCCGCTGGGTGGGTTGCTAAACGTACTGCGCTTTTGTTGGACCTCCGACGACTTCGTGGGCACGGTCTTGTATCGCCTGCGGGTGTCACTAAGAGATCGCGGCGTTCCCGCTCTTCCGTGGCTCATCGACCGGTTCTGCGCTGCCGCCTTTCGCATCCGTATCGCCGACGATGTCGTGATCGGACAAGGCCTGCATGTGTTGCACGGCAATGTCACCATCGAAGGGTCGACGCGCATCGGCACCAACGTCTCGATTGCTCCGTGGGTGTCCGTCAGCGGCGACACCTTTCAAGACGCGGACACGTCCATTGGCGATGAGGTGTTCATCGGCACTGGCAGTACCATCCGCGGCCCGGTAATCATCGGCGATCGCGCTGTCATCGGCGCCAGGGCCGTCGTGACAGACGACGTCGCGCCGGATACAACCATCGTCGGCAACGGAACCGTCTCACACCCAAGCGCTGATCCGTCGCGTGCAAAGCCTGTCCCCTCCACAAGCTACGAACTCCCCGCTGGGTCTGCCGCGGTCAGGTGGAGCCACAAGGACCACCCACCACTCGGCCTCGCCCTCCGCACCGACAGCGTGGCCTTCGCCACAAACTCCAACGATCCCCGTGATGTATCTTCCCGAGGCGGCCAATGGCGAAACGTGCTGCGTCTCCTTCTCCAATCACGATCCTTCGACGCGGTCGGCCTGTATCGCCTTCGGACAGCGTTTCGCGCACTCGGCCTGCCGCTTCTTCCGGCCATCGTGAACAAGCTAAACGTGACCGTCTTCAACGTACGAATCGGAGAAGCCGTGCGCATCGCTCCGGGCATCTGCATTCCACGTGGAAACGTCGTCATCGACGGAATCGGCGCAATCGACACTGGATGCGTGATCGGCCCCTCATCGACCATAGGACTCCAGCGAGGCCTTCATTACGGCCCGCGCATTGAGTCTCACGTTCGCATTGGCGCAAACGTCGCCATCCTCGGCGACATCCGAATCGGCCGTGGCGCGAAAATCCGCCCCGGCTCGGCAGTGGTACGTGACGTCCAGAACGATGCAATCGTCGCTGGAGTGCCCGCGCGCACAGTCCCGCCGGACGCGCCAGAACCGGCGGGCACTAGGAAGACAAGGGAAGACTTCGAGGCAGAGCCGGTGGACTAACGGACTGCCATCTCCGGCAGCTTCGCCAGCAGCTTCTTCGTCGACACAACGTGGTGATCAAGCCGCATCTCGTTCGGCGGCACACCCAGCGCCAACCCGATCATCTGCGGCAAGTGCAGGATCGGCAGATCGATCTCGTGCTTCGTCACTTCCTTTGCTGCAGGCTGCTGCGCGTCGAGGTTCAGGTGGCACAGCGGGCAGGGTGACACCAGTGCGTCAGCGCCCAGGTCCTGCGCTTCGTGGATGTGGTTCCCCGCCTGCTTGAGTGAGTTCTCGCGGTTCACCGTCAGGATCGGAAACCCACAGCACTTCTTCGAGCCTTCATAGTCCACAACAGTCGCGCCCACCGCCTCGATCACCATCTCGAGATAGTGGTCGCGGTCTGGGTGCTCTTCCTTCCCGAGGATCGAGCTCGGTCGCAGGATGTAGCAGCCGTAGAACGGCCCGACACGCAGTCCCGTGAGCGGCCGCTTCACGAGCGACTTGATTTTGTCGAGCCCGATGTCTTCCACCAGCACCCAGAGAAAGTTCTTGATCTCGAGACCCGGCGTGTAGTGCAGACCCTCGTCAGCGAGGATAGCGTTGACCTTCGCGAGGTACTCCGGCCGCTTCGTCAGCTTGTCCTGCACCATGCTCTCGATGCCTTGGCACGTCGAGCAGATGTTCATCAGCGGCATGCCCATCTGCTGGGCCAGCGCGAACGTCCGCGCATTCAGCGCGTCGCCCATCTCGGGGTTCTGCTCCTGCAACACGCCTGCGCCCGTGCACGTCGCCTGGTCAAGCTCATGCAGTTCCAGATCGAGTTCCTGAGCAACGCGCTTCGTCGCCAAATACAGCTCCGGCGCCGCGCCCTTCGACACACAGCCCGGCCAGAATGCGTACTTAAGCGTCATGCGCCTTCACCTCCGCCTTTACAGGCTTCAAGGACGCGGACTTCCGAACGACGTTCCGCACCCGGTCCATTCCGTGCATCTTGTGGGAGCCGGGGAAGCCCGGCGGAATCACTTGCCCGATCGGCAGCTTGCCGGCGCGCAGCATCTTCAACGCGCCCGGCATTTCCTTCATCATTCGCGGCACGTTGAACATGCCGACCGAACCCGGCACCATCCAGATCTCATTCAGCCGCCCACCGTCTTCGATGGACTTTGTGAAGATCCCCGTGTGCCGCGCGCCAGCGTTGCCCTTGATCCCCGCCTCGAGCGCCATCTCGCGAAGCTGCATGATGCGGTTCATCGGCGCCACGCCCTTCGGACACACCTCGACGCACATGTTGCACCGCGTGCAGTCCCAGATCCCGCCGTACTCCGACAGCTTCTCGAGCCGGTCGTGCTCGTGGTCGTCACGCGGATCCGCCGTCGCTCGATATGCCTTCGCGAGGGCCGCCGGCGCAATGAAGTTCTTGTCGACCTCCAGCACGGTGCAGTCGCTCACGCATGCCCCGCACATGATGCAGTTCATCACGTGCGTCAGGTCGATCATTGCCTCGTTCGGGACGCGAAATTCGGCTTCAGGCGTCGGGCCTTCAGGTTTAATGTACGGGTCCACCTGACGCATCTTCGACCAGAACGACTCCATGTCGTTCACGAGGTCCTTGATCACCGGCATGTTGCCCATCGGCTCGACGACGATCTCGTGTTCAGGATTGTCTCGCGTCAGCGCGATGACCTTCGCCCGGCATGCCAGTCGCGCCCGCCCGTCAACGCGCATCGAACACGAACCGCAGATCGCGCTCCGGCACGAACATCGCAGCGCCAGCGTCCCGTCCTCGTACTCGCGCACCTGGATCAATGCGTCGAGCAGCGTGACGCTGTTCTCGGTTTCGATCTCGTACTTGCTGTACGAAGAATCGCCCGTTTCAGGATTGCTGCGTTTTACCTTGAGCTTGACCTTCATGTCCCAACTCCGTTCGCCGCAAGCATCGCCCCTAACGACCGACGCCCAACGCCCAACCCCTAGTACTTCCGCTCTTCCGGCTGAAACTCCGTGATCGTCACGGGGATGTACGTCATTTTCTCGCTGCCATCCGGCTGCTTCGTCAGCACAATGTGCTTCAGCCAGTTCTCGTCGTCGCGGTTCGGGAAATCCAACCGAGTGTGCGCCCCACGACTCTCCTTACGCTCGATAGCACTCGTCGCGATCATGTCCGCGCAGTCGAGCATGTAGCCCAGCTCGATGTGGAACAGCAGGTCTGTATTGAAGACGCTGCCCTTGTCCTCGACTCCGACCTTGTCGTACCGCTCGCGCAACGTCTTCAGTTCACCTTGCTGCGCTACCAACTTGTCCGGCGAGCGGAACAGGCCCACATTCGCGCTCATCGAAACGCCCATATCACGCCGAATCTTCGCAACGCGGTCGCCGTTCGTCGGCCGGTCGAGAATGCCGCGGATCATCTTGCGGTCGTTCTCGACGACGCTTTCCGGGATCGGCTTGAATGTCTTGCCTTGCATCCACGGCACCGCGTGCTCGGCCGCTCGCCGCCCGAACACCAGCGTGTCCAGCAGCGAGTTCGCACCGACGCGATTCGCGCCGTGAACGCTCACGCACGCCGCCTCGCCCGCTGAGTACAGTCCCGGCATCGGCGTCAGTCCGTCGATGTCCGTCTTTACGCCGCCCATGATGTAGTGCACGCCGGGTAGTACCGGCAGCAGTTCCTTCGCGATGTCGATGTTCACGAGGTCCCGCGCGATCTCGTAGATCTCTTCCAGCTTCTCCTTGATGACGTCTTCACCGAGGTGCCGCATGTCGAGGTACACACAGCCATCGACCGCGCGCCCGGCGTCGATCTCCATCTGCTCCGCGCGCGAAACAACATCGCGCGACGCAAGCTCCATCATCTTCGGCGCGTACTTCTCCATGAAGCGCTCGCCGTCCTTGTTCAGTAGGTACGCGCCCTCGCCGCGCGCGCCCTCGGTGATCAAAACACCCGACCCCTTAAGTGTGGTCGGGTGGATCTGCACCATCTCCATGTCCATGATCGGCGCGCCCGCACGGTACGCCTGCGCGATGCCGTCGCCGGTGCAGATCAGCGCGTTCGTCGAAGGCTCGTACACACGTCCGAGCCCGCCCGTCGCGATGATCGTCGCCTTTGCTGTGATCGCGTGCAATTCGCCGGTGCGAATGTTCATCGCTACTGCGCCGCGGCACACACCCTCATCGACGATCAGGCTCGTGACGAACCACTCTTCGTACATCCGCATCGCGTCGTGGACGGCCGGCTTCATCAACTGCTCGTACAGCACGTGCAGGATCGCCTGGCCCGTAATCGCGCCGACGAAGAACGTCCGCGCCTTGCCCATACCGCCGAAGCGGCGCACGGCCATTTGGCCGTCGTCCTTGCGGCTGAAGACCACGCCCCAGTGCTCGCACTGCAGCACTTCCTTGCCGCCCTCGCGCGCCAGGATCTCAATCGCGTCCTGGTCGCCCAGGTAGTCCGAAGCTTTCGTCGTCTCGAAGAAGTGCTCCTCCCACGGACCACCGCCTTCGCCGAGCCCCGGGCCGTTGATGCCGCCCTGCGCCGCGTTCGAGTGCGAACGCACCGGGTGCACCTTCGACACCATCGCCACGTCGGCGCCCAGCTCCTGCGCCCGCAGCGCCGCTCGCATCCCCGCGAGACCCCCGCCGATGACCAGAACGTCGTGTTCGTAGACAGCCATAGCGGCCTACACCTTCCTGCTAGCGTCGAAATGTTGATGTGGGGTGGGGTGAACGTCCACCAAACCCGAAGTTCCCTTCCGGGATGAACGTCCATGGGGGCATCGGTAGCTTCGAATCATCCCCCCTCCAGAGGCATGTGAACCGTATCACTTGCCTGTCGTAGGCTCAACAGCGGCGGTCCAGGGACGCATGAATCCCAGGGCCGAATGGCACATCCTTGACCGCGCGCCGGCGGCACTTCACACTCGATCGACGGCCCCAACAACCAATGACTCACAACCACGAGGACCAACGAATGCGCATCGGCCTCCAGATCCCATACCTAACATGGCCCAACGGCCCCGAAGCCATGGGCGAAACACTCGCCGCCATCGCGAAGCGCGCCGAAGACTGCGGCTTCTACAGCCTCTGGCTCATGGACCACTTCCTCCAGATCCCCGGCGTCGGCAAGCCCGAACAGGACATGATCGAGGGCTACACCGGTCTCGCCTTCGCCGCCGGAAACACGAAGTCCATCAAGCTCGGCACGATGGTCACCGGCGCGACCTATCGCAACCCCGGCGTCCTCATCAAGACCGTCACCACTCTCGACGTGCTCTCAGGCGGCCGCGCCTACTTCGGCGTCGGCGCCGGCTGGTTCGAGCAGGAGCACGACGCGTTCGGCATCCCGTTCGGCACCTGGACCGACCGCTTCCAGAAGCTCGAGGACACCCTCAAGATCGCCCACCAGATGTGGGATCCCGAAAACAACGGCCCCTTCGACGGCAAGCACTTCCACTTCGCCGAGACCCTCTGCGTCCCCCAACCCGTCACGAAGCCCCACCCGCCGATTCTCATCGGCGGCCGCGGCGAGAAGAAGACCCTGCGCTTCGTCGCCAAATACGCCGACGCCTGGAACATGGGCGGTGGCATCCCCAACGAGGACAACTTCAACGAGTTCGTCCGCCTCAGCGCCGTGCTCAAGGACCACTGCGACCGCGAGGGCCGCGACTACAACGCCATCGAGAAGACCGTGCTCTTCACGTTCCAGGTCCGCGAGCAAGAAGGCCCCCGCTGGCAGACCCCGCAGCAAACCCTCGACTGGCTCCGCCGCTTCCGCGACGCCGGCCTCGACCAGCCCATCGTAAACATGCCCTTCGTCGAGAACCCCGCGACGCTGGCGTATCTGGCCGAAAACGTCATCACCAAGATCGAGAGTTGGTAGACAAGTCACGCCCGTCGGTATGTCACCTGGATCCGCGTGCCCGGACTGTAGTCGCCTACCGGATCTACGCGGTCAGACTGACGGCCCTTCGGTGCGCCCAGATGCCACGGGACGCTGGCGGAGAAGCAACCTGAACCGCGCTCAGTGACCAGCGCGTCATCAACCATCTCTGGTACCCAGCCCTGCGCACGCATGATCTGGATGTCCAGATCAAACTCTGCGCGGCTGCCATAGACCTTGGTGCGACGGTGAGTGGTCATTCTGGCATCTTTGCTGGCGTGCGACGCGTCCGAAATCTGACATCAGACAGCCGACGGCCTACTTCCCCCGCATCGGCACATGCACCGCGAACGGCCCCTGCGCGTTCCACTGCCGTCCCGCCGTCAGCCCGCCATCCACCACGATCGACTGCCCCGTCACGAACGTCGACTCATCGCTCGCCAGCCACAGCGCCGCCTGCGCGATGTCCTCCGGCTCCCCAGCGCGCCGAATCGGCTGAAACATCTTCAGCCCCGCGCGCGCCATATCCGCGCTCCGACCCGCGTCATCGCCCGGGATCCCCTGCGTGATCAGCGGCGTCACGATCCCGCCCGGACAGATCGCGTTCACGCGGATGCCGTACTCCGCAAGCTCCAGCGCCACCGTCCGAGTCAGGTGCATCACGCCCGCCTTTGCGACGGAGTAGATGTGCGGCCCATCACCGCCCGCGATCCCCGCCACGCTCGCCGTCGAGATGATGCTCCCGCCTCCCCCCTGCGATTTCATCACCGGCGCCGCGTGCTTCATCCCGAAGAACGGCCCCCGCAACAGCACGTTCATCGTGAAGTCGTACTCCTCCGCCGGCGTTTCCTCGATAGGCCCGACTGTCCCGACGACGCCCGCGTTGTTAAAGATGCAGTCCAGCCGCCCGAACTTCGACGCCGCAAGCGCGATCGCCGCCTTCACATCCTCCTCCACCGTCACGTCCGTCCGCCGGTACGCCGCCAGCCCGCCCAGCTCACCCGCCAGCGCATTCCCGCGCTCATCCTGCACATCCGCGATGACGACGCGCGCGCCTTCTTCAACGAAGAGGCGGACGGTGGCCTCACCGATGCCGCTTGCGCCACCTGTAATCACGGCGACCTTGCCGTCCATGCGTCCCATGTTGGTCCTCCTCCACAACGACTTGTCGGCGGAAGCCTACCGGCTGCGCTGGATATGGTCATCGGCCATCACTGCTGACAAATCTGTGTCAGCATCCCCATTGACCATCACCACCCAGATCGCCGACACTCGCACCCATGACCCACGAAGAACTCCTCGCCTACTACACAACCCCCGGCATCTTCACCACCGTCCGCGGCTACGAAGCCCAGATCGACGCCATGCCCCACGACATCCCGGCGATAGCCGCCGCTGTCTCCGGCCTCATCGTCCACCAGGCCCTCGCCCCTGCATACAAAGTCACCCTCTCCCCCGAACAGATCGCCCAGTCGCAACTCCACACAGCCGAAGCCATGCTCGCCAACGCGACCGCGCACAACAACAGCCCCCTCACCGAAACTCGCGACCCCAACGAGCGCGCCGTCGGCGTCTGCCGCCACTTCGCGACCCTCTTCGTCGCCATCCTCCGCCACAAGGGCATCCCCGCCCGAGTCCGGGCCGGGTTCGCCGATTACTTCGGCAACGCCCTGCACGGCGAGCACTGGGTCGGCGAGTACTGGCATGCAGAACAAAGCCGCTGGATCCTCATCGACCCGACCTTCGATGACATGCAGCGCAAGATCTTCAAGCCCGATGTCGACACCCTCGACGTCCCCCGCGACCGCTTTCTCGTCGCCGGTGACGCCTGGAAGCTCTGCCGCACCGGCGCCGCCGATCCCAAAACCTTCGGCGTCGCCGGCACTGAAAACTGGGGCCTCATCGAAGTCTTCGGTGAAATCTTCCAGGACCTCGCCGCCCTCCAGAAGATCGAACTCCTCCCCTGGGGCTGGTACGGCATCGCTACCGACGACGCCAACTGCGACCGCGAGACAGCCCTCCTCGACCGCCTCGCCGCGCTAACGTCGAGTGCAGACGCCGCCGCAATGGAAGAACTGAACGCCATACTCGTAGCTGAAAACCGCATCCGCGTCCCCCAAGAAACCATCGCCGCCGTCCTGGAGCGCGAGAAACGGGTGGCGGCGGTATGAGCATCGATTTGGAACGGTGTCATTCTGAGCGAAGCGAAGATCTTGTCCGTGCACCTTCGTCACGAAAATGCGGTAGCGCTGCAAGGCCTCAAGCATTGATCGGAATGACTTCGTAGGAGATGAGTAGTGGTGCTCTCGGAGTTGGAACGATTGTCGTCTTCGGCGCTGCGCTCGTCGTCTGTCTGACGCTAGCTCGATTCGTCGACCCGATTGTCGGGGCAGTCGCGACTTGGGCCGAGGCTACGCAAGCTGAAGGGGGCTTCAGGAGTCGAGGCTTTCGTAACTGGTGGCTCGGGGGTTTCCTGGTTGGTGCGGCAATCTCGGGTGTTGCCGTGATGAGCGGAGTAGCGCGGGTGCTCACATAAAGAAAGTCGGACACTCCCCGATGTCGCCTCGAGGTCTGGAGCTTGTTGTAGGTTCCGTCGATACGTTGAGAATCGAGCTTCAATCAGAGACGCTCGTGCTTCCGCAGGAGAACCATCATGAACCAGAATGAACTACTCGACTACTACAAGGCCACAGGCCCCTTCACGACGATCGCAGGCTTCGAAGACCAGGTAGACGCCCTCCCCGACGACATCGGCAAGATCGTCCACGCCGTCCAGATGCTCCTCGTCCACCGAGGCTGGGCACCCGCCTACGGCCTCACCCTCACACCGGAGCAAGAAACCGAGAACGGCCTCCACAGCACCGAAGCGATGCTCACGCGAGCGATGCAGAAAGACCCCGCGCCTATCGGAGCGACGCGCATGCCCGACAAGCGCGTAGTCGGCATCTGCCGCCACTTCTCGACCATGATGGCCGCCTTCCTAAAACGCAAAGGCATTCCCGCCCGCGCCCGCTGCGGCTTCGCCACCTATTTCGAGCAAGGCAAGTACGTCGACCACTGGGTCGCCGAGTACTGGAACGCCGACGACTCACGCTGGATCCAGGTCGACGCGCAGCTCGACAGCCTCCAGCAGAAGGCAAAGAACGTCGACTTCGACCCGCTCGACACGCCGCGCGACCGCTTCCTCAACGCCAGCGACGTCTGGCAGCAGTACCGAGCCGGCAAGATCGACCCCGACACCTGCGGCATCATGCACATGTGGGGCGCCTGGTACATCATCGGCAACCTCGCCCTCGACGTCGCCTCGCTGCAACGCGTCGAACTGCTCCCCTGGGAGCCCGTCGGCATCCTCGGCATCACCGGCGAGCCGCCCGCCTCGCAAGAGGACGCCGACGAAGCCTCAGCCCTCTACGACGCCGTAGCGTCCCTAACCAACGCAGCAGACTCCAACGCCATTACGGATCTCCTCAAGATGGCCGAGACAGACCCGCGCCTCCTCCCGCCACCAGAAACGATCACCAAAGCGCAGACCGCCGACGCCACCGGCCACGGCACCGGCCCCAACCCGCTCTCAACCTTCAGCGAATGATCCGGACCGCGGGCTTTCAGCCCGCGTCGCCGGTCGACAAAGTGCTCCGATGCGACAGCGCCACCGAACCGCCGCGTAGGGTCGCACGGCTGTGCGCCCTCGTCGCACACATCCGATGTCGCTTGCGATAGCGCCACCAAACGTTCGCGTAGGGGCGCTGCTCTGCCGCGCCCTCACCGCCCACAACCGCCGTCCGATGCGATAGCGCCCCACATTCTCGATCTGTCATTCTGAGCGCAAGCGAAGAATCTTGTTCGTCTAGCACGGTTGCGTGGGCGACAGCGCGAAGGCACATTCTGGTGAACGTCCTGAGTGTCATGGTTCCCGTTGCGGTCGCGCTTCATGTGCTGGTCGCGTGGTCCTGTTCCGCTGAAGAACCGCCGCCCATCCCCGAATACGCAATGCTGGGCGAAGAAGACGGCTTCGTGGTCGCATTTGAAGGAGAGGTAGACACCACTCGCGGCTCCTATACCGCAGTGCTATCTGGCTCGAATCTAGAACAAAATCTGTTGCCTGAGTTAACCGACATGCGAATCCCTGAGTCGGCTGAAAAGCGCCTGCTCGACAACGGATGGGAGTCGATCAGTCTGCCGTCGCCGACAGTTGACTCGCGGGATCGCTTTTCGCAGATTCGGCCGAATCATTCCGTCGAATACCGCAAGGAGGGCTCCTGCCTCCTCTACTTTGACTTCGTCGGGGATGGGTCCTTGAACGGCGACTTGCTGCTTAGCCAGCAGTAAGAGCAGCCTTGCACGACTTCAATCGGGTGGTGCAGGTTCAACTTCGTAGATGCTAGCAGCGCCCCGGCATTTTCGAAGAGTGCCATCCGAAGCTAGGACATCACCCCAACCCCACCCTAAGCTCGCCTCCACAAACCCAGAACAGGAGGCAACAGCATGGAATCCCACATCCTCACTGCAGCAGCCGCAGCCCCCATCATCACCGCCCTAGTAGCCGCCATCGGCATCGCCCTCCCCAACTCCCCCGCCGAGCCTACCCGCTCGCAGCCATCGTCCTCGGCATCGCCTGGTGCAGCATCATCGCCGCCGCCAACAACGACCTCGGGTGGCCCGTCCTCATCGCAGGCGCAATCGCCGGCCTAACCGCATCCGGCCTCTACAGCGCCGCTGTGAAGCCGATCAATCAATCCTTTCGCGGCGCGTCGTGATGAAAATCAATTAATCACTTAACGACTTATTATTCGGAAAACTTTTTTTGAACCACTTTTTTCGCGAGGACAAACCAAATGCAAACCACCGCCTGGTGCCACAACGGCTACCACAACCTCCCGCCAAACGAAGTCATCCGCCGCGCGCGCCTCGCCCGCACCGACGCACTGATCATCAAGTACGGCGACCCCGCCTTCGAGCGCGCCATCACCGCCGCCGGAATCCCCTGGGGCGTCGAGCGCTTCACCTACGCAGCGCAAGCCGCTCGAGAGGCCGACATGCTCGCCGACGCTGTCGATGCAGGCGCATCCTTCGCCGTCGCCAACTGCGAGCCCAACGACGGCGGCGGCTGGTCAGACCCCGGCGCCGACAACGCCATCCGCACCCTCATCGACGCCTTCCGCGCCCGCCACCCTCGCACGCCGCTCCACATCTGCGCCGACCTCCGCCGCGCCCGCAGCCTCGACACCCCCTTCGTCCGGGAAGCCGCGCGGGACGGCATCGACGGCTGGATGCCCATGGTCTACCCCAAAGCATTCGGCCAGTCCGTCCCCCGCGCCTTCGACGCCGCATACCCCGGCGCGACGTACCTCAACCTCCCCTGCGCCCCCGTCCTCCAGACCTACGACAACCCCGGCCCAGCGCACATAACCCAACAGATCGCCGAAGCTCGCACCCGCGGCGCAACCTCCATCTCGATTTACGTCATCGAAACCGCGACCGAAGCCGAACTCAAAGCCGTGGCCACCTCCAAGACAATCACCTCAGCGCCATCAACCCCGACCCCACAGCCTCTCGTTGATTCCGCCATGCTCCAGGCCACCCGCCACGCCTACCTCCGAGGCGCCATAGCCATCCTCGACCACGGCACCCCGTCCGAACTCCGCGCACTCGCAGACCTGTTCGGCGCCAGATCAAGGTAGGGGCGCAGCCTGCTGCGCCCGCAGCGACCCCAAATCGCCGACGGCCCTAAGGCAAACCCTAGTAGCCGCGTAGCTTCAGCTGCGCCCAACTCGAGGCCTGCCGCCCCGCCGACGATGCGCTCGCCACTGCAGCGCCCAACCTGGAAAAGAATCTGTGCCCATCTGTGATCTGTGGTTACTCGGAAGAGCGAAAAGGCGCGGCCGAAGCCGCACCCCAAGACGGTGAACCCAGAACTGTCCACTGAGAACTCAAGAAATGGTGCCGAGGGCCAGAATTGAACTGGCGACACCACGATTTTCAGTCGTGTGCTCTACCAACTGAGCTACCTCGGCACGGCCGCTTGAAGCGGTTCACCATTCTACCGGCGACCCGCTCATGCGTCCAAAGCGGCGGCCACCACCAAGCCTGATCCTACGCCCACCCGCTGCTACACTCCGAAAACAGCAGAACTGCCATCCGATTACCAATCGGCCCGATGCGAAATCGACGATCGCCGAACAAGTGCCTCAGGAATCAGCAAAACTGCCAAACGAACTCCCTCCCGAGCCCTTCTGCCTGGCGCCCTTGGTGGTCCTTCGCGGATCAACGAAACTGCGAAACGAAATCCCATGACAACCATCATCATCGCATCATCAGAACCGAAGGCAGGCCGCAGCCTCATCGCCGCCGCAGTCGCCTACCGTATCGGCCGCGAAGGCAAGCCCGTCACCCTCGCCCGGCTCGCTGGCGATGAAGGCGCCGCAGCCGACGCTGCCACCTTCGCCCGCCTCGAAGGCATTGTCTCGACAGGAGTGCCTGTCACAGCCGATGACGCCGCGAAGCTCACCGGCGACAGTATCCTCGAAGCGCCTGCCGGCTCGGTCGCCACACTCGTCGCTGCTCTGAACGCAAGGGTCCTCATCGTCGGGCGTGTCGCATCACCCGTCGTGGATGCACCTCCCGCGGCCGTCATTGGCTCCGTCGTCACCGGAGTTCCGTCCGCCGAGATGGCGCTGGTCAATCAGCGAGCAGGAGTCCTCGCCGCCCTACCTGAGGACCCGACGCTCGCAGGGCCATCCGTCGCCGACATCGTCGCCGCTCTCGACGCCCGCCGTCTCGCCGGCGAGGACGACGCCACCATCGACCGCGTCATGATCGGCACCGTCTCATCCGACGCCGCCACACCCTACTTCGCCAACCGCGCGCGCACCTGTATCGTCACCCGCTTCGACAAAACCGACATCCAACTCGCCGCCCTCCAGACCGACCTCCACTGCCTTGTGCTCACAGGCGGCGGCGAACCCAGCCCCTACCTGCTCGACCGGGTAGCCGGCCACCGCCCAGACGTGGCCCTCCTGCTAGCAGAGCAGGACACTGTCGTCTCCGTGCGCGCCATAGAGGGCCTGTTCGGCACAAGCCGCTTCGACGGCGAAGGCAAACTCCTCCGCGCCGTCGAACTCCTCGACACCGCCGAACTCAAACTGGATCTGTAGGGGCGCAGCCTGCTGCGCCGGTGGTGGTGGTCACACTAGCTTGATCGCATCGCAATCCGGTCAGAATTCTGACCGCTGACCGCTGACGACTCTAGGCCGACAGCTCCTCACCGCCATCCACACCGATGACGTTCCCCGTCATCCAATACAGATTCTCGCCGGCCATCTCCGCGATCGCCTTCGCCACATCCTCCGGCGTCGTTGACCGTCCGCTCGGATTCAGTGCCATCGCCCGGGCGTGCAGTTCCGGCCCGCCAGGAATCCGGCGCAACGCCGCCGTATCCGTCACGCCAGCGCGAATCGCGTTCGCGGTCACGCCCATCGGCGCCATCTCGAAAGCCAATTGACGTATGTGCGACTCCAGCGAAGCCTTTGCCGCAGACACAGCGCCGTACGCCTTGATCACGCGCGTCGAACCGCTGCTCGTCATCGCGAAGATGCGGCTACCGTTGCCCAGCAGTTTGCGGTCCGCCATGTCCTGCGACCAATACACAAGGCTGTGCGCCATCACGTCGAGCGTCATGTCCATCTGCTTCTGGCTGATCCGCTCCTTAACGCCGTCCGCGATGAACGGCAACAGCGTCCCGAACGCCAGCGAGTGCATCAGTACGTGGCAATACCCGTCGCCAACCTTCGCCTTGATGTCATCAAGCGCAGCCGCGCGCTTGTCCGGATCAGCGGCATTGATGTTGAAAAACACGGCCTCTTGCCCTGCCGCCTTTACAGCGTCCTGCACGGCCACCGCGTTCGGCAGGGTGGACCGCAGGTCGAAGTGCACACCGAAAATGCCATACCCGTGCTTCGCCAGCTCGACCGACGTTGCTCCGCCGAACCCGCTCGACGCGCCAAGTATCAGCGCCCACTTCGATGACATAACATCCTGCCTTTCGTGTCGTTCAGTTGAGTCGCCGCAGTCTACGAGAGCAGCCCGTCGTGAGCCATCAGCCGTTCGCGATACGCAGCGACGGCCTCATCATCGCCGTTTAGCTTTGCGACGACCGCATCGTAAAGCCCGGTCGTTGGCGCAACGCCGTACCGCATCGTTTCGGAAGCGAGAAGCAGGGCATCGGAGATGTGCTTGCGCTGAATCGGGGCCAGCAGCCGTTCGCCATTCACAAACAGCACCCCGCGCGGCGCCGACCCGCGCTTCTCGATCGCGCGCTCGATACGCTGACGTAGTCGGTGGTGTGGTGTCAGGTCGATCACCCGATCAGAACCTTCGATCTCGACGAACGCCGTCGCACCATCGTGCCTCAATTCCAGCTCGTTCGGCGTCCGGTCGTACACCTCGAACCCGATCAGCCGTAGTGAATCCACAACGATCGCGCTCAGGCCGACCGTCCCCTCTTGCCACAACAAGCGCTGGTACTTCGCGAGGTCGTCGCGCGCTGCTTCCGCCTCAGCGAGCGTCCGACCGCCCTCAGTCGCAACCGTCTGCGCTTCAGCAATGCGCCCTTCCAGATCTGAAAGCCCCGGAACGGCGTCTGGCTTGACCCACGACGGCGGGTGACCAGTGGCCATAACGCCCAGCGCCGTCCTGATCCCGCTCTGCAGCGCACCCGACATCGTGTACCGCGCATCCCCGGATGGCACGGAGCGCAAAGCCGGCACCAGAAACAATCGCCCTCGCGGCAGCGGCACCTCGACGCCAATCGCCGCACCGCCATGGCTGCGCGCGTACACCGTGAGTCCCGCCAGAGCATGGGCGTCGAAGTGCGCCCGATACGCCACATTCGCCAATTGCGATGCAGCGAACGCCGCCATCGGATGCTGCCAGTCGACAACTGCTGCCTGCGATCCTTCGCCCGCGACCATCAGCGGCGCTGCAAGCGCTATCCCATCAGGCAGTGGCAACCACTCGTAGTCGCCGACCACGCGACCCTCGGCTAGGGCGTGCGATGTCTCCGGTTGCGCAAATGCGACGACGACACCGTCTCGCTGAAGCAGCGCCGCCGTCTCGTCCCGTCGCCTTGCTAGCAGATCACGGAGCTCGACGTCATCGTGCTGTTCGGCATGCAACCGTATACGCGAGCCCGTAAACGAGGTCGCGTTGGCGCCGTGAATGACGCCTTCGATGAGAGTGCTTGCCGACCGTGGATCAACGACAAGTGCGTCGTAGTCAAAAAACGATGGTGCCGAGAGAATTGTGTGATTGTCGACCTGTAGTCCCGGCAGCGGGAATCCCAGGGACAAGATTCGACCAATGACCTTCGTCTCGCTCATGTCGCCTCAGCCGAGATCGATCGTGCCGAGAAACTCCCGCAAGCCAGGCCCGATGTCTTCCCGGTGCAGCCCCAACTGTATCGCCGCAATCAACAACCCGAGTGGCCGCCCAGTGTCGAACCGCATCCCGGTGAATTGGTAGGCGAACACCGGCTGCAGCGCCATAAGCGCGCTAAGCGCGTCTGTGATTTGAATCTCGCCGTTCTTGCCGGGCTTCGTCTCCTCCAGCACGGAAAAGATCTCCGGTGTCAGCACGTATCGGCCGACGATCGCTAGTCGCGACGGTGCATCTTCAAGCTTCGGTTTCTCGACCAGGCGGTTCAGCCGCACGACGCCGTCGCCGACATCATCACCACCCACAATGCCGTACTGCTCGACCTCCGCATCCGGGACCTCCTCAACAGCGATCACGGATCCGCCGTGCCTCTCGTACACTCCGACCATCTGCTTGGAGACGCCTGGGTCAGCGAGCGTCACATCGTCTGGAAACATCAACAGGAAGGGCTCGTTCCCGACGACATCTCGCGCCTGCAACACGGCATGTCCGATGCCTAACTGTTCCTTCTGCCGGACGTACACGATGTCGGCCATGTCGCTGATTCGGCGCAGCTCTTCCAGTCGTACAGTGTCGCCCTTCTCCGCCAGCAGTACCTCGAGCTCCATCGACCGGTCGAAATGGTCCTCGACGGCGCGCTTGCTAGCCGACGTCACCATGCAGATCTGGGTGATGCCCGCCGCGACAGCTTCCTCGACTGTGTATTGAATGATCGGCTTGTCGACGAGCGCCAGCGATTCCTTTGGTTGCGCCTTGGTTGCCGGCAACATGCGCGTCCCGTATCCGGCGGCGAGAATAACAGCTTTGCGGACTTGCAATGCGCCTCCCAGCTTCAATCCTGATCACTTCTGCCATTGTATCGACAGTAGGCCGTCGAATGGCGAATGTCTGCGCTGAGCATCGTGCGCCGCTACTTCTGATACACGCACTCCCCGGCCACGTACGTTTCGAGTGCGCGAACCGCATGAATCTCGTCCGGCGCGATCGTCAGGATGTCATGCGAGAGCACGACGAAGTCAGCCGCGTATCCCTCAGCGATGCGCCCGAAGCGTGTCTCGTCACGCACCGCTTGCGCTGGTCCAGACGTGTAAGAGCCCAACGCGCCTTCTACGCCGATGCGCTCGGCCGGATACCACCCATCCAGCGGTTCAGCCGCTGCGGTCTGGCGCGTCACGGCGGCGTGCATCCCTGCAAACGGATCCATCGTCTCGACCGGCGTGTCCGAACCAAACGCGAGATTCGCGCCAGATCGCGCCAGGCTTGCAAAGGCGTACGCACCTGAACCACGCCCGCCCCACTCGCGGTCAACTTTCCGCCAGTCCTGCGTCGCATGGATTGGTTGTGCGGATACCGTGACGCCGAGATGTGCGAATCTCGCAACGTCTTCTGGCGCCAAAAGCTGCGCGTGCTCGACCCTGCGCGGCAGTGTTGGCTGTACATCCATACACTGCTCGATGAGGTTCAGTACTTCGTGGTTCGCACGGTCGCCGATGGCATGTATCGCTGGCGCGAGTCCCTGAGCGAGCGATCGCCGCACGTCATGATCAAGATCCTCAACAGACTGCAGCGGAAACCCAACATCTCCAGTCGATGCATATGGCTCACGCATCCACGCCGTCAGCGATCCCAGTGCACCGTCTGCGAAGAACTTCACCCCGCCGACTCGCAGCATGTCGTCACCGTCACCGGTCGCGAGATTGCGCTGGATCCACTCATCGAGCTTCTCGTGCGCGAGGAACATGCGTACCCGCAACGAGAGCGATCCTTGATCGTGTAAGGCGTGCAAGGCCTGAAACTCACCCCGACCAACGTTCATCGCATGAACGCCCGTTACTCCAAGGCTGTGGGCATGACCAATCGCGGCACGCATCGCAGCCAAGCGATCCGCCTGCGACGAAGCAGGCATCGCACTCGCCACGAGTCTCGACGCGTTGTCGCGAAGGATCCCCGATGGTGCTCCGTCTTCGTCCACGTCGATCGACCCGCCCTCAGGCGCCTGTGTGCTCGACGTGATGCCCGCAACGCCTAGCGCGCGCGTGTTGACCCAGCTGCAATGCCCGGACGTATGCGTCAGCGAAACGGGATGCCCACTCGTCGCCGCATCCAAGTCGAGGCGCGACGGAAACCGCTGCCCTTCCCACGCGTGCTGATCCCATCCGGCGCCGGTGATCCATTCGCCCTCAGCCGTGGAAGCAGCGCGTGCCGCGACCCGGCGGATAACCTCATCCACGCTGGCCACGCCCTTGAGATCGACCGACTGCATCGCGTAGCCCGTCGCGAGCAGATGCGCGTGCGAATCGGTAAGCCCTGGCACAACGCGCCGACCCCCGGCGTCGACGATCGTCGCGGATGCTGGCGCGTTCACATCCCTCGAAAGGCCTGCGAACACGAAGTGACCATCACGGATCACCGCCGTGTCGGCCTCTGCCAATCCGTGGCCACACCACATCAGCGCGTTCTGAACGACTCGGTCCCTCATGCGGTAGGAGATACCACGTCTGGACTCGTCGTGAAACGAAAAAGCGTCCGCCGGTTTGGCGGACGCTCTGAGGGACTAGGCGAATGGTCGGAGGCTATTCCGTGGCGGCTGCGGCGGCCTTCGGCTTCTTCGAGCCACGCGCTTCCTGCACTGCTGTGGACTTCTGCAGGCGCTTGGTGAATCGCTCCACTCGTCCCGCCGTATCAACGATGCGCTGCTGGCCGGTGAAGAACGGGTGGCAGGCGCTGCAAATATCGACGTGCAGATCCGGCTTCGTAGCGCGCGTCTGGAACGAATTCCCGCAGGCGCAATGCACGTTTGCCTCGACGTAGTCTGGGTGAATCTTGTCTTTCATCTCTGAGGTTCTTTCTCTATCAGCTATCTAGCGTCCAAACGGAGTACCGAACGTCGGACCTAGCCCGCGGCGACCACCGGATACACGCTGACTTTCTTGCGGCGATTCTTCGCAAAGTGCTCGAACTTCACGAGGCCCTCGCTCAGCGCAAACAACGTGTGATCGCGACCGATACCAACATTGCGCCCGGCGTGAAACCGCGTGCCACGCTGCCGAATGATGATCGTGCCCGGAAGTACAGCCTGCCCATCCGAGCGCTTAATGCCCAGACGCTGCGAATTACTGTCGCGGCCGTTCTTGGAACTGCCGACGCCCTTCTTGTGTGCCATGACCTACTCTGCTTTCTTGCGAGACGCCTTCGCTGGCTTCTCACTCGTGGCGACGCTCGCATCGGCGACCGCTTCATCAACAACAGATTCGTCCGCTGCGACGGTCTCCGTGACAACGTCCGCTGTTGGCGCCGCGGCCTCGGCCTTCTTTCGGCGCCCCTTCTTTTCTGGCTCGGCGACGGCAACAGCCTCAGCCTCGACGGCCTGCTTCGGCTTTGGCTCCTGACCCGGCATCAGAATGTCGTCGACAAGCACCTTCGTAAAGTGCTGGCGATGCCCCGTCTTCTTCCGGTACCGCGTCTTCGCCTTGTACCGGAACACGATGATCTTCTTCGAACGGCCCTGCTCGGCGATCGTCCCCATCACGCGCGCACCTGATACGGTTGGCGCCCCGATCGCGAGACCATCGCCCGCGTCCATAAGGAGCACGTCGCCAAGTTCAATGACGTCGCCTACTTCGCCGGGGAGGCGCTCCACCTTGACGGCGCTGCCTTCCTCGACACGATATTGCTTACCACCGGTGCGCACTACGGCGTACAAGGGAATCCTCCAGACAACACAATGCCCGCCGTTCGGCAGGCCACTCATTCTAACGGCGGCCCCGAGGCACTGTCAACGAACCTGAACCCCATGGGTATCCACACTATAGCAGGCACCGCAAGGCCTCTAGCCTCGCTCATCCTCATCGGCCGCGAGCCAGTTCCCGTACAGCTCATCGATCCTGCGCCGCTGCTGCTCCAACTGCTTCGTGGCACGCGCGCCTTCACGTTGGTCGCCACGAGTGAAGGCCGCCGACACGCGTGCTTCCAGGCGTTCCCGCTCTCGTTCTGCCTCCTCTATGCGCCGCGCGATGTCGCCTCCCTTGGACGGCGCTTCGGAGGACGCAGCATCGGATTTGCCCCTGCGCACGGATGACCGAGTCGCGACCCGGGCCGGCGTCGCCGACAGATTCACCCTGGAAGCCCAGTACTCCGAAAAGTTCCCCACCCGCGTCTCGAATCCCCCGTCCTTCACCTCCACAACGTGGTCAGCCACCTTGTCGAGCAGGTAGCGGTCGTGCGATACGAGCAGCACCGTTCCCGCAAAGTCTGCCAGCGCGTCCTCGATCGCCTCGCACGCCGGAATGTCGAGGTGATTCGTCGGCTCGTCCAGAATGAGGAAGTCCGGCTGCCGAATCGTCAGCAATGCAAGCTGCAGCCGGTTCCGCTCACCACCTGAGAGGTCGCCCACGCGAGTCTCGAGGTCACGCGCGCCGAACATGAATCGCGTTAGCACACCAAACGCCCGCTCACGCGTCATGCCGTCTTCTGCGAGCACCTGAGCCATCACCGTGCGCTGGTCGTCGAGGATGTCCTGCTCTTGCGCGCAATATCCGACGCGCAGGCTCGGCCCGATGCGGATCGTCGCACCGTCCCACGCTCCCTCGCCGATCACATCGCGAAGAAACGTCGTCTTCCCGCAGCCATTGGGCCCAATGAGCGCCAACCGCTGTCCGACGCCGACATCCAGGTCCGCGTCCTCAAAGAGACTCCGCTCACCGAACGCCCGAGTGTACCCGCGCACCTGCAGCGCCACCGCCGCCTTGCTAGTGTCGCGCGTCAGCGTGAGACGCAGCGGCGAAGCCTCCGCATCCGGCTTCTCTACCGCCTGCGAACGCTCCCGATCGAGCTGCGACACGCGCGCGCGTAGCCGCTTGCCCCACCCTGGATCCGACGTGCGGCTCGCGATCTCGCGGAACCGCCGCACAAGATCCTCGAGCTGCGCCAGCCGCTTCTGGTTCGCGACATAGTCCGCGCGCAGCGACAACTTCTGCTTCAACGACTCCGCTCGATACGCCGAATAGTTTCCGGCGTACGAGTCGACAGCTCCGTCGTGCAAGTGCAGGATGCGTCCCGCCACCCGATCCAACAGGTACCGGTTGTGAGACACGATCAACACAGCGCCACGAAACGACGAGAGGTATCCCTCAAGCCATGCCAATCCCGCGAAGTCGAGATGGTTCCCGGGTTCGTCCAGTGCGAGCAGGTTGGGCTCGATAAGCAGCGCTCGTGCCAGTGAGAGAATGTTCTTCTCCCCGCCCGAAAGCCGTTCCGCTGTATCGCTCGCCCGTCCAGCCAGCCCCAGCGCATCGAGCAGCGATTCCGCCCGCGCGTACGCACCATCACCACCCGCTGCCTCGTACTCCGCGCGTGCAGCGTCATGCACCGCCATCGCGTCGTCGAGTTCAGAACGCGCGGCGTTCGCAAGACGCTCCTCGGTCGATCGAAGGACCAACTCCGTGGCACTGTGGTCGGCAAGCACCGCTTCGAGCACGGTGGCACCCGGCGAGATCTCGGCGTACTGTGGGACGTACCCCACGCGAAGGCCCTTCGCCCGCGTAATCACGCCAGCGCTCGGCCTTTCGACGCCAAGCAGTAGTTTGAGAATCGTCGTCTTCCCGGCCCCGTTCGCACCGATCAATCCAGCCTTATCGCCTTCGTTGATGCTGAAAGAAGTGCCCGCAAGGATCGGCTTGTGGCCGTAGTCCATGCCTACGTCTTGGAATCGCAGTAGTTCCATAGTCAATGCTCGCTTCTCGCAACCTCAAGATCACGACTGATTCAAGACAAAAAGAGGCCCCCGTGTTTGGGGGCCTCTCGTCGAATCAACAGTAACGCCGCCTACCGATCCGGAGGACCGTCCAGCGTGATGTTCGATTGAGATCCCCAGGCAAGCCCTGGCTTGCCGATGTTCGGCTGCGGCCCAGGCGTCGTCTCTGGCGTCGTTTGCGGCTCGTCGTCCGTGGCGAGTGGCGCGGCAGGCGGCGGGGGCACTTCGAGCTCCAGGCCATCCAGCACTCGCTTCAGGTCGTCGCCGTCGATCGTCTCCTTGTCCATGAGCACCTTGACCAGCTTGTCCAGACGCTCGCGGTTCTCGATCAGCAGGTTTCGTGCGGTCTGGTACGCGTGGTCGACGAGCCTCCGTACTTCCTCGTCGATCTCTTCCGCAACCTTTTCGCTGTAATTCCGCTGCTCGCCGATCTCTCGACCGAGGAACACCATCTCCTGCTTGTTGCCGAACGTGCGGGGCCCGAGCCGCTCGCTCATTCCCCACTGCGTCACCATGTTTCGTGCGATGTTCGTTGCCTTCATCAGGTCGTTCGAAGGCCCCGTCGTTGCTTCACCGTCGAGCAGCAGTTCCTCAGCGCAAAGGCCGCCCAGAGCAGCGGCGAGCATGTCCTTGAACTGCTTGCGTGACCGCAGGTGCGCGTCTTCTTCAGGTAGGTAGCGCGTGAAGCCGCCAGCCATCCCACGCGAAACGATGCTCACCTTGAACGGCATGTCTGAGTTCGGCAGCAGATATCCAACCAGCGCGTGACCACCTTCGTGGTAGGCGATGATCTCTTTCTCCTTCGGCGTGATCACACGGCTCTTCCGCTCAGGCCCGGCGATGACGCGGTCGACCGCCTCGTTCAGCTCGGACATCGCGATCTTCTTCTTGTTCCGCCGTGCGGCGAGAATCGCCGCTTCGTTCACAAGGTTCGCCAGATCAGCACCGGAGAAGCCCGGCGTCTGCTTGGCGACAACCTCGAGACTGACTTCCTTCTCGAACGGCTTCCCCTTCGTGTGAACGTCGAGGATCATCTTTCGGCCCTTGCTGTCGGGCGCATCTAGGATCACCTGCCGGTCGAAGCGGCCCGGTCGCAGCAGCGCGGGGTCCAGAATGTCAGGGCGGTTCGTCGCTGCAACAACGATGACGTTTGTGTTCGTGTCGAATCCGTCCATCTCGACGAGGATCTGGTTCAGCGTCTGCTCGCGCTCATCGTGCGATCCGCCCAGCCCGGCGCCGCGTTGGCGGCCGACAGCATCGATCTCATCGACGAACACAATGCACGGCGCATTCCGCTTCGCCTGGTCGAACAAGTCGCGTACGCGGCTCGCGCCGACACCGACGAACATCTCGACGAACTCCGAACCGCTGATCGAGAAGAAGGGCACGCCTGCCTCGCCGGCCGTGGCCCGAGACAGCAGCGTCTTGCCCGTGCCTGGAGGGCCTACTAAGAGGACACCGCGCGGGATGCGCGCGCCAAGCGATGCGAACTTCTCAGGGAACTTCAGGAATTCAACGACCTCAGCAAGCTCTTCCTTCGCCTCATCCACGCCGGCCACGTCGGCAAACGTAACCGTCGTCTTGTTGCCCGTGAACATCCGTGCGCGACTCTTGCCGAAGCTCATCGCCTGGCTGTTCGATCCCTGCGCCTGCCGCATCATGAATATCAGGATGGCGCCGAACACGAGGATCGGAGCGATGCTGATCATTAATCCGACGATGTTGCCGTACGAGGAAGGCTCTTTGTACTTGATTTCGACCGACTGGGGGTCACTGCCGCCGAGAATGACGCCGTTGTCCTGGAGCACCTGCTCCACGTCTGTTCCATCGCCAACGCGGGACGTGTACTTCTGCTCGTCGTCGCGCAGCGTCACGTCGAGGCTGTTGCCATTGATCTCGATGCTCTCGAGCTTGCCTTCGCGTCCGTAGTCGATGACCTGGCTGAATGCGAGGGTTTCGGCGCTATCGCCCTTACGAAAGAACGAAAACACGATCGCAACGACTGCGACCAGGATCAGAAGATAAATGAAGCTATTGCGCAGCCAGCGTGAGCTCATGAGGTACCTTTGCCTTTATCCCGCGAACCCGAGGAGTGTTTAGGGCGCGATGACTCCCCTAGTATAACAGAGCTTCAATTCGCCCTGTTTCTCATTCCGACCCTTGACGCCCGAATCTGTCATCGAAACTACAGACGTTACGAGCCTCGGCGCCTGATCGATTCATCGGCAGCAAGGTCCCAAACGCCCAGTGGCGGCTCGCCCCATTCTCTGCCCTTCTCCGGCCAATCCCTTACGCGTTGCCAAGCTACGCGTCGTCTGACTCCAATTTGCCACCCGTCGCCCAGTTGTCGCGAGAAACGTCCTGAAACACGACGATCGTCGCCTCTGGTGTTGTTTGGGCTATGTTCACCACCACCTCCGTGATCGCACGCGCCAACTCTTGCTTTTGTGCGTGCGTCCGACCCTCGAACATCTCGATTCGTACGATTGGCATCGCCTTCTCCTTAGGCTCGCTTCCTGTTGTCGCGCACAAACTATCCAAATGCGCGCCTACCATCGACCCGCTGGCCAAACCCACGACGCCTTTACATGGACCGCGCACCTGCGATAGCATCGCCGCCATGGGCCTCTTCCGCGCTGTGCCCACCCTCAACGCCGAAATCGCTGCGTGGAAGCAGGGATATCGCCTCGTGGCCGGCGTCGACGAGGTCGGCTGCGGCCCGCTCGCCGGACCCGTCGTCGCGGGCGCCGTCATTCTCGACCCCGATCACCCACGTGCCTGGTGGTCCGACCTCCGCGACAGCAAGGTGCTCGACGAACCGGAGCGCGATCGCCTTGCTGCCCTCATCCGCGACGACGCCATCTGGGGCATCGGGTCAGCCTCTCACGAATACATCGACGAATACGGCCTCACCGCCGCCCGCAAGCTCGCCATGCGTCGCGCCGTGAGGGCACTCAACGCCAAGCCCCAGATGCTGCTCATCGATGCGATGTCACTGCCCGACTACCGCCATCGCTCGATTATCCACGGGGATGCCCTGAGCGCATCGATCGCCGCCGGCGCAATTGTCGCGAAGGTCGCCCGCGATGCCCAGATGACGCGCGCCCACAAGCGACACCCGCGCTATGGCTTTGACTCCAACCGCGGCTATGCGACACCTGAGCACAAGCGCGCTCTGCACGAATTCGGCCCCTGCGTCCTGCATCGCCGCCTCTTCGCTCCTGTCCGCGCCGCACTCACAGCCCGCGGCGAGACAGTCACCGTCCGCGGCCTCCTCGTCGAGCCCGAGCCGCAACTCGATCATGTCGTTCTGGAGGAAGCGATTGCCTAGCGAACGCCAACAGCTCGGCGACTTCGGCGAGCGCACGGCGAGCGCCCACCTCGAGCAGAAGGGCTACCAAATCGTCGACCGCAAGTTTCGCACCCGCGAAACAGAGATCGACCTTGTCGCCATCGACGGCGAGCAGGCCGTCTTCGTCGAAGTGCGCACCCGTCGAGGCACCTACGACGGCATGGCCGCGCTCTCCGTCACACGCGGCAAACAGCGTAAACTCGTAAACGCCGTCCGCCACTATCTCGAAGCCCATCCCGCCTACCAAGAGATGCCTCTGCGCATCGATGTCATCGCCATCGAGCTCGATCAGGACGGCACCCTACGCACCATCGACCACATCGAAGACGCCGTCCGCCCCGATCGCCTGTAGCGCGTTGTTCGTTTATCGCCAACCCTCAAGACCGACGACCGACGACCGACGACCG
>JAKFYB010000014.1 GCA_021731085.1 Dehalococcoidia bacterium
GGGCGGGCGTGGGAGTTGGTGCGGGGGGCCTTTCCGGCGCCGCCGATGGCTAAGGCGTGAGCGTCGTGTTATCGATCAGACGCGTCGAACCGAAGCGGACGGCTAGCGATGCTAGGGCGGGTGCTTCGATGTGGTCGATCTCTTGCAGTGTTTCGGCGTCGGCGAGGCTGACGTAGTCGACTTCGGCCAGCGGTTCTTCGGCGATCATTGCGTGCATCTCGTCGCGGATGGCGGTGGCGTCGCGGACGCCGTCTGTGAACCACTGTTCGGCCATGCGGACGCAGCGGCTGAGGACGAGGGCGGCCTGGCGCTGTTCGGGCGTGAGGTAGACGTTGCGGCTGCTCATCGCGAGGCCGTCGGGTTCGCGGACGATGGGCTGGCCGATGATCTCGACCGGCACGTTGAGGTCGTGGACCATGCGGCGGACGACGGCTAGCTGCTGTGCGTCTTTCTGACCGAAGTATGCGCGCTGGGGCCGCATGATCTGCAGGAGTTTCATGACGACTGTCGTGACGCCGCGGAAGTGCGTCGGGCGGCTGGCGCCTTCGAGGCGCGCGGTGAGGCCCTCGACTTCGACGTACGTTGCGTAGCCGTCGGGGTAGATCTCGTCTGCGGTTGGGATGAGGACTGCGTCGACGCGCTCGGCCTTCAGGAGATCGAGGTCGCGAGCTTCGTCTCGCGGGTAGGTCGAGAGATCTTCGGTCGGAGCGAACTGGGTCGGGTTTACGAAGATCGTCGCGACGGTGATGGCGCAGTCGCGCTTGCTCGCGCGGACGAGGGAGAGATGGCCCTCGTGAAGGTAACCCATTGTCGGGACGAGGCCGACGGAGCCGCTCCAGGCGGCGCGCCATGCGCGGAAGTCGGCGATGGTGCGGTGGACTAGCATCGCGGTTTCCAGACCATTATCGTAGTTGCCGCATCGCTTTCAACGCAGAGGCGCGGAGACGACGCAGAGATGCGCAGAGGTGAAGTGAGGTGTGCCGACGAAACTCGCGCCAAGAATATGGTCGCGCTGGGTGAACGGGTGCGGACAGGCCTGAAGACCCGTCCCTACGAGGAGTGCCGACGTCGCTCTCGCATGGAACAGCCGTACTCCACGGAAGACTGCTGAGACGGAGCTGAAGCTTCGTCCCAACGAGGCGAGCCGACGACCGATCCGAACACCGTGGCGCAACGCGCGGGCTGGAAAGCCCGCGCTCCGTACACGCTGCGGTGGGCAGGGTTTGGCGCAACGACGAGGCACGCCGCAGCGGGCGGACACATAGGTCCGCCCCTACAGCCCCCATGCGGGCGCAGCAAGCGGCGCCCCTACAGGGTGTCGGGTCAGGCATCGAGGCCGAGGGCGTGGCGGCGTTCGATGGCGGTTTGTTGGCGCGGTGAGAGTTCGGCGAGCGCTTCGGGATCCATCTTGAAGCTGTGCTTTGCGGTCGGGAACGCGCCGGACTTCACGTCGGCGGTGTAGCGGGCGACGGCGTCGCGGATCTGGGCGCCGATGTCGGCGTAGCGGCCGGCGTGCTTCGGGACGAACTTGTCGTACATGCCAAGAAGGTCGTGGAAGACCTGCACCTGTCCGTCGCAACCGGCGCCGGCACCGATGCCAATCGTCGGGACGCTGACGCGTTCGGTGAGGAGCGCGGCGAGCGGCGCGGGGACGAGCTCGAGGACGATTGCGAATGCGCCGGCCTGTTCGAGGGCCTGGGCGTCGTGCATGAGTTGGACGGCGGCGGCGGGCGTCTTGCCCTGCACCTTCCAGCCGCCGACCTGGTTCACGGACTGTGGCGTGAGGCCGATGTGGCCCATGACGGGAATGCCGGCCTCGACGAGCTTGCGCACGGTTTCAGCCGAACGGACGCCGCCCTCGAGCTTCACGGCACCGCAGTTCGTTTCCTGGAGGAAGCGCGCGGCGTTCTTCATCGCGTCCTGCCAGCCGGTCTGATAGCTCATAAAGGGCATGTCACCAACGACCATCGCGTGCTGTGCACCGCGGACGGCGGCCTTCGTGTGATGGATCATGTCTTCCATCGTGACGGGGAGCGTTGAGTCGTAGCCGAGGACGACCATACCGAGCGTGTCGCCGACGAGGATCATGTCGACGCCGGCTTCGTCAACGAGGCGGGCTGTGGGGTAGTCGTACGCCGTCATCATGACGATCTTGTCGCCGCGAGTTTTCATATCGCGGGTGTCGGCGGTTGTGACGCGGGTTTGCGTTGTTGTCATCGTCGTGGCCTCCGGTTGTGGAGAAAACAGACACCGATGCCGCACGAAAAGGGCGCGGCAAGCAGCGCCCCTACACGGGGACGGGTGCTGGCGCGATGTGATGGCCGGTGCGGGCGATGCGATTTTTCTCGTCGACGTAGATGAGTTGCGGTTCGTGCTCCCGAGCCTGTGCGCCGTCCATGGTCTCGTACGTGAGGATGATGACGATGTCGCCGGGGCTGACGAGGCGGGCCGCCGCGCCGTTGATGCAGATCTGGCCGCTGTCGCGCTCGCCTTCAATGGCGTACGTGGTGAGGCGCGCGCCGTTGTCGACGTCGAGCACCTGCACCTGCTCGAACGGCAGGATGTCGGCGGCTTCCATGAGCGTGGGGTCGATGGTGATGCTGCCTTCGTAGTGGAGGTCAGCCTGCGTGACGGTCGCGCGATGAATCTTCGACTTGAGTACGGTGCGCATACATCTCCCTTGTCGTCGCACTTGCTCTGTCGATCCACGAGCCGGGTCGCCGTGCTTCGCGCATCCTCAGAAAAACAAAACACCTCTTCGGTTGAAACCGAAGAGGCACTCAGAAAGACGCGCTGCGTCTCGCCTTGTAGCCGTCCCGGTCCTTCCGGATCCAGGCAGCGGTGGTAAGAAGTTCTGCTCCTGCTACCAGGCTCACCGCCTCCTCTGAGGTCGGTTGCGAATCCACGATAGGGCCAAGGTGGCGGGCGTGTCAATAGCTGCGATCGGTGACGTCAATTGGTGGAGTGCGGCCTCCGAACCCCTCGCTGCACTCGCCCACAAATGATGGGGCGGGTGCAGGATTTCTTTCACCGCAGAGGCGCTGAGGGCGCGGAGAACGAACTCGGTTGCCGGTGAGGTCCTCGTGGCGCTGTCGCATGGAGTGTGGTCTGTGCGATGAGGGCGGCCACGCAGGGCCGCCCTTACGACCCTCGGGATCGGTGGCGATCGATGTAGACGGCCGCGACTCACGACGACGCGAGCTGAAAGTCCGCGCTACGGGCGCGGTTACCCGGCTACCTCATTCAAGCGATCGATCAGGCTGATCGCTGGTATTGATAGAACTGATCACATTTGTGATCGGGATCTCTGGCTTTAGGTTCGGGGTGGGCTTATAATCGGCGTTAATGAGTGATTCCCGCACAGCCTCGGGCGGGGTGGGTGCGGCAGTCATAGCGCTGGGGCTGATTGCGTTCGCGCTTTCGGCTGGATATCTGTCCGGCGCGATACTTGATGGGCACGTGCCTTCGTGTCCGAACGGTTGCGCCTCTGCTGCGGCAGCCGACTCGACGACAACACCTTCCAACGGCGTCCTGGGCGAGGCATCCACACCGGAGCCGACGCCGACGGAGCCGCCTGACTTTCCGTATGTGAGCGCGCGTTCCGTGGCTGTCGTCGAGGCGGCGTGCGGAGCCACGATCTTCGGTCGCGATGAACATCTTCAGCTTCAGCCGGCAAGCCTTACAAAGCTGATGACAGCGGTCGTGGCGCTGGACTACGCGACGACGAGCACGCGCATCGTGTCGGACGTCGACGGCGCGTTGATGCATGAAGAGACGCTTTCCACAGTGATGGGTCTGAAGCCTGGCATGGAGCTTATTCTGCTTGACCTGCTCTACGGCCTGCTGCTCCCTTCCGGGAATGATGCAGCGGTCGCGATCGCGAAGGGCGTGGCGGGGAGCGAGGAGCGATTCGTCGACTTGATGAACGAGAAGGTTGAATCGCTGGGGCTCGAGGATACGCACTTCACGAATCCGCACGGGCTTTCTGAGGAGGGTCTTCATTCGAGCGCGCACGACATGGCGGTCCTTGCACGTTATGTGATGCAGAACCAGACGCTACGGACGATCGTCGGGACGATCTCCTGGCAGCCGTCGTGGGATGGGCCGCCCGTCTGGAACGGCAACGAGCTATTGACGCGCTATGAGGGCGCGGACGGCGTCAAGATCGGGTACACGGAGGAGGCGCAGCAGACGATCGTCGCGTCGGCGAGCCGCGACGGGCGGACGATCATCGCGTCGCTGATGCGGAGCCAGGACAGGTATACGGACTCGGAGCGGGTGCTGGACTGGGCGTTTGCGCAGGAGTCTGCGTGTCCGTAGAGGTCGCGCGGGACGGTTCAGCGCAGAGACGCAGAGGGCGCGGAGGGTTTTGAGGATCTGAGGACTTCAGGTCAGCGCCCTGAGCAGTGCCCCGCCTATCCCAGCCCGCTCGCAAAACGGATAGCCCACATCCGTCGTTGATCCTCCGACTCGCTGCCATCCCACGCTCGCGGGCGGAAGCACGCGCTCCGGCATTGTTCCTGCACGGCGAGGGCGCGGCAGAGCAGCGCCCCTTCTCGAAAATTGGTGGCGCTATCGCATGTGGCCTAGCTGTGAGCAACGACGCGGGCTGAAAGCCCGCGCTCCGGCACTTCTCTGGCACGGCGAGGGCGAGGCAGAGCAGCGCCCCTAATTGACTGGTGGCGCTTTCGCATGGAGCTGCTCAGACGGACGACGACGCGGGCTGAAAGCCCGCGCTCCGGCACACTGCGTCATTCCCACCCACGGGGCTGAAGGCCCGCGCTACATCTCACCATCTCGGGGATAGCAAGAAGCCGCCGCTTTCGCGACGGCTTCTTACCGTTGGAGGAGGAGGAGACGTGGTTGGTGAGAGGGAACAAAAAACGACCCGAAGGTTGCGGGTCGCACCTTCTCCCTCTAATGCCTACGGGGTTAGCTGTCGGGTTCGGCTCGAGAGAGTTAGCCTACTCGCCGCTTGCGAGATTCACCCCTGTTGTTGGGTCCCCCGTCCCGCTTTATGTCGCGGGTTCGGCTGATATTCAGTTGTACAGCCATCGTACAACCGCGCGCTAACGAAGTCAAAGCTGTGCCAGATTCGGCGGTCAAGAAAAGTGTGATGAAGATTCGCCGCCCGAGCGCCGGCCGCCGACGCGCTATGTCGAGAACTTTATGACGACAGATAGCGGCTCGTCGACCACCACTTCGATCGCTGTCCCGCCGCCTGATGCTGGGGTGGTTTTGAGGCTCACGCCGTCGAGCGTGGCCGAAGCGACCGTGCCGCCGGCGACCCATATGCGGTGTGTGCGACGTCCTACGGTCGCGAGTTCGATGGCGACTTCGCGTGTTGATTCGTCGTACCGCTGGCCGGTGATATCGAGCGCTCCCATACCGATGTGGGCATCGGTCGCGATGACGCGGGGGCGCCCATCGGCAGGTCGCAGGGCGACTTGGCGCGATGCGTGCGGCGGGACGAGATCGAATGAGATCGTGCCACTGGCGGTGCCGCGGTAGCGCTTGTCCCAGAGCTCGAAGACGTGCCAGTTGCCTTCGGGGAGATCGAGAGTGAGGTCGCGGGTTTCGTCGTCGAAGTTGAACAGACCGACGAGCGTGAGCGGATCGTAGTCGCGGTCGTAGGAAGCGACGAACTGCGCCGGCATGTCCGTTTGCATGATGGCTGGCGGAACGGCGGAGTGCGGCAGCGGCGGGATCGTCATCGCGAGCAGGTCGAGGCGGTCTTCGGGGACCTTGTCGAGATCGTCGCTGGAGAGCGTCATGCCGCCGGAGAGTCCGATGATGGTCGCCATGGTGCGCACTTCGTCGAGCGTCATCTTCGTGCGGTCGGTGCGGACGAGAAGGCAGTCGGGGTCGTTGGCCCAGAGGCGGTTGTGCATCCACCATCGGTTGATGGTGTTGCGCATAGCGGTCTCGGTGCTGAGGTGGTCGTTTGGCGTGCGCGGCTTCACCGTGGGGGAGGCACGCTCCTCGCGGGTGAGGAAGCGCCAGAACGGGGCGCAGTCGGGGCCGATGCGGTTGCCGTCGAAGTAGCCGACGGACGGCGCCATCAACGAGCCGCAACCGAGGATGAAGCGATCGGGGCCAACGCCGCGGCGCACGGCGTCGAGGGCCTGGCGGTAGGCGCGGATGCGGGTTGTTTGCGGATCGTGGCGTGTGCCAGCGAGCGCGGCGCCGAAGAGGAAGTCAATCTTTACGTAGTCGTAGCCCCAACCATCGCAGACCTGGCGGAAGAGATCTTCGAGCCACTTCTGCGCGTCCGGGTTTGTGCCGTCGAGGCCGTAGTTGTCGTGCTCCCAGTTGTGGTTTGCGATCGCGGGCGTGCCGTCGGCGAGGCGCGTCACGAAGTCTGGGTGTTCGGCGTAGGTGCGTGAGGATTCGGAGAGGAGGAACGGGGCGAGCCAGAGGCCGGGCGTGTAGCCGGCGCTCTTGATCTCGGAAGAGAGCCATTGCATGCCGTTGGGGAACTTGTCGTTGACGGTGAGCCAGTCGCCGATGTCGGCCTGGTAGCCGTCGTCGATCTGGACGGTGTCGATCGGTAGATCGCGGCGGCGGGATTCGAGGACGCGGAGATTTCGGACGACGTCGGCTTCGGTGACGGTGGTGTAGAAGTAGTACCAGGAGCACCAACCGGAGGGCGTGGCTTGCGGTACGCGGGCGCCCATCGATGTGGCGAGTGCACCGCCGTAGCGGGCGAGCTGATCGTTTGGGTGACCGACGAGGTCGATGAGGAAGCGCTCGGACCAGACGGTGTCGCCGGGTACGACGGCGAGATCATCGCAGAGGTTGCGCGCGTCGAGGGCGCGGTTGGGGGCGTCGACGCAGACCTGCGAGATGAAGTCGCGCGCGGTGATGACGCCGGCGAGTAGCGATCGTTCGGACGCAGGATCGTACAGCACACCGATGTCGTCGGAGGCGAAGCGACCGGGGTCGGACTGTGGTGGTTCGGGCGCGAGTTCTGGTGGTTTGCTCCGGATGTCGAGGTCTGCACCTCCGAGAGACATTGTGGGCGCCCAAGACTGCCAACCGTTGCGGTAGAAGCGCCAATCGGCAGGGGATGACTTCAGGCTGAGGCGGCCGCGGGTGTCGTCGCGTGTGGTGAAGGCGTGGAGTGAGAGCAGGCGTATTGCGTGGGGCCGCTCATTCGTGATTCCGACGCGCGTCGCGCAGTACGGGTGGTCGTCGTAGAGGACGACCTCGCGGCGGAGGACGATGCCGCGCTCGCGGGAGACGAGGGCGAGGCGGCGGCCTTTGCCGAGCGTGTCTTCGTGGGGCTGGACGTCGTAGTCGCAGCGGCTAAATGTGAGAGTGTCGCCGTCTGTGGTGCGGGCGAAGGCTGCTGCGCGCTCGGTCGGGCGGAAGGCGCCGGAGAGTGCGATAGGTGAGATGGTGCCGTCGTCCTGGCGTGTTTCGACGCGGAGCCACTGATTCTGGAGCCACGGGCCGTTGCGACCGAGACCGGACGTTGTTTGTTCTGGCATGTGTGATGGGTAACGGATGCGCGGAGTGTGCGCTAGCGCCAGCCGCCGAACTTGATGAACGTGCCTTCGCTCTCGCGCCGCATGCGTTCGATGACCTTGGGGTCGGCCGGGCGTTCGTAGTCGCGGCCGGAGGTGGTGTGCTTGAATCCGAGTGACGTGTAGAGACGAATGGCGCCGGAGTTGTCGTCCTCGGTGCGAAGGTCGAGCTGGTCCGCGCCTTCAGCGAAGATGGTCTTTGCGACGCGCAGGGTGAGGGCTGCACCGATGCCCTGACTGCGATGCGCTTCGTCGACAGCCAGTGTGTGCAGGTATCCGTAGCCATCATCGTCGTGGCGGTATATGGCACAGCCGACGGGTTCATTCTTCGCTACGGCGAGGAGCACGCGCTCTCCAGACTCCAGTTCCTCCTTGAGGCCGCTTCTTGGCGTGGGAGACTTCGGGAATGCAGCGTTGTCGAGGCGTGTGAGGGCGTCGAGATCGGCGACGCCGCTGTCCCGATACGTAACGCCGCGCGTGACCGGGAGCTTCGGTAGCTTTGTCGCGCCGTCGAGCGAGAACTCGAAAAAGGAGCGCGTCGGTTCGAAGGCGAGGCGGCGGAGGACGGGCTCTACGACCGGGCGCGCGGGGCCGTTCGTCAGGCGAAAGCGAACAGTGTCGGGCTTGTAGGCCTTACGCACTTTCGGGAGCAGCTTTTCAAACATGGGAGCGAAGTAGTCGGCGAAGTCGCTCCTGCTGGTGAAGCCGTAGACGAGGGTTGCGGTATTGCCATGCGCAAGCGCGCTGATGACGTTGTCTTTGTGCTGCAGGATGAGGCCGGGGTGTTCGCGTTCGAGCGCGTGCAGATCCTGGCGGGAATACGTGCAGTTGAGGGCTTCACGCGCGAGGCGGTGGTAGAGGCTCTGTGCCGCAGCTGTGTCGAGGCGACGGAGTTGTTGTACGGGCATCAGGCGGACGCCCCGCCAGGCCAAGTGCCGCGGAAGACTTCCTCGACGGGGCCGGTGAGAATGACGTCGCCTTCGCCGTCCCATTCGAGGTTGAGGAGGCCGCCGGGGACGGTGAGTTCGAGCTCGCCGTCGGCGAAGTCGAGGAGGCGGGAGGCAACCATGACGGCCGATGCGCCGGAGCCACACGAGAGTGTTTCGCCGACGCCGCGCTCCCAGACACGCATCTCTGCCTTGCCGCGGCCGAGGATGCGCACGACCTCGAAGTTTGTGCGGCGGGGGAACAGCTTGTGGTGCTCCATGAGCGGGCCGATGTGATGCAGTGGGTAGTCCGCGACGGGCACGTTCTGGAAGTAGATGGCGTGCGGGTTTCCCATCGAGACAGGCGTGATGGGGATCGTCTGGCCATCGACGTGAATGTCGAAGTTGGTTATGGGCGGCGGGGCGTCGATGGCGACGGGGATTTCCTTCGGGTCGAGGCGGGGCGGGCCCATGCTCTCGCGGACGCTGGTGACGCGGCCGTTTTCGGTCGTGATCTTCACGCGGAGGACGCCAGCGCCGGTCTCGACATCGAACTCGTCGCCGGTGGGCGTGACGATGTTGTCGTCGACAGCGAACTTCACGAGGCAGCGCATGCCGTTGCCGGACATCTCAGCTTCGGAGCCGTCGGCGTTGAAGATGCGCATGCGGACGTCGGCGGTCTGAGATTTCGCGGCGAGGATTAGGCCATCGGCGCCGATGCCGAAGTGGCGCTCGCACATCTGCTGCGCGAGGGCGCGCCAGTCCGCATCCGTCGATCGGGCGTCGAGCAGGATGAAGTCGTTCCCGGTGCCGTGGAGTTTTGCGAAGTTCATCGGTGGGTACAGGATAGCGAGTGGCGCGCTCACGCGGAAACGATGCGGTGGGCCTGGGCGATAAGGGTGGGTGCGTCGGCATCGAGCCAGTGGACGCGGGGGTCTGTGTCTTTGAACCAGGTGTGCTGCATGCGGGCGAGGCGGTGCGTTTCTGTCTTCATGCGGGCGATGGCTTCGGAGAGGGTGAGGGTGCCGACGATGTGCTCGCAGAGCTGGCGGTAGCCGATGGCGGACATGGCCGGCAGGTCGCAGTGGTACCCGGCGGCGATGAGGACGCGGACCTCGTCGAGGAAACCTGCGCTCATCATGTCATCGACGCGCTGGTCGATGCTGGCGTGGAGGGCGGGCCGTCCGAGGCGGAGACCGATCACCGTGACGTCAAAGTCGGGCTGTTGCTTCTCTTGCCAGGCGCTGAACGGGCGGCCGGTTTCGAGCGTGACCTCGATCGCACGCATGAGACGACGGAGGTTGCGCGGATCGATCGAGTCCGCGCTTGCTGGATCGAGCGAGCGCAATTCTTCGACGACGGCTTCGTTGCCGTTGGTTGCGGCGAGCGCTTCGAGACGGGCTCGGAGGGCGGTGTTCGGTGGCACACGCGGGACCTGCCAACCTTCGAGGAGCGCCCACACGTACTGCCCTGTGCCACCGACGACAATCGGCTGGGCGCCACGGTCGAAGATGTCGTCGAAAGCGGCGCGGGCACTGTCGAGATACGTGCCGAGTGTGAGCGCTTCGTCGGGGTTGGCGATGTCGATCAGGTGGTGGCGGGCGGCGGCTCGTTCCGCAGGCCTTGGTTTCGCCGTGCCGATGTCCATGCCGCGGTAGAACTGGCGCGAGTCGGCGTTGATGATCTCGCCGCCGAGCCCTTGGGCGAGGGTGATCGCGAGCGCCGTCTTGCCCGTCGCGGTGGCACCGATGATGGCGATGACGCGAGGGCGCATCAGGCTCGCGGCGCGGCCGCGCCTTCGATCAGTGCGGCGAAGGCGTCGACTTTGAGCGAAGCGCCGCCGACGAGGCCGCCGTCGATGTCGGGCTGCGCCATATACTCGGCGATGTTGTCGGGTGTCACGGAGCCGCCGTAGAGGATGCGTACATCGTCGGCGACTGCGCCCGTGGCTTCCCGCACGGTGTTTCGAATGAGGGCGATGGCTTCTTCGGCTGTGGCACCATCGGCGGCGAGGCCGGTGCCAATCGCCCACACTGGCTCGTAGGCGACGACGAAGTCCGGGCCGACGGTGACGCCGTCGAGGCCACCGCGCGTTTGGCGCACGAGGACTGCGTTCGTCTGGTTCGCTTCGCGTTCGGCGTGCGTCTCGCCGACGCACATGATGGGCTTGAGGTTGTGCTCGAGGGCGGCCTTCACGCGGCGGTTCACGGTTTCGTCGGTCTCGCCGAAGAGCTGGCGGCGCTCGCTGTGGCCGATGATGACGTACTCGCAGACTTCGGCAATCTGGGTGACGCTAACTTCACCGGTAAATGCGCCCTTTTCTTCCCAGTAGAGGTTCTGGGCGCCGACTCGAATCGTCGAACCTTTGAGCGCTGCCTGCACGTCGCGAAGGAAGACGAACGGCGGACAAACGACCTTGTCGATGCCGGTGACGCCGTCGGTGCGCTCGCGGAGGCCTCTCGCCAGATCGATGGCCTCGGCGGCGAGCAGATTCATCTTCCAGTTTCCGGCCATCATCGGGACGCGCGGCATATCAGGCTCCGTATTTCGTCAGGCGGCCGCTGTGGGCCATGGCAAGCGAGAGAATTTCCTTCGCGGGAAAGGTGCCGAGGATGCCGTCCGCGCAGGCCTTCTCGTTGAAGCCCTGCGTGTTGTCCCCGGGATTGAATTGCTTCGCGTGGAAGAGAAACGGCACGGGGTGCCAGGAGTGTCCCGCGATTACGGCGGGGGTCGAGTGGTCACCGGCGACCATGAAGACGTCGGACTGCAGCTCAAGGAGCTCGTCGATGAAGCCGTCGATCTCTTCGAGGGCGCGCATCTTGGCGTGGAAGTCGCCATCTTCGCCGGCGGCGTCGGCAGGCTTGAAGTGGATGAAGAAGAAGTCGTAGTTGTCCCAGTTCGCCTTCAGCGTCGCGACTTCGTCGGCGAAGGTCGTGCCGGTCTTGATGACGTCCATACCGACGAGCTTCGCGAGGCCGCGGTACATCGGGTAGGCGGCGATGGCGGCGGCGCGGAACTTACAGATCTCGCTGATCGACGGCATGGGCGGGTGCTTGGCAATGCCGCGGAGCGTGAGCATGTTTGCGGGCGAGGCGTCTCGCAGGATTGTGCGCGACTGTTCCACCCATTGGTTGATGAGGGATGCCGTCGTTTCGGCCTCGGGTGAGAGTGCGCGCGATGCCAACGGCGCGATACCTTCGCGCTGGGGGTCGGTCTCCGTGACGTTGTCGGAGAGGCCCTCGCCGCGGAGGATGAGCACGAAGCGATGATCCTTTACTGGCTCGACGATAGCCGCGACGCCGGGCAGTCGAATCGAGCGGAGGCGCTCGACGAGTTGGGCGCTGCTTTCGGTCTTGATGCGGCCAGCACGGCGGTCGGTAATGAGGCCTTGTGCGTCGACGGTACAGAAGTTACCGCGTGCGGCGACATCGGTGGGCTGTAGATCGAAGTCGATGCCGAGGGCTTCGAGAACGCCGCGACCGACGGTGTAGATCTCGGGGTCGTAGCCGAAGAGGGCGAGATGGCCGGGGCCGCTGCCGGGCGTGACGCCGTACGCGACGGGCATCGTGAGGCCACAGAGGCTGTCGCGCGCGAGGCGGTTGAGCTGCGCTACGTCGGCTTGCTCAAGCTCGGAGCGGCCGCTGTCGTTGGGGAGGCCGCCGAGCCCATCGATGACGAGCAGCAGGATCTTCGTGTCGTTCGGGACGGAGAGTTCACGCAGGAGTTCGAGGTTCACGGTGGGAGTCTACCGGCGGCAGGGCGTTCGGGCGATGGGCGCTACGAACTGGCGACAGCCTCTACGACCAAGGGCAGTGGGATTGGGTCAGAGGCGGGCGCTGACGGGACGGCCTGGCGACGCGGCATGAGTCCGAGTGCGTGGGCCAGCGGCCAAGCGAGGAGAAGGGTGACGGGGACGTATACGGCGATAAGGAACGTCCACCACAGGGGCGCAGGCACGTCTTCGACGCGCAACTGGCTGGCGACGAGGCGCATGGTGTCGCTGATGATGAGGATGGCGTACGACATCACGCCGACCATGACGAGTGCCCGGACGGGCGCCGAGACGTCTACGCGCGATGGTCGCCGGACCAGCATCGGAAGAGCAAGGAGCGCAAGGCCGACTGTGACGAGTGGCAGCGCGAGCGCCTGCAGGTAGAGCACGGAATCGCGGGCGACGACGTCGTTCACCGTCCACCATCCGACGAGAATATCGCCGGCGAACATCGCGGCGAGACCAATGGCGACGGCGGAGCAAAGGACGAAGGGATTGCGGGCCCGCGCGAGATGTCCGCGGGCGCGGGGGTCGATGAGCAGCCAGCCGAGCGCCATGCCTGCGGTGAACTCGAACAGGCGGAAGGGCGCCCAACCTGTCACCAGAAAGAACTTTAGCTCGAGTGCGCCGTACTCATAGACCGCCCAAGCATTGGCGGCGACGGTGAAGGCGAATGTGGCGACCAGGAACGCGAGCACGCCGACCCTGCGCATCAGGAGGAAGAGCGGCGGGAACAGAATGTAGTACTGCGCGAGGAGGCCGACGAACCAGAGCGCTAGCTGTGGCGCGAAGAACCACTGGTCTTCGAGGAGACGCGGGAAGAGTGTGAAGCTCGCGAAGACCACGCCGCCGTCGATCTGGAGGAGTGTTCGCTCGGAGATGGTGACGCCGCCGGCGAACTGCGATGAGAACGATGCGCTGTTGAGTTCTGCCTGCCGCCAGGCTATGAGCATGATTACCGCGTACGTCAGCGCGACGCCGACGATGTATGGGATCAGGAGCTTGCGGAAGCGTGCGGTGAAGAATGTTGGCCACCGCAGGCCGTCTCCAGCGCGGTAGGCGGCGATGGTGAGCGAGAGGCCGCTGATCATCATGAACAGCGGGACGCCCTGGAAGCCCTTGCGGAAGATGAGGTCCGTAACGGATGTGAGGATCGCGAGCGGGGCACGCCCTTCTTCGATCTGGAACGCGAGCTGCTGGTAGTACTCGCGCGGGACGCCGGGGAAGTACTCGAGGTCACCCCACAGGTGGAACAGCACGACCCAGAGGATGGCAATGCCGCGCAGGATGTCGATCGACACCATGCGGCCGCTCGATGCGCCGATCTGTGATCCTTCCACGGCCTGCTCCTGACTGTCGAGGTTGAACGCGACGGTACACCCTCGGTGGCGTGCGTTCAATAGACCTGTCAAGGGCAAGGTGGCGGAGGACGCCGCTCGTTTGTCGCGATTATGAAATGGTACGAGCCAATGAGGCTACGGCGGTGTTGCTGCACGCGTGTTGTACTTCGGCATTGACGGCGATTTCGAGACAGAACGGAGACTCACGATGAACGACACGAAGGAGCAGGCGGAACAGACGCCCACGAACGCCACGGCGACGATCCAGAAGCAAATCGATGACGGCACGAGCAAAGTCGGCGATATGGCCGAGAAGGCCGCGAACGTCGTGCGCGACCGGACGACGATGGCGGACGACGCGGCCGAGACGGTCGCGGCGAAACTGGACGGCGCGTCGGAGTACCTGCACGAGGCTGACACCGACACGCTCAAGAACGACGTTGCGGGCTACATCAAGAAGCACCCTGTTCAGGCTGCGGCGGCGGTTGTTGGCGGGCTCGTGTTGCTGCGGATGCTCACGCACTAGACACGAACGGATCCCGCGACACTCGCGCACAGGCCGTGCGCCCATACGACGCATCCACTGGGGCGTGTCGCCTTTTCGCATGTGCGGTGGATTGTGGTACGTTCGCCTCGGCAAACGGGAGGCGAACGTGGACTTCAAATTCGGCATCGAGGATGAGGGGTTTCGTGAGGAGATTCGCGCGTTTTGCCGTGCGGAACTGCCCGCGGACTGGGGGTTGGCGGCGTATAACGACCGCGAGGACACACCGAAGGAACTTGGCGAGGCGGTGCGGGCTTTCCAGCGGAAACTGTCGGTCAAGGGATGGCTGACGCTGGCGTGGCCGAAGGAGCACGGCGGTCTTGGCGCGGGGCCGATGCAGCAGCTCGTCTACAACGAAGAGATGTCGGCGTTGCGGGCGCCGGGGTTCGGCGGCATGGGCGTGGCGATGGTCGGGCCGACGCTGATGCTGCACGGGACGGATGAGCAGCGCGCGAAGTTCCTGGGGCCGATATCGCGCGGAGAGCTGTCGTGGTGCCAGGGATTTAGCGAACCGGGATCGGGTTCGGATCTTGCGTCCTTGCAGACAAAGGCCGTGCAGGACGGCGATGACTTCGTCGTCAACGGCCAGAAGATCTGGACATCGGGAGCACACAAGGCGGACTACTGCATCCTGCTAGCCCGAACTGATCCGGATGCGCCGAAACACAAGGGAATCAGCTACTTCCTCCTCGACATGAAATCGCCAGGGATCACGATCACGCCGCTGACGAACATGCTGGGTTCGGACGCGTTCAACCAGATGTTCATGGACAACGTGCGGATCCCGCGCGCGAACCTCGTCGGCGAGTTGAACCGTGGCTGGTATGTGGCGACGACAACGCTCGACTTCGAGCGCAGCGGCATCCAGCGCATCGTGTTTGCGGAGACGCTGCTCGATGATCTGATCGCGTACGCACGCGCGTCGGGGTTGATGGCGAAGGCGCCGGTGCGGAACAAGCTGGCGGAGCTGAAGATCGAGTTCGCAGTCGGAAGGTTGCTGTCGTACCGGATCGCGTGGATGCAGGGGCAGGGGTTGGTACCGAACGCGGAAGCGTCGGTGGGCAAGCTGTTCTCGACTGAGCTGCAGTCGCGCTTCGCGGTGACGGCGCTGTCGCTGTTGGGTTCTGGCGGCATGCTCACGCGAGATTCGGCGCGCGTGCCTGCGGACGGGCGATTCTCGTCTTACTATCTGGCCGCGGTTTCGTACACAATCGCGGCAGGTACGTCCGAGGTGCAGCGAAACATCATAGCCCAACGCGGGCTGGGGTTGCCACGCGACTAGCGGAACGCCTGCGACTGTTGCATGCCGCCCATCTGCTGCGACTGCTGCTGGCCTGGCGCATCGATGATGGTCATGTGCAGGCGTGATTCCTGCGTCTGCATTGGCTTGCCACGAAGGACGCCACGCACAGGGCGCACATCGTCGTAGTCACGGCCACGGCCGACGGCTACGTAGCGTTCGCTCACGAGGGCGCCTGTGGTCGGATCGAGGCCGATCCAGCCAACGCCGGGGCTATACGCCTCGACCCACGCGTGCATCGCCTGGTCAAAAATACTGCCCTGTTCGGAATCCGCGTTGAACTGGTAGCCGCAGACGTATCGCGCGGGCCAACCCCAGCCACGCAGCATCGCGATGAGGACGTGGGCGAAGTCCTGGCAGACGCCGATGCCTGTCTCGACGACATTCTCTATGGGCGTCTCGGCGTCGGTCTCACCGAGGCGGTAGGTGAAGCGCCAGTTCACCCACTCGTTCGCCGCTTCGACCGACGCCCATCTCGCACCGTCGAAGCCGCACGTCGCTGACAAGCCGGCGACCGCGGGTAGCCGCACGCGGGCGCTCTCGCCGCGGAAGACGGCGGCTTCGTCCGGTCTTAGAACTTGGACGTGTTCTTCGGCCGTGGTTTCAACGACGGCCTTCATCTCGCAAGTGAGTTCGGGGTGCATGTCCGGGCACTCGACGAGATCGACGTGCGTGCCGAAGCCGTCGACGTACTTGCCGGTGGGGAAACCGGGGTACGCCGTTAGCGTCGACTCAAGCACCTTGAGGCCCGGGTGTGTGCGTGGTCGCAGGCGAAGCGCCGTGAGTCCGCCAAGGACCGGAGGGTCGTACTCGTACTTCGTCGAGTAGGAGATCTCAAGCCGCACGAGGCGCCAGCCAGAAGAATCGCTCGTGCAGGGATTCGCTCAGCCGCGATAGCGACTGTTGAACGTCGAAGATGTACTCGTGGAGGCCGGATGCAAGGATGGATTCGGCGGACGAGTAACGGAGGCGATTGCGGATCTCCGTCACGCGCAGCATCGGCGTGTTGCGCAGGGCGGGGTCGGCGCCGCGCGTGGCCTCGTCCAGGGCGGCGAGCAGATCTTCGATGGAAGAGCGGAGCGAGCGGGGGAAGCGCTCGTCGAGCATGAGGAACTCAGCGACCTTCGCGGGTTCGACGCCGCCCGGATGACAGCGAAGGAATTCTTCCCAGCCGCCGACGCTGCGGAGGAGGGCGACCCACTGAAATCGGTCGATGGGGCCACCGACTTCATCGAGGGAGAGCATCAAGAGGTGGTACTTCGAGTCGACGATGCGGGTGAGCATGTCGGCGCGTTCCAGGTACATGCCGACGCGCAGCCACTGCCAGCCTTCGTCGCGGAGCAGGGTCGAGGCAATGGTGCCATCGACGAGGTGGGCGCCGGTGATCACGCCGTCGCAGAAGTCGTAGAGGCCGTCGGCGAGAATCAGATGAAGATTCGTGCGCGAGACGTTGTGATAGAGACGGTTGATCGAGAGCCACGTCTCGCTCGAAAGGTAGTCGCGGGCGCCTTTCGCGTTTTCCCTGGCGGCCATCACGGAGGCGACGATCGAAGATGAGTTCGATCGGTTTACGGTAAGGAATTCGATAACGCCGTTCTCTTCGAAGTCGTCGTACTGCGAGAGGTAGGCGACGTTGAGGCCGAGCGTCGTGACGAGGGCCTCCCACGTGTTGCGCGCGCCGTAGACGTCGCCCTCACCGGGTTCGAGGCGGCCATGATACGTGACATCAAGAAGGCGCGCTGTCTTCTTCGCGCGCTCGACGTTGCGCCCCAGCCAGAAGAGTGATTCGGCGACCCTGCTAAGAAGCATTGAGCACCCACGTGTCCTTGCTGCCGCCGCCCTGCGATGAGTTTACGATGAACGAGTCTTCCTTCATGGCAACGCGCGTTAGGCCACCGGGAAGCACCCAGGGCTCGACGCCGTCGTGAACGATGAACGGCCGCAGGTCGATGCGGCGAGGGCGGAACGCGCCATCGATCACGGTTGGGCAGGTCGAGAGGCGAACGAGCGGCTGGGCGATGAAGTTTCGGGGGTTCTGCTCGACGGCGACGGCTGTCTCGCGAAGAAGGCGGTCGTCGCTGGTGGGGCCGATGACGACGCCGTAGCCGCCGGATTCGTTCGTGGGCTTCACGACGAGATCGCGCATGTTGGCGAGGATGTACTCACGCTGCTTGTCGTCGGAGGCGTGATACGTCGGAACGTTTTCAAGGATGGGTTCCTCGCCGAGGTAGAAGCGGATCATTTCGGGCACGTACGGATACACGGCCTTGTCGTCGGCGACACCGTTGCCGATCGCGTTCACGAGACAGACATTGCCCATGCGATAGACGTCGAACAAGCCGGGCACGCCGAGAGCCGAGTCGGGCTGAAAGTTCAGTGGATCGAGAAACTCATCGTCGACACGGCGGTAGAGGGAGCCGACGGGCTCGAGACCACGCGTCGTCTTCATGGCGATGCGTCCCTGGTGGACGGTAAGGTCGCGGCCTTCGACAAGTTGGACGCCCATCTGCCGCGCGAGGAATGTGTGCTCGAAATAGGCGGAGTTGTACGGGCCGGGCGTGAGGATGGCAGGCGGCAGACCGCCAGCGTGCTTCGTGATCGCGGCTTGCAGGCGCGTCGAGTATTCCTCGATCGACTGCAGGCCGGCGGTGGCGACGAGACGCGAGAGCGTGCGCGTACTGATCTGGCGGTTCTGCATGACGTACGAGACGCCGCTTGGCGTGCGGACGTTGTCTTCGAGGACGTGGAACGTGCCCGTGGCGTCGCGTACGAGGTCGATGCCGCTGACGTGGGCCCAGACGCCGCCCGGCGGCGTGAGCCCGCGCATGCACGGCATGTAGTTGGGGGAGCCGAAGACCAGCTCTGGCGGGATCAATCCTGCGGCGAGCATCTTGCCGTCGTTGTAGACATCCTGGAGGAACATGTTGAGCGCGACTACGCGTTGCTTCAGTCCGCGATCGATGCGTGACCATTCACGCGAGTCGATAACGCGCGGGAGCAGGTCGAACGGGAATACGCGCTCGGTGCCGGCTGATTCGGAATATACGGTGAACGTGATGCCAAGGTGGAGGAAAGCGAGGTCGGCGCGGCGTTGGCGGTCGGCGAGCTCGGCCGGGCCGAACGATTGCAGCGCCTCGACGATCGGGCGGTAGTGCGCACGAGGAACGCCGGGCGATTCAAACACCTCGTCGTAGTTCGTGCCGACATCGTAGTCCGAGAAGACTCCCACCATGGCTTCGACGGTATCACACCCGTGTTTCAGCCGTGTTGCGCGCCGGTGTACGGCGGCAGGGCTCCCCTGGCCCACGACAGGCGCCTAGCAGGATTGCCGCGACTATACTGCGGCCGATGAAGCTGCTCCTATGTCCAAATCCAACCTGCGACGGCCTAGTCAAACTGGAGGACGTGGAGTGCATGTCCTGCAGCAGCCAGATCGCATTTCACCCACCCAGCCTCACCTTCGCGGAGGTGACGGGCAAGCCCCTGGCAATCGACGGCCTGAGCTGGCGCGCGTGCTCCAACCGAGAATGGCGCTGCAATTGGCTGGTTGCGGACGAATCAGATGCGGCGCGCTGCTTCAGTTGCCGGCTGACGCGCAAGGCGCCGGATAACGACGACACGATCGCGCTGGAGCGGCTTGCGGACTCTGCGGTGGCGAAGCGGCAGCTCCTCGTGCAGCTGAACCGGCTTGGCATGCCGGTCGATCCGTGGTTCGAGCAGGAGGGCGGGCTCGGATTCGACCTGATCTCGTCGATCTCGGAGAACAGGCAGGTAATGATCGGGCATGCCAATGGCATCGTCACGATCGACCTGGCGGAGAGCCTCGACGACTACCGGGAGCGGTTGCGGGTGAGCCTCGGCGAGCCGTACCGCACAATGCTCGGACACTTCCGGCACGAGGTTGGACACTACTACGAGTGGATCCTCGTTGAGCAGACTCACTGGATCGACGAGGCCCGGGAGTTGTTCGGGGACGAGCGCACGTCCTACGCCGACGCGCTTCAGCGGCACTACAAGTTCGGCGCGCCCGCGAACTGGGAGGAGTCGCACATTTCGGAGTACGCGACGATGCACCCGTGGGAGGACTTCGCAGAGTGTTTCGCCCACTATCTTCACATCACGGACACGGTGGGCACCTCGGCCGCGGCGGGGCTGGAGTTGTGGACGCGGCGACACGATGCCAGCCAGCCGGACCTCGCCGTGCTGCCGCGGCCGCATTATGAGGTGGACGACCTCGACGCATTGCTGGGCGACTGGTACTGGCTGGCGCGGTTCTTCAACCGCGTGAACCACGCCATGGGCAAGGGCGACCTGTACCCGTTCACGATCCGCCCGCCCGTGGCCGAGAAGCTGCGATTCATCCACCGGGTGGTGAACGGTCTGCCGGCGACGCGCGTAGAGCCGACGGACGGCTTCCGCCGCCGCGCTGGCTGAACGACCGCCCTAACCGCAGACGGCGCCGCTACGATTAGGTGCGCTGATAGAATCGGGGACGCTGCCCGCGCGGCGATGGAGGGACGACGCATGAAACCCTGGCTCGATGACTCTTGCTCGCTGGCTGACGCTGTGCGCGCCGGCGAGGTGAAAGCCGCCGATGTGCTCGAGGCATCGCTGGATGCGATCGCGGCTTCGAAGGTGAACGCTGTCGCGCATCTGGACGCTAATGGGGCGCGGCGGCGGGCGGAGGAGATCGATCGAGATGTCGCGGCGGGGAAGGATCCTGGGCTGTTCGCCGGCGTGCCAGTGCTGGCGAAGGACATGGGGCACGTCCGCGGCATGCCGACCACGTACGGATCGATTCCATACAAAGACAACATTGTCGACTACGACTCGATCGACGTGGGCAGACTGCGGGCTGCTGGTGCGATCATCCTCGGTAAGTCGACGACGTCCGAGTTCGGCCTGGTGGCGTACACGGCGACCAAGCTTTGCGGTGTGACGCGCAATCCGTGGAACCTGGAGCGCACACCGGGCGGGTCGTCAGGCGGACCTTCGGCGGCGGTTGCGGGCGGACTCGTGCCGGCGTCGACGGCGAGCGATGGCGGCGGTTCGATCCGGATCCCGGCGCACTACACGGGGCTCGTCGGGCTGAAGGGGACGTTCGGGCGCGTGCCGCGCGGACCGAAGGCGCGCAACGGACCACTGACTAGCCACTGGGGCACCGTGAGCCGCAGCGTGCGTGACACAGCACGCTGGTTCGAGGTCGTTTCGGGCTACCACCCGCGCGACCAGTTCTCGATACCGCGCGTTGAGGGTTGGGAGCGGGATCTAGCGTCGTCGGATCTACGCGGACTGCGGGTCGCGTTCTCGCCGGATCTCGGCGGCATCGCCACGCTTGAGCCTGAGGTGCGTCGGGTGGTGACTGAGGCGGGCGAGACACTGATCGCGGAAACCGGGATGAAGCGCGTCGAGGTGAAGCTCGACATTCCGGAGAACGGTACGCGGTGGGCGACAGCCGGTGCGCCGGGGCTCTTCAATGACCTCAAAGAGTTCTGGCCGGACTGTAAGGACGACCTCACGTACGAGATCGAGGCTTCGATGCGGTTCATGGAGAACTATCGCGTGTGGCACGCGGCATCGGTCGACAAGTTTCGCGTGATGATCAACGAGACGATGGCCGACGTGTTCGAACAGTGCGACGTGCTGCTGTGCGCGACGAACCCGCACGAGGCGTTCGTCGCCGAAGGCCCGATGCCGAGCAGGGTCGAAGGCGAGCGCGTCGGGCGCAACAACAACGGCGCGCTGACCATCCCGGGCAACGTGTCGGGATATCCGGCGATCTCGATTCCTGCGGGGCTGACGAAGAACGGCCTGCCCGTCGGGTTGCAGGCGTACACGCATCGGTACGAAGACAAACGGCTGCTCGACCTGGCGCTGGTGTTGGAGCGAGTGCGTCCGTGGCCGCTGGTTGCGCCCGGCGCGCCGGTCTAGCTCGACGGCAGCGCGCGCTGGTACGGCGACTGGAATCCGTACGAGATGCGGTCGCGGATGGTCGCGCCGTACGACCGCATTGCCATCGCCAAGCCGAGGCCCGTCAGCGCGACTGCGCCACCGGCGATCGCGTCGAAAATGTAGTGGTTCGCCGTCAGCACGATGGCCGCGAACATCAGCACCGGCACGATGGCGCCGAATGCGCGCACGGCGAGCGACCTCGCGTTGGTGACGAGCGCAATGCCGATGAGCAGGTCCCATCCAAAGTGCAGGCTCGGCACGGCGGCGTACTGATTCGTGAAGGCTTTGGGCTGCAGGAAGCGGTAGGCGTTCGAGTGCTGCGTGACGGTGTCGACCAGGCCTATGTCGGCGAGGCGAGGTGGTGCGACGGGGAACATCACGAAGATCGCGACGCCGATCGCGCCGGAGATGAAGAACGCGGTTCGGAACAGCGCAAATGTCTCGCGCTTGTTGAAGAGCAGCCATCCCGCGACGAGCGCAATCAAGGGCCAGTGCCCCCAGATGTACATCCAGTTCGCCAGCGTGACGATCCAGTGTTGGTCGACAATGCGCTCCTGGATGGCGGGCTCCCAGAAGAATCCGGCCGACTTCTCGAGGTCGACGATGCTGTGTGAGTTCTGGACGGCTGTTGCGTGGGAGCCTTCGGTGAAGCCACGGACGAGGAAGTAGCCGAAGTAGCCAAAGACGACTAGCGCAATTTCCTTCGCGGCGAAGGAGTGTCGCATGGAGTTCAGGCGGGCCGCAGAAGCAGTAGCGAGCGCGCTGACTGCCGCTGCGGTCTCGCTGTGGGTGTGGGGCTGACGCTGGGTGATGATGGCCATGACGACACTCCGTTCTCGCGGCCAATTGCCGATCTCATCGCTGTGTCGTCAGTGTGGGCCGGGTGAGTGCGGCGCCGCATCGTGCAGGCGTACTACATCCGTGTAGTCCGTTCGAGCCACGGTGCACCTCCGTCAAAGGATGGAGGGTGCAGATTCCACCTTCGATATACTCCCCGACCGATGGCCCTCTACCACTTCTCCGAAGACCCGACGATCACGCTATTTGAGCCCCACATCGCGAAGACGAGCGCGATCCAGGACGAGTCGCTTGTATGGGCGATCGACGAGTGGCACGCGCCGATGTACTTCGCTCCACGCGATTGTCCTCGCGCGTGCTTCTGGGCCGGCGAGAAGACGACGGCGGAAGATCGCGAGCGGTGGTTGCATGGACTCGAACCTCGGTTCGTGATGGTCGTCGAGTCCGGGTGGCTGGAGCGCATCCGTGAAACGAAGCTGTTTCGCTACGTCATGCCGGAGGAGCCGTTCGCGTCGATGGGGCACGAAGGCGGGCACTTCACGAGCCACGAGCGCGTGACGCCTTTGTCGGTCGAGCCGGTCGGTGACTTGCTGACGGCGATATCAGCTGCCGGCGTTGAGCTGCGGATCACGCCGCGGCTCGGTCCGATGTGGCGGCGAGTGTGGAAGGACTCCACGCTTAAGTTTTCGGGGACACGCCTGCGCAACGCGGTGGGCTACCCCGACGAGTTCGACTAGCGTCAGCCAGTGATGCCGGAGTAGAGCAGGCGACCACCAACCAGCACGAGCGCGAGCACCAGAAGGCGGGCCACGAGTTCGCCCTTGAGACGCCGCGACAACATGGCGCCAACCTGCGCACCCGGTATGGCCCCTGCCGCGATGAGCAACGCGCGGAGGACGTTGTCGCCCACGAGATGGCCGTTGAGGAGATGCACGGCGCTGCCCTGGCCTGCCATGAAGGCCAACACGAACTGCGAAGTAGCGACGGCAACGTGCACAGGGAAGCGCAGGACGGTGATCATCATCGGGACGGAGATGACGCCACCGCCGATGCCGAGCAGTGATGAGAAGAAGCCGATCGCGGCCATCATCGCGATGCCCTGCCAGGCGCGATAGGAGTAGCGGAAGGTCTCGCCTTCGTTCTCGCCGGGCATTTCGCGGCGGATGATGCCGCGGCCGCGGAGGGGCTCGCGCATGACGAGTGGGCGGCCGACGGACCAGAGTGTGTACGCGGCGATTGATAACAAGACAACGCCGAAGAGAATATCGAACAGCTGTCGCGGTACCGCATCGACGAGCAGGGCGCCGGCGATTGCACCGGGTAGCCCGACGGCCGCGAACAAAAGACCACTCTTGTAGTCGATCCGGTGCTGGCGGGCGTAAGCAATCGTGCCGGAGACGGCGGTGAAGAAGACGACGGCCAGCGAGATCGACGTGATGCTGGCGGGTTCCTCATCGGGGTAGATGATGAGTAGCATCGGCACGAGGACAAAGCCACCGCCCGCGCCGACGAGCGTGCCGTACGCACCGACGGCAAACCCCAGCGCGATGAGGAGCAGTTCCCACCATGACATGCGGTGATGGTATGCCCGCCATGATCGTCGGAGTAGGTGAAGTTAGCCGGTAGGAGATCGCGCTCGTAGACTGAGACTCATGGTCTACGAACGAAGCACCTTTCCCATCACGGCCGAACGCATCTATCTCAACACAGGGTGGTCTGGGCCATCGTCGGTCGCTGTGGTCGAGGCGATGCGGATACGGGCGGAGCGCGAAGCGTACTTCGGGCCGACATCGCCGGATGTCCGGAACGAGAAGGCGACGCTTGTGCGTGGCGTGCGCGAGCGCGTCGCGAGACTTATTGGCGCATCGCTCGACGAGGTCGCGCTGACGTACACGACATCCGAGGGCATGAACACCGTCCTTCGCGGACTCGGGCTGGGTGCGGGCGATGATGTTGTGATCTGCAATCTTGAGCACAACGCGGTGATGGTGCCGACGTACTACGCGCGTCTGCGCGAGGGATTCAGCGTCAACGTCGTGCGCTTTCCATCGACGGACGAGAGCGCGCAGTCGATGGTCGAGACGTTTGAACAGGCAATGACGCCAGCCACGAAGCTGCTGGTGCTGAGCCACGTATCGTGGAATCGCGGCACGCGTCTACCGATGCGCGAGATCATCGCGATGGCGCACGCGCGGGGCGCGTTGGTATGCGTCGATGCGGCGCAGTCGGCGGGGCACATCGCGTTCGACGTGCGGGATATGGACTGCGACTTCCTGGCGCTGCCCGGGCATAAGTGGCTGCTGGGGCCGGACGGTGCGGCGTGCTTCTACGTCAGGCAAGACCTCATCGAACGACTGCAGCCGCTGGCCGTCGTGCACGGCGCGAATCGCAACTACGACTACAAAGGGAATTTCGAGTACGCGAACGACAGCATCCACAAGTTCGAGATGACGACGCACTCCGGCTCGGTGCTGGCTGGGCTAACGGTGGCGCTCGACACGGCGGCGGGCGCGGGAGCGTCGGTGATCGAGGCGCACTGCGTTGGGCTTGCGGATCGGTTCGTCGCTGGGCTGACGTCGATGCCGAACATTCGCATCACGACGCCATTGGATCGATCCGTGCGCTCGGGGATCGTGACGTTCCAGATCGGCGAGCACAATCCGCACCAGGTCGCAGCAGCGCTGTGGGCTTCGGACAAGATCGTCGTACGGGTGTGCAACGACGCGCGGCTACGGGCGTGCCTCGCCGCGTACAACGACGAATCGGATGTGGACAGCACGCTGGCCGCGATCGAACGTATCGCGCGTCATGGGCTACCGGATGGCACGCCGACGGCCGAGGCGTGGACGGCGTCGATGCGGGACGCGGAGGACTAGGCGCGCCTGGTCTCAGCGCACCATGGGATCGTGGGTGATGATGCCGGACATCGGGAAGTCGATGAGCGTCTTCGTGTCACCGTCGCAGAAGAAGTGCGGATGGGTGTCGGGCGTGCCGCCGAGGATGTGGAGTGAGACGCCGGTTTCGTCGCCGGCTGCCCGCACGCGGTGGAATCCTTCGAGCGGTGGCTTGAGATACGTGATGGTGCCAGGCGGCGAGTAGATCTTGTCGACCGTCTGTAGCTCACACGGCTGCCCGATGCCGATGTCGTCCGGCGATGTCTCGCGCGCGTACTTGGTTTCTTCGTCGGTGCCTTCAAGGATGCCGATGACGCCCCAAGCGCCGTGGTAGTGGACGCCGCTGCTCGTGCCTGACGGAAAGACGACGGATATGACGAAGTATTCGCCTTCAGGGTCGGTGTAGAGCAGATGGCCGCACGCCTTGCCGTCGCAGGGGATGGTGTACTTCGCGGGGAGGAGCGGCGCTTCGCCGTCCATCCAGCGGCGGAGGTGCGGCGTAATGCGTTCGCAGCGGGCGTCGTCGTCCGGCGTGGCGCGCACGACGGTGGTGACGTCGTCGATAAGGGCTTTCAGGTCGTAGGCCATTGGTGCTCGCCTGTTACTTGTTGGCCCAGGCGATGCGGTCGTCGATGGTGCGACGCATGCCGTACTCGATCGGCTGGAAGCCACTGCTCTGCCAAAACTTGGCGCCGGAAAGATTCGCTGTCGCGAAGTGCAGCGCGATGTTCTCGTAGCCCTTCTCGCGCGCCCATGACACGCCCTGCGAGAGAATCGCGCTGCCGATGCCGCCCTGGCGCGCGTCCTGCGTCACGACGCCAAGGAAGAGATAGATGGTCTTCTCGGGCACGGTCATCGGCGAGAGGAAGAATGGCTGCATGAAGGTGTTCATCCCGACGGCCTTGCCGTCCTCGTAGCCGATCCAGTGCGCGTTTGCGTCGGCGTCTTCGAGCAGGCCCTTGATGAAGGTGTGGTGCGCTTCGTCGGACTCACGTACGTAGGGGTTGAATATTGGCGAGCGGGCGTGATGCAGCGTCAACTCTTCGCCGAGGGACTCGACGGCTGGATAGTCCTCCGCGCTCGCCTGGTGGACTTCGATCGGAGCTGCGTGGCGGTCAACGGGATCGACGCCGCGGACGGCGCAGGCCATGTTGCGGCCGAACCCGAGCGAGTTGAATGCGTCGACAGCCGCGCCGTTCATCGCGGGGACCGCGACAGAGTGGTGGAAGATGCCGCGATCGACGAAGTGCTCGGCGAGGGCGCCGTACATCTCGCGATAGACGTCGTACTCCATGCCGTCCTTGGTGGCGTGCGTGGAATAACCGAGCGAAACGCCGCGCGGCGGAAAGAAGGCGGCGAGCATGTGCGTCGGCTCGATGAATTGCGGCGTCATGATGCCGAAGCCGACGGCCTCGCTTCCGTCCGAGATCACGACGCCGTACGCGCCTGCCGTGGTGAGCGCCTGTTCGATCTGGCCGCGACAGAGCGCGGCTTCATCGAACGTCGCTGGCAGGCGTGGGTCGCGTACGCGGTCGTGGCGGTGGCGGTCGGCGAGCAAGTCGGCGGCGACGTCTAGATGCTTCGTGGAGTCGAAGGGCGTGGTCGAAAGCGTCATAGTGGCGGGATGATAGCACCATCGGCGGCTTTGCCCTACAGTCTCCCCGAAGCCGCGTTTTCCCTCATGCCCGGCCCCCTCCCAGACGGGAGAGGGGAAAGTTGTATCTGAGAAGGTGCCGCATGCACGACGAAATCGCCTGGATGCCCGCGACCGAGATGGCGACCGCCGTCCGCGAGAAGAAGCTGTCGCCCGTCGAGATCGCGCAGACGTTTCTTGAGCGCATCGAGGCGATCAATCCGGCGATCAACGCGTACTGCCTCGTGACGCCGGAGATGGCGCTGGAGCAGGCGCGGGAGGCGGAAGCGGCAGTGACACGAGGCGATGACCTAGGGTCGCTTCATGGCGTGCCGGTCTCGATCAAGGATTTGTTTGACGTGCCGGGGCTGCCGACCACGAAGGGCTCGCTGGTCTACAAGGACAACATCGCGACGTCGTGGGAGTACTCAGCGAAGGCGCTGATCGACGCTGGCGGTGTGCATCTCGGCAAGACGAACACGCCGGAGTTCGGGTTCATCGCGATGACGCAGAACAAGCTGTTCGGCGCGACTACGAACCCGTGGGACGCGACGCGCATCGCTGGCGGGTCGAGCGGCGGCGCTGCCTCGGCAGTGGCGGCGGGGCTGGGGCCGATCGCGCTGAGCAGCGACGGCGGCGGTTCGATCCGGATTCCGGCGTCGATCTGCGGCGTGTTCGGGCTGAAGCCGACGTACGGGCGCATCCCACGCAAGCCCGGTGGCTGGACGACGATGACGCATCGCGGGCCGACCACGCGAACGGTTGCGGACGCAGCCCTGGCGATGGATGTGATGGCGTATCAGGAGCCGGAAGACCCGTTCAGCGTGGCGACGTATCCGGGATCGTTTCTCGGCGAGGTGGAGCGCGGGATCAAGGGGCTGCGCGTCGCGTGGTCGAAGGACTTCGGATTTGCGCCGGTGGAGCCGGAGGTTGCGGCGGCGTGCGAGGCCGCAGCGAAGCGCTTCGAAGAGCTGGGATGCGTGGTCGAGGAAGCGAACCCGGGCTTCGACAACCAGGCTCCCACGTTCCTGCGCATCAACACGCCGGCCGACGCGCTCTGGATCGGCGAACTGACGGACGAACAGCGGGCGCTGATGGACGACCCGGCGCACTTCTTCTACGAGCACGGGAAGCAGCAGACCGGGATGGACGTGGCGAGAGGCAACCGCGATCGGATGCAGCTCTGGCACCGCATGCAGGAGTTCCACACGAAGTACGACCTGCTGCTCTCGCCTGTGATCTCCTGTACGGCGTTTCCGGTAGGCCAGGAGCCGAAGCAGGTTGGCGGTCGAGACATCGGCCCGGCGGGCTGGATGCCGTACACGCAGCCGTTCAACTTGACGGGCCAGCCGGCGGCTTCGGTGCCGTGCGGATTCGACTCGAAGGGGCTGCCGATCGGGCTGCACGTCATTGGGCGCGCGTACGAGGATTCGCTCGTGCTACGGGCGTGCCGTGCATTCGAGCAGATTGCGCCGTGGGCGCATAGGAAGCCGACCCTTGCGAGATAGGTCATCTTTGCGAAGCCAGCGGACCTTTCAGGCGTAGTACGTCCGTACTATTGGCCCTGAGGCGAGCGCCTGCCATCATTCTCCGAATCCCACCCAAGTCACACGGAGGCTCCTTGTCACACGCTCTCGCCTTGCGACGCAACACGCTCTCGGCCGAAGTCCTGCCGGAGTCGTGGCTCACGAATATCGGTCTGGTGCTCGTTGGATCCTGGTTCATCGCGGCATCAGCACAGTTCAGCTATCAGTTTTCGTTCAGCACAGTGCCTGTCACGGGCCAGACGTTCGCGGTGCTGCTTGTCGGCGCCTTGTATGGCAGCAAGCTCGGCGCAGCGGCGGTCATCGCCTACATCGCGCAGGGGGCGGCCGGGTTGCCGTTCTTCGCGCAGGGCCACGGCGGAATCTGGCTCGGCATCGCGACGCCGTCCGGTGGATACCTGTTTGGGTTCATTCTGTGCGCATACATCGTCGGCTGGTTCGCCGAGCGCGGCTGGGACCGCTCGAAGTGGATCATGCTGCCGATGCTATTGGGCAACGCGGCGATTTACATCCCAGGCCTGATCTGGTTGCACCGGGACTTCGCGATTCTCGGCATTCCGATTTCATGGGAGACGACGCTGGACTACGGGCTCTGGCCGTTCATCGCGGGTGACCTCTTCAAGCTGGTCCTCGCGGCACTGGCCGTTCCTGCGGGGTGGACGCTCGTCGAGCGGTTCCGCATGCGATAACCGCCCTCGTGGCGCTCTCGATACTCCGAGTGCCCGGGCTTTGTTAGGATCACGCCGATGTCAAACGAACAAAAGCTAGAACGACTCCTGCAGATGAAGGATCAGGCGCGCCTTGGCGGCGGCCTGAAGCGCATCGAGGCGCAGCACGCGCGCGGCAAGTTGACGGCGCGCGAGCGTATCGACGTACTCCTCGACCCGGGCACGTTCGAAGAGCTTGATCAGCTGATGATCCACCGCGCGACCGAGTTCGGAATGGACGAACAGCACTTCCTCGGCGACGCCGTGGTTACTGGTTATGGAAAGATTGACGGCCGTGGTGTCTTCGTCTTCTCCCAGGACTTCACCGTCTTCGGCGGCTCGCTGTCGGAAGCGATGGGCGAGAAGATGTCGAAGGTCATGGACCTGGCGCTGAAGACAGGTGCACCCGTCATCGGCATCAACGACTCGGGTGGAGCGCGGATCCAGGAGGGCGTCGCAAGCCTTGGAGGGTACGGCGACATCTTCCTTCGCAACGTGATGGCGTCGGGCGTGGTGCCGCAGCTGTCCGTGATCATGGGTCCATGCGCAGGCGGCGCCGTGTACTCGCCGGCGCTCACCGACTTCATCTTCATGACCAACGGCACATCGCAGATGTTCATCACCGGGCCGGAAGTGATCAAGTCGGTGACCGGCGAGGACGTGACGCAAGAGGAACTTGGCGGCGCGATTGCGCACGCCACACGTAGCGGCGCCTGCCACTTCGCCATCGACACGGAGGAAGATACGCTGCTGGAAGTGCGGCGGCTGCTGTCGTTCCTGCCACTGAATAACATGGACAACGCGCCGATCGTCGACGCGGGCGACGACCCGACACGCCGCAGCGAAGACCTGTTGACGATCGTGCCTGACGACTCATCAAAGAGCTACGACGTTCGCGAAGTGATCAATCGGGTCATCGACAGCGCAGACTTCATGGAAGTGCACGCCGAGTACGCGCAGAACATTTGCGTCGGCTTCGGCAGGCTGAACGGCCAGTCGATCGGCATTGTCGCGAACCAGCCGCTGTACCTGGCCGGGGTGCTCGACATCGACTCGTCACGCAAGGCCGCGCGTTTCGTCCGTTTCTGCGACGCGTTCAACATTCCAATCCTGACGTTTGTCGATGTGCCGGGCTTCTTGCCGGGCGTCGCGCAGGAATACGGCGGCATCATCGTCCACGGCGCGAAGCTGGTGTACGCGTACGCTGAGGCGACGGTGCCGAAGGTGACCGTCATCCTGCGGAAAGCGTTCGGTGGCGCGTACGACGCGATGGGCTCGAAGCACCTGCGCGCCGACATGAACTTCTCGTGGCCCCAGGGCGAGATCGCCGTCGTCGGCCCGGAGCCGGCTGTGAACATTCTGTATCGGACGCGGCTGTCGGAGTCGGCGGATCCTGTCACCGAGCGCGCGGAGCTGACAGCGGAGTACGCGGAGCGCTTCGCGAACCCGTATGTCGCAGCGGCACGGGGATACGTGGACGACGTCATCGACCCACGCGACACGCGGCCGAAGGTCATTCACGCGTTTGAGATGCTGCGGTCGAAGTCGGACAGCACGCCGGCGAAGAAGCACAGCAACATCCCGCTGTAATCACCACGAGCGAGCTTCGTCGGGTCACTGATCTTCGTGCTCGATCTGTTCGGCGTTTCGCCACGGCGCCCAGACGATCGCGGCCGCGACGGCTGTGCAGACGAGTACGATCGCGAACGGCGCACCTGCGACCAACGCAAACACCGCAAGCACGATCACAGCACCGAACAACGCTCCGGCTTCTATGACGCGACCGCGCCACCTCATCGAGATGCGCTGCCCTTCGGCCGCGAGCCACGCGAGGATCGCCTCGGGTACGCCGTCGGCCATTGCCACCGCGGGGCGTGCGGAGTTGACGCTCGCTGGCGCGTACGCGGCCGCTGGGCGGTGGGCCGTGACGGCCTGCGGCTCAGGAGCTGGGGCGAGGAGCGCGTACGCGACGTTCAGGCGCTCGATCTCAAGCTGCGCCTTGTGTTCGTCGTCCTGCGACTGCGCACGGCGCACGAGGCTCCAGTACGACTGCTCGATAGAGTGAGCGTCGTGTTCGGCATCGAGCCGCAGTGTCTTCAGAGCATCGTCGCGGTTCATGGCTCCACTGTTAGTATCGGCTGGGATGGTGAATGCTGCGGCCCGGATTCGCCATCGGTGCGCTATGATGCCCCCCGATGGCGAGCGAAGAGGCCTCGATGGCCGCCACTGACACAACCAGCCCCTCGGCGGATCAGGTTCGCCGGTCGGGCGTGCTTCCCCAGCTTCGCTATCTCCTCAAGGCGATGCGCCCGCGGCAGTGGCCCAAAGCCGGCATCGTCTTCCTGGCGTTCATCTTCTCCGTCGGCCAGGAATATCACATCGACGATCCGGACAGCTGGATTCCGCTCCTGCTGCGGTCGATTGTCGCCTTCGTGTGCTTCTGCATGGTGTCGAGCGCCGACTATCTCGTCAACGACATCAGTGACATCGAGTCCGACCGGGTTCACCCGACGAAGCGAAACCGGCCCATTCCGGCAGGATTGTTGCCGGTGTCGACGGCGTGGGTGGCGTCCGGTGCGCTGTTCGTGGCTGGCAACGCCATTGCATTCGCTCTCGACTGGCGGCTCGGGCTCGTCATCCTGTCATACAGCGTGATGATGATTGCGTACACGTACTCTCTGAAGCACATCGTCATCATCGATTTGTTCGTTATCGCCGCCGGATTCGTGATGCGAGCGATGGCGGGCGCCTTCGCGATTGATGTGCCGATCTCGCCGTGGTTGTATGTGGTGGCAGCGCTGGGGGCGCTATTCCTGGGGATCAACAAACGGCGGGCCGAGCTGGAACTGCTGGAGTCGGGCGCGAAGAGCCATCGCAAGATCCTCGACGACTACACGATTCCGATGCTCGACCAGATGAATTCTATTGTGACTGGCGCTCTGCTCATTGCGTATGGGCTCTACACGTTTACGGCTGAGGGCCTGCCGACGAACCATTCGATGATGCTGACGATTCCGTTCGTGCTGTACGGGATCTTTCGCTACATGTACTTGGTCAACGTGAAGAAAGAGGGCGGCGCGCCGGAAGAGGTGCTGCTGAAGGACGTCCCGATCATGCTGACAGCGATCGGGTGGGTGGTCGCGGCAGGCATCATCCTCGGCGTCGCGCGCGAGTAGGTGCGGCATGGGCAGCGAGGTACAGACCACCCTTCGTATCGGACGCAAGTCATACGCCGGCAAGGCACTGCTTGAGACGACGGAGCTTCTGTTTCGCGGCGAGATCCGGCTGAAGATCCCGCTCAGGGACGTGTCTTCCGTCGAGGCCGAAGCCGGTGCCCTTAGGGTCACATATCCGGACGGCACCGCTACGTTCGAGCTTGGCGAGCAGGCGGCTCGGTGGGCGGACAAGATTCAGAATCCGAAGACGCGCATCGATAAGCTCGGCGTGAAGCCGGAGCATCGCGTCGTGCTCTTAAACCTCAATGATGCGCAGTTGCTATCGGAGCTTCGAGGGCGCGCTGCTTCCGTCTCAAATGGCAGGCTTGTTAAGGATGCGGATGTCGTCTTTGTGGGCGCGTCCGCGTTGGACGAGCTTGTGCGACTTCCACAGATCGTGCCGTACATGAAGCGCGACGGTGCAATCTGGACGGTGACGCCGAAGGGCAAGGACGGGATCAGGGACACGGACATCATGGCTGCGGCGAAGGCTGGCGGGTTGGTCGCAGTGAAGGTCGTGTCGTTCTCAGACACTCACTCGGCGAACAAGTTTGTGATCCCCAAGGCTGATCGCTAGCGCATCTTACGGCGCGTCTGTGGCTGCCGGCGGTGGCGGCGCCGAAGCGGACGCCGTTGCTGTCGTGGAGGCCGGCGGGGTGTACGTTGCCGTACTCGCGGGGCGCTTGGCGCGGCGCGGGGCGCTTTCCAGTGGCGTGAGAGCGACGGGTGTGCGCGCTGAAGAGCAGTAGGGGCAGATCACCCACGTCGAGGCGAGCGCTTTCGAGCATTGCTCGCACGGGGACCGCAGTGACGTGCGGCAGTATGGGCACGAAACGAAGTCATCGTCGATGCGGCGGCGACATGAGGGGCAGGTTGCCTGCTCTTGTATCTCGTGCAGGAGCGCTTCGGCCTCGAGCTGGCGGTCGTATTGTTCCGCGATGGTCTGCTTGGGGCGGAGGATCAGGTACACGAGCAGGCCGGGAAGGCTGAATACGAGCACGAGGATGATGGCAATGGTCTGGGAGAAGGCGTCGCGGGTCCGCGATGCGATGTCGCGGTAGACCCAGACGATGGCGGCGACCCAGAGGACGAGGACATACGCGACCGCAATGATGACGGCGATTTGCGCGAGCGTTTCCCACATGCCTTCGAGTCCGACGCCCACGTGGCTGCCCTCCCGCAATCAACGGGCATCATTCCAGCCCGATAAGGCGATTATATACGAGTGGAGCGAGTGCGCAGGATAAAAGATCAGGCTAGTCAATCAGCGCGCTGGCAGTGCCGATTGTCACCTTCGTACCGTCTTCCTTTTCGACCCACACGTCGAGGTGAGCGCGCTGCCGCGAACCTTCGGGCGCGACTTCGCGGACGAAGCCGCGGCAGATGAGCTTATCGCTCTGCCAGACGATGTTCACGAGGCGCACGTCCATCTTGCCGCCGGCGAGCCAGCCCGCGCCGTATCGCTTCGTGAGCATCTCGTTGAGGAAACAGGTGGACATCATGCCCTGGACGACGATGTCCGGAAACCCCCACGCAATCGCCGATTCCTTGTCATTGTGATAGTTCTTGTTCGGGCCGCTGAACTTCCAGCACATGTCAAGCGAGATCTGCTTCTCGAGGGCGGGGATCGTTTCGAGCGCGGCAGTGACATCGACCTCGAATTTTTGCTTGCGCTCAGGCTGCTTCTCGCGCTTCTCGTCGATGACGATGCCCTTGTTCTCGGTCTGCTGGAGGAAGCTCTGGTGCGTGCGTCCACGCGCGACGACGGCGCCTTCGACGTCGTAGTAGAGGACTTCGTTGACGACGTAGTCGCGCCCGCGCTTCGCGAAGCGCTCGGCAATGAATGAACGGGCGCTGACGGCATCGCCGACCATGATCGGCTTAAAGAGCTCCCACTCCTGGCGCGCATGGAGATTGCCGAAGACGTTCGGGAGGTACCACGACGGGACGCCGGCCTTCGGGTGGTCGCGGTATTCGTAGCACTCGGAGTGGAGCACGAGCCCGGGCGCGACCGGCCCGCCGAAGGGCGATTCGCCTGTGTAGATCGCGCTTGTGTCGTCCACGGAGCCGCTGTAGTGCGCGACGAGGTCGGGCGTGATGACCTTGTCGTGGCGGCCGAAGTCGCGGCCGACGAAGATGTTGTCCGGCTTCGGGGCGCGGGGCGCTTTCTCAGTCGTCGCCGTTGTTGTGTCAGTCATGGTCATCGTGTCCTTCAAGGCGTGATTGGTGCGGGCATTGTCGCGCAGCAGGGGCCAAAGCTCCAACCTGTAGACTGATCACGTGAGAGAATCCCTTCACGACGTCTCCCTCGTGGAGCTTGAGGCCAGAATCGAGGCGCTGGGGCACCCGGCGTACCGCGCGCGGCAGGTGTGGCAGTGGGCGTATCGTCATGCTGCGTCGTCGTACGACGAGATGGCCAATATTCCGGCGAGCCTGCGGGCTCAACTCGCAGAGACGCTGCCGTTCACGGACCTGACACCCGTCACGAACCTGACGTCGGACGACGGGCTAACCCGGAAGCGCTTGATCCGCCTACACGACGGCAAGCTGATCGAATCCGTGCTGATGCTCTACGACCCACGAAGCGACTCACGCGGCCGAGCGACGGTGTGCGTTTCGAGCCAGGCGGGGTGCGCGATGGGCTGCGTGTTCTGCGCGACGGGACAGGCGGGCTTCGAGCGCAATCTCACGACGGGCGAGATCCTTGCGCAGATCGTCGGGTTCGCGCGGGAGCAGGCTGATACAGGCGCACAGCCGATCACGAACATCGTGTTCATGGGGATGGGCGAGCCGATGGCGAATTATCGGGCCGTATGGCAGGCAGTCGAGACGCTGACAAACGCCGAGGGCGCGGACATGGCCGCGCGGCACATCACGATCTCCACCGTGGGCCACATTCCCGGCATCCTCAAGCTCGCGGACGAGTCGCTGCAGGTCGGGCTCGCCGTGTCATTGCACGCGCCCGACGAAGAATTGCGCGAGCGATTGATCCCGACGGCGCATCGATTCCCGCTTCCCGACATCATCGCCGCGTGCCGCGAGTACATCGCGAAGACGAACCGGCGGATCACGTTCGAGTACTGCTTGATGGACGGCGTCAACGATTCGCCCGCGCAGGGCCGCGCGTTGGCCGCGTTGCTCAGCGGAATCAACTGTCACGTGAATCTCATCCCCGTGAACCCGACACCCAACGACGCGACGCCCGGTGCAGCAATACGACGGCCGGCACGCGCGCGCACACTGGCGTTCCAGCGAGAACTCGCGAGTAAGGGAATACCCTGCACGGTGCGAGTCGAGAAGGGTGTCGAAATCAGCGCGGCTTGTGGTCAGCTTCGCGGGAAGGCCGAGCCTTCACTGATTCAGCTGGCTTCGCTGTAACAGTTTCGGCAGACTCAAATGGTGCATTTGTAACGGCCGCGGCTGCGGTGCCGGTCGTTAACGTAGTTGTATGAAGACGCATCTTCTCGGAACAGCGATCGCAATTTGCGCAGCGAGCATGCTGCTCATGGCGTGCAACTCCAGCGGGCTTTCGGCGAAACCACGCGCGGAGTTCACGCAACTTGCGTGTCTCGACGTCAACGGCGACGAGCGTGTGAACGCGGACGATGCGATCGACCCATCGCTACTGCCAGACTTCAACGCCGACGGTGCTAACGACGGCGACGACGCCTCGTTCGTGAACGGCATCGACATTCAACTGAACGCAGCGGCCAAGGGTGACGCCTGCACGGAAGGCAGCAAGCGCCTGCCGGAGTATCTCGTCGCGCACGACTTCTTCTCACGGGCCGAGGTGTCGTGCGGGTCCGACGACCGGGCTGTGCTGGTGCTTGGCATCGCCGGAGGTGTCGGGAACTTACAGGACGACGATGACGCTGCCGGCGTGCGCGACATCGTCGATGCGCTGCTGCGAGCGTATGAGGGCGAGGAGTACGACACGATTGGCATCGTGGCGGGCTCGGCGTTCTACGGCGCGGAGAACGCGCATACGGCGATGGAAGAGTGGCTCGTCAATGCAGCCACCGTCCACCTCGAGCGGTTCCCCTGCTTGGAGCTTGTCACCGTGGGATTCAGCCATGGCGGTGTGACTGCGGAGGTGATGGCGACGCGGCTTGAGGCTGCGTATGGCGATCGGATCCTCGCGACGGTTGTCCTGGATCGCGTCGACGAGTTCTACAACGGCGACCTTGCATCGATGCCGGCCACTTCGCTGCTGATCAACGTGTTCCAAACGAGCGACGGATTCGCCGGAGACCGGGTCAATGCGCCGAACGTCCTGAACTTCGACGCGTCAGGGGAGTTCGCGCCGCGTGATGGGCATGAGGGTGGGCCGATGGAGCCCGTGCGTCATGTGACGCTCGATAACTCCAAGAGCGTGCGCCAGTGGATCGTGAACGTCGTGCTCGCACGTTCGTAGCGGCTCGCGTCAATGGCCGCCATCTGTGAGCATGAGTGCATGACGGATGCACACGATCTTACTCCCGAACTCATTGCGAACACCAAGCTCCACGGCATTGGTAAGATCGCGCGCCATATGTTCATCTGCGCCGACCAGACGGAGCCGAAGTGCGCGCCGAAGGAGCAGACGCTCGTAGCTTGGAATTTCCTCAAGAAACGGTTGCAGGAGCTTGGGCTGACGCAGGGTGAATCGATCGTGTTTCGCACGAAGGCTAACTGCCTGCGGATATGCGCACAGGGGCCGATCGCTGTCGTCTATCCAGACGGCACGTGGTATCACAGCGCGAACCCGGATGTTGTCGAGCGGATCATTCAGGAGCACTTGATCGGCGGAAGGCCAGTTGAGGAGTACGTGTTCGCGGTCCATCCGCTTGGCGAGTGATTGAACACGTAGTCGGCGCGGGCGAGCACCGCGCGGGCTGAAAATCCCGCGCTACAGGCATGCGGGTCAGGGCCCTTCATGCGCCCGCCGGAGGCGCGGCAGCGCCCCTACGCCATCGCTTTTCGCGCTGCCGCACGGTGGCCTGTCTCAAACGAAAACGCGGGCTGAAAGCCCGCGCTCCGTCATATGTACGCTTGAATCGAGACGCTCTACTCGGAGTCGGAGCCTTCGCTTGCGGCGGGGGCTGCTGGCGTCTCGGTGCCAACGGCGGTTTCGCCTTCTGCGCCCTCTGCAGCGGTGGCCTCGCCTTCGACGGCGAGACGTGGCGACGCGACACGCGCGACGACGACGTCTTCGTCGGTGTTCACGGTCACCTTGCTCGTGTCGATCTTGAGGTCGCGGACGTGCAGCGCCTGTTCGAGTTGAGCGAGTGCAGTGACGTCGGCTTCGACCTGCGACGGGAGGTCGCCGGGGAGAGCCGATACTTCGATCGTCTCAACCATCTGGAGCAGGACGCCGCCATACGTTTCGACCGCGTCTGAAGTGCCGACGAGGACGATCTGCACTTGGGCTGTCATCTTCTCGGTCATGGAGACCTGGAAGAAGTCGATGTGGAGGAGTTGGCTGTTGACGGGATTGCGCGAGACATCGCGGAAGACGACAGTGCGCGGCGCGCTCTCGCCTTCTACCGTCATGTTGAAGATCTGGTTTCGAGATGAGTGGCGCATCAGGTGCGTCAGCTCCATCGTGTCGACCTGGACGGCCGTCGACTCGATCTTGTGTCCGTAGATGTTCGCCGGCGTGATGCCCGCGCGCCGCAGCTTGGCGACGTTCTTGCCGACCACGGTGCGCGGCGCGACCTTTAGTTCGTTGTTTGCCATGATGCTCCTACCCCAGCACGCGGCGGATTCGCCGGATGATCCAGATTCCCAACACTCCGCCCAGGGCCAGCGCAAAGGCTGACTGTGGCGTGAATACTGCTGTAACGTCACCTTCGACCCGCCGCGCGAACAGCAGGAATGTCGAGGATGACCTCTGCACTACGTTGTCGGCTATCACTATTCCGGCGGCGCAGTCGTTCATGTTCACGTCTGCTGCGCGCATCGAGAACACGGCGCTGCTGTCCAGGTCCATCGTCTCGCCGCGGACATCCCGGGCTGCGGCCCCGCGCATCTCGACGCGCTCGGCGTCGATCGACTGGACCGCAGAGTGGTCGACGCCGACATTGTCGCCGGAGACGGCCGAGATGATACTTCCCGAATCTCGGGTCACAGCGGCAAACCTCCTGGACATGTGGGAAAGCCGACGTGGAATCGTATCTGAGGCTCGAAAGGCCGTCAAATCTGTGCCGCGTTTCCGATTCACCGTAGAGGTCGCGGAGGGACGCGGAGTTCAACTTGGTTAGCACCAGCCTCACAAGCAACGCCGGTAGTTTCGTTCTCGACCGACGATTCGGCGGGGCTGAAGCCCCGCTGGTACAGGCCTTCCTGCTGAGTTTCGTTATTTGTCGAGGAGGGCTGCGACGCCGGGGAGCACGCGGCCTTCTAGGAACTCGAGCGAGGCGCCGCCGCCGGTGCTGACGTGGGCGAACTTGTCGGCGATGCCCATGCCCTGGACGAGGGCGACGGTCTCGCCGCCGCCGATCACGACGGTTGCCTGCGATGTGGCGAGGGCGGTCGCCAGGGCGCGCGAACCGCCGGCGAAGGCCTTCCATTCGAAGACGCCGAGGGGGCCGTTCCAGACGACAGTCCTGACACCGACGAGTTTCGCGATGTAGTCGGAGGCGGTGTTCGGGCCGACGTCGAGGATCATCCAGCCGTCGGGTACTGCGGTGACGTTGAGGATGCGGGCCTCGGCGTCTTCGGCGAACTTGTCGGCGACGACGGCGTCCACGGGCAGTCCGAGGGTGACGCCGCGACGGGCTGCTTCGGCAATGACGTCGCGCGCGGTGTCTAGCTGGTCGTCTTCGACGAGGGAGGCGCCGACGTCAACGCCCTGCGCTTTGAGAAAGGTGCTAGCCATGCCGCCGCCGATGAGGAGCACGGACACTTTCGACAGCAAATGTTGGAGCACGGCGATCTTCGACGAGATCTTCGCGCCACCGATGATGGCGGCGACGGGCGGCTCAGGGTCTTCGACGACGCGGCCGAGATAGTCGATTTCCTTCTCCATCAGGAATCCGGCGACGGCAGGCAGGTGGTCGGCGACGCCTGCCGTCGATGCGTGAGCGCGGTGGGCGGTGCCGAAGGCGTCGTTCACAAAGACGTCGGCGAAGGACGCGAGTTTCTTCGCGAGGGCAGGGTCGTTCTTCTCCTCGCCCGGTTCGAAGCGGACGTTCTCGAGCATGCCGACGCCTCCGGCCTGGAGAGAGGCGACAGTGGCTTGGGCGGACGCCCCTACGACATCGGAAGCGCAGGGCACTTCCATGCCGAGCAGGTCTCCGAGTCGCCCGGCGACGGGGGCGAGGCGCGCGGATTCGACGACTTTGCCGTCCGGGCGGCCGAGATGCGAGACGAGGATGACGGTCGCGTTTTGCTCGCGGAGGTAGGCGATGGTCGGGAGGGCCGCCGTGATGCGGGTGTCGTCGATGATGTCGCCGGTCGCGTTGTCGATGGGGACGTTGAAATCAACGCGCACGAGCACGCGCTTGTCTTTTACATCGATGTCACGGATGGTCTTCTTGTTCATCGAAACTCCTACGCGTCACGCCGGACGAAAAACGCCGCCAGCGCCTCGATCTCCAAACGCCTCGACGGCTCCAATCGTAGTCCGTCGAGCGCGCGCAGTCCGTCCGTAACCCACCGCCCTGCCTCCGTGGTCGACGTCGCCCGCGCACCCGCCTCGGCAAGAAGCGCGACAGCTTCGTTCACCGCAGGTTCACTCATATCTCCACCGTAGATCGTGTCCAGCCGCTCTCGTACTGCGGCTGGCGCCCGCTCGAACGCCCATACGACCGGAAACGACCGCTTCTTCGATCGGATGTCGTCCGCGACCGGCTTACCGGTGACCGCGGCGTCGCCCCAGATGCCGAGCACGTCGTCCTGCACCTGGAAGCCCATCCCGAGTTTGCGCGCACATTCGCCGAGCGCTGCTGCGGTCGCGTTGTCGGCACCGCCGGCGATTGCGCCGATCTGCGCGGATGCGCCGAGCAGAGAAGCGGTCTTGCCGGCGATCATCGCCTCGTACTCGCCGAGCGAGACGCGGTGACGGGATTCGAACGAGATGTCGGCGTGTTGGCCCTCGCAGAGGACGATGCAGGCCTCGTTGAGGACGCGCGCGGCTTCGATGACGCGATCCGCGGGGACGCCCGCGTCGGTCATGTCGAGCAGCGTGCGCTGGGCGAGGACGAAGAGGCCATCGCCAGCGTTGATCGCGAGCGGAATGCCGAAGCGGCGCCAGAGTGTCTCGCGGCCGTGCCGGGTGTCGCTGGCATCCTCGATGTCGTCGTGGATGAGGGTGAAGTTGTGCAGCAGTTCGATCGCTGCGGCCGCGGACAGAGCGCGGGCGATGTCACCGCCGACGGCCTCACAGGAGAGCAGGCAGAAGGCAGGACGCAGCATCTTGCCGCCCGGTGCATCAATGGCAGCACCGTGCGCGTCTTCCCAGCCGAGGTGGTAGCGCATGAGGGCGATATGCTCGATGCCGGGGCGATCGAGGGCGGCGCGCATCGCACCGAGCACGGGCTGGCGATAGCGCGAGAGGATGTCGTTGACGGCTGGCTCCACCACGCAGCGAGTGTATCAGCGGCCGATCGGTGAGAGTGTCGAAGGTCGCTGCGGGCGAAACCTCGCGATGTATCCGAGCTTCTGTCGCCGCCAGTCGAGCGACCGGAGACCAGCTCTCGCGCACAGTTCGCGAATAACTGGAAGGCGCACGTAGTCGGGATCGTTCATGGCCTCGCAGAACGACGCTGTGCCAGCAGATCGCAAGATGCGTCCGATCTCGTTGACGGCGCCCGGTTGGTCTGGCACCTCGCCAAGCATTTCAACTACGAACGCCGCATCGAGCGCGCCGCTTCGGAACGGCAGATTCTCTGCGTCCCCGATGACCAACTCTGCGCGCGATCCGTGTTCGGCGAGGCGCTCGCGCAGTAACACCAGCATTTCGCGCTGAATGTCGAGACAGATCAGGCGGCCGGTCGGGCCGACGGCATCGACCGCGTGCGGTGTGAAGTAGCCGGGGCCGGGACCAATCTCCAGCGCCGTATCGCCGGGCTTCAGTCTGAACGCCCGCACTGTGCCAGCGGCGGACTGGATGAGGCCGCGCGCAGGGTTCAACAGCGCCGCAGCGTCCGACGCCGGAAAGACGGACCTGTTGTTTCGTTCCGACAACCATGCCCGGACGGCGGCGACCAAACCGCCTACGGCCAGCAATCCGATGACGAGAGTGAGTCTTCTCATACGCAATCGTCGCACAAGAACACGTATGCCTGCACGACGCCTGTGTATGCGAAAAGCGCAGCTGCTACAGAGGGCGACCCAGGATGCCCTCGATGGCTTCGGCGGTCACGGCGCCGTCGCGGACTATGCGCACCGTGCCTTCTTCGCTGCAATCGACGATGGTCGACGGGCTACCCCACGCTTCGACTGGCGCATCGACGATGAGGTTGACGCGCTCGCCGATCTGTGCCTCGACCTCGACGGCCGTGTGACACTCCGGCTGGCCGGAGAGGTTGGCGCTTGTGCCCGTGATCACGCCGACTTCACGGCAGAGCTTCTGAAGCGGCGCGTCGTCAGGCATGCGGATGGCAACGGTTGTGCCTCCTGCGGCTGCTCGCGAAGAAAACGAAGACTTCTTCTGGACGACGATCGCGATGGCACCCGGCCAGAAGGCGTTCGCGAGGGCGCGCGCTGCGTCGTTGAAGTCGCCGATGGTTTCCGCCTGTTCGAGCGATGCTACGAACAGAGGCAACGCCTGCCGCGGGTCGCGCTCCTTGATCGCATACACGGTCTCGACGGCGCCGCCGTCGATGGCGAGCGCGCAGAGGCCGTAGACGGTATCGGTCGGCAGGGCGACGACGCCGCCCGACTGCAGAACTTCGGCGGCGTCTTCATAGGTTGCCTTCGTGAGCACGTTCCTCCTCTATGGTTGCGGCTGGTTAGGTTTTGGGCTGTGTGTGGTGATGAATCGTCATCGCACCGCTGTCGCCTCTTCCGTCCGAACCGGCGGCACTTCGATCGCGTCCATCGCTTGAATTTCGAGTTCGATCCGGGCAAGGGTATCGCGCAGGTGCTTTCGAGACACGCGCGATCCACTGAAGCGGCTGTTGTAGCTGAAGGGGTTATCGAGATCTTCGATGAGGAAGAGGATATAGAGGAGCAAGAACGTGACGGCGCCGAACAAGAACAGCGACTCGTAGTACGGAGTCACGTCGGTCAACAGAAATGCGAGGATTAGGAGACCTGTGGCGATCTGCGCGATCGTGTAGCCGGCCTTTACGAATTCCGTGTCGCGGATTGTGTCGATGCGGAGGACGGCGCGGCGAAGCAGATTCTGCTCCTGCTTCAGGCGCACGATGAAGTTCGGCTGCATCAGCGGCTCGAACGCGATGAAGAACGTCCCGAGGCCCGCGATCCTGCCGAGAAACGTGTTCGTGCGCTCTTCTTTGGCCAACCAATCGAGCATCGAGCCCATCAAGTCGTGCAAGTACACGAGGAATTCGCGCGCGATCGGCGCGCGCTTGCTCTCGAACATCGCGCGAGAGTCGTCGGCCATCGTTTCGATGATGGCGGCAATTTCGCCGGGCAAGCGCTCGCTCTCTTTGTAGTCGGAAAGCGTCCCCGCGATCAGAAATCCGAGTAGAAAGACGGTCGCGGCGATGAGGCTCGTGAGGATGGAGCCGAGGGCAATTGGTTCCCAACCGAGCTGATGCATGGTGAGTTTCGCGACAAGGAACACGACAACGAACGGCATGACCTTGAGCGCCAGGAACCACTTGGACGCAACGATCCGATCCACGATGTCCATCAACTGAGCCTCCAGCCAAAATCGGGACTCCGACGCGGTGAGTGCCGGTCGTGCGAGAAGTTGCATGCCGCGACGCGCTCAGGGCGCGAAATGGTATTAACTTCTTAGCAGATAGTTGCCCCGCCCCTGTACCCCTCGTAAACTGCCTTCATCGGTCGCTAATTTGCCCAACGCAACCGGCTAACCATCTCTCAGCAGGATACGACATGCCTGATTCGCCTTCCTCCCGCCGGGTCACCGCCTCGGGCGATGCTGAGGTTTCGACGTACCTTGAGATCGCGCGCGAAAAGGCCGGTGAGGGGCCCTCAGACGCTCCACCGACAGTGCCCGTGCAACCGGAGACTGTCGTCGTGATCGACTTCGGCTCGCAGTTCTCGATGCTGATCGCGCGGCGGATTCGCGAGTGCTCAGTGTTTTGCGAGGTGATCTCGCCTGATTCGACGTGGGCTGACGTCGAGAAGCTGAAGCCGCGCGGGGTGATCCTGTCCGGCGGGCCGGCGAGCGTGTACGAACACGGGGCGCCGCTGACGCCGACCTGGGTCTTCGAGAAGAATCTTCCCGTGCTGGGCATCTGCTACGGCATGCAGGCGCTGGCGCACCAACTCGGCGGCAAAGTTTCACCGTCGGACCATCGCGAGTACGGGCATGCCGTCGTGCAGCAGGGTGATATCGAGTCGCCGCTGTTCACCGGGCTGCCGACGTCGTTTCCGGTGTGGATGTCGCACGGCGACCGCATAACACAACTGCCACCGGGGTTCACGTCGGTGGCGTACAGCGACAACTCCCCGTACGCGGCGATGACGGATGGCGGGAGCAAATACGCGATCCAGTTTCACCCGGAGGTCGTGCACACGCCGCACGGCAAGCAGATCATCGAGAACTTCCTGCACAAGATTTGCGGCTGCAAGGGTGACTGGACGCCGGGCAACTTCATCGCCGACAGCATCAACCGCATCCGCGCGGAGGTAGGTGACGGTCGCATCATCTGCGCGCTCTCCGGCGGCGTCGATTCTGCCGTCGCGGCGACGATGATCCACAAGGCGGTGGGCGACCAGCTCACGTGCATCTTTGTCGACAACGGCTTCATGCGGCGGGAGGAGCCGGAGCGCGTCGTCGAGGTCTTTCAGCGCAACATGGAGATCCCGCTCGTGCACGTCGATGCGGCGGAGCGCTTTCTGACGCAACTCAAGGGCGTCATCGATCCCGAGCAGAAGCGGCGCATCGTCGGCGAGACGTTCATCCGCGTGTTCGAGCAGGAAGCGGACAAGATCGGGAAGGTCGATTTCATCGCGCAGGGTACGACGTATCCGGACGTGATCGAGTCGGCGACGGGCCACGGCACGGCGGTGAAGATCAAGACGCACCACAACGTCGGCGGCCTGCCGAAGGAGATGACGTTCGCGGTTGTCGAACCGCTGCGGTACCTGTTCAAGGACGAAGTGCGGCAGGTGGGAAGTGCCCTTGGCCTTCCTGACGAGATGGTGTTTCGGCAGCCGTTCCCCGGGCCGGGGCTGTCGATTCGGATTATCGGCGAAGTGACGGCTGAGCGTGTCGCTGTGCTGCAGGCGGCGGACTGGATCGTGATGTCGGAGATTAAGAACGCAAAGCTCTACGGCGACCTGTGGCAGTCGTTCGCGGTGCTTACGGACACGCGCAGTGTTGGCGTTATGGGCGACTTCCGCACGTACGGCCATGTCGTCGCGCTGCGGGCGGTGACGGCTGAGGACGCGATGACGGCGGACTGGGCGCGGTTACCGTACGAGGTGCTGGCGCGCATCAGCAGCCGCATCGTGAATGAAGTGCCGGGCGTGAACCGCGTCGTCTACGACATCACGTCGAAGCCGCCGGGAACGATCGAATGGGAATAGGAAGTCGGAAGTCAGATGTCGGATCGCAGTAGCGGCGGAGCTTTAGCTCCGCTTCAGTGTTCCTGACAGATCGAATGGCTGGGCATGGCAACCAACGTACTTCTTATAGGTTCTGGCGGACGCGAGCATGCGATCGCCTGGAAGCTGCGGCAGTCGCCACTGCTTGGCGAGCTTACGATTGCGCCGGGGAATGCTGGTGTCGGTCAGATCGCTGACTTGGCAGAGCTTTCGGTGCCGAACGCGCATGCTTCGGATGCGGAGGCGGCCGCCTTTGGGGATGCTGTGATCGCGATTGCGCGCGAACGGCGGGCTGACTTCGTGATCGTGGCGCAGGATGATCCGCTGGCACTGGGGTTGGTGGACATGCTGGAGGCGGCGGGGATCAGGGCCTTCGGGCCGACGAAAGCTGCCGCGCAGATCGAGGCTTCGAAGGCGTTCGCGAAGGACCTGATGCGGCGTCACCGTATCCCGATGAGCGAGTCGGCGCGGTTCGATGACTTCGAGGCGGCGCGCGCGTACATCGAATCGCGGGCGTGCGATGTTGTCGTGAAGGCGGACGGATTGTTCGTCGGCAAAGGTACGGTGGTGCCGGGTTCGCGCGCGGAAGCGATCGACGTGCTGCGGTCGATACTCGTCGAAGGCGAAATGGGCGCGGCAGGACGGACGGTTGTGATCGAGGACATGCTGTCGGGGCCGGAGACGTCGGCGATGGCATTTACGGACGGCGAGACGGTCGTACACATGCCTTTCTCGTGCGACCACAAGGCGATTTTCGACGGCAACCGTGGGCCGAATACCGGCGGCATGGGCGTATACAGCCCGCCTGGCTGGCTTACGCCGACGGACGCCGACTTCATCCGCAAGAAAGTGACAGAGGAGGCGGTGCGGGCGATGGCGGCGGACGGCGTGCTGTTTCGCGGAATCCTATATCCGGGCCTGTTCGTTACAGCTGACGGGCCGCGGGTGATCGAATTCAATGCGCGGTTCGGTGATCCGGAGGCGGAGTGTCTGCTACCGCTGCTCGAAAGCGATCTGCTGGAGATCATGCTCGCCTGCACGGACGGGACGCTCGACCGCGTCGATGTGCGATGGTCGGATCAGGCGTCAGTCACGGTGATGGTGGCGTCGGGCGGGTATCCGGGGCCATACGAGCGCGGCAAGCGCATCGATGGGTTAGACGCGGTCGATTCAGACGTTGTCGTGTTTCACGCGGGCACCAAGCGCGGCGATGACGGTAGCTTCCTTACGAACGGAGGACGTGTGCTTGGGATCGCTGCACTGGCTCCGACGATGGAGGCGGCGCGCGCGAAGGCATACGCCAACGTCAAGCGCATTCGGTTCGACGGGATGCAATACCGGACGGACATCGGCGCAAGTGCGGCGGCGGTGACAGCGTGACGCTACCGACCGTGGGCATCGTGGGCGCGGGGCAGCTCGCGCGGATGATGTACCAGGCCGCGATCCCCCTCGAAATCCCTGTGCGGCTTCTCGCTGTACGAGACGAGGACGGCGCGGCGCTCATCGCCCGCGACGTGATGATCGGCCAGGCTGACTCGCTCGACGACCTGCGCGCGTTTGCGGCCACATGCGACATCGTCACCTTCGACCACGAACTCGTGGAGCCCGAACACCTGCGCACGCTGGAGAGCGAAGGCGTTGTGCTGAGACCCGGTGCGATGACGGCGTCCGTCGTCGTCGACAAGCGTGACCAGCGTGCCGCCATGCAGCGGATCGGCGCGCCGACGCCGGCGCATCGCGAGGTCGCGACGACGGACGAAATCGCGGCGTTCGCGCGCGAGCACGGATGGCCGATTGTACTGAAGGCGGCGCGCGGGGGTTACGACGGGCGGGGCGTGTGGATATGCGCCGACGTTACGTCAGCGGGCGACGTGTTCGCGCTGATGCAAGGGCGACCACTGCTGGTGGAGGCATTCGTGCGGATCGAGAGCGAGTTTGCGGTGCAGGTGGCGCGACGCCCGGCCGGCGAGATGGTTGCGTACCCCGCTGTCGACACGGTGCAGCGGGACGGCGCATTTCACGAGAGCATCGCGCCGTCGTCAGTCCCGCACGCGCGTGCGCAAGAAGCTGCGGCCATCGCCATGCGGATAGCCGACGCGATCGGCTGCGTCGGGATGCTTGCGGTGGAGTTTTTCCTCGCGGACGGCCATCTGCTTACGAACGAGCTTGCGGCGCGACCACACAATAGTGCGCACTATACGATCGAGGGCTGCGTGACCTCGCAGTTCGAGAACCATATGCGGGCCGTCAGCGATCTGCCACTCGGTTCGACTGCGCTCACTGCGCCATTCGTCGCGACAGTCAATGCATTCGGACCGAAGGATGGGTCTGATCCTGCCGATACACTTGCGGATGCGCTGTCGGTCGAAGGAGCGCACGTGCACCTCTACGGCAAGCCGCCGCGCTCGGGCCGAAAGCTCGGGCATGTGACGGTGACGGGAGAGGATCGAGGCGACGTGTTGAATCGAGCGCGAACGGCCGCGAACATCCTGATGCGCGGACAAGGAGCGACGTAATGGCCACTCAAACCAAGGCGAAGCCCGTCGTCGGCGTCATCATGGGCAGTGACAGCGACCTTCCGGTCATGCAGGCCGCTGCCGACGTGCTGACCGAGTTCGGCGTTGCGCACGAGGTACGCGTCGTCTCCGCGCACCGCACGCCGGACGAAATGCTGGCGTACGCACACGGAGCGGCCGGTCGCGGGCTGCGGGTGATCATCGCCGGGGCTGGCGGGGCGGCGCATCTGCCAGGCATGGTGGCGTCAGCGACGACGTTGCCCGTGATCGGCGTGCCAGTGCCGTTGCTGCACCTGTCGGGGTTGGACTCGCTGCTGTCGATCGTGCAGATGCCGGCGGGCGTTCCAGTCGCGACGATGTCGATCGGTGGCGCGAAGAACGCGGGGTTGTTGGCTGTGCGGATTCTTGCGTCTGGCGACGCGGCGCTGCGGAAGAAGCTCGAGCGCTACGCGCGTGAGATGGCTGCCACAGTAAAGGCGAAGGACGAAGCCATTCAGCGCAGCGGTTGACCTCCCACCTCTGGCACCAGCCGCGTCTGCGGCGCTAGTGCCTTTGACTGGCCCTCGCACAGTTACCGCATGTCACTAGCCCTGCACCGACGGGCTTGAACTGGGCGGGCCGACCTCGCAATGGTCGTAGAGGGATCTTGCGGACCGGGCTTCCATCCCCATCATCCTCGTGAAGCCTCGCCGCCGGTGCACTTCCGTCCAGAAGCGTGACTTGCAGCCTGTTGCGCTTTGTTGTGTAGCTCACGGCGGCGAGCTTAGCCGGAGGCATGGCGAAGAAGGCAACCTTGGCTCGGTCGGGCGATTCGTCGGTAGGCGTCCCTTTGGTTAGACTGCGGCGTGAACCCCAATTCGACCTCATTTCAGGCGCCACGTCAGCCAAAGGCAGGCACTACAGCGACGTACGCGTCCGGGCGCGGCAAGCAGCGCCTCTACATCGCGGCACCCCAACGCGGGCGCAGCAGGCTGCGCCCCTACACGACGATGGTGGTTTCATGATCGAGCGGTATTCGCGGCCGGCGATGGCGAAGATTTGGACCGAAGAGGGGAAACTCGACCGGTGGTTGCAGGTTGAGATCGCTGTTGTCGATGCGTGGGCGGATGTGGGTCGCGTGCCGCGCGAGGATGCGGAGAAGATTCATGGCGCGAAGTACGTACTCGATGATGTGATGCGGTACCAGGCCGAGACGCATCACGATGTGACGGCGTTCTTGAAGTCGGTCGCAGACTCGCTAGGGCCGGAGGGGCGCTGGGTGCATCTGGGGCTGACCTCGCAGGATGTATGGGACACGGCGACGGCGCTGCAACTGCGCGACGCGGCGACCATCCTCGACGAAGATCTCGCGGCGCTGCGGGAGGTGCTCGAACGGCGGGCGCTGGAGTTCAAGGACACGCTCTGCATCGGACGCACACACGGCGTTCACGCGGAGCCGACGACGTTCGGGCTGAAACTTTCGGGCTGGGTAAGCGAGATTCGCCGGTCGCAGGGGCGGTTGGCCGAGGCGAAGGCACAGATCTCGTTCGGGAAGATCAGCGGCGCGGTGGGCACGCACGCGACGGTGCCGCCGGATGTCGAAGAAAAGGTGTGCATGCACCTGGGCCTGCTGCCGGAGCCCGTGAGCACGCAGGTCGTTCCGCGCGACCGGCACGCGTACTTCATCGCGACGCTGGCGCTGATCGCGTCCGGTCTGGAGCGCATGGCGCAGGAGATCCGGCATCTCCAGCGCACAGAGGTGCTTGAGGCGGAGGAGCCGTTTGCGGAGGGGCAGACGGGCTCGAGCGCGATGCCGCACAAGCGAAATCCGGAGCTGTGCGAGCGCATATGCGGGCTGGCGCGGGTGATCCGGGGCAATGCGCTGACCTCTTTCGAGAACGTAGCACTGTGGCACGAGCGCGACATCTCGCACTCGTCGACGGAGCGCATCACGTTCCCCGACGCGACGATCCTGCTCGACTACATCACGGACATGTTCACGGGGATCATGTCGGGCCTGAATGTGTACCCGGAGCGGATGCGTGAGAATCTCGAGATCACGCAGGGGCTGGTGTTTTCGCAGCGTGTGCTGCTGGCGCTGATCGAAACGGGGCTGTCGCGGCAGGATGCGTACGCGATCGTGCAGCGGAACTCGATGCAGGCCTGGAAAGCGCGCACGCCGTTCCGCGGACTGCTCGATGCTGATCCCGATGTGACATCGCGCCTGGATGCGGCGACCCTCGATGCAATCTTCGACTACGGCGTCTACATGCAACATGTCGATGCGAGCTTTCGGCGGCTGGGGCTTCTGTAGCGCCATGGACGGTGACCATTGCAGGACCCACAGCAGCCAATAACGCGCCCGCTCCGCGGGATGTACGAACTCGACGAGATCGTCGGCTATTCGTACAAGGTCTACCTGCGCGACTTCGCGGCGTTCTTCTCACTTGCGCTGCTGACGGCACCGTTGCAGATGTTGATGGGCGTGCTGTCGCAGACGTTCAAGTCTGAAGCAGCAGCGAGTGCGATTAGCCTGCTGCAGTTTCCGCAATTGTTCGTTTCACTCGTAGTCGCTGCTGGACTGGTGCACGAGATACATCGCGGCACCGGCGGCGAGAGGCCATCGGTGACGGGCGGGCTTGATGCGGCATTCGAGCGATTCGGGGCGGTGTTCAAGACGACGTTGCTGATATTCGCGATGGCGTTTCTGGCGTTCTTTGCTGCGCCGTTTCTTGCGATCTACTGGCTGTTCAACAAGGACGCAACGATCGACGGGAAGCGCAACTGGTGGCTGGCAATCGTGCCGTTCGCGTTGCTCATGTACCTGTCGATCCGGTGGGCGTTCAGCACGCAGGCTGTGATGATCCAGGGGAAGAACAACTGGGCGGCACTCGACGATAGTGCGGCGGCAGTGCGCGGCATGTGGTGGCGGACGTTCGGCATCATGCTGGTTGTGGCGCTGATCGTAATCGGGCCGTCGATGCTGGCACAGCTCGCTACGTTTCTGCCGCCCCTTGCTGCCGCTTCGATCATCGCGGCGGTCTCGGCGCTCGTGCTGCCGTTCGCAATCATCGCGCAGACCTTGCTGTACTACGACCTGACGACGCGGCAGGCGCTTGCTGCCGCAAACGCCGTGGAGAGTGCTCATACGGGCGCAGATCCCACGGAGCTACCATCTGCAAGTGAAACGGAGACACTCAAATGACCGTCCTACTTGATTCACCGATTCCGAACCCGACCTACCGCGGCAAGGTGCGCGACATATACGACCTCGGCGAGCGCATGCTCATCGTCGTGACCGACCGCATCTCCGCGTTCGATGTCATCCTGCCGACGGGGATCCCTGACAAAGGGAAGGTGCTCAGCCAGATGTCGGCGTGGTGGTTCGAGCAGACGGACGCTGTGGTGCCGAATCACTTCATCCGGCTTGCGGACGGCACGGCTGCGGATGAGCTGCCGTTTGAACTGCCGGCGGAGCTAGTCGGCCGGTCGACGATCGTCAAGAAGGCGAAGCGCGTCGATGCGGAATGCCTCGTTCGCGGATATCTGACGGGATCCGTGTGGGCGGAGTACGCGAAGTACGGCACGGCGGACGGGGTGAGGCTCGAAAAGGGGATGGTCGAGAACCAGCCACTGTACGAGCCGCTCTTCACAGCGTCAACGAAGGCCGACGAGGGTCACGACGAACCGATGACGTTCAGCGATCTAGTGCAAGAAGTGGGACCGCAGGATGCGCAGATCCTGCGCCTCCGTAGCCTCGCGCTGTACAACTTTGCGGCGGGATTCGCGCGCGAAAAGGGCATCATCATCGCCGACACGAAGTTCGAGTTTGGTTACGTCGATGGCGAGCTCACGGTGATCGACGAGATCCTGACGCCGGACTGCAGCCGTTTCTGGGACGCAGCAACGTACAAGGGCGGCGGACAGCAACCGTCGTTCGACAAGCAGTACGTGCGCGACTGGCTGGCGAACAGCGGCTGGAACAAAGAGCCACCGGCGCCGGAACTGCCGCAGGACGTCGTCGATGGAACGGCGGCGCGGTACAAGGAGGCGTACAAGCGCCTCACGGGCAAGGAGGTTGTGTGATGACCACGGACGTGACGACGGAGATTGTGCCTGCGCGCGCTGGCCACGCGGACTTCATCGCGTGGGTGCAGCTTGCGGCGTCGCGGTCGCACACGGACACGAGCATCTGGGAGGTGTACGTCGACCGCGGTGAGGCGACGGCGCTGGCGTTCTTGAAGGCGCTTAACTCCACCGACAAGCCGCACTACGGGCATATCTCGACGTTCAAGGTGCTGGAGGTCGATGGCACGCCAGCGGCTGCGATGTGCGGGTACTTCAACGAAGAGTTGGGGATGGCGCAGCTCATCCCGGCATTCGGCATCGCAAGCGAGGCCGTCGGGATGACACAGGCCGACGTCGCCGCCGGCATGGCGCGCATAGCCTCTTACCAGAATTGCGCGGCGACACACGTGCCGGGCGCGTGGATCGTCGAGTGGGTGGCGACGCTGCCGGAGTATCGGCGGCAGGGGCTCATCGATCTGCTGCTGGCGCACACTATCGAGAACGGGCGCAAGCGCGGGGCGAGGGTCGCGGAGATCGGCGTGCTCATCGGGAACGACAAGGCGCAGAGCGCGTACGAGAAGGCCGGGTTCGTGCAGGTGCAGGAGTTGCGCGACGCCGACTACGAGGCGGCGTTTCACACGCCGGGGATGCGGCTGCTGCGGCGGGACATCTAGACGGCGACGCGCGGGCTGAAAAGCCCGCGCTCCGTCGACACAAGCACTCCACTTCAACCACCACGCGGGGCTGAAAAGCGCGCGCTACGGCTCGAGCGATTACTTGTTGTCGTCGAGCTTGTCGAGGCGGCCGTACATGCCTTTCTCGACCGTGGCGTGGTTGATCGCGAACGACATCACGAGGCCAACAGCCGCGGCAATGCCACCGGCTATAGCGAGCCATCCCATGTCGTCGCTGGCGGCGCCGATGCCGAGGGCGATGAGGCCGATGACGCCGACGAGAACGCCGACATAGGGCTCGGCGTGGCCTTCTTCTCCGCTTGAGAGTGCGGTCTTCAGGTTCTTCATGGTCAAGTTTCCTTCCTCGATGTTGTGTACCAGTGCGTAGAGCGTACGCTGGCGGGCGGCTGCGGGCCAACGACATTCCGTGAAGGCCGTGGTGCCGCTATCCTGATGGCGATGTTCCTCGCGCGCGTCTACGTCACCTTGAAGCCTGCTGTCAATGACCCGCCCGGTCTCACGATCCGAGGTGGGCTGCACTCGCTCGGGTTCAAGTCGGTTGAATCCGTTCGCGCTGGCAAGTACATGGAGATCAAAGTCGACGCTGGGTCGCAGGCGGACGCGGAGGCGCAGGTCACGGAGATGTGCCAGAAGCTGCTGGCGAACCCGGTGATCGAAGACTTCCGATTCACTGTCGAGGAACTCGTCACGGCGTAGCCTCATGCCTGAACCAACCGCTGGACTGATAAACGGCGAGCAGCCGCGCCAGTCGCGGGTGCTGTTTGACCGCGTCGCCGAACTGTACGACCGAGCGAGGCCGACGTATCCGGACGCGCTGTTTGACGACGTCGTGCGGCTATCGGGTATTCCGGATGGCGGACACATTCTCGAAATCGGGCCGGGGACGGGGCAGGCGACGCAGCCGATGGCCCAGCGTGGGTATAGGATCACGGCCGTCGAACTAGGTGCGAACCTTGCCGCTGTCGCGCGGCGAAACCTTGGGGCGTTTCCGGACGTCGATATTTGGGTTGGCGCGTTCGAGGATTGGCCGCTGCCGGACGCGCGGTTCGATCTCGTGATGAGCGTTTCGGCGTTCCACTGGCTGGACCATGGGGTCGCGTTGCCGAAGATCGCGGCTGCGTTGCGACCGGGCGGGGCGCTGGCATACACGACGGGAGGGCACGTCGAGGGCGGGACGAGCCAGTTCTTCATCGATGCTCAGGAGTGCTATCTCAAGCACATGCCGGGGACGCCACCTGGACTGCGGCTCGAACCGGCGGGGATGATTCCACTAGAGTCGCCGATCACGGACGAGTCGGGGCTCTTTGAGCCGGCGCAGCACGCTCGGCATGAATGGTTGCGGGACTTCACGACGCAGAGATACATCGATGAACTAAGTACGTACTCGGGGAAGCTGGCGCTGTCCGATGAGGATCGTGAGGCCTTGTTGTCTTGTATTAGGGCGATGATCGACGAGCGGTACGGTGGGCGGATTGTGAAGGCGTATCTTACGGATCTTCATGTCGTGCATGTCGCTGGCAAGGCCGAGGCTGGAAGCTAGAGGATGGACGCTGGTGCTCCAAAAGGAGTACTGGTGGGATGACGACGGTTGGCGCAGACGCAACGACCGTGCCGGTGGCTGCCGGCGAAGATTCTTCGTTTCGCTCTGAATGACAGCCTGGCCTCCGGCCTTTCCCATCAAACAACTCTGCGGCGGAGCCGAAGCTCCGCGGGTACTGGTCCTTGATAACGACGGTGGGCGCTGCGGCACCGACGCTGGTGGCGACCGGCGAGGATTGGACGCAGACTGCCAGTCACCTCATGACAAAGCCCCGGTTCATGACCGGGGCTTTGCTGTTTGTTGTTCGCCGCTAGTTCTTCGGGGGCTCGAGCATCGCCTGGATTTGCTGCGGCATGCGGTAGCGCCGCTCGCCCATGCCGGCGACTTCGAGGCGGTGCATGTACTCGTTGATCTGGCGGCGGAAGGCAGCGAGCGCGAGGTTTGTGCCCTCTTGCTGGCTGCCGGCCGTGTGGCCGAAGAGGATGGCGAGCGAGTTGCCGAAGACGGGCGAACCGCCGGCGACGGGCTGGGCGCCGGTCGCTACGCCGATTACGGGCTCTGCCTTCTCGAGGTAGCTGTGGATCTCTTCGCGGCGCTCGGGCTCCGTTTCGAGGATGTACTTGAGGTGCATGACGCCGAACGCGACGTGCCGCGACTCGTCCTGGGCGCTGAGGCGGAAGATGCGCTTCTCGGCCTCGTTGGTGGCGATGTACTCACCCATGCGGAAGACGGACTGCACGAGGCCTTCGCCTTGGACGTGCATGATGGCCGACATCTCGGTGAAGTCCTTGGCCTCGATGATGACGCGAAGGCCGGCATTGCCGCTCGACGACATCAGGCCGCCGCCGTTCGCGAGCGCGCGCTTTCGGAAGACGTCGAGATGGCGCGCCTCGTCCATGATCTGTGACGCGAGGAACATCTTGACTTCGTAGTGGTCGTTGGAGACCTGCGGTAGCCATTGGGCGGGTGTGTCACCGGCGATGAACTCGACTTCCGTAAGGAAGGTGCAGAACTGCGAGTAGGCGCGCTCGACGTCGTCAGGGAGCGGCTTGAGTTCATCCCACGGGATGTCGGTGGCGGACGACCACTGGCGCTGGACGGCCTCTTCGTAGAGCATGGCGGCGTTCTGCGACCATGTGTCCGACTTCTTGCGGATGTGGTAGCCGATGCGGGGCACGTCGTTGCGCGTGGCGGCGCCGCGTGGGGCCATCGTCAGCGCGTCGGACTCGTCAGGCGACACGCCATACGAGCCCTGGTTGATCTCCTCGAGGGTGAGTCCGCGACGGCCGGGCTTTGCCCAGTAGCCACGCTCGCCGGTGTTCTGCATCCAGCTCAGGTCGACATCGATGTCGTCGGACGCCGTCTTGAGCATTTCCTGTGTGTCGATGGCCATCGCGCACTCTCCCGCTCGTTCGAGTCTGTCGCTAACTTAGCGCCTGCTAGATCATACGTCCGGCCGGATTCCGCCGTCAATGCTTCGGGAGTGCATTTTCGGCAGTCCTGCTCAGGTCAGTATCGGCCCACTTCCGCGTGAGATGTATTCGAGAACGTCAGCCACGCACTCTGCCAGCGGACGACGGGTGTCGACGACGAGGCGAACTGACTGCGGGTCGGACGTGCCCGGTCGCGGGTCCTTGTCGACGACGGTCGTTGCTTGCAGCGGCAGCACGCTGCGGGATGCGAGCCGCCGGACACGTTCGTCGTCGTCGGCGCAAATCGTCTCGACCATCCACCAATGCCCGTGGCCAGCGAGGGCTAGGGAGCGGGCCTCGATTGATGTCCGGAAGACGGGGTTGTCGAGAATGACGTTGTGGCCCATCCGCAGCAGGCTCTCGGCGAGCGCGTAGTGGACTTCGTAGGTCACTGCGCCCTCGCGTCCGGAATCGACGCCCGCGCGAACGAGGGCATCCGTCGTGACGTCTAGTTCGAGTGCGACGCCAGGCAAAGCACGCGCGATCTCACGCGCGAGCGTGGTCTTGCCGCTGCCGGGTTCACCGTGCATCTGCACGACGCATGGCATTAGCCGAGCGTGCCTTTGGTGCTGGGGACGGTGCCGTCGAGACGCGGCTCGATGCGGGTGGCGGCGGACAACGCGCGGCCGAGGGCCTTGCAGGCGGACTCGGCCTTGTGGTGGTCGTTCTCGCCCTTGAGCACGCGGACGTGGAGCGTTAGCTTCGCTTCCGCTGCGACGGAGCGGAAGAAGTGCTCGACCATTGATGCTGGCAGTTCGCCGATGCGTTCGAGCGTCCACTCGGCTTCGAGCTCCATGTAGGGGCGTCCACTGATGTCCACCGTGACGTGCGACAGCGCTTCGTCGAGCGGCACCGTTACGTCGGCGATGCGGACGATGCCGCGGCGTTCACCGAGCGCTTTATCGATCGCCTGACCGAGCGCGATGCCTACGTCCTCGACGGTGTGGTGTTCGTCGACGTGAAGGTCGCCGTCGGCGCGCACTTCGAGATCGAAGAGGCCGTGCTTGCCAATCTGCTCGACGAGGTGGTCGAACATGCCGATGCCTGTGCGCGCTGATGAGCGGCCGCTGCCGTCGAGGTCGAGCGTGACTTCGACACGCGTTTCCTTCGTCTCGCGGAGGATGTGTGCTTTGCGATCGGACATCAGCAGCAATCCTCGCTACACCACGCGGGCTGAAAAGCCCGCGCTGCGATGGCTACTGGCGCGACGATGGCTATATCAGCGGCCAAGTTCGGCTCCGATCTCTTGTAGCGCCGTTACCACGATGTCCGTGTGCTCCGGCAGGCCGACGCTGATGCGCAGGTGGTTCCGCAGCATAGGCGTGTCGAAGTATCGGACGAAAATGCCCCGCTTCGCCAGTCGCTCCTTCACTTCGACGGCGTCGACGCCTTCGAGGCGGCAGAGAATGAAGTTGGCGTCTGAGGGGTACGGCTGGATCCAGTCAATGGCGGAAAGCGCCTCGAACAGCTTCTCGCGCGTGCCCGTGATGGCGCATGCCCACTCGTCTAGTTGGAGGCGATCCTCGAGTGCCGCGACGATAGCCAGGCCGGCTGCGACGTTCAGGTTGTATGGCTGCTTGATGGTCATCAGGAGCGATGCAAGGGCGGGCGCCATGACGCCGTAGCCAGCGCGGAGGCCGGCGAGCCCCGCCCACTTCGAGAAGGTGCGGAGGACGACGAGGTTCTCGTGCTCGCCGAGGAGCGGGATCGATGAGTGCTCACGGCCGGCGAACTCCATGTAGGCCTCATCGATGACGACGAGTACGGGGAGCGCCAGCAGCCGTTTGATCTCCTCGCGCGAGAGAAGGTTGCCGGTGGGGTTGTTGGGTGACGCGAGGAAGATGGCCTTCGCGCCGGACGCCGCTTTCTCAATCGCGGCGATGTCCAGCGCGAACGACTCCTGGCGCGGCACGACGATCACGCTACCGCCGGCGATCTCCGTAGAGAACGGATACATACCGAAGGTCGGCGGGCAATTGATGACGGCGTCGCCAGGCGCAACGACGGCGCGGAGGATGAGATCGATGAGATCGTCGCTGCCGAGCCCGCATACGACGCGCTCGCGGTCTGTCTCGACGTACGCCGCGATCGCCTCGCGCGCCGCGGTCTGATCCGGGTCGGGGTAGATGTGGTATGTGCTCTCGCTGCGGATGGCGGCGAGGGCATTCGGCGACGGTCCGTATGGGTTTTCGTTTCCGTCGAGCTTGAGGACTGACGCAGGGTCGATGCCGAGGCGTGCGGCGAGCACGTCGGTGGGCTCGATGGGGATGTAGCCGGGGAGTTCGAGCAAGTCGGGGCGGATGATTGCGCGCACGTCGAAGTCCTTCATCGTGCGCCGCCGATCGGGGACGGAGCTAAAGCTGCATCCCGACGTGCTCTGCAGCGGGACACGTCGCATGTATACAAGCCGGCTGTCGCGCGCCATGCCCATGCGCCACGCACGAGCGTCGTGCCGCACACCACGCACTTGGTGGCGCGGAGTGTGACGCGCATGCGCCGCCTGACGGCTGGAGTCGTGTTCAGCGTCAAGATGAACTCGCGTCTGGCTTCAGGCGCAGCTCCATGCTGCGGGCGTGGCCGGTCAGGCCCTCGGCGCGGGCAATGATGGCAGCGGCTTTGCCGGCGGATTGTAGCGCGGCGCCGTCGACGTCGATGAGGCTTGTGATCTTGAGGAAGTCCTGGACGCCGAGCGGCGATGCGTATCGCGCCGCTCCGCCTGTCGGCATGACGTGGCTGGGGCCTGCTGCGTAATCTCCGAGGACTTCCGGTGACTCGTCGCCCATGAAGAGGCCGCCAGCGTTCTTAATGGTCTTGGCGAGCGCGGGGGCGTCCTGCACGAGCAGGCACATGTGCTCGGGAGCGAACTCGCTACCGAGCGCGGCCGCCTCCTCGATCGTGTCGACGACCACCGCGCCGCCACGGCCTTCGATGGCCGCCCGCGCGATTGCGCCGCGTTCGAGGGTTGCGAGCTGCTTCTCGACCTCGGCGCTGACGGCGGTCGCGAGCTTCATCGACGTCGTGAGCAAGATCGATGTGGCAAGCTCATCGTGCTCTGCTTGCGCGAGGAGGTCGGCGGCGACGAGGATGGGGTTGGCGTGCTCGTCGGCTATCACGACGGTCTCGGTGGGGCCGTGCAAGGCGTCGATGCCGACATCGCCGAAGACCTCGCGCTTGGCGACAGTCGCGAACAGACCACCGGGCCCGACGATCTTATCCACGCGGGGGACGGACTCAGTTCCGTACGCCATGGCGCCGATCGCTTCTGCGCCGCCTGCTTTGAATACCCTATCCACACCGGCAATATCTGCCGCGACCAGCTTCAGGGGCGACATCGCGCCGTCCGCGTCTGCGGGCGACATCATCACGAGTTCCTCGACGCCGGCGACCTTCGCCGGAATGGCCGTCATCAATACCGACGACGGATAGATCGCGCCGGGGCTGGTGGGTGCGTACAAGCCGACTCGCTGTAGCGGCCGTACGACCATGCCGATGCCTTCGTACGAGAACGACTGCGACGAGTGTTCGCGCTGGCGTTCGTGATATGTGCGCACGCGGTCGGCGGCCTCCTGTAACGCTTCGACGATTTCCGGGGAGACGTGCTCGTACGCTGCTTCGATTTCGGCGCGTGTCACTTCGAGCGCGTCGACGTCGGCGCCGGAGAACGCCTTCGTGTAGCGGCGCAGAGCGGCGTCGCCTTCGGCACGCACGTCCTTCAGGATGCGACGAACCTGCTGCTCTAACGGCAGATCTTCGCCGAAAAGTGCGGCGTTTTTCTCGCGGATGTGCGCCGGCAGCTCCGTCTCCGCGAGCGGCTGGCGCTTAAGGATCGTGCGGCGTGCTTCCTCGGCGCCGCGAATGATTCTCACTTCAGGTACTCCTTCATCGCCTGCAGGGCGCGGGCCTTCGCGCCGTGCAGGTATTCGTGTATGCGTTCGTGGCCGACGCTCTCGAGCGTGCGGTCGAGCAAGGCGGGTGCTTCTTCGATGAATTGCGCCTTGCTCTGCTCATCCGCGATCCCCGCGGCGGCGAGATGCCGCGAGGCGATTCTATGGAAGCGCTCCCACGTCGGTGGGTGCGAGAGAATGTCGAGCGTTACGTCGCGCCACTGCACGAGCGTCTCGCGTGCGATGAAGTCTACGGTGACTTCGACTGCCGTCTCTGCGAGAGCACGCTGGATGTCGTCGCAACTCGCGGCGTCCGGGCGGTCACGGCGGTCCATCTCCCACTGAAGGAGGCGGTCCATCACATTGGACATCGCCTCGCTGCTGAGGTCGGAGCCCTCGCCGAAGAGGGGCCGATACACGTGCGTGATGTAGTCCTCGTCGAGTACGAGATGAGAGATGTAACCGGCGAGGAATGCGGCAGTTGGTCCGTCGAGCGACGACGCATGGCGCAAGTGCGGCTGCTGCTCGAAGAGACGGTGGACGCCGTCCTGGTGCTCGAAGTTGTTGAGATCGAAGAAGTGTGTCTGGGCGCGATCCCACTTCGTGAGGACGCGAATATCCGGCGTCGTGGCGCCGAGGTAATAGGCACCGCGATCCGACTCGACGATCTCGGATGAGAGATCAGCGGCAAGAGTACGGGCGGCCGTGAGGTGCAGACCGAGTGATGGCATGGCTCACCCCTCCGCTCCGGCACCGACGAGTTCGCTTGCACCCGCACGCAGCTTCTCAACGATCTCGTCGAACGCCGCGCGCGCCTTGCCTTGCGGGCGATCTTTGTTGGCGACGACGCAGATTGTGGATTCGAAGAAGCGTTCGAGCACGGTGAGCTTGTTCGCACGCACGCTTGAGCCGGTCTCGATGCCCTCGATAAGGATCTCGGCATCATCGGGCACGAAACCTTCGGATGCGCCGCTGATCGGGATGACGCTGTAGCGGCCGAAGTGGCGGTCACGCGCGAAGTGGTCGGCGATGTTCGCGAACTCACTGGCGATGCGGATCGGCTTGTTGGCATCCAGCGAACGCCACCAACGGACCGCGTCGGCGGTGGTGTCGGCAGGCACGTCCTTCACGATGACGGCGAGGCTGTACTTCGAGCGCCCGAGGTCGGCGACCTCTTCGACGGGACTGCCGGGGAACTGCACCTTGTGGTCGAGCAAGAGGTCGCGGCCGGTGATCGCGAGATCGAACTGGCCGAGGGCGACCTGCTGCGTCATGTCCTGCGGGCGTATGACTTTCACTTCGGCGCCTGCGACGTCGATGTTCGGGCGGCGAACGACGGTGCCGTCTTCGTACACGGGAACGCGAATGCCGGCGGCCTTGAGCGCGCCCATCGTGTGCGGTTGGTTGTGGCCGTCGGCGAACGCGATGCGCAGGACGTCGCGCTTCGGCGCGCGCGGACGTGCGGTCAGCGGCAGTTCGCTCGGCACTGTGAGCACTGGCGAGGGCGAGGTGGTGCCAGCGACGAGCAGTCGCGAGAGGACGGGCGAGATGTCCTTCTCGGCGAGGCTGCGGCGGTTGGCGATGACCCAGGTCGAGCTATCGAGCACGTTCGCGATCGGGCGGAGGCCGTGGGCGTCGATTGCGGCTGCGTCGCTTGCGGCGACGAGGGCGATGTCGGCGTCCTCGGGTGGGTACGCTTCCGCGGCGCCGGCGACACCGAAGATGCGATAGCGGCGCAGGCGCAAGCGGCGGGCAATCGCTTCGGCGATGTTCGGGTACTCGCTGACGATGCGCACGGACTGCTCGCACATGTTGTCGGCGGACGCGAGCCACAGGGACTGCTGGCCGTAACCGAGGTCGCGGATACGCACGACTTCGTGGCCAGGAAAGCGCTGGGCGAGTTCTTCGATCCACGTGAGGCTGCAGATGCCGATGTCGTAGTTCCCGAGGGCGACCTGTACGGGGATGTCCTTCTCGCGAAAGACACGGGCAACGGCTGCACCATCGAGCATGTCGAACCGCAGCATGCGCGAACCCGCGGTGTAGGCGTCGATGCCGGCGTCGCAGGCCTCGAGCATGGCCGCTGTTTGCTTGCGGAGATCGCCCGTGGGGATGGCGACGCGGATCATCGGGCGCCTCCGGCGTTCAGCGCGATTATGAGAGCTTCGACGCTGTCGTAGGTGCGGTTGTCCTCGTGCTGGAACGACGATCCGTCGCCGGACACGATGACATTGCGGGCAGAGGCCATGTGCATGCCTTCGACGGTCTCCACGACAAAGCCTGCCGAACGCAATTGACGCGCTGCTGCGTACATCGCCACTGTGGCGGGAGCCGAGTAGTCCTGTGTGCGTAGCGCGATGGAGAGAGGCTGGTCATCGTGCGCGGGTTCGGGCATCGCAGCTACGATAGGCGCGACGTAAAGGGCGAAGCCTGACGCAGGCACGCGCTTTCCGCCCACGAGGCCGATGAGTTCGTCGTAACGGCCCCCGGCGACGATGCGCTGGCCGGCAGACTCGATGCGGATGACGATGCCTGAGTAGTACTCGAAGCTGCGCGCGAGGACGGCATTGATGCGGGGTGCGTCGCCACCCTCCTCGAGCGCGGCGACGACGGACTCGAGTTCGTCGAAGGGTGCGGCGAGCGCGGGGATTGCACTGACGAGCGGGCCACGTAGGTTCGTGATGAAGCCCTCTCCTGCGCCGTCGACTTCGAACAGGAGTCGCAGCGGCGCGTTGAGCTGCGGCAGGCGCGCCTCGACTTCGTCCACGACGGACATGTCTCCGTCGAGGAGGCGATCGTACGCAGCGCCCTGTTCTTCCGCGGACAGGCCGGCTGCGGCGAGGACCGCCCGGACGATGCCCGCGTGGGACACACCTACTGTTATGTCAGATATGGCGAGCCGGGCGAGGACATCTAGCGCGAGCAACACGACTTCTATATCGCCTGCCGAGCCGGTGTCACCGATAAGCTCGACGCCGCACTGAGTCTCCTCGCGGTCGCTGCCGTCATCGGTGAAGCGAAAGACGTTCTGGCTGTAGAACAGCTTCGCGACACGCCCGCCGTCGAGGTGCTCGGCGTAGAGGCGCGCGGCCGGGATCGTGGAGTCCGGGCGGAGAACGACGCGCTCGCCGCTCCAGCCGTCCCAGTCGAGGAAGGAGTACACGCGGTCGAGGGTCTGCGGCGAGAGCGTACCGGCGGCGGTGAACAGGTGGAGAGGCTCAATGACCGGGGTGCGAATCTCGCGATAGCCCCAGGCACGGCAGGTCGCAGCAAAGGCGTCTTTGACGGCACGGACGCGCTCCATCTCGTCGGGCAGCAGGTCGCGCATCCCGCGTGAGCGTTGGCTTTCGGTCGTGGCCTCGGTCAATGATCCCCCAACGGCTACATGCCAGCACTCGGTGAGCGGCGCTACGCAACAAGCCCTGCCCGAGGCGCATGAAGCGGTGGGCAGGGCCGGACGCGTCACTCTGATGGGGGCATTCTATCGAACAGCTTCGGCGCTCACCAATCGGGGCTTCACTGACGAAGGTACGGCCGGCAACGCCGTCGATGCCGTTTCCTGAAGGCGTCTGCCGACGCTTGCCGGAACTGCGATACTGAATCGAGGTACATTCGGATGAACGCCTACGTTCGCCGCCTCCACATCCCACGACGCCGGGTACGAATCGCGCTCGCCGCCGTTCTGCTGCTGGCTGGCATTGCCGTGTCGTGCGCGCGGAACATCGACGAGCCGGACGCCGTGCATGTTGCGAAGTTCGATGCCCAGGTCAATCCCGTCACCGCGCGCTACATCGACCGGGTCATCGACGAGGCGGAGTCTGCGAACGCCAAGGCGGTTGTGATCGAACTCGACACGCCTGGTGGCCTGGTGTCGTCGATGGAAGACATCGTGCAGGACATCCAGGCTTCCGAAGTGCCGGTGATCGTCTGGGTGGGTCCGAGCGGGGCGAAGGCGGCGTCGGCGGGCACGTTCATCACCATGTCTGCGCATGTCGCTTCGATGGCGCCGAGCACGCGGATCGGCGCGGCGCATCCTGTGAGCGCGAAGGGCGGCGACATAGAAGGCGATATCGGCGCGAAAGTCGAGAACGATGCAGCCGCGTACGCGCGCAGCATCGCGGAGGAGCGCGGGCGCAACGAAGAGTGGGCGGAGGACGCGGTGCGCGACAGCGTGTCGGCGTCCGCGACGGAAGCGGTAGAGCTGAACATCGTCGATTTCATCGCGCGCGATATCGATGAAGTGCTGGCGCAGGCCGACGGCATGACGGTGAGCATGAACGGCACGCCGCTAACGCTCGCGGGCCTGACCGAAGCGCCGCGAGCTTCGAACAACATGACGTTCTTCGAACAACTGCTGCTCATCATCAGCGACCCGAACATCGCGTTCTTGCTATTGAGTCTGGGCGGACTCGGACTTGTGCTGGAGCTGTTCAATCCGGGGACGTTCATCCCGGGCATCTTCGGCCTCATCTGCCTCATCCTGGCGCTGTTCGTGTTGGGGACGTTGCCGGTGAACTGGGCGGGGGTAGCGTTGATACTCTTCGCGTTCGTGCTTTTTGCGGGGGAGTTTCTCGTCGCGGGGTTCGGGGCGCTTGGTGTAGGTGGGATCATTGCGCTCATCGCCGGAGGACTTTTGTTGACCAGCAGCGATCAGGCGGACTTCCAGGTGAACCGCTGGCTGGTCTTCGGCATGGCAGCGGCTTGCGGTGCGTTTGTGATGATGGTGATCGTTGCGGTTGTGAAGACGCGACGGGCGCCGGCGGCGATCGGAACGCTGGCGATGGTTGGGAACAGAGCAATTGCACGGACGCTGCTCAATCCGGATGGCTTCGTGTTTGTGGAGGGTGCGCGCTGGAAGGCGGTCGCGGCCGATGATGACACGCCGATTTTTGAAGGCGAATCCGTCGTGATAACGGGGGTGAAGGGACTAACGCTGTTCGTGGCACGCCGCGCGCCTGTCCTGCCGGAGCCGCCGCCACCGGAGCCAGCGCCGCCACCCGCGCCGCCGCAGGAGCGGTTTCCGCCGGCGATTCTGGATCCGTAGGCGCGACGGCAACGACCATTGGCCATGAACACAGATTGATCGTGTAGCGGCGAGCGCGGCGGACGTAGCTTCGCGGGTTCATGCACTCGCTAGTCATCTCATGGCACATAAACGCGAGCGCCACTGGCTTAGCCGTACGCTACGCCAGGTTGTTGTCGATGAGCTGGGCGAGAAACTGGCCACCGAAGTTAAGAAGCAGGATGGCCACCAGCGGCGACAGATCCATCATTCCCATGCGGGGCATGATGTTGCGGATTGGCTGAATGATCGGCTCCGTAATGGCGTTGAGTGCCTGGATAAGCGGATTGTCGGGGGCCATGTTGAACCAACTCAAGATGGCGCGAATGAAGATGGCGAACGAGAGCAACTGGCACAACAGCAGGACTATCGCGCCCAGTTCCGTTTCTGCACTGCCTCCGCCACCAAACACTATCCGCCTCCAAGCTCGCGCGAGCGTTCGTACGCCGCTTCGATCGCCTCGATGATCGTAGCGCGTACGGCCTCTTCTTCGAGCACAAGCAGGCCTGCCGCGGTGGTGCCGCCGGGGGAAGTTACTTCGTTGCGGAGTTGCGCGAGGTGGACGCCACGGGACTGCGCGTACTTCGCGGAGCCCGCGAATGTCTGGAGTGCGAGTTTTTCGGCGACCTCTCGGCGAAAGCCGATGTGCACGCCGGCGTCGACGAATGCTTCGATCAGGAGGTAGACGAAACCGGGGCCGCTGCCGATGAGCGCTGTTGCCATGTCCAGATACTTCTCGTCCTCGACGAACATGGCCGTGCCCGCCGCGGCCAGCAAGGCTTCGATGCTGGCGCGAACGTCGGGCGCGACGGCAGACGTTGCCGTCCAGATGCTTGCGCCCTCGCCGACGGCTGCGGGCGTGTTGGGCATGATTCGGACGACGCTGTCCGTACCGAGCGCTTTCGCGATGGTGGTGATTCTGACGCCGGCCATGATCGAGGCTGCCGTCTTGCCTGCGAAGGCTGACTTCAGTGAGGCTGCTGCGCGCTCGAACTCTTGCGGCTTCATCGCGAAGAGCACGAGGTCGCCGCGACTCGCTGCTTCGACGGGGTCGGCGGTAGTGAAGACGGGGTGAGCGTTGGCAATGTAGGCCCGGCGATCATCGCTGACTTCGGCGACGGCGACGTCTTCGGGCGCGAGGACACTGCCGGAAAGCGCCGCCTTGAGCAGCGCCTCGCCCATGAATCCACAGCCAATCAACGCAAGTTTCACGTGAAGTTTTCGGCTTCCTTGCCCGCGGTGCGTAGCGGCGTACACCCTCGTGCCAGACTCGATGTGCGTCTGAATCAGGTTCAGGCGCGTTCTCCGAATATAGCACGGCCCACCCGGACGAAGGTCGCGCCTTCCTCGATCGCGACTTCGTAGTCGCTCGTCATGCCCATCGAAAGCTCCTCGAGTCCGTTCGCTTCTGCGAGGGCTTGCAGGGTTCTAAACACTGGGCGGATCGCCTCCGGATCCGGGGTGGCCGGAGCGACAGTCATCAGGCCGATGAGCTCGACCCGTTGTAATCCGCGTACACGCTCGGCGAGCGACGCGACTTCGTCGAGCGCGACGCCGTGCTTTGATGATTCGCCGGCGACGTTCACTTCGATGAAGACGCGGACGGGTGTCGTCGCGCGTTCGTTTATGGCGAACGCGAGGCGTTCGGAGTCGACGCTGTGGATGTACGGGAAGCGTTCGACGGCCAACGCGACCTTGTTGCGCTGGAGGTTGCCAATCAGGTGCCACGTGGGCTGGACACTACGCACGGCGAGCGCGTCGATCTTGGGCGCGGCTTCCTGAATGCGATTTTCGCCGAAGTCGCGAAGACCCGCCGCGTGCGCAGCCGAAACGGCCTCGGGGCTGTGGGTCTTCGAGACGGCGATCAGCGTGACGCTGTCGGGATCGCGACGGGCGCGGGCGCATGCGGCGGCGATGCGCGCGCGGACATCGCGGGTGTTGGCAGCAATGTGTTTCGCGGATATGTCTGTCTGATCGTCAGTCACTGGCGCGTCCGAGGAAGCGGTCGAGGGCGAGCCATGTTTGGGCGTCGGTGGGGATCCAGTCGTCGATGTCGAGGCCGTCTTCTTCGTTCACCGGCCACGCGAAGCACTGGAACGTCATGCGTTCTCCATCCGGCTCTTGCCAGATCACCCTGTAGGGCCAGCGATGGACCGTTGGAAACGCGGCCTCGGTGCGATCCCAGAGGTCAACGAAGCGCTGCACATAGGCTGGATCGCCCTGTTGGAGCACGCTGATCACGCGCGCGAAATACGGGCTCGGTGCGTCGAGATCTTCCGCACCTAACGCGCTCGATTTGAAGTGCGCGATTTGTTGGCCGACGGCTTCATCCCAATTCATGATGCGGCGCGCAATCTCGGGGTGGGTTGCCGCACAGATCGCCGGTTCGCCGAGCTTGAAGTAGGATCCGTGCGGCTCTATGCGCCAGAGCTTTCGCAGCGCGTTGTTTGCGCCGAGTATTTCCGCATTCTCGTTCGTGACAAGCGACGGCCACTTATATTCGGATATCTCAGACACTGCTTGACTCAAGTTCACCATCCGGCGACGCTTGCCCGGATCTACTCGCTCGCCGTGGTCGTCGCGTGCATAACCCGCCGCAACGAGGACTTCGTTGCGGGTTGAGTACGTGACATTAAGGGCGGAAAGCATCGCCAAGAGATGGTCGCGCGAGGCGTGGCGACGGCCCTGCTCGTAGGCCTTAACGGAACCGAGGGACACACCGGAGAGTTCCGCGAGGCGAAGCTGCGAGACGTTGAGTTTCTCGCGCGCGTCGGCGAGCAGGACGCTCCATCGAGGGCGCGGGGTCATGGCTCCGTCTCGAACGCGATACGCGGCGCGTGCCGTTCATCCCACGACGTAAAGTCCTGCGGCCCGATCGCCTCTAGTTCTGCGCGCACGCGGGTGATGTCTGCGAGCAGAGACCGTACATCAACGCCGAGGTGGTGCGGCGCGAAGACTGTCAGTTTGTCGCTGGCCGCGTCGAAGAGTTTGAAGATACCCGGGTACTCGCCGCGCGCGAAGTGGACGAGGGCCGCCGCCACCTGGATGATGCCCTGGAACATCGTGCGATCTGGGAGCGGGGTGACCTGCCATAGGTCTTCCAGCGTTTCGTGCGACTCGAACCAGAAGCCGTCGTTGAATTGCTCGATGGCTGTGTAGAACTCATCGAGTCGCGCGCGCAACTCATCGACCGCAAGCAGCGGCGCGTTCTTGATCACAGTCTTCGCCATATGCCGGCCCTCCGGGCATACAAGCTGCACTGCTTAACGCGGGTCGTGCGGGCTGCTCGCCCGTAGGTGGTGGCGCGGCTATTGTATCCGCACGGGAGACTAGGCGCCTCGCACGGACCCTCAGGAGCATTTTGTGAAAGCCGCCCGTTTACACCAGCCTGGCAGTGCCGAGAACTACGTATACGAGGACGCACCAGAGCCGGAGGTGGTTCCCGGGCACGTCCTCGTCCGGGTGAAAGCGGTGGCGCTTAACCACTTGGAGGCGTGGGCGGCGAAGACGCCTCCAGGCGTCAAGTTCGACTCCCCAAGGATTCTGGGTGCGGACGTTTCAGGAGTGATCGAGGCTGTCGGCGCCGGCGTCACGAACGCGCAACCTGGCCAGGATGTGATGTTGCACCCGGGGACTTCGTGCGGCGTCTGCGATGTCTGTCTCGACGGGCAGGACAATTTGTGCGCGCGGTACATGCTCTTCGGGCAAGGGCGGGATGGGGGCATGGCTGAGCTGATGCTTGCGCCGGCCGCAAACGTTATCGCAAAACCAGCGAACCTCACGTTCGAGGAGGCGGCATCGATCCCGCTTGTGTTTACCACGGTGCTGCACATGATACTGACGCGGGCGCACCTTCGATATGGCGAGACCGTGCTCGTGAACGCGGCAGGGAGTGGAGTGGGCGTGGCAGCGATTCAGGTCGCGAAGGTGCACGGTGCACGGGTGATCGCGAGCGCTGGATCGGACGCGAAGCTCGAGAAGGCACGCGGGCTCGGCGCGGACGACGTGATCAACTACACGACACAAGACCTGGCAGCGGAGGCGAAGCGTCTGACGGCCGGACGTGGCGTCGACATGGTCGTCGAGAACGTGGGCGGTGAGGTGTTCGAGAAGAGCATCCTGGCGTTGGCGCGCAACGGCCGCGTGGTGACCTGCGGGGCGACGGCGGGCAACGATGCGACGTTCAATGTGACGCGCTTCTTTCTGAGCCAGAAGACGATCTACGGCAGCTTTATGGGCACGAAGGCGGAGCTGCTGCGATATATGCCGTGCTTTGCGGACGGGCGGCTGAAACCGGTGGTTGACGCTGTATACCCACTCAGCGAGGCGGCGACTGCGGTCGGACGGCTCATTCAGCGAGATCAGTTTGGCAAGGTCGTACTCGTGCCCTAAGGCGTTTTGTTCTGCCTTTCATGAGAATGGAGTACTGATGACCACGGAGATGCAGAAACCGATCCCATATCCGAGCCCTGAGACGCAGCCGTTCTGGGACGGATGCAAACGTCACGAACTGACGTTGCCATACTGCACCAAGTGCGATGCGTTCTTTTTTTACCCGCGACAGTTTTGCCCGACGTGCTTCTCGTGGGATATCGAGTGGCGGCAGTGCTCAGGCAAGGGAACGCTTCACACGTTCGCGATTCAGTATCGGCCGCAAATGCCGGGGTTTACGCCGCCGTACATCACAGCGGTCGTACAGCTCGACGAGGGGCCGCGGATGATGACGAACCTCGTCGGCATCGAGCCGATGCCGGAAAACGTCTACTGCGATATGCGGGTGGAAGTGCAGTGGGAGGATGTGAACGACGAGATCACGCTCCCGTTGTTCAAGCCCGCGGCATCGTAGCCACACCGGGAATCGAACAGTGGAAGAGCTATCGCACTAGAATTGGATCGCCACATGACTCTCAAGAACAAAGTCGCCATCGTCGGAGCGGACGAGACGGACGAGATCGGGTTCGTACCGAATATGACGCCGATCATGATGCACGCACAGGCGGCGCGCAACGCTCTGCGCGATGCCGGTATCGCCAAGTCGGAGGTCGACGGCGTCTTCACATGCGGGGTCGGGCCGATGGCGAGCACGCAACTCTGCGAATATCTCGGCATCATTCCGAAGTACACCGACAGCACACAGATCGGCGGCTCATCGTTCGTAGTGCATGTCGAGCACGCTGCGGCCGCAATCGCCGCCGGCATCTGCAACGTTGCGCTGATCACGCACGGCGAGACGGGGGCGTCAGGCAGATTGCGGCGCGGGCCGCGCGGAATGGGCGGAATGTTCGATGCGTCGATGCCGTCGGCGCAGTTCGAAATGCCGTTCGGGGTCGGTGGGCCGCCAGGGGTCTACTCGATGTGCGCGATGCGGCACATGCACCAGTACGGAACGACGAGCGAGCATCTGGCGGAGATCGCGGTGGCGACACGCAAGTGGGCGCAACTCAACCCGCGCGCGTTCATGCGTGACCCGCTGACGATCGACGATGTGCTGTCATCGCGATACGTGGCGTATCCGTTCCACATCTATGACTGCTGTCTCGTCACGGACGCTGGCGGCGCGATCGTCGTTGTCGGCGCGGACCGGGCGCGGGAGATGAAGAAGAAGCCCGTCTGGGTGCTGGGCTCTGGCGAGGCCAGTACGCACCAGTCCATCCTCGGGATGCCGGACATCACGCAGACGCCAGCGCGCTACAGCGGCAAGGCAGCGTTCGAGATGGCGGGCGTCACACACAAGGACATCGACGTGGTCGAGGTGTACGACTCGTTCACGTACACGGCGCTCGTCACGCTGGAAGAACTGGGCTTCTGTGAGAAGGGTGAGGGTGGGCCGTTTGTGAGCGGGCAACGCACAGCGCCGGGCGGCGACTTCCCGATGAACACGAACGGCGGTGGCCTCTCATACACGCACCCGGGCATGTACGGCATGTTCATTCTGATCGAGGCGGTGCGGCAACTTCGGGGTGAGTGCGGCGAGCGTCAGGTGAAGGACGCGAAGCTCGCGCTGGTGAACGGCACCGGCGGCATGCTGAGCGCCACCGGCACGCTAATCCTGGGTACCGACTAGCTACGCCACGGCTTCGGCTTCGATCTCGACCATGAGTTCCGGTGCGAAGAGGCGCGTCACGCCGAGCAGTGTGACCGCCGGCTGAATGCCCGCAGCGCCGAGCCGTTCCGCCACTGGGCCGAACGATGCGAGCGCTGCATCCATATCCGTGACGTTCACCGTGAGTCGCACGACGTTCGACAGCGTCATGTCGGCGGCCTTCAGGACGGTTTCGAGGTTATCAAAAGCCTGGCCAATCTGTGCCGTCATGTCGCCAACGTGCAGTGGCGCTCCGTTCCCGTCTGTTGACGTCTGGCCGGAGCATCGCAGAACGCGCGTGTGACCCTTCGTCTCGATGGCCTGCGAGAAGCCGAACGCGTTCTGCCACTCCCACGGATTGACCTTTCGATTCTCGATCACGGTCTCGTTCCTTTCAAAGGCTGGTGGTGTGAGAGCACCTGCCTAGCCGACGCGGCCCATTACTTCGAGAATGTTGTAGCCGGAGACGTCCGTGGATTTCGCCGCCATGTCTCGAAGCCAGGCATCGTCGAGACGTCCGGCCTGCACGGCCTTGGCGAGATCCATCAGCATCGCCTTTGTCGTCGCTTCGTCGTAGAACTCGCCGGTCTCCGGGTCGGCGATGGAGCCGCCGCCGAGTCTGTGGTAGACCTCGAGCGAGCGCTTTGTCTTGGCGATCTGTTCTGCATCAGGCGTGAAGACGTCATTGCAGATCTCCGCCTGCTGGGGGTGAATGACCCACGTGCCGTCCATGCCCAGGTCGCGCGAACCTTCGCTCTTTTCCTTGAGCTGCGCCTGGATCGACGTCTTTTCGTCGTCCGGTGTGTCGGGGCGGATGAGGCGCAGGAAGGCGTTGTCGATGGCGTGGAGGCCTGCGGCCTTTGCGGCGACGACGGTGGCCTGCTTTGCGTAGTGGAAGTTGCGGTTCTGGTTGTCGATCATCTCGCGCACGCCCATCGAAGCCGAGAAATCGGCGATGCCGAAGATGAGGCCGGCCATCCGCGTCGATGCGGTCGCGATCTTGTAGGCGTTCACGACGGCGAGCGGCGTCTCGATCAGTGCCTCGATCTGGACGTGAGTCGTCCAGCCGGCCTCAAGTTCGAGGGCGTCCAACAGCCGAGAGAGGTGGACGATGTCCTCGGGCGTTTCCGTCTTCGGCAGGATGATGCCGTGGAACTTGTCCGGAGCACCGAGCATGATGGCCTGCACGTCGCCGAGGAAGAACTTCGACTTGATGTTGTTCGGGCGGATGGCGATGACCTTCGTGCCGTAGTCGATCGTGTTCAGCGCCTCGACGAGCGTGGCGCGCGACTTGTCGCCTTTGAATTCGTACGGACAGGCGTCCTCGAAGTCCGGCATGACGTGGTCGGTCGGCGCCTGCGCGGCCTTCTCGTTCATCTTGATGGTGTGCGCCGGGTATGTGAGCTCCGTGCGTGGGATGACGATGCGGCCCTGTTTCTGCATTACGTACATGTTGTTGGTCTCCCTGGCTGTCGGTTGTTTACGCGCCTTCGCAGAGCGCCTTTGCGATTACTTTTAGTTCTAGCGTTGCTTTTACGCCCTCGAAGATGGGGAGCACCTGCGCGTCGGCGACGTATCGGCTGATGCGATCCTCTTCGGCGTAGCCCCAGCCGCCGTGCAGTAGTTGAGCCTCTTGCGACGCCCAGACGGCGATGTCTGACGCAAAGAGCTTCGCCATCGCGGGAAGGAGCGGCGCCTTGCCGGTGTGGTCCATCTTCCGGGCAACGTCGTACGTGAGCTGGCGCGCGGCAGCGATACGCGTGGAGATCTGTCCGATGCGGTACTGCGTGAGCTGAAACTCGCTGACGGCCTTGCCGAACTGAACGCGTTGCGTCGTGTACTGGCACGCCTTTTCGAGGGAAGCCTGCGCGACGCCGAGCGCCCGTCCGCCGGTCTGTAGGCGACCGGACTGCAGGCCACCCAGGATGAGCGTCGAGCCGCGTCCAAGACCACCCTCCTCGCCGACGACGTTCTCGGCGGGCACGAAGTAATTTTCGAAGTTGAGCATGTAGCTGTGCATGCCGCGGTAGCCGGGCGTGGGGATCGCCTCGCCGGTGATCATGCCGCCGTCTGGCTGTCGAAACTCGAACTTGTGGTCGAACGAGCGCTCTTTGGGCACGATGAGCAGTGAGAGTCCGCGGTGACCCGGATCAGATCCCGTGCGCGCGACCAACGCGAGGACGTCGGCGCGGCCGGCGAACGTGCCCCATGCTTTTGCGCCGTTGATCTTGAAGCCGGGGCCATCGGCGCTTTCCGCGGGTGTCGCACGGCACTGCACCGCTGCCGTCTCGGAACCGATGTCCGGCTCTGTGATGGCGATGCCTACGAGCAGCTCACCGGACGCGAGCTTCGGGAGCCACTCCTTCTTCTGGCGCTCTGTGCCGCCGACAAGGATGGCTCGCGAGAGGATCTCGCAGCGTGTGAGGAGGCTGCCGGCGATGAGGGACGCGGCCGACAGCTCTTCGGTCAGCACGACCATCGTGAGGTAGCCCATCTCGTTGCCACCGTATTGCGACGGGATGGAACTGCCGAAGAAGCCGAGTTCGGCGTACTGCTGGATGAGTGATTCGGGGATGAGGAGGTCGTCGCGGTGGATGCGGTCGGCGAGGGGCATGCCGCCGTCGTCCTTGAGGATCTCCTGTTTGGCGAACTGCCGCGCGAATCCCCGGGTTTGGGCCGCGTCGTCGTTGTCCAGGTCGACATTGTTGGCGCCGAGACCGGCGAGGACGTGAGTGCCGATGTCGCGCAGCCGGACGTCTTCGAGTCCGAGGCGCATGAGCTGCGTCGACTCGTCGGAAAGCTGGACATCGCCGAAGTCGTCGGGGCGGATGAGAATCGCGCCGCGGAGGCGGTGGAGGACATCGGCGGCAAACGCGAGCGCCTGGCTTTCGGCGATCGCGTCGGGTGTGCCAACAGTCACGAGACGCTCGCAGTGGGTGACGAGGGCGCGGGCCGCGCGGGCCTCGGTCGCGATGTAGGCGAGGCGCTCGCAGAGAACCTGATGATCGTCGATTTTCGCGCCGAGTTGGGTGAGGTCGGCGGCGCGCGCCACGGCAGCGGCGGCGAGGGCTTCAGCTTCGGTGGTGAGCAGACTTGCTGCTTCAAGCACCTCTGTGGTCGTCGTAGTCATTCAAGCCACCTGCTGGGGAAAAAGTAGTCGAACAAAGAGTTTCCGAATAATAATGTGTCAACTGATCAATTGATTTTCGGCGAGCCGCTTGTGCGCCGGTCGACTGGTTCTGCGTCATTCTACGAGGCTGGAAAGCTACGTCCTACCCCACCATGGCACTCCTGCTCACATTGCCGGGCGCATGGATCAGTCCGTAGCGGCCGGTGGCGGTCGCCCGAGGATTCTTGACGATGTGGTTTATAAACAGATATCTGCCTATTGACAGATCCCGGCCGAGGATGCATAATCGCGGGCATGAAGCGTAAACCCAACACGTTACTCCCGCTCGAACTGTCGATCCTCGGCGCGTCGATTGAGTTCGCGATGTCGAGCGATCCGGAATATCACGGCTACGCGATGGCGAAGCTGCTCAGCGAGCACGACGAGGATCGGCGTCTGACCGCTCACGGGACTCTCTACCGCGCCCTCGAGCGGCTGGAGAGCGCCGGAATGTTGTCTAGCCGCTGGGAGGACCCGGAGACGGCGGCCGCCGAGCGTCGCCCACTACGCCGCCTGTACCGGATCACGGCGACCGGCGAGGGCGCCCACGCGGCCGCGTTGCAAGGCGCGCCCGTATCCCTCGCCAACCTGAATCAGAAGTTGGCGTCGTCATGAGCATGTGGACGTCGGGCGCTTCCCGCGTCACGCGATCCTGGGTGGCGATTTACACCGTCGGCCTTGCACGCGATGTTCGCGAGTCTCGCTTCGCTGAAATCGCGTCTGACCTTTGGGAGCAACAGCATGACGCAGCGCGCGAAGGTACCCGCGTGCTCGCCGTCACGCTGAGCATCATCGGCCGCACATTGCGCGGCATACCAGCGGACCTCCTATGGAGGACAAACGTGGAAGGACCTCAAATGGACATACGCATACCAATCGAACGCGTCATGGGCGGCGTCCTTATCGGGATGGTCGCCATGATGCTGATCACGGCAGGCATCAGTGGCATCGACACGAGCCAGGACTCGTTCGAGAGTTACTTTATCGCCTTCTCGGAGAAAAGCGCGCTCGAAAACAATCTGAACGCACTGTTCCGTATCGCGACGGGTCTGTCCCTCGTCGCGGCAGCAGGCGTCTTGTATTCGGCGACGAAGGACCGGACGCCAACGCTGGCCGCCATCGTCGCTTTCGGACTGATCGCAGGCGCGGGTCTGGAGTTGGTGGCAACCAGCTTGCAAATAGTGCTCGTTAGCCTATCGGACGAGTATGTCACGGCGCCTGTGACACAGCGCAACAGCCTGCTTTCTGAGGCGCGCACCATCGCCGTACTGGTGGAAACAACGACCGGCGTAGCGTTCACCACCATGTTGGTCAGCGTCTACACACTCGCAATTCTCACAGCACGTGAAAACCTCGTCCCACGGTGGCTCATTGGCTTGCCGATCTTGAGCGCGGGCATTGTGGGCGTGAGCACGTTTATGAGCACAGCAGGCTATTGGGATGACGGCATGTGGTTCGTGCTAGTGGGCGGCGGCCTGCTTGGCGTCGTTTGGTTGATGATTGCGGGCTTCTGGCTCGTCTTCACGCCGAAGCAGGACGTCGTCGCGCCCGGTGTGTTGCCGGCGGGCACATAGGAGGATGAACATATGCAGCGCTCGTCCGCAGTCACCGCGGGTGTCGTGATCACCATGACGATCATCCTCGCGATTCTCATGGGCTTCATGAGGGTCTAGGACGCCGAACGGTCCGTTACGGACAAGACAAGGGCAACATCATGAAACGAAGTCAGTTAGTCGCAGTATCCGTCGCCGTGACGCTTACCGTGGTTCTCCTAGTGGCCGTCTTTGGCATAGGCGTCATCGACAGATAGGTATGCATGACAGGGCGTCAGACATACCTCGCAACGCCCATCGTGACCCACCGCCCCGGCATGTATGCATACGCAGAGGAGACATCGTGCACAAGCAGATGATGATCGTCAGTGCGGCCCTCGTCGTGGCCGCAACCCTCGCACTCGGAGCATTTGGGCTCTCGACGGGCGCCGAGTCAGGTGGCAGTTCGACGCCGCAGAACTCCAAAGCGCGCGCTGTGCTGCAGGATGCCGCTGGCAACGAGATCGGAACCGTAAAGCTCACCCAAGATGGCGACGCCGTCGAAGTGAAGGTGGAAGTCGAGGGCGTCACTCCGGGATTCCACGGGTTCCACGTGCATGCTGCTGGCGTCTGCGCCGCGCCGTTCACCACCGCGCTGGGACACTACAACCCTGGGGCGGCGACCCATCGTGGTCACGCCGGTGACCTGCCGGTGCTTCTGATCGATGCCGATGGCGAAGCGGAGGCGAGCTTCAGCACGGACCGGTTTGCGCTCGGCGATTTGTTCGATGCTGACGGCAGCGCGTTCATCCTTCACGCCAACGCCGATAACTACGCGAACATCCCGACGGACCGCTACGATCCTGACCCGGACGCTACAACGCTAGGAACGGGTGACGCGGGAAGCCGCATCGCGTGCGGTGTGATCAAACGCAAGTAAGGCGTTCACCCTGCCGTACAACCGAGAACTTGTGGGGACGGAGCCAATGCTTCGTCCCCACTTTGATCTTACTTTTCTCGTCAGGAGCCGATGCGGACGGTGCCGGCAGCGCCGTCGACGGTGATCGTGGCGCCGTCGGGGATCATGTGTGTGGCGACCTGGGTGGCGACGACGCAGGGGATGGCGTACTCGCGGGCGCATATGGCCGAGTGCGAGAGCACGCCACCGGAGTCGGTTACGACAGCGGCAGCGATCGCGAAGAGAGGGGTCCAAGGCGGGGCCGTCGTGGCGCAGACGAGGATCTCGCCGGGCTGTAAGCGCTCGGCTTCTGACAGATCGTGGATGACGCGAGCGGTGGCCGTGACGATGCCCTTGCTCGCGGCCTGTCCCTTGATCTCTTGACCGGAGACCTCCGGCTCGGCCACACCGAAGAACAGACGCACGAGCGGCGCGACCTCCGGAGGCAGCTTGGACGGATCGGGCGGCGCGCCGATGAAGGGAACCGGCGTCATCGACTGCCAACGTGCGAACTCGGCATCGCGGGCGATCCCGGTCTCGCGGACCGCAGCGGACGGATTACTGGCGGCTGCTTTCAGTTCGGACGAGGTGAAGTAGAAGACGTGCTCGGGCTGGCTGAGCGCACCGGCTTCGACGAGCTTCCTGCCGAGGGCAAGGAGGGGGACGCGGAGTGAGCCGACGATGAGGAGCTGCCAGAGGGCGCGCCCCTCGCTCACAGGCACGTGCGCCTGGACACCGGAGAGCATCTCGCGGAAGGCGGGCAGCTTTTCAGGGCTGAGCTTGCTCTCGACAATGCCGATCGCTTCCTCGCGCTGTGCCACCGATCGCTTCATCGCGACATCGGGTGATCGGGATGGATCGCTGACGTAGTGGCAGATAAGCGTCAAGGGTAGGCGCGGGTTCTCGGCCCACGTCTCCCGCTCCATGGTGCCCCAGCTATCGACGCGCCAGCCGAAGCGATCGAGATAGACGTTGAATCGGGCGAGAAACTCGGGGCCGCCTTCAACGGACTCCAAGGCGTCGATGTTGCCGTTCTTGAGTGCATCGGCGACGGCGGGCCGACTCGCAGCTTCCGCGGCGAGATCGCTGAGGCCGGCACCCGCTGCTGCAGTTCCGTTTTCAAATCCCTGCAGGAGCGTTGCGGCGAGACGGGGGCCGTCGGCGCCGAGTTCTTCTTCCAGGAAGCCGACGAAGCCAAACGTCGGACCCATGAAACCGCTGATGGGTTTCATCGTGAACCCGTAGGCGTGGATGGCGTCGCCGAAGATCGCGGGAATTCGGGCGCCAAGATCGGCAAGCGACATCGCGTCGTAGTCGGGCGAACGCACGTTGTCGCAGAATGTGCGGATCTCAGGGAGGTAGTCCTTCGTCCAAACGTCGAACACGCCGCGATCGATAATCTCGGGCGGCGGAGGGGCAGGCGTCGGCTGCGTCGCGTACCCATAGCCGTTGACGTTCGTGGTGCGGGCGCTCATATAGTGCGCGTAGACGCCGCTCCAAATCTCCGCAACCGCGCTGCACATCGGGTGGGGGAAATGCATCGGGTCGAAGCCCCAGGTGAGCTGTGCGTCGGCGGCGTCCTGCCAGGTCACGCTGAAGTCGTCGGCGTATGTGCTCACCATTCCGGAACCCCCTTTCGTGCGATACAGGATCGGATGCGCACACTCAGGCGCGTGCGGTGTCCCGCTAATCTAGCCGACCGTGGCCGATGGCGCGAAGGATTCTGTGGACGAGGTGTTCTGGCAAAGAGGAAGTGGTACCCCCGACAGGACTCGAACCTGTGCTTCTAGCTTCGGAGGCTAGCGCTCTATCCGCTGAGCTACGGGGGCCTGATCGCGCACTTTCGTCGGCATTGTAGCGTGTCATTCGATGTAGTTCGGCCAAAGATTTAGGCCCATTGGCACGGCAACTTAGCCCACTACCGGTTTACGATGGCGTGATGGCCGCGTCAGCTGAACCGCGCGAACTTCGCAGATCCCTGCATTTGTGGCAGGTCACGGTGTCTGGGATCGGCATCGTCATAGGCGCCGGCATCTACGTGCTCGTCGGCGAAGGGGCGCGCGAGGCAGGCGCAGCCGTATGGCTGTCGTTTGGAATCGCGGCGTTGCTAAGCGGACTGACAGCTCTGAGTTACTGCGAGCTCGCCGGCATGTATCCATCAGCAGGCGTTGAGTTCGAGTGGTCCTCTCGGGCATTCAATCCATTCGCCGGATTCGTGGCAGGCTGGATGATGGCAGTCGCCTATGTGGTCGCCGCAGCTGCGGTATCGCTCGGATTCGCCCAGTACTCGCAACATTTCTTCGACATCGACGCGCGTGTCGTCGCGATCACCCTGTTGGTCGTCCTTACAGCCATCGTCATTGCTGGCATCGAGCGCTCGATGTGGCTCTCGGTGCTGCTCGCGACGCTGCAAATCAGCGGCCTCGTGCTCGTTGTCGTGGCTGGCGTGCCGCACATCGGCGACCAGCCGCTCCTTGAGGGCGCGACGATCACGGGCGTGATGTCAGCCGCTGCGCTCGTGTTCTTCGCATTCATCGGCTTCGACGACATCGCCACGCTGTCGGAGGAAACGGAGGACGCCGCCAACGTCGTACCCCGTGCGCTCATCCTCACGCTGGTCATCTCCGCCGCCCTGTACATGCTCGTGGGCATAAGCGCCGTCAGCGTCGTGGGAGTCGATGCCCTCGCAGCGTCGGATCGGCCGCTCGCGCTCGTCATCGAGGATGATTGGGGCAGTCGTGGATCCGACATCATCTCGATCATTGCACTTGCGGCTACGGCGAATACAACGCTGCTGGTTCTCACCGCAGCGTCGAGGCTCTTGTACGCCATGGCGCGGAGCGGCGCTCTCCCTTCGATTCTCAGCCGCCTCGGCAGAGCACGCTCTCCGTACATGGGAGCCCTGGTAGCTCTCGCGGGGGCAGCCGCGTTTGCCTCGCTCGGCGACATCGGCCTCATCGCCAGCGTCACGGATTTCGCTGTGTACTGCACATTCCTGTCGGTGAACCTTGCTGTAGTTGCCCTGCGCTACCGCGTGCCCGATGCTCCACGAGCGTTCCGTATTCCGCTGTCACTCGGACGTGTACCGCTAACCGCCCTCCTCGGCACCCTGTCCGTCATCGCCATGATCGGCTATCTGGAACCGAGCGCCTGGCTGCTTGGCCTGGGGACGCTCGTTGTAGGTAGCGGGGTCTTTCTCACCCTTCGCCGCGCGACCACGTTCGCCGAGGAGTCCGCGTGAATCGGGAACGAATCTGGCTGGAACAAGCGCGGGCCGGCCAGCGTTTTGTATAGGGAGCTGAGACGCATTTGAGACGTCGATGCTATATTGACCGAGCAAATACGCACCAGAAAGAGCATCCATGCCACGCAAGAAGCAAACGGTACAGACGCAGAAGCGCCAGAAGACCTACGCAGCCGGCGAAATGACTGGTGAGGCGGCGAAGGTCAAGCCGAAGGGCGTTTTCCGGATCTTCGACAACTACGCACTGTTCGCCGTTATAGGCGGTGCAGGACTCATCGGCGGACTGCTGCTTTCTGTCATCCTCGGTGGCGGGACTTCGACCGTCGACGGCAACGACGTGCGGGGGGAGGGCGTGATCAGGACGACTCCCGAGGCCGGCGAGACGGTTGAGCCGTCCGACACGGGTGCATCATCGAACATCAAGCAGTACGGTGCGCCGCCGCCGATGACGATCGACCCTGCGAAGAGCTACACGGCGACGATCAAGACGGCGAATGGCGACATCGTCGTCGCGCTGGATCCGGAAGCCGCACCGGATGCCGTCAACAACTTCGTGTTTCTCGCGAATGACGGGTACTACGACGGTTCGACGTTCTTCCGCGTCGTCGCGGACGAGTCGGGCACACTGCGATTCGCGCAGGCGGGCGACCCGACGGCCACGGGCTCCGGTGGGCCGGGCTACGAGCTACCGTACGAAGAGACGGATATCCCTTTCACGGCGGGAACTCTGGCGATGGCAAAGCCGCAGGGAGCTGACGCCGCAAACAATGGCAGTCAGTTCTTCTTCACGCTAACGGATGAGCCGACGCTCGAGCAGCAGTACACGGCGTTCGGACAGATTACGTCCGGGCTGGAGGTCGTCGAGTCGTTCGAGCCGCGTGACGCACAAACGATGCAGGATCCACCCCCTGGCGTGCTTATTGAGTCGATCGAGATAGTTGAGGCTTAGAGGCTGGACGCTAACCCAACACTAGAACTATGGCGCCGACTACCGTCGGCGCTTTTGTATTGACACGTTCAGGTCGCGATAGGCAGGGAGGCCGGGGATGGACTCCGCCTCGGTGACGCCTCGGACGATGGCGCGTTCGACGGCGCGTGTGGCGAGCGCTTCGACTATGCGGTAGTCAGCGCCCTCGATTTCACGCTCACCGGTTGAGAGGGCGAAGACGATGTCACCGTCGCCCTGCGTGTGCGCTGGGCGGACGCTGCGAGCGAGTCCGTCGTGGCAGACTGTGGCGAGGCGATTCGCTTGTTCCTTCGTGAGGGCGGCATTCGTCGCGACGACGACAAGCACTGTGTTTTCGTTCGGGATCTCGGGCGTCCATATGCGTCCTTCGCGGAGGACAGTGATCGTGTCGTCGATCGTGTCATCGACGCGGCGCGCGCCCGCGAGCGTGCGGCCGGTGTCGGGATCGACGATGTCGCCTGATGCGTTGACCGCGGCGATTGCGCCAGCGATGAGGCCGTGCACCGAGGACTCGCTGGCGGTGCCGATGCCGCTCTTCATCGCGCGCGACGGGCCGAGAGCCTTGCCGACGGTCGCGCCGGTGCCAGCACCGATGTTGCCTTCGGGGGTCGTGCGTTTGGCGGCAGACGCCGCTTTGTAGCCCGCATCGATGTCGGGCCAGCAGTCGGGTCGGCCAACGCCAAGGTCGAACAAGATGGCGGCCGGCACGATCGGAATGACGCCGCGCCCATACGGAAAGCCGACGCCCTTCTCCGCGAGATAACGCATGACGCCGGACGCTGCTTCGAGGCCGTAGGCGCTACCACCCGCGAGCACGATCGCGTGGACGTGCTGGACGAGGTTGCCGGGTCGGAGGAGGTCGGTTTCACGCGTGCCGGGCGCGCCGCCGCGCACGTCGACGCCGGCGACGGCTGGCTTGTCGGGGATGATGACCGTGCAGCCGGTGAGGGCGCGGCGGTCGGACCAGTGGCCGACGCGTATGCCGAGGACATCAGTAATTGATCCAGCGTTGGTCATGGTCGGGAGTGTACGGGGTATCAACAGATGAAACAGATGACGGCTGCGTGTTTGCTACCGAGAGCCATCGCGAAACGGTGATTCGTGCTACTCACCGACCGAGCGGAGCTGAAGCTCCGCCGCTACTGGCGACGCCGTTCCCCGACGACCGGTTCCGATCGACGACCGGCGGGACGGAGCTAAGACTTCGTCCCTACGGTGCGTTCTTCGCTTCCTCCTGGAGCGCCGTGAGGGTGGCGTATATGAGAGTGCTGGAGATATGGGTCATCGCGCCGATCGCGCTGACGATGTTCTCGAGGCGCTTTTCGTCGACGGAGATCGCGGCGATGTTCACGGTGCGGCGTCCCTCATCGAGCGAGATCGCCGCGACCTGATCCGGCCGCAGCCCTGTGTTGTCAAGCCAGCGCGACTGTTTCGTGATGGCGGCGCCACCGCGGCGTTCGCCGGAGGCCTGCGCGAGTGCGAGCATGACGCCTTCACCCATGTCGCCGATGCGCTTCACGTCGCCGAGCATCTGCTGCATCTGGAGGCGGAGGTCGTGCTCGTCGGACTTCGACAGCCGCGGGTATTTCGTCTTGAGCTGCGCAGGCATCGGTAGGCCGAGCGATCGCAAGACTTCATCGGGCGCGGTCGTCGCGACCTCCTGGAAGAATGTCATCGCCGTCTCGCGCTCCAGCTTGAACTCGAGCATCGCGCGCATGAGGGGCTGTCGGCCGCGCTGCTTGAGCGCGTAGTAGAGGCCGATCATGTCGCCGGCCTCCTGTACGTACTGCTCGAGGATCTGCATCGCCAGCACCTTGCGCACGGGCGGCGACTCCATGACGAGCGCGCGGAGGCACGTCTCGGCGACGATGCGGCGCGATGTCACGCCGAGTTGGCTGTAGCTCTCTAGGAAGTCGATGTCGCGGGCGGCGAGGAATCCGTCGTAGCACTCGGCGCAGCGGACGGCGTGAGTTTCGCCTACGTGGAACGAGAGGGGCTTACCGCAGTCGCGGCAGGTCTCTTCGATGCTCCGGCCACTGCTGCTGTCGGGCATGGGTTCAGGCTCGCGCCTTGGTTGTGGGAAGTCAAGCGGCGGGCTTCGCGTGCAGTTTGCCCTTTGACTTGCGTTTCACCGCCATCTTCTTCGCCGTGCCGCGCGGGGCGGGCTGGCATTTGGGGCAGAAGACGCTGCTACGTCCGCCGACGATGATGCGGCGCATGAGGGTGGCGCAGCGGTAGCAGGGCTCACCGTCACGGCCGTAGGCGCGGACGGTCGTCTGGTTCTCGCCGGGGTTGCCGTCGACGTTGATGTGGTCGCGGAGCGTTGACCCAAGGCTGCTGCCGCGGGCGGCGATGCCAAGCTGGAGCGCCTTCACAATGCCCGTGTGGAGGCGGCGCCAGTCGTCGGGCTTGAGCTTGTTGGCGGGGCGCAGCGGATGTACCTGCGCGTACCAGAGCGCTTCGTCGCCGTAGAGGTTGCCGATGCCCGCGACGACCGTCTGATCGAGCAAGAGTGACTTGATGGGGATGCTGCGCTTCCTAGCACGCGCGCGGAGGACGACGGGCGTGAACTCGGCCTCGAGCGGCTCCGGGCCGAGGGACTCCATCACCATCGTCGCATCCTCGACGAGCCACATCGTGCCGAACTTGCGCAGATCCGTCCAACGCAGTTCTTGACCATCATCCAGGCCGAAGCTGGCGCGAACCCATTCGTCGGGTGGGTCGTCGGGCGTGCGATAGAGGATGTTGCCGGACATACGGCGATGGATGACCCAAGCGCGTTCGTCGTCGAGATCGACGATGAGGTACTTGCCTCGTCGGCGGAGGCCCACGATCGTTCGGCCCGTCAGCGATTCGCAGAACGACTCACGCGTGATGAGTTGCACGAGGCGTGGCGCGTCCTCGGAGACGAAGCACGACGTGATCGTCCGCCCGATAACGCGCGCTTCGAGGTCACGGCGCACCGTTTCGACTTCCGGGAGTTCGGGCATATCAGCCGTCAGCGTGTCAGCTTGTCAGCCGGTCAGCAACCTGCGCGATCTCGACGATTCTGCGGGTGCATATCCGGCACGGTTTGTCCTTGATCGGCAGGCTGGAAGGCGTCGTAATGTATTCGTGAAATACGTAACAAGCGGAGGTTGGCATGGGCATGATGCCTAACACAGTCGAAAAGCTGCTGGAAAGCGCGCTGGTCGCCGAACTCGTCGTCCTGAAGGCGAACGGCGAGCCTGTCGTGCATCCACTGATTCCGCTGTGGGATGGGGAACGCGTCTACATGACTTCGAGCGTTCTGTTCTCGAAGAAACTGGAGCGCATCAAGCGCAATCCCCGCGTGAGCTTCTCTATCACGGATCCGGTGGCAGTCGGCGGACTGATGGCGCGATGCACGATCCAGGGCGACGCGCGCATCATCGAGGACGACATACACACGTCGTGGGAGCGTGTGCTGCAACTGTGGCGGGCCAAAGAGCCGGGCATCGATTTCTTTCTCGGCAAGCGGGTGGCGCTGCCGCTGTTTTTCGAGCGCTCGATGATCGAGATCACACCGCGGCGGGTGCTCTGGTGGGAGGACGGCGACACGTCGAAGCCGCCGCAAGTGCGCGAGCTGCAGGAGGTGGCGGCATGAAGGGCAGCATGAACATCGACGCCGCTCTCTTCGCCAAGCTCGGATCCTATCCACACATCGTGCTGTCCTGGGTGGATGACGATGGCTATCCAACACAGACCGCCGCGACGTTTCGCGGCGATGAGGCATGCGGCGTGGTTGTAGTCGATCCAACGGGCCTCGCGGTGCCGACGGACCGCGTCGTGAACGCGACGGCGAGCCACATCCGCCCACAGCCGGGCACGGGCTACGACGAACGGCGCTACGTGTCGCTCTCGGGCACTGTTTCTCGTGATGGCGACGCGATCGTCCTGACGCCGACGCGGGCTTGGGGCTGGGATGAGGCCGACGTGCCGTTCTTCGAGTACTCGGAGCGGTCGAACGCACAGGCGCAGCAGTACATGCTGGCGCTGTCCGAGGAGCAGGGGCGCGAGGTGAAGCCACGCTTGTCGGCTGCCTGGACGTTCATCCTCGCGACGCGGCTACCGTTCCTGACCGCGACGTTCGTGCCGGTGCTGCTGGGGATTCTCGTTGCGGCTTACCACGGGTCGTTCAACTGGTGGTTGGCGCTGCTAACAATCGTCGGCGGCGCGGCGATCCACATCGGGCTGAATGTCGCGAACGATGTGTTCGATTCGTTGTCCGGCGCGGATGATGCGAACGTGAATCCGACGCAGTTCTCAGGCGGGTCGCGCGTGATCCAGTACGGACTGGTGTCGCTATCGCAGATGCAGGCGATCAGCATCGCCGCGTACGCGGTCGGCATCAGCGTAGGCCTCATTCTGTTGGTTGTTGCGTGGTCGCCTGCCTTGCTTGCGATTGGCATCGCGGGTCTGTTGCTCAGCGTGTTCTACACGGCGCCGCCGCTGAAGCTGGTGCATCGCGGACTGGGTGAGATCACCACGGCGCTGGGGTTCGGCCCGATCATGGTGCTGGGCGCCTACGTGGTGCAAACGGGCGCGCTGGCGTGGGAGCCCTTCGTCGCTTCGTTGCCAGTCGCCATTCTTATCGCACTGATCCTTTATGTAAACGAGATTCCGGATGCGATGTCCGACGCAGCCGTCGGCAAGCGGACGCTCGTCGTGCGGTGGAGCCGGTCGACGGTGACTACGATGTTCCTGATGTCGGCGCTGGCTGCGTTCGCTGCGCTGGTCGGGGGTGTTGTCACAGGCGTGCTTCCAGCGCCGACGCTGCTCGCGTTGCTGGCTTTACCGCTGGTGTTTGAGATCTATCGCGGGATACGGGCGTACTACACGAGCCCGTACAAGCTCATGGCGACGATGGGCAAGAACGTGCAACTCCACGCGGTCTTCGGGTTGCTGCTCGTCGTTGGGTACGTCGTGGCCATCGCTGCGGACCGGCTTTGGGATTCGGCTCCCGGGGTTCTGACCTAGGAGCCCGAGCGAATTCAACGCAGAGACGCAGAGGTGCTTCTGATAGGGTTCGAAGGATCAGTCCTCGACTTCCGACGTACTCTTCATGATCTCTGCGCAAACGGCTTCTAGCCAAGGTAGCGAGACCTTCACCTGTTCCACACACCTTTCCATGTCCGCGAGTGTAGGCACGCCGAGATCGAACGCGAGCGCGCGGAAGCCTTCCTGGTAGCGATGTGCTTCGTCGGGGGCGTCTGTCTCGAGGACGTTCATGCAGCGGGCGTAGGTGGCAGCGATCCAGAACATAGCCTCACGATGCAGACCTGCGTCGATGAGCTCGCGGCTGCCGTCGATGGCGATCGCGCGGGCCATGTCGGTGATATCGTTGGCGAAGGGTGTCGGTGTTTCGATGACGGACTTCGCTGCGTCGAAGGCGAGGGTCATCGCTTCGAGGTGGTATGTGGCGCGCTCCGGCGTCATGTCGTGGCAGCCGAGCATCTCGAGCAGCGTCTCGTCCACGTCGAGGCTGTTGTGATCGGCGAGGAGGTCGTGAGCGGCGGCGTAGCGTTTTCGGATGGTGGGATTGCGCAGCCCGGCGGCGAGCAGCATGTGCGTCGTGCAGCCGGTCGCGAAGAGCCAGCTCGTCACCTGCGCGTGAAACGGCCGTGATTCCGAGAGCGTGCCCGCGTGATGCAGGATGTTGGCCCGCGCGCTGGCAACCCTCTTCAGCACCCACTCGCGTTTCGCGAAGTCATGCTCGACCGCGGCCTGCAGCGCCGTCAGCGCGCCCGTCGGGTCAGCGATGATGTTATTCGCGCGAAACGCCGGCGCGACGTGATAGTCAGCAAGCACGCGCTCTACCGGCCCCAGCGCCTCCAGCGTCGTGTGCGACACATCCAGAATCAGCTCGTCGTACGCGATCTTGCCGAGCTTCTCGGGCGGCGTCGCGCTGTCGGTGACGATCCAGATGTCGATGTCGGATGTCGGCGGGAGTTCGGCGTCGTCAGGGAGTGTGGTGATGGAGCCGGCGAAGTACGCGCCCGCGAACCCAGGCGTTTCCGCTTGCGCCGCCGCCACGTACGCGTGGACAACTTGGCGAGCGCGATCAATTCGCACGATGCAGTCCTGAACGCGGCATCGAGTTCGTTTGCCACGGAGCTTGTCCGTCCGGATAAACGCCAATCTCCAAGGGGTCTTCTCTTCTTAGTTCGATTCGCATCTGGACGGCTTTCGCACATGAGTTACCACCGGAGACAAGCGCCGGTGCCGCCCCACGACGGCTGCCGCTGAGCCATACAGACCAGTTGGGTTTGGGATCGGTCAGCGCGCCATTCACACGTTGAAAGAGCCAGTCTGAAGCCGTTTCAATGCACGCCGATTCAATAGCCTCGTCGAGTGGTAACTGCGCCGGGCTTGTATCGCGGACGATTTCGGTGAACTTGGGCAGGCACTCATCGACGGTTGGATCGGGTATGTGGTCCCAACTCAGGCCGCTTTGCATGAACGTTTCGACGACGAGATCGAAGAAGGATTCGCCATCGTCCGCGTCAACGTACGCGACCAGATCTTCATCTGAGATGGCCACGTTACGCAGTCTCCGCAAACGCTAGATCCGCTTCCGCCTCCGACAATAGCGGGCCGCGGGCGACCTCTAGTTCCCCCCACGACGTGCCGGTCTTGATGTCGATCTTCAGCGGCACCACCATGTCGAGCGACTTCGGCATCACGCGCAGGCAGAGGTCGCGGATCTCGTCGATCTCGGCGCGCGGGCCCTCGAATATCAGTTCGTCGTGGACCTGCAGGATCATGCGCGACTGCAGGCCGCGCTCCGCCGTCTCTTCATCGATGCGGTTCATCGCGACCTTGATGATGTCGCTCGCGCTGCCCTGCACCGGCATGTTGATCGCCATACGTTCGCCCGACGCCCGGATCTGGAAGTTCGGCGACTTGATCTCGGGGATGTAGCGGCGGCGGCCCATCAGCGTCTCGACGTAGCCGTCCTTCTTGCACTTCGCCATCGTCTCGTCGCGCCACTTCGCGACCATGGGGTATTTCTCGAAGTAGCGCTTGATGAACATCGCCGCCTCTTCTCGCGGAATGCGCTCCTTCGTCGAGAGGCCGTACTCGCTGAGGCCGTACAACACGCCGAAGTTGAAGACCTTCGCACGCCGCCGCTGCTCCGACGTGACCTCGTCGAACGGCACGCCGAAGACGTTCGCTGCCGTCGCCGCGTGGATGTCCTCGTCGTTTGTGAACGACTCGATCAGCGCCGGATCGCGTGACAGATGTGCCATGATCCGCAGCTCGACCTGCGAGTAGTCGGCCGCCAGCAGCATCGGCTGCTTACCGATGTCCCGCGCGATGAAGGCGCTGCGGATGCGGTTGCCGTAGCCCGTGCGCACGGGGATGTTCTGGAGGTTAGGGTCATTCGACGAGAGGCGGCCGGTCGCGGCTGTCGCCTGGTTAAAGGTCGTGTGGATGCGCTTCGTCTTCGGGTTGATGAGCGCGGGTAGCGCGTCGACGTACGTGCCCTTGAGCTTCGAGATCGCGCGGTAGCGGAGGATGCCTTCGATGACGGGATGCACGCCGCGCAGCTGGTCCATCGAGATCGCGTCCGTCGTGTAGCCGAGCTTCGTCTTGCGCGTCTTTGGCAGGCCTAGCTCGTCGAACAGCACAGTCGAAAGCTGCTGCGGGGAGCCGATGTTGAACTCGTGCCCGACGTCGGCGAAGATTTCACGTTCGATGTCCTGCAGCTCATCCTGCATCTCGCGAGACATTGCCACCAATGGATCCGGATCGACGGCGACGCCCGTCAGCTCCATCCGAGACAGTACCGACATCAGCGGCATCTCCACGTCGTCGAACAGCGGCCATAGGTTCCGCGCCTTCAGTTCGCCCGCGAGGATGTCGGCCGCCTGCAACTGTGCGTCTGCCTGGCGGCAGCCGTAGTCCGCAGCGACGTCGGTTGTGATGGCGGACATCGTGAGCTGCTTCTTGCCGGCCCGGCCGATGATGTCGATGAGCAGCGGGATCTTCATCTTGAGCCGGTCGAAAGCGAGCGCCTGTATCGACATGTTCGACTCGCCCAGCAGGTAGACCGCGATCAGCGTGTCAAAACGCATCCCTCGCATCGTGATGCCGTGGTTGGCGAAGACGAGGAAGTCGAAGTGGCCGTTGTGCGTGACCTTGTGCACCTTCTCGTCCTCGAGCAGTGGCTTGAGCGCGGCGAGCACGTCGTCGAGCGCGAGCTGTGGCGCGCCTTCTAGCCCGGGGTTGTGGCCGAGCGGGATGTATGAGGCAGTGCCGCACTTCGTGGCGATGCTGATGCCGACGATGAGGCCGCGCATGCCGTTGCTGTCGCTGTTCTCGACGTGGATCGCGAACCGCTTTGCGGCTTTCGCTTCCTTGATCAGCGCGGCAAGATCCTTCTTCGTCGTGATCGTCGTGTAGGTCATCGTCGCCGGGGGTTTCGTCTTGGCCGTCGTTTTGACGGGCGAGGGCGCACGTCCTCCGTTTTCCTGGTCGCTGCCGAGGGAGGCCGGGATACGAGGAACCAGACTGCGGAATTCGAGCGAGTGGAAGACTTCCTCGACATGCGCGCGGTCGAAACCGGTGAGTTTGCACGACGCGAGATCCAGCTCGCGCGGGGCTTCTCGCGTGATCGTCGCCATCTCCTTGCTGAAGCGCGCCTGCGGTTCGTGCTCGATGAGCTTTTCGCGCAGCTTGTCGGGCTTCATGTCAGCGATCTTCGCGAAGATGTCCTCGACACTGCCGTAGTCCACGATCAGCTTCGTCGCCGTCTTGTCGCCGATGCCGGGGACGCCCGGGATGTTGTCGGACGCATCGCCCTTGAGCCCCTTGAAGTCGGGGATAAGCTCAGGCCCGAACCCATAGCGTTCGACGACGCCGGCGACGTCGTAGGTGATCGCCTGCTGGCCCTTCATGTACGGGCGATAGAGATAGCAGTCGACGCCCTCTTCGACGAGCTGGAGCAGGTCGGTGTCGAGCGTGACGATCGTGACGGGGACGCCCTGCGCCTTCGCCTGCTTCGCGAGCGTGCCGATCACGTCGTCCGCCTCGAAGCCGGGCACCTCGAACGTCGGCATGTTGAAGGCGTCGATCACCTCGCGGATGCGGACGGACTGGCGCTTGAGTTCATCCGGCATCGCCGAGCGCGTCGCCTTGTACGTCGCGTCCTTCTCGTGCCGGAACGTCTTCGCCGGCGCATCGAGCGCGATCGCCGCGTACTCCGGCTTGAGGTCGTCGAGGATGCTCAAGAAGACGCTGGTGAAGCCGTACACCGCCGTCACGATCTCACCCGTGCGCCGCACGGTGAACTCCACCGCCCCCTGGTTCCGGCTCCCCTGGAACGCGAAGAAGGAGCGGTATATGAGGCTATGGCCGTCGATCAGGATCAGGCGTTCGGGATCAGGCATGGGTGTCAGTATACGGAGGTCCGAAGTCAGAGGTCAGGTCTGAGGGTCGTCCGCTACAACAACCTTAACTCTGGTACCGGGCGGGTAACCGCGAGTCTGACGCCACATGTTGGATCGCACACGCATTCCTTCGACAGCATCCAAGGCGACGAGGTTGTCGACCGAGAACTCGCCGCCAAGGATGAACGGAATCACCGGTACGAGGCGCTTGCCAACGGGCAACGGCCCGTTCGCAACTTGCCAGTCATGGGCCACTGGCCAAGCCGTCTGCCACCGGTCGTTTTCGAGAATGACTGCGGCCCACTCCTCGAGCGACGAGCCATTAGACTCGTCGCAGTGGTTTCAGGATCGAAGCGAATGATCCCCAACTCCGAAAGGCAGAACTGATCACCGAACGCGTTCTCCGCGAAGCACAGGAGGCCATCGGCAGCACCGTCGTACCCGGCTTTCCAGAGTTCCGCGTTGTTCCAGCGAGAGATATCCATCACGCCGTCGGATTCCCAAGGCAGAACATGGAGTGCGCTCTCGAATGCATAGAAGCCGTTCCGCCGATTGAGTAGATCCTCAAGGTCGGATGTGTCCCAGTCTCCGGGCGTCAACCGCCTTCTGGCTCGTTCGGTCCAGAGGCCGTTGCTTGCAATGCTCAGGAGCTTGTCGAGTGCTTTGCCCATCCCGGGATCCTAACAGGCGACCGGAATCGACACTCACTCCGTGATCTGTGAAAATCGTTGAGAATCTTATTTCCTGACGCGAACGGAGCGAACGCATGTCTGAATACGAGCACATCCTGTACGAGAACCGAGGATCCGTCGTCCTCATAACCCTCAACCGCCCCGAGCGCCTCAACGCCTGGACGGCACGGATGGAGAATGAGTTCATCGAGGCGATCAACGTCGCCTCCGCGGACCCGGCCGTCGGCTGCATCGTCATCACCGGCGCTGGACGCGGATTCTGCGCGGGTGCCGACATCGGCGGCTTCAACGACGGCATCAAGGCGATGGGCGAGGGCAAGCGGCCATCGAAGCTGCTGTACGAAGGCGGCTCGCCGGAAGTGCCGATCACGCTCGCTCGCAGCAAGCCGACGATCTGCGCCGTCAACGGCGCCAGCGTCGGCGTCGGCCTAACGTTCACGCTGGCGTGCGACATCCGCATCGCATCGACCGCCGCGCGCTTCTCGGCGCGCTTCGTGAAAGTGGGTCTGACGCCCGAGTGCGGCAGCACGCACTACCTGCCGCTCGTCACCGGCCTGCCGAACGCGCTCTTCATGACACTCACCGGCCGGATCATCGACGCGCAGGAGGCCCTCGCCCGCGGCATCGTCGACCGCATCGTCGAGCCGGAGCAGTTGCTGCCGGAAGCGATGAAGCTCGCGGAGGAGATCGCCGCGAACCCGCACGACGCTGTCTGGGCCGCGAAGCGCATGATCCACGCCCACGTCACGGAGCCGGATCTGCGCAAGGTCGTCACGCAAGAGTCCTACAGCATCCGCGAGCGCCAGACAGAGCCCGACCACAAGGAAGCCGTGCAAGCGTTCCTTGCTAAGCGCGAGCCGGTGTTCAACCAGGGCGGCTAGCAGAACTGGATGATGGAAGTCAGAGGTCGGATGTCAGAGGTCGCACTAGAAGATCAGGTGGTCAAGGACGCAGTCGCACAGTTTGTGCGGAACCTCGATGTCGAACGCGTCGGGCATGATTGGTTCGTGGGACAGCCCGATCGCAGCGAAGGGCGGTTGTTCGGCGGGCAGGTGATCGGGCAGGCGGCGCTGGCGGCCGGACGGACGGCGCCTGACCCGACGCTGCATTCGCTGCACGCGTACTTCCTGCGCGCGGGGCGTCCGGACGCGCAGATCGAGTACAGCGTCGAGCGGGTGCGCGACGGACGGACGTTCACGGCGCGACGCGTGCTCGTGCGGCAGGAGGGTGTGCCTATTTGCGACGTCACGGTGTCGTTCGTGCATCCAGAGGACGGCATCTCGCACCAGGAGGCTATGCCGGTCGCGCCCGACCCGGAGACGCTGCAGGACGCGCGCATCGCCTACCCGAACAAGGACGGCACGCTCTGGCCGCTCGGGCCGTTCGAATGGCGGCTCGATCACCACCCCGACGAAGTCGCCAGGCCCGGCGACTCGACCACGGTGCAGGAGTGGGGACGCGTGCGCGCGCCGCTGCCGGACGACCCGGCGATACACTCCGCCGCGCTCGTCTACATCAGCGACGCAGGCTCGTTTGCGGGCATCGAGCGCCGCTACGGCTGGGAGGGCATGTCCGGTAAAGCGTCGGCGAGCCTCGACCATGCGATCTGGATCCACCGCCCCACGCGCTGGGACGGCTGGCTGCTGATGGTGACGGAGAATCCGGTCGCGCACTCGGCGCGCGCGCTGTCGTACCGGCAGTTCTACACACAGGACGGCGTACACGTAGCGTCGGTCGCGCAGGAGGCGGTGTTCCGACGGGAACGTCAGGGTTGATGAGCGGTCTCAAGAGAAGCGATGTTATCGCCGTCTTCGCGCTTACAATTTTCGGCGCGTTCCTGATCAACGGCGCACGAGTGTACGGCGCCGCCGCCTTCGTCCTCGTGGTCGCGGCGTACGCCAGCTATCGATTCACTCCTGACTGGCCTGTTGTTCTACGTGCGATCACTGTTGGCCTCACGCTCTTCGTGCCGATCGTCGGGATCCCGTTACTGCTAGGCGTGACGTTCTGGCGGCATCGACGAAGCCAACTCCGCGCAGCAGAGTCGAGCAGCATGTAGCCGTGTACGATATAGGGACGCAGCTCATGCTACGTCCCTACTCAATCCTGCGAAAACGTTGGGGTGCTCTAGAAAACCCGCTCGTACGACCGCTGCAGTTCGTGAACCTCGGTGAGAATCTGCATCCAGCGCAGGTTGTAGTGGCGCGGGTGCGTTAGCTCCTGCGGGTCGACCTCACCGATGTGCTCGAGCACGCTATTGACGCTGTCGACGGGCGTGCGCTGCGGCGTGAAGCCGGTGGCGGCCGTCATGCGCTCGTTGGAGGCGCGGTAGTCGCGGATGCGACCGGTGGCGGGCGCGTGCAAGAGTTCGATGTCGCCGACGATTGGGTGGACAGCCTCGGCGATGACCTCGGCGAGCTGCTTCACCTGGTAGTTGTCCTGGACGACGTTCAGCACCTTGCCACCAACTTTGTCGGACGGCGCATCGAGACACACGACGTGCGCCGTCGCGATGTCCTGCACGTCGGCGAGCGGCCGGTACATGAAGCCGCCTTCGTGGAGGAAGAGCCGCTTCTTGAGCAGCGCGTCCTTGAGGAACGTGTTGACGACGAGGTCGTAGCGCATGCGGCGGCTGTAACCGCCGACGGTGCCCTGTCGCAGCAAGATGACCTCGATCTTGTCCTGCACATCGAGCAGGGCCTTCTCTGCCGCGAACTTGGATTCCGAGTACGGGCCGAGGGGCGCGACGGTCGCGTCCTCGTCGAGGATCTCCTCGGAGCCGGCGCCGTCGTAGATGCTGCCGCTGGAGCCGAAGGTGATGCGGCGGACGCCCATGCGGATCGCGGCGTCAGCGAGTTCCTTCGTGGCGATGGTGTTCATCTGCCAGTTGGCGTTGGGGTCGAGGTCGGCTGTGGGGTCGTTCGAGAGGCCGGCGAGGTGGCAGACGGTGTCGACGCCATCGAGGTCGCCGTCCTGGAGCTCACGCACGTCCCGCGAGATCAGTTCGACGTTCGGGATCTCATCTAGGCCCATCTTGCCCCAGAAGAACCGGTCGATGACCCGCACCCGCTCGCCTTGCGCCGCAAGCTGCTCGACGAGGTTCACGCCGATGTATCCCGCCCCGCCCGTCACACAGATCAGCCTGCCGCTCATTCAACCGTTCCTTTCGCGCTTGCCAATGGAGCACGACAGCCAGAATCCCGCCGGTCAGGCGCGATAGCCGTGCGTACACGTTTCTTAGGTTCCTTCAGGTAGACAAACGCCGGGCGGGGGTTGGCGTTTCAAACCTGATTCTACCAGAGTAGGTTGTATGCGCACCGTAATTCCTTGACACGGACGGGCTTCCCGATGCCACGGCGACGGCAGCCGGTAGAATGGTCCGATCTCATACGCACCAACGGCTTTTCGAACGGGGTCGAATGGCCGATACCTTCTTGACAATGCAGCGACAACGCAGAATCTGGAGAGTGGAACCTCATGGCTGAGCGAGGCAAGGACGGCCTGCGGGTCGCAATGATCGGCCTGCGGGGCATTCCGCACACGTACGGCGGCGGTGAGGAATTCATCAAGTACCTTGGGCCCGCCCTCGTCGAGCGCGGTCACGACGTGACGGTGTTCTGCCGCTCTGGCTCGTACAAGAAGGACGAGCGCGACCCGTACTATCAGGGCGTCCACCGCGTCTTCCTGCCAACGATCGAGCACAAGGTGGCCGGTCAGTTCATCCACGCCTCGCTCGCGACGCTGAAGTCGCTCCGAGGCTACGACGTCATCTACGTCCACACGCTGCCGAGTGCGCCGCACACGCTGCTGCCGTGGCTGCTGCGCAAGAAGATCGTCATCAACACCGACGGTCTCGACTGGGAGCGCTCGAAGTGGGGCAAGAACGCGCGCCGGTACTTTAAGCTCGGCGCGCGCATCTCCGTGCTGACGGGACAGGCCTTGGTCAGCGACTCGCTGCAGATGCAGACGTACTACGAAGACAACTTCAAGCGCGGGTCGGTATTCATCCCGTACGGCGCCGAGATCGAGGGTTCGAAGGATCCATCCGTCGTGCGGCAATATGGCCTTGAGCCGCAGGGCTATTACCTCATCGCAAGCCGCTTCGTGCCCGAAAACAACGCCGACGTGATCGTCGACGCCTTCAACCGCACGCAGACCGACCGGGTGCTTGCGATCGCCGGCGACGCCAACTACAAGAGCGAATGGGTCGAGAAGCTGAAAGCGAGCGCCGGGCCGCGCGTGAAGTTCCTCGGCCACGTCGGCAACTACGACCACGTAAAGGAACTGCATGCGAACTGCTACGCCTACTTGCACGGCCACAGTGTCGGCGGTACGAACCCATCGCTGCTGAAGGCGCTCGGGTACGGCAACTGCATCGTCGCCTACAACGTCGCGTTCAATCGCGAGGTGATGCAGGGCCAGGACGGCACGATGTACGGCATCATGTTCGACGACGTGGAGGACCTACAGCGCAAACTACAACAGCTCGATGGCGACCCTGCCATGGCGCAGCGGTTTCGTGACATCGCGCCGGAGCGTATCCGCAAGGGCTACACCTGGAAGCAGGTCGTCGACGCGTACGAGAAGCTGTTCGTCGCGTGCTCCAAGACCGGACGACGGATCGAGGAGAAGGCCGGCGGCGAGCGCTTCTACGAGTGGAGCTAGACCCGCTCCTGCAGCCGCTGTCCGTGCTCGCTGATGACTCGGGTGAAGATGCTTTGTAGGCCTTTGATGTGCGCTTCCAGCGAGAACTGCGTTACAAACTCGCGTGCCCTGCCTCCCAACGCCAACATCTCATCCGGGTGCGACAGCGCGTGCTTCATGCGCTCTGCCAGAGCTGCGACATCGCCCGCCGGATAGAGCGCGCCGGTGTCGCCCTCTCGAACAAGCTCCGGGTTGCCGCCGAGATCCGTCGCGATGACCGGCGTGCCCTGTGCGAACGCTTCGAGGATGACCATCGGCTGGTTTTCGTACCACTCTGACGGGACGAGGACGGTTGTCGCTTCGGCCATCATGCGCTGCGCTTTCTCGGGCGCGACGCGGCCGACGAACTCAATGTTTGGATAGTGGCCGAAGTCCGTCTGAAGTTCGGGCAACTGCGGGCCATCGCCGGCGATCTTCACGTGCACACCGGAACGCAACGCCGCCGCGCAGAGTGTGCGGAGTCCCTTCTCGGGCACAGCGCGCCCGACGAACAGGAGGTGCTTGCCGCGCGCGACCTCACCTGTGAACACTGGCGGCGATGCGGGGTTCGCGAGGACCTCGATGCGGTGCTTGAACCCCATTTCGCGAAACTTGTCGGCGAGGAACTGGCTGGGCGAAAGGAACAAGGCGACATCATCGTACGAGCGGCGCAGGCGGTGCTGGAGGTACGACTCGGCAGCAAGCAGCGGCGAGCGCGCGCGGCCGCGGCAGTTCGTCGTCACGGCGCGATAGAACTTCGCGCCCGAACAGCTCTCGCAGATGCGACCGTCAGCGAGCATCGTGTACGCGGGACAAACGAGCTTATAATCATGCAGTGTCATCACGACCGGCACGCGCTCTTCCCGCAGCACGCGCAGGATCGACGGCGTCAGCTGGTGGTTGATGCTGTGGAGGTGGGCGATGTCGGGTCGATGGTCGCGCAATAGGCGCCGCATGTTGTCGGCAGCTGGTTTGGAATCGAGAAAGCGCCATGCGGTCTTCAGGGATGCGGGCGTCGGGCGCACGGACTTCAGATCCATGTTCGGCGCGAAGTACTTGGCGTATGCGCTCGGGCGGTTGAGCGGGTCTTGCATCGAGAAGTCGATGATGTCGTGCCCTGCCGACTGCAAAGCGTCACGCTGGGCGAACAGCACGCTCTCTGGCCCGCCGTGGTCGTAGAAGAACTTGTTGGTGACGAGAATTCTCATGGCGCAGGGGCGTCGATGATGACGGTGCGCTTCACTGGCCCCGAGGGGCCGTGCATCTTGCGACGATCGTCCTGGATATGCGCAAAGCGATCGTAGGCACCGCTCTCAACGACAACTACGGCCGCAAAGGCCCAGAAGTACCACTCGATGACGGTGATAACGAGAAGGTTGTCCGCGCCGGACATGACGACACGCGCTGCGAGGGCCATCAGGAACGCAAGCATGACGTCGCGTTTGTACTCGCTGTCTGCGTCGCGATAACCACGTCTGGTGATGTTGAAGAGACTGACATAGAGGACGACCGTAGCGCCGAAGCCGATCAGGCCTGTTTCGACGATGAGTCGCACATATTCGTTGTGCGTGAATTCGCCGAGCGTGACGTACACGGCGCGCTGACCGGCGCCGACGGTCACAAGCTGCGGCAGTGACGCGATGTCAGAGGCTGCCTGCCACTGCTTCGTGCGCCAGAGCACGGATGACTGGCAGTACGTCTCGCTCTCGCAGCTGCCGGCCGTTGCTTCCGCGATGCGGTTGCGGACGCCGGGGTCGCCTACATACGCGGCGGCGAGCACGACCGGAATGAGTATCAGTGTCCAGCGGGCGCGGAACCACATGAACACGGCTACCATCACTACGAGGCCGATCCATGCGCCGCGTGTTTGTGTGGCGTAGATGCTGAAGGCCATGAGGGGGATCATCAGGCCGAGGCCGAGGCGAGCGATGCGCGACTGGGCGTGGATGAACAGCACGAGGGCGAGCGGGAATATCTGGGCGAGATAGAACGCGTACGGCGATGGGTGGACGAAGGTCCCGAGAATACGGTTCAGACCGGGTGTTGAGTGGTCGCCCGTATCCGCGAAGAACTGGTAGAGCCCTACGGATAGCGGAATGATGGCCGACAGCACGATGACACGCAGCAGCCAGCGGCGTTCGCGCTCCGTGCGCATCAGATCGACGACCATGACATAGATGAGGAAGGCGCTGATGATGCGGAGCCAGTCCTCCATCGCCTCGGCCTTGTTCGGCGCGAGTCCAACACCGAGAAGCGTCACGATGACGAAGATGCCGAACGGCGTGACGAGCGGAATGCGCCGAAGGGCGACTCTGTTCATAGCGATGTGCGCGATGCCGAGGCCGATCACGAGCAGTGACATGAGGGCGTTGGGATTGATGCCGCCGCCGGCGCTCAGAAGCGGCACGGTGGCGAACACATCGACGGACGCGCGCACGAGCAGCAGCGTGAGCAACGCGACACGCGTATCGACGAACATCGTCAGGACGAAAGCGCCGACTACTGCGGTCGCGAGCGCGGCCTGCATTGGCAGCGAGAAGATGAGCACCCCGACGATGGCGCCCATGGCGAGGGCCAGCCATAGATCCGTGCTGCGGCGGAACCACGACGGCGCGCGAAACCGCTGCTGCGACGGGATCGGGGCTTGTAGTTCGACTGCCATCAGCCACCTGCCGCGGACGACGTTGGAGAAACGACAGCGGGAGCTCGGTGCACAGCTCGGCCTCGGAGCAGCGGCTCCAGGATCTCGGACACCTCTTCGACGCGCGCGTCCCAGGACTCCGTGCTGGCTTTGGCGATTCGGGCCGCCTGTCGCTCGGGCGAGTCCTCGGCGATAGCGGCTTCGACCTTCGCGAGGAAGTCCTCCGGCGTACGGCCAATGGCCATCTCATCGCCTTCGTAGTGCAGCATCTCGGACATTGCCGAAGAGACGATGGGCTTGCCGGCGGCCATGTACTCGTACAGCTTCAGCGGGAAGATGTGGTGCGTGTAGTCGTTGAGGACGTACGGGATTAGGGTGACGTCCATCGCCTTCACAAATGCGGGCACGTCGTCGAGTTGCTGGCGGCCGAGGAAGTGGACGTTGGACAGCGCTCGCAGACCGGCGAGATCCATCGTATCGCCCTTTACAGGGCCAACGAGCGCAAACGACCATTCCGGATGCTTCGACGCCATGAACTCGATGAGGGGCACATCTAGGCGAAAGTCGATGACGCCAACGTAGCCGATGATGCGACCGGGAAGGGCTGCCATCGATGCGGGCGGGGGTACCTCACCGGCAGCGGCCGCCGCGAACGCTTGCACGTCCGCGCCTTCGGGTACGAAGTGGATGTTGGCGTTGAACTTGCGCCGGGACTCGACGAGATTACGCCCCGTGCAGACGACGACATCGGACTCCTTACAGCATGCCTCTTCGAGGCCCATCTGGTTGCCGGAGTTGTGCCACCAATACGGGATCGCAGAGAAGTCGTCGACACAGTGGAAGACGGCGAGCGCGGGCTTCGCTCCGGCGGCCAGGCCAGGGAGGCCCGGCTCGAAGTTCCAGTACACGGTATCGGTAAAGCCGAGCTTCTTGAGCGAGGTCCGCATCCACCGCCGGATCAGGGCGGCGTTCATGCGATTGATGATCGTATTCGTGCGGAAGGGGATGACGGGGGGTGGCGCGCCGGCCCAGACGTTCGGCGCAACAACGCGCGGGCCGGACAGCCAGCGCTTGAACTGCTGCCATACGGCCGACCGCTTACGGACGCCGGTGACAAACGACAGTGGCGAGATCGGCTGATCGACGAAGAAGACGCGGTTCGACTTCGCGAGCCGACTCATGAGCTGCTGCGATGTTCCCCAGTGGTCGTCCCACGTGACGAAAGACACACAGACGATGTCTCGGCCTTCGATCATGTTGCGGGGCGTCCTTTATCTCTGTCCGGCTCGTCCGCGACGCCTATGCCAGCACGCTCGATGCTGATCGGCCCGAGCCGGCGCTGGCCGGTGGCGCGTACGAGCGCACTGCTTCGATGACCTGCGCGATCTCGTCTTCCGTCAGTGTCGGGAACATCGGCAGGCTGACGATCTGCTTCCAGAATACTTCCGTCACCGGCAACAGTTCGGTCCTGTATGGCTTGTACGCGGCGTGCAAGTGCGTCGGTACGAAGTGCACGTGGCAGCCGACGTCCTTCGACTTGAGGTGCGCCATGAAGTCATCGCGATACTCGGTACCAACGCGCACGACGTACTTGTGCTGCGATGTGTAGGCGTAGTCCTTCGTCACGGGCGTCTCGAGCCAGTCGATCTCCGTGAACGCAGCGTCGTACATCGCGGCGATGTCGCGGCGGCGCTGGTTGTGGCGGTCAAGCTTTCCGAGTTGGACGATGCCGATCGCTGCCGAGAGGTCGTTCATGTGGTGGCGGTAGCCGATCTCGACGGTCTCGTGAAAGTACTCTGCCTCGCCTGGCGCTGCGGGTGTTCCGGGTGGGCGCGCGTGGCCGAGCCACCGCAGGCGGCGCATACGGGCGTCGATCTCGGGATCGAGGACGGTGACCATGCCACCGGTGCCGGTCGCGAGGTTCTTCACTGGGTCGAAGCTGAACGTGTTGATCGGCCCGAACGAGCCAATCATCCGGTCCTTGTAACGTGAACCACAGGCGTGCGCGCTGTCCTGAACAACGGGCAGGTTGTGCGCGGCCGCGAGTTCCATGATTGGATCCATGTCCACCGGATGCCCGGCGTAGTGGACCACGCAGATGGCCTTTGTGCGGGGTGTGATGCAACGTTCGATCTCGTCGACGCGAATGTTTCCGGTGTCGCCTTCGATGTCGGCAAACACGGGCACGCCGCCGGTGCGGATAATCGAGTGATTCGTGGCGACGTAGGTCAGCGATGTCGTGATCACCTCACCGCCATCGAGATCGAGGACGGCAAACGCGAGATCCAGCGCCGACGTGCCGGAGTTGCATCCAACAGCGTGGGGGACACTGACATACGCGGCGAACTTGTCCTCGAACTCCTTGGTCTTTGGGCCGAGGCCGAGGTAGCCCTGCATGATGGGCTCGCGCAAGGCCAACCACTCTTCTTCGCCCACCGCCGGCTTGAATACTGGAATCATCGATCCTCCTCTACTTGACAACGGCAGGCTGTGCCGGTGGCGTTACAGGCTGGTGGGTGTTTCTTCCCCAAGAAGGCTCGCCAACTGGGCAACGGAACGGTCCCAGGTGAAGTTCGCGACGACGTGCTCACGTGCTGCGGCGCCCATGCGGTCTCGAAGCGCAGTGTCTCCGAGGATACGAGCGAGCGCTTCGCCGAGTTCCGCCGGGTCACGCTCGCAGAGAAACCCTGTTTCGCCGTCGACGACCGTCTCAACCGGGCCGGCTTCGCGGACAGCCACGACGGGTGTGCCGCTGGCCATCGCTTCGACGGGAGCGAGACCGAATGGCTCCAGGTGAGGCGTGTACAGGAACACGGAGGCGGTTCGGAGCAGCCGCTTCAGTTCAGGATCCGGCGTGCGCTCTCGCATGTCGAGCGTTACGCCACACTCGGTTGCGACCGCGCGCAAGTACTGTTCTTCTGGCCCCTGAGTCCGGTTACCGACCCACACAAGCCTCGGCCGCTTCGCCTTCGGGATGGCGCCGATCGCACGAATGGACCAGTCGAAGCCCTTCGTGGCGAGTTGCTCGCCAACCGTTATGACAAATGGCTCTTTCGCGTCGTCTCCAGGCACAAACGAGTCGGTATCGACGCCGGGGTAGTTGACGATGGAATCGACGCCGTAGCTGCGAAACGTGTAGTCGCGGCAGTATCGGGAGTTCGTGAGGACGAGGCCTGCATTCCGTGTGCCCTCGCGGTCCCAGCGCTTCACCACTGTTCCGTAGAACGATCGATGCCACAGCTTTCGGGCGAGGCCGTTGCCATACGGGCGCGGCACCACAGGCTCGTACAGCATGCGCATCGGCTCGTGGCAGTAGTACGCGCTCTGCGTCTTCGCGTGGCGAAGCGGGAGCGGCGCTTCCGTGTAGCCGCCGACACTCGCGAACATCAGGTCGTAATTGCCATCGTCGATACGCTCGGCGACGGCCTTCGATGCGCGGTCGAAGCGCAGGAGATCAGCCCACATCTGCGCGCCCTTCAAGGGCTTCAGCACACCGGTGCGCTGCGGCAAGTCGGCGAAGGGCACGGCGTAGGCATGTTCAGCGAACTCGGTGACATCCGGATAGTGCGGAACGTCCGGTGCGCGATCGACGGAGAAGAGATCGAGGTCGTGGTATGCGCTCAACCGCGACATGCACTCATAGAGCCAGCGGCGGCCCCCGCCCCAGCCAACGTTGTAGTAGACGGCGATTCGTCGACGGGTGCTCACTGTGGCGTCACCGCCTCGACCGTAGAAGGCTGGAGAGTTGGCTCCGATGGCCCCTCAGGATGTCTTTGTACGATCGCTCGAATATCGTCCAGCGAGAAGATGCGCATAACGGCCACACCAACGCCAAAGAGCACCATCGCGAGCACGACTTCGGTCTCCCACGGCAGCGGAAGCGCGTACACGGCAACGCTCGCGACGCCCGCGACAGGCAGCAAGCGGCCCGCCACCCAGAAAGAGGGCGCGGCGCCGATGTAGCGGCTCAGGATGAATAGCGCAGGGACGAGCACAGCCGCTTCCGTGACCACGGTCGCGGCAGCAGCTCCTTCCTTGTCGTACAGCGGGATGAGTATCAGGTTAGACGCGAGATTGATTGCCAGTCCAAACAGCGCGATCCAGAGCATGACACCCTGGCGTCCAATTGCGATGAGTCCGTAGTTCGTGAGGTTCGAGATCCAGATCAGCGCAATCGCCATCGCGAGAACTTGCAGTACGCGAACGGACTCCGTGTATTCCGCGCCTCCGATGACTTCGACGATGGGCGCTGAGAACAGGATCAGCATCGTGACCACGACCATGCCGCCGAACGACAGTACATCGTGGGCGCGCTGGTAGAGAGCACGGAACCGCTCCTTCTGCCCGTCGGCATGCAGCTGTGAGAGCAATGGGAACACAGATCCGACGAAGAAGAAGCTCAACGGGAACGCCAGATCGACGGCGCGGTAGGCGAAGCTGTAGTAGCCGACCGTCTCGCTGTTTGTGAACCACTTGAGCAGCACGATGTCGATCCGGCCATACGCCGTAATGACAAGCACAGCCAGCCCGATCGGCAGAGCCTCGCGCACGACCTGCCGCAGATAGTGCGGGTCAAAATCGAAGCGCGGCTTCACGAACCGATGCGCGAAGTACAGGCAGACGAGGCTGTTCGCGAGAATACCGAGGTCGTAGGCGATGATCAGCCGTAGCAGACCACCGTTGGTCGTCACGACAAAAAGCATCGCCACGAGGCCGACGACGGCCTGGGCGATATTGCCGAGTGTGGCGTACTCCATGCGGAGGTTCGCCGCGAAAGTGGCGCTGTACGAGCCACTGAAGATGGTGAGCGGGAACGAGAGCGCGGCGATCATCACGGCAACGCGAATGTACGTCTGGTTCTCGAAGAAGAATGCTGCAGCGATGACCAGAATCGACGATGCGACGGCCAGAATGGCTCGTATCGTCAGGATGTTGCCCATCAGCTCGTCGGGATCGCGTTCCGTCGTCGAGAGATGGCGGATAGCGATCGTCGCTATGCCGAGGTCGCTGATGTTGAAAAGCGTGAGGAATGCGATGATAAGGGCGTACTGGCCGAACTCGGTCGGACCGAGATAGCGCGAAAGGATCGCCAGCGACGCCAGCGAGATGAAGATCGTGATGCCACGACCAGCAAGCTGGACAGCACTGTTACGCGCGACCCTTCGTGCTTCCGTCATCTGAGACTGCTTTCCTTGCCCTTAGCCCTTGAGGCTTACGCTCTTGCGCCTAGGCTTCTGTCGCCTTGCAGAACACCAGCCCGAGTGTGTTCGCACCGAGGCTCGCCAGCTCACCGACCGTGTCTTCAACGCTGTTACTGCTTGCCTGGCCTTCGGCGGCGACGAGCACGACACCACCGACAACAGGTGCAATGACGGCCGATCCGGCGCCGGAGGACATCGCGGCGCCATCGATGACAACCACATCCCATCGTTCCTCGACGACATCGAGGAACGCGCGCATTTCAGCAGACGCCAGCAACTCAGAAGGGTCATTCAGTTTATTGCCGGCGGTCAGCACGCTAAGGCGCGGAACGGGCGACTCTTGCACAATGTCGTCGATTACTTCGCCAACAGGGAGCGCAGGCCGGACGCCGTTCTGGGAGATGAAGTTGTAGAGGCCGGGCGTCATCGGCACGTTGAAGAGCTTGTGGAGATCCGGCCGGTTGAGGTTCGCGTCGAGCAGCAGCGTCCGCAGGCCAGCCTGCGCCATTGCCATCGCGGCGTACGTTGCAACGGTCGTGTTGCCTTCCTCGGGCCGCGTGGACGTGAACAGCACGCTCTTGTTGCCGTTTGCCTGCAAGACGGTGCGGAGCTTCGTCGCCAACAAGCGGTAATCAGGTGAGACCGGCGGCGGCGGGTACTTCCAGCGAATGCCGAACGGGATAGATGCCAAGACGGGAAGGCGCGTGACGCTTTCGAGGTCGCGCACCCCGCGCAGCGTCGGGTCGATGTATTCGAGCATGAGCGAGAGCGCGACACCGACGGCAAGACCGGCGAGCAACCCGGCCATGAGATTGAACCACAGCCGCGGGCTAACTGGTGCATCGGGCTCTTCGGCAGCTTCGATCACGCTGAAGGCGCGCGCGGCCTGGCCCTGGCGCACGAGGGCCTGCTCACGCTGCGCGAGTAACGTCTGGTAGGACGCGCGCGTCGCGTCGACAATGTCCTGCTGCGTGCTTATCTGCGACTGGCTCGCGCCGGTTTCGAAGAGGTTGTCGAGCAGCGCCTGCTCATCTTCGAGTGTTTGCGCCGTCGCCTCGAGCTGCGTGTTGAGCACTGCCGTGGAATCGGTGAGGAACTGCGCCATGAAGGCGGGATCGCGCAAAAGATTCGCGACATCGTTGGCGATCGCCGCGGCCTGCTCCGGATCTGATGCCTTCGCCTGGACACGGATGAGCTCTGTGCCATCAACAGGAGTTGTCGTGACGCGGCCATCGAGGTTCGCGTCATCGCCTTCGAGGCCGAGGTCGTCGATGACGCGATCGAGGAACGTGTTTGTCTGGATGATCTCCGCGTAGGTGTTGAGAAAGCGGTCGGCAGCGCCGGGATCCTGCGTGTCGATGCCGGACTCGGCGACGCTGACGCGCGCGGTGGCCGTCGCGACATACACCGGGTCCTGGATGAAGCTCAGCAGTGCGGCGCCGAGCACGGCAAGGACAATTGGTATGACCAGCACCCATTTGCGCCGGTTCACCAGTTGCAGATAGCGCTCGAGCTGTAATTGGCTCTCTTCGTTCAATTTCCCACCCGTCCGGAACTAGTGTGCGGAGAAGGCTCCACCCGGGTCAGGATAAACAACGCAGCAGAATCCGTGGCATGTCTGATCCGGAGGACGAATTTACCACGCACCTTTGCCGCCGAGCACGGCGATCGGAGTCTTTACGATGATCTTGGCGTCCAGGACGAGCGACCAGTTGCGGATGTACTCAAGGTCGATTTCGACCATCTCATCAAACGGGATCTCGCTACGCCCGCGAATCTGCCAGAGGCCGGTCATGCCAGGCGTCGTCGAGAGCCGCTGCATGTGGTATGCGGTGTAGTGTGCGACTTCGCGGGGAAGGGGCGGGCGAGGACCTACGATGCTCATCTCCCCGCGCAGGACGTTGAACAAGTTCGGCAGCTCGTCGAGACTGGTGCGGCGCAGAAAAGAGCCTACCTTCGTCACGCGCGGGTCATGGCGCATTTTGAAGATAAGCGGCACATCGATGTCGTGATCATTGTCATCCTCAAGTTCGTCGCGCACCATCTCGGCATCGGCTCGCATAGAACGGAACTTGTAGAACTGGAAGGGACGTCCAAACCGGCCGACGCGCTCCTGCTTGATGAACGCGGGCCCTGGGGACGTTACCTTGATGGCGATGATGATCGCCGCGAGCGGTATGGCCAGGAAGAGAATCGCCACAGCGGCAAGGAGCTTGTCGAGCGCGCCCTTCAGCGCGTATGCGAAGCCACCCAGCTCGTGGTACTCAACTCGCGATGCGGCTTCGCCCGGCGAGGCAGCGTCGGTCGTCTGAGCAAATTCGATCTCGGCGTCCCTCGTCACGATACTTCGCATGTCGATCCATTCGAGTGCATAAAAGCGCTGACCGCTTTACATCGGTCGCGAAGCAGCAGCCAGTCCAAGACGGGGCGGGGCAGGAACTGCATCACGAACATAACAGTTGGGGAGTCCACAATCAAGATTTGACGGTCTCTTGGTGCTTGTCAATTTCCAAACTCGTACTTCGCCACCTTGAAAAACGTCCTTGACCCCGGACTGTTACGTCATGCGGATAGCGTAGCGGCAGATGGGCGGTGGTTTGTAACCACGGGGTTAACACGAGCGAACCTTGACGCAATTCGGACGCTGCTGGTTCGTTCCCGTTCTCAGCACCGATCAGTATCGGCGGGGATGAAACGGGGACGGCCGCATGGCCGTCCCCGTTCGTGCTCTCGCGATGGGTGAGATCTAGTTGCTAATCGGTGGTGACAGAGGCACACGCGGGGTGCCACCGCCACCGATGGCCGAGGCACTGTTGTTCGCGATCACATCCAGGTTCTCGAACAGCGTCAGCACCTGCGAGCCGACGGCCTCCGTCGGCGCTTCCGTGCCTGCCTCTCCATTCAGCGTCATCGGCCGCCAGTCCGTCCTTGGGCACTGGCAGTCAGCGTTCCACGACGGGTGCACGTCCACGACGTATGCGCCGTAGTCCTGGAGTGCCTTGCAGATGCGCTTCGCCAGGGCGGCACTCACCAACGTGTCGCAGTTCGCGCTCGCCGGCATCGCCAGCAGGGAGCCCATCCGCAGGTTGCAGTTCGTCCCCGCGTAGTACTGCCATGACCCCGTGTCGCTGTACCCCGAGTCCGCATTGATCGCCGGCCACCGCTGGCCGCCGTTGCACTTCGACAGCAGGTACGACGGCATCGTGATCTTCAGCGCGTGCTTGATCGGCTGCGTGCTGGTGATCTCCCACAGCCGCAGGCTGCCACCGACCGCCGACAGACCCGAGCCACCGTGGGCGCAGAAGCCATCGAGGCCGGAGCCGTAGATGTCCTGCTCACAGAGCGTCAGCCCCGTGAACACCTCAC
>JAKFYB010000006.1 GCA_021731085.1 Dehalococcoidia bacterium
GACACGCCGTGCGTAGTACCCGCTGCCGACGCCGCTGGGCACGGCACGATCATGGCGCAACTTATCCTACGGACGAATTCCTCCGCTGACATCTCGCCCGTGCGCGTCTTCGTGGACAGCGCAGGGGGACGCTCGCACGACGTGTTTAATGGTCTTATCTACGCGCTCTGGCGGGCGCCGACTTTCTCCGTCATCAGCGCAAGCCTCACGAGCATGCCCCCTGCCGGCTGCGCAACAGCGTTGGGCCGCAGCCTCGCGTTCATCAATGGGCTTGCCACCCAGTCTGGTAGACCAACACCACTGCTCCTCGCCGCCGAGGGAAATGACCGACCGGAGCTAGGCTATCCAGCTGTTTTGCCAGGAGCCATCGTTGTAAGAGCAGTCGACTGGACTGGTGCGCGCGCAACATATTCGCGTGCTCGAGTGCCGCCGTCTGTGACCACCATTTTTGCCCCGGGCGGCACCGAGAGAGAGCCCTTGGGTAGCGCGGATTTTGGATCAGGCACGCTTCCAATTTTCGGCACATCATGTGCGACGGCCCTTGTGGCTGGCGCGGTATTGCGCCGCTAGGTCCTGGCTACTCAAGCAGCGCGATCGCCGGGCTCGCACCACACTATTGCCTGATCGTGCGCTAACCTTTTGGCTGAAAGCTCTTTTGAATTGGGAACCGCACGTGATGAACGACGAACCCAGGGTGTCTGAAGCGCAACTTCGAGCAGGACCAAACCTGTGGCTGTGGTCTGGCTTATCGTTCGAGATCGTAGAGAATACCCTCGATCTGAGCGATCTTGATCCGATAGCTGCCTCGATCCAGCCGGAATTCGCACATCTCCCGGTCACGCGCAGAGTCGCCGGTCCGATGGCGGGCGGTCTCGCACCGGAAGGCGCGCTCCTCCTCGTGTTTACGGCTCTCGCTGTTCCGTTCCTAGCGGAAGCGAGCAAGGACGCATACCGGGCATTTCGCGGAGCCGTCTACCTCGCGTATAAGAAGGCCAAGACTTGGGCCAACGGTCGTGGCTACGCGCCGCTCTCCGTGGAGATGCAATTTGTGACCCCGGAGCAGCGAGCAGCAGGATCTGCAACTGGCCCAAATCTCTACTTCATCTTTCGCCCTGGCCTGGAGCAGTCGGAATTTGAGCGCGCGTTTAGCTCCTTTGTGGCTTTGTACGACTCGATCGCACGCACCGATCCGACTTGGGTTGTGGTCCTAGAGTGGGACGCAGAGGCGGGCTCATGGGTCGAGAAATACCGAGACTGATAACGGTTCGTCTCAACGAACCCATTGTGTTGCGTACTACCCTCCGAGGAGGCGACGAAAAATCGAGCGTTTGGGCTTTCCGCTGGCGTCCCATTGTTCCGATATTGGTACGGCAGCATTGCTTTGTAGCGGTGGCGCATCGGCGACCACGGCTGGCTGAGGCCGTCGCGCCTTGGCTACTGCCAAACGGTAGACACCCCATGCGATCTCCGGGTCTCGGTCAATGGCCACACATCGATTGACGAACCCCGCCTCGCCGAAGGCCTTCAGATCGGGTTCTCGGCCGAGCGCCTCTTCGAGCTGCGTGAATTTTGGCGCCTGCTCAGCAAGCCATGAAAGCTTGTTCTGCTTGTCGATTTCGACGTTCTGTTCGTGGCCCGCGTCGCGACTCTCGACGACTCGTTCTCGTTCGCGGTGATTGCCTCCGAGCAACCGGTAGGTTGTAGCCGCATAGGCGAGGCGATCGGCCGGCATTAGCGATTGCCTTGTCGGATGCACGGGTGACTTCTCACCCAAAGCAGCGTAGACATTGTTGAGATCGCCGCCGAACCAGCGGTTTGTTGCCGTTCGAGCGAACTTTGCAAACTGCTTCGCCGAAGGCTGCTTCGCACGCTCGGCCACAAATTCCGAGAAGTCACGGCCCACATTGGACAGGTCGGACTCCCATCGGGCGCGCAAATACGCCTCGAGAGAGCTGTCCGTCCATTCCCTTCGGTGTGTATCAATTACTTCTCTCAGGAAATGGAATCCCGGCCTTCGCTGTCCGATCGAATAGCTAATCGTCAACGACAGTCCGTCGGCCACCGCCGATGTTGAGGTTTGTTCCCGCACGGGTTCTGGCTGACCAAGTAACCGCTCTGCTTTCGCCAGGTCTTCGAACAACCCGTTTGGGATTGGACATCCAAGTTCCGCGATCTCGCGAAGTTCATCACGATAGTAGGACCGCAGACCGGAGATATCCGTGCGGGACATCGGTCCTTCGCAGTGGAACCAAGCGGTGAGAGCACATCCGTGCCAAAACGACAGCGCCGGCCCCAAGGTCTGTGCCATCAGAGCGTGCGGGGAGATCTCGCTGACGATACGGTCCGGCCATCGAGGAAGCATAACGGCGCCCCAAAGGTCCTCGATCTCCGTGACAACTGCAGCAGGGAGTAGCTTGCGATACTGCCCCGGCATGAACCACTCGGGACCCTGCCATCCGAGGCGGATCGGGTCTCCTTCTTCGACCAGTCCCCAGAGAGATGGCATGCCGGACGCCTGCCGTGCATGAGTCACGTCGAACTGAACCCAAAATTCGCGGAGCGCGTTGACCCGGCGTTGTACCGGCGACACGCTACTCGGGGCCGTGCGTCCTTCGGATCGCCAGTACGTGCCCATAACGCGCTCGACTTCAGACACTGGCATGCCTGTTTCGGCAGCTACATCGTCAGCCGTCTTGCTGCCGCCGACGAACAACCGCGTCTCGGGAAGCGCGGTTGCGACGACCTCCTCGGGATGCGGCTCCTCACCCAGGTATGCGACGAACCGTAGCCAATCGCCCTCGAAGAAGCCGCTGAGCACTCGCTGCAGGTCGCGGGTGACAACCTGCCGGCGCTTTGCTTGTCCATCTTTGGCGGCCTTGTAGTATCGACGCGTGAGGCGCAAGATCTCGTGCGCGCGATACAGGTCGGGCGTGATGGTCCCAACCTCGCCGCGTAGTCCATCGAGCAAGGCGGTTTTCGCGGCAAGCTGCTGGTCAGACGTAAGCCCGCTCCAACCACCGCCGAAGCGCAGCACAGCAAGCTGCTGACTAAGGTCGAGCTCCAGCGCGCCGTAAAACGCATCCACGGACGCCCACGCCTCGATCTGATCTTCGCGACTCTTCTTGCCGGCGAGATCTCCACGCAGTTGGAACGGCAGGTATATGCGTTCAAACAGCGGCTCAAGGACCGCCCATGCGAACACCGCTGACGGATCCTCGGCCAGTACAACGCGCGCTCGTTGCTCACTAGCGATTCCCGTGGCGTAGCGAGGCCGCGTCAGGAAGAAATGTCCAAAGTTGATCCATCCGGCCTTGATGCTCGCCTTGTCAGGCAAGTACCACGCACCCCTTCGCTGTTGCGCTGCCACGGCATATAGCCGTTCGACGATTTCATGCGCAGTCGGCGGTACGTGCAGGGCAATGGCTTCTTCCCGACCCTCCCGCTTCACGGCCAACAATTCTTCACCGCGAAGAGCACTCAACAGGATTGGATCGAAGAGCTCACTAACCGAGGAGAACGACTCCTTCTTCCCGGCCGCCACTTCTGCCGCAAGGAATTCGCTGGTCGTCGTCAGCTGCGCAACCCCGCGCCCAAACGTCGCTTCAGCCATTGAGCGATCTCACAACTTCTAGGTACTGCTCAAACTTGAGAGGCGAGGGACTTGATTGCGCATATTGGGCGTAGCGTTGCGCCAGCGCCTCGAGTTCCCGTTCTTCCCGCCGGCGCTCTACCCGTTCCTCATCGTGAATGATGCGGCTCTCGATCGCTCCACGTTCGAAGAGGACGTACGTCTCAGGTCTTGCGGCGACATCGATCCCGCTAGTCCCGAGGCCGTGCTCCTCGGTCTCGTCCGGCAAGTCCACGGCGACATGCCCCATGACCGGATCCATATCGTTCTCTCTATATATGGTGTTCACATGCTCGTCGAGGCCCAGTTCAGCGTGGTGCACGATGTCGACAAATTGTTCCCCAGGGCCAACGCGACCAACCAATGCGGGATGCGTAATCACGCGGATGCCTCTGCCAACAAACTGATAGAACTCGGCGAAGCTTCCGTATGGACGCATGGGTACAACGATCGTGATGGGAGGAAAGTCATACCCCTGGCCCAGCATTTTGAGTTGCACCATGCCCTGAAGGTCGCCGGACTCCTGTTCAAACCGCGCCATGAGAGACTTGATTCGAGATTCCGTCATGCTGTGATGTACGTAACCGCAGGGAATGCCGTGCTCCTCTGCAATCCGCGCGATTTGCTCCGCATGTCGTTCTCCCATCGCCGACATCAGCACCCGCGGTTTGACGGGAAACAGCAACTCGGCCTGCGCGTCGAGCGCCACTCGAACAGCTTTCATCACCTGACGGATGGGTTCGTTTGACTTGGCCGTGATGCGGGCCAGCTTGCCTTCATCCCTGATCACTTCCAGGATGGCATCGCGACCAACGACCTCTTCGCGCTGTCCCTCTGGCGAAACGATTTCGTACGTCGTACGATCTGCGCTTGGTGCAAATCGATGCACACGAAGGTTCTTGGCGTTTCCATCCGCAATGGAGTCAATCAAGCGATACCGATAGACGACGTCTGCGTCGATCGGCTTGCCGTCGAGTCGCTGAAAGCAGGCGGACATGAGAAGCGTTCGAGCGCGATTGAAGTGTGCAAATATCCGTTGGTATGAGTCAGATGCCGCGATGTGGGCCTCATCGACGACGATGTAGTCGATGTCATCCGGCTGCAGCTTCACAAGGAGGTCGTCCGGGCTGTCGCCCGCCCCGAGCGAGTGGAAGTTCGTAACAATCACATCTGCTTGAAGGAGATTCTGTCTGACGACGTTCTTAATCGGACCGTCGTCTCGGTCTAGCGTCAGTACAGTTGGTGGCTTGCAGCCGGGAATAAGTGGGCCGCCCGGAAGTCCGTACAAGACATTCCGAAGCGCCTCGTGATTGAAGGCCTGGTCAAAGGTTCCGCGGATGACACTCCCTGGCGTGATGACGAGCGCCCGCTTCTTCGCAAACGCTAAGCAGGCGAGCACGCCAAGTGCCGTCTTGCCAGCGCCCACAGACATCACGCATGCGGCAGCTTGACCGCCTGATCCGTAGTAGTTCGCGAGGGCGGCGAATGCCTCGGTTTGGCACTGGCGCAGCGTTCTCAGTTCAAGTTTCTCGCGCACCGAGTCGAAGTAGGTATTCAAATTGAGGTTCTCCTTTCGGAGTGGTCTGGCGGTCACGGTCGGTGACGGCCGCAATGAGGCGATGGGGTCCGGGTCCATGTCTGGGATCTCGATCTGTGGGTTGGGCTCAACGAACTGTCGCAACACAGGATCGAGTGAGAGCACGGCCTGAAGTTGCGCGACACACCTCTGAGTATCAGTGCGAATGGAATCGTAGGAAAACCTGATCACGACGCGACCCGTTGCGTGCAGGTCGTTCTGCCGAAGACGGTCGTAGCTGAACGCCTCCCGCGTACCGTGAAACTGAAACCCGTCCAGTTCGATTGCAAAGGTCTGCTCGCTGCCTGCAATCTCGTAGTCGATAGCGTACTTCCGCCCTTCCACCTCAACGCTTGCCTGCGGGTGCGTGTGCTCGACGATAGCGTCGGTCGTCGCTGGGGCGAGCACCCAGCGCAGGAACGCGTATTCGAGGAAGGAGTCCGAAGTCAGTTTGAGCCACGGCGCTTCGTGAGAGTCAGTCATCTTCGGATTTGACCGCCTTGATGCGCTCGCGGAGGTCGTCGGCGTCCTCTGTACCTTGTCCAAACAATGCAGCCTTGTCTGCCACGGCGAGCGCCTGTTCCAGGAAGCCGTTCTTCTCGTAGAGATCGATCAGACAGGCGAATGCCTGCATGCCATAGAACACGCGTGTGCCGTCAGCCTCATGCGAGACCGCATATGGGCATGCCTCGATGAGTTGGATGTTTAGGTGGCAGAGTTCCTCAACCTTGCTCAGGACCTCGGGTTCTTCTTTGCGACGCGACCACAGCTCGCCGATACATCCTTGGATAAGGAAGTGGTAATCGGAGGGTTCGCCCGGGAGTTCAAGGCCCTCCTGCAAGTTGGCGAGCAGCATGGCCGTCGTCGCGCCTTTCTGGTCGCCGAATGCACGATGGTGCGCTGGCGATCCGGAGGTTACGCCGTCGCGCGAGGGCCAAAGAAGTGATTCCTCCTGGCGCCCGTCAAACTCATACACGCTGATCTCAGGCACCGCATTGAGGCCGGCGAGTTTCGCGCGATCCAGACCAGAGGTGTCGGCATAGTCGACTCCGGGAATGTCGGCGAAGCGTTTGAACCAAACTTTCCGTCGCATGGCCACTTTCTTGAAGACCCACCAGACGCGAACAATAGGACGTGCGTCGACAGAGCAGTGTTGCTTGTCGTCGGGTCGCGTTCAATGGTCGGGAACGTCGAAGGTGCGATGTCGCGCGTCTTGATGAGGGCTACAAAATGTAGCCCTCATCAACAATCGTTCCAGAAATGTATTGACAACGTGCGCAAGCCCGCGTATTATCGCGCCAACTCGCAACTGAAGCGGCGTTGGGCGGGGGAGCATCAACGTGCCAGATTCACACCGGGCCGCCTCATGGTCACGGCGCCGTTTGTTGCTGGCGCTCGCTGGTATTGCGAGCATTGTTGCTGTTGCCACTTTTGGTTCCTCGCAGTGGAACAGCACAGAGCTCCAAGCAGGTTCCGCACCGTGCCCCGAGATTCAGGGCTTCGAAGTCCCGCAGGGATGTGACCTGTCCGTGTCTGGCGTCGATGTAATCGCCTGCTTCGGGACGGCGCCAAACACCAGCCTTGAGTGCAGCGGCGGTAGCGAGCACATCGCGACACCCGGGTCAGCTATCGCCATGTACCAGGTTTTCAAGGCGACGCGCGGGCATCGCAACTACACGAGCGTGACCTATACCCCAGGCGAATGGGGATTCTCGGCGGGGACCCTAGGCGCTGAAGTTGGTCGGTTCACCATGCGAACCGACCTCGGGTGCGACGCATATCTAAATATCGTTGCCGATGCGCAGAGTGGCGGAACGTTTGCCAACTGGCCCAGTCCTTCAAATTGGACGGGTGTCCAGCTCAAGCACCGTGGTGTGGGAGCGACCCAGCCACGTACGACAGTAAAGCGCACGCCGCCTTCGTTCGTCGCGACTTCAAGTGAGTCGGGCCTTGCCACAACAGCGGCTCATGACGGACTAGGCGGGTTGCTGACTCTGCCTAGCGCTTATTTGCCAAATGTCCGGCCGATACCGATTGACGTCTTGACCGAAGAATCACCCTTCAGACAGGGCTTGCGCACGACGACGATGCTCATCGGCGACCCAGTTGACCCGCCGCGCAATGACTTTCCCTGCATCGACACACCCTACGACGTAGTCCTTAAGAACACACAGTTGACGGCGCCAACGACCGCCGGCTTGTATCCACGTTGGACGGTCCTCTATTCCGAGCCGGATCTTCGCACGGGCAAGGTCACCATTATTGTCGATCACCAGTGCGTCCATGTCGGCACGGCGCCAACCGACACCGACGGTGACTGCCTTTCCGATACTGCCGAGGCTGTGCTTTCAACCGATGATGAGGACGCTGACTCAGACAATGACGGATTGAGGGACGGACTAGAAATTGCTGCAGGTAGCCTGCCCACAGAGGATGACATCGACGCCGACAACGCGAATGACTTTGACGAACTGGTCCAGTTCACCAATCCAAACATCAATGACACAGACGGGGACGGGCAGAAAGACTTGCAGCGAGTCTGGTCGTCTACTCCCTCTCCCTCGAACGACAACTGCCCGAGCGTCTTCAATCCCAATCAGGCGAATAGCGACACAAATGACAACCGATCTGCTCCCAGAGTCACGGGCTTTTCGGGCGTGCTATTGACGGACAAACTCATGACGAGCGAGCAAACGGTCAACGTCGAGAGCACGCACACGTTTACAGAGGCATCGGGGTGGATCGTCATAGAAGGAGAGTTGCTCCAATACTCATCCAAGACTTCGAACACCTTCACACTAGCCAGCACGCCCACGAGCGAGCATAAGAAGCGGACCGTAGCAGGCGTCGGGACGAAGCTCACCGCAGCGATCGTGGGCGGTCTGCCGTTGACCGGCAACACGTATGACGTTCCAGTCCAATGGACAGAGGGATTCCCGGATTCGGGATACTTGTATCTCCTGGGCGGTGGTGAGTTTGTCCACTACACAAGCAAAGACAACAATTCATTTTTTGTCGATGCGCGAGGCCTAAGCGGCACGCTTGCGGCGGCGCATGCAGCGAACTCACCTGTTGTCCTGGCTGAAGATGAAACGTCGACGACGCTAGACGTAGGAAGCGCGTCTCAAGCACTGCCGTCTGGTGGCGTAGTTGAGATAGACGGGGAGCGAGCTGCCTATGCCAGCAGGGATCTGGCCAACAGCCTCCTAACAGGCGTACGAAGGGGAGCAGAAGGCACACTAGCCCGGTTGCACGCTAGTAGTGTTCGAGTAGCTGCACCGGATGTCGCCGCCGTTCCATACCGTTCTGCTGGCTACGTCTTCTTTGTGGAGGCAACCGTGCCGCGCGCGGATGTATACGGCGATGCATGCGACAACGACGACGACAACGACTGGTTGGTCGACATCGCGGAGCGGTATCTACGCATCAAGGCCTACACAGGCGACGGGTCCAATCCGTGCAGCCTGACACCTGGTCCGCCTACCACCGCATCGGCGACGCCGACTGGGACACCCGTCGTCCTAACGCCAACCGATCCGACCAGGCGCGATACCGACGGAGATCGTTTCCTTGATGGGGCCGAGTGCATCTTCGGAAGCCGCCCAGACATCTCCTACGGCGGAACGAGCGAAACTCCGGTCACGTGGGACCGCGTGGCTCGATGCATTCTCAGCGAATCCGATCCAGACGGTTGCGCAGTTCCGCGGACCCCAGCGGCTAGTGGAGCTGGCTGGGATGCTGATACAGATGCCCTCTATGCGCGGACACTTGTCCACAACACTGTTGAGCGCTTGCTTCGGACGATGGGAATATGGGATCCATCCCTAAACGGAGTCAACGACAACCCAGATGGCGATGCGGATCTAACGGGTGACGATGACGCCGACAGCGACAACGACAAGCTCAGGGATGGTTGGGAACTTAAGTACTACGGCACCAACCCACTCGACGCAGATACGGACGACGACGGCTGCTCAGATGGCAAGGAAGCCGCTGACTTCAACGGCGACCGGCAAGTAAATCATGTGGACCAGGGGATCATGGCATTCGGCATCGCTGATGCTGGCGCCTATGTCGACGCGTCAGGTCGTGCGAACCCGCTCTACACAGAACTAGACATCAACAAAAGCGGAGGCATTAACCCCAGTGACCAGGGCATACAAGCGGGATTTCTTGGGACGGGGTCCTGTGGCGTCTCCGATCCCGTGATCGTGAAAGTGGCACAATGACGAATCCGCCACTTGTTCACGCGCTCGTTCGCTGGTGCGGCCTCCCATCGCTCGGCTTCCTTATCTTGGCGTTGTTCTCGTTTGTCGAAGATGGTGGCACCTCTTTACACATCCCCTCTGCGCGTGCGCAAGAGCCGACCGTTACCTTGCCCGGGGAAGGAGGCACGGAGCCTACTAGCACGTCTTTTCCGACTCCGTCCGTAACCCCGACTGCGGAAGTCATTGTTGTTCCATCGCCTCCGCTCCTTCCATCGCCGTCCCCTTCGCCTACCGCCGAGGCACCTACACCGACCATCGTAGGAACTGCGACCGCGACCGAAACGGGGACCGCAACCGGAACGGCCGAGACCACGACGTCTACGCCGGGACCTCCCTTGCCAACACGCACACCAGAGAGCGTCGTCACGATTGAGGTATCGCCGACAACGGACGTCCCGCTACCCACGGAGACGCCGAGCGTCACCCCCACCCCTGCACCGCCACCTCCGATCGATGGCGAAGGCATCGTAGACGAAGAGGGGGGCGTGATTTCAACGTCGGACGGAAGCGTCCAGATCACCTTCCCGGAAGGTGCGACGGATGAGCCCCTGCGTGTGACGATTGCGCGTACGGACGATGATATTCCGCCGCCGCTGCTGCCCGATGGAGACTTCGTCGGACTCTGGGACTTTCAGGCGTTCGCGATCGAGCGCGGTTCAGCGCCCGTGCACGAGTTCGCCGAAGACCTTGAGATTCGCGTCGCGTTCAGCGAAAACGACCTGCTCGGCTACAACCCGATGACACTCCGATTCAGGTACTTCGACGAAGAGGCTGAGGAATGGACGACGATTTCTGGAACAGCCTACGACCCAGAGACCCGGGCTATGACGATTCCTGTCAACCACTTCAGTGAGGACGGTGCGGTCGCGGACAAGATGGTCAACACGGCGCCATTGCTCGACGGTCGCAGCACGGATTTACACACGGGAACGTCTCGCCTCAACCACCCGTTGGCCGTACCTGCTGGACGCGGTGGCCTAACACCTGCCTTGAACCTCACCTACGACTCGGGGCGGCTCGGGAACATGCGGGGCTTTAACGATGTGTCGAGCTGGGTCGGCCAAGGTTGGGATCTCACGACTGGCTCGATCCAAATTGACTGGACCGCCGAAGAAAGTCCTATTCCCCAAGGGCCAAAAGCACGCTACTTCCTGGAGCTGGACGGATACGGCGGCGAGATGGTCCTCGACGGCACCGACGGCATGTACAACTTCCGACTGCGCGACGAAAAGTTCATTCGGATACGCAGTTCGTGTCTCGACGGCGCGTGCCCTTGGTACATCACCGACCAGAGCGGGACACAGTATGTGTTTGGCGGCTCAGACAACTCGAAACGCTGGTACGGCGAGAGAGGCCTCGGAAGCACTGGATACGTGCGACGGTACTACAAGCTGGATCTTGAGACGGTCACCGATCTCTTCGAGAATCGGATTGAATATTCTTACGAGCAGATCAAATACAAGGCGTGCGATGACTACCTTCAATGCCCGGCGATTTCTCCTTGTGTCCCCGGGGGGTGCATGGAGTACATCCTCGCGTCGTATCCCAGTGAAATCGCCTATAACTTCGACGCAGAAACGCCTCTCACAAGGATCTTGTTCACAACTGGTTGGGACATCGACAACAGCACGTATTCCGGTGGGCCACGGTATCCCAAGATAAAAGTCCGGGCCGACACACCCTATTACGCGACGCTGGCCGGAAATAACAACTACCCCTACTACCCGGCGCCCGTGATGGAAGTCCGACACCTCGACGCTGTCGACGTCGTCACGACCGATGGCGCGGATGAATATCTCGCCCGTCGGTACAACTTCGCGTACCACAATGCGGAATCTGAACCGGTGCCGGCGTATCCGCTGGTGCCGGACAACTATGGGGCACAGTTCCAGCAATACCGACGCTCGGGCAACCTTACCCTGGCATCACTGTCGATGACCGAGCGAAGCGCAGGCCCGTACGATCCTGAAGACCCTCCGACGGATCTGCTGTACACGAAAACCTTCTCCTACGAGGTCGAGGCCTGGGGAAACACCACCAAGCCCTATTTGTGGCCAACATTATCGCAGGCCACGAACGGGTTTGGCGGCGTGGTGTCCTTCGACTATGCGGAGTCGGCGGCCGGGACAGCGAATCGGAAACGGCTCGCGGTGGTCGAAGAGCGACATGATTCCGGCGCAGCACAGCCCGATCTCGTACGTTCCTTCTCCTACCCGGATGGTCCGGTCTTTGAGTTTGTTTCAGGGTCGTTCGTTGGCGAGTTCAAAGGATTCCCTAAGGTTTACGAATACGATGCCGCCGGCGTGACGGGCAACAAGACCGAACATTACTTCCATACAGGTGGCAGCGACTGGGCGCTCGACGCGTTGGGCGGCCTTGAGTATCTCACGGTGCAGCGCGCTCCGTGTAGTCCGGGGCCGACCTGCAACGGGGCGATCTGGCATCAGGAACAGACCACGTGGTCTGTGCGCGGAATCGGTGGGTTTGGTGCCATCCGCTACGGCTACAACGGTCAGGACACCAAGGGCTATGCGATCGTCTCGGTGCAACGATCAAGAACCGATTCGTATCTCAAAGACAACACGCACTTCCAGCAGCGGTCCTTCTACGACCAGCTCGGCCACCAGATCCGGGTTGAGAACCTCGGCGATGTCTCTGGGACCGCCGATGACATCACCACGGTCACCGAGTATGCGTCAAACCTTGATGCATGGCTTTTCACGCCCCGGTATGAAGACAAGATAGACCCCGCGACCGGTGGCCTGCTCGCGCGCACCCAGTACTACTACGACGGCGCGAACTCCGCCGACCGCGGCGGTATGTGCCCGCTTGCCGATCCGTGCCTGACGCACGGTCTGCTCACTGCGCGCTCGACCCGACTAACGACCGACGGCGACACGACAAACACCTACTTCGCCTACGACACGTACGGAAACGTCGTGGGGACATCGAATCCGACCGGCACTACTCCCGAGAGCAGCCCAACGCACTTGAGCCCGGCGCCACCCGCAACAGCCTTCGGATGGTTACCGACGGGTGTCGCCCACGAGGAGATCGAGTACGACGGCGATTATCACGCCTATCCCGTCGAGCGGCGTAACACGATGGGTCATCAAACGGATCTTGCGTATGACTTCGTGTGGGGTAAGCCTGAAACGATCACAGGCCCACACGCCGGCAACCCGAGTGCGACGAATGTGCCGCACACCAACCTCCGCTATGACGACTTCGGGCGTCTCATCAAGGCGTGGAACGACGACGACTCCGAGGGCGATCCCACCCGCGAATTTGCATATGAGTGGGGCACCGTTCCCAACCGGACGGTGACCGAGATCAAGACGAACACCAGCGGTGGCGAGCGAAGCAGTGTTGATTGCGCGGACGGGTTTGGGCGCACCGTGGAGGGCCGTTCCCACTACAACGGGACGACAGCTGGTTCCGTGTCGCGTGTACTCACGGACTATGACGACCGCGGGCACCTTCTTCGCACGTCGATGCCGGAAGACGGAGGAACAGGGCTCACATGCGCGAATGCGACCGATCCTATATCCACGCGGGACCACACTGTCTACTCGTACGACCCACTCGGCAACGTGAAGACCACGACGATCAAGAACGCGTCGGGCACGATTAGCCACCAGACGACGTCGACGTACGACGGTGCATCCTCCACATTCTGCGATGAGCTGCAGAATCTCTCGGTGACAACTGCGCACTACGGCAACGGGACTGTGGACGTCGACGAGCCAGCGGCGGAGGTCGCGGACTGCGAAATAGACCCGGAAGACGAGTACTTCAGAACCACGTACAGCTACGACCGCCTCGGTCGCCTCACGCAAGTCGAAGACACACACAACGAAACAGTTGATGGAAATCTCACCAGTATGGAATACGACCTGGGGGGTCGGCGAACATCCCTTGATGACCCCGACCAAGGCTTCTGGGAGTACGAGTACGACACCGCGAGCAACCTCGTCGAGCAGACGGATGCCCGTAGTGTCGTGACGACCATGGCGTACGATGCCCTGCAACGCCTTACCGAGAAGTCATTTAGCGGTTCGGGCGTGACCGATGCGACCGTCACCTACGAATACGACTCCTATCCAGAAGCCAGTTTTTGCAACGAAGGCGTTACGGCGCTTGGACGCCTCGTCCGGATGACTGATGGTGGTGGCACGGGTGGCAAGGAACTCCACTGTTACGACCGCCGCGGGCGGGAGACGAAGACCCGCCGCGTTGTCGACAACACGGATTACGACTTCACGAGGACCTACGATCACCTGAACCAAGTCGTGGGTGTGGAATATCCCGACGACGATCTGGTGCAGTATGTCTCTGGAAACGCATATGGCTTCATCACCGGCATGACATCGACGACATCCGGCGGCTCGCCAGAGACGCTCGCAACGGCGGGACTATCCACTGCATTCGGTGCGACGGACAAGTTTACGCTCGGCACGTCGACGGCAATGATCACGGACTACAGCTACGACTTCCGCTTGCGGCCGACACGCATCCAGACGGGTACAAGCGGTTCATCCAGCGCTCGGCAGGACCTGGAGCTAACGTTCGACGCCGCGAGCAATGTGACGTCGGTGACAGACCACAACGATGGCAACGAGCTCGCCGAATTTGAGTACGACCAGCTGCACCGGCTCAAAGAGATGTCGGTCAACACGACCGTCGAGGCTGAATACGAATACAGCTCGATCGGCAACCTGCTCCGCAAGAAGGAAGGTGCGAGTGCTGCGGACCGAACGCTGATGTACCCCACCGCGGGTCCGACATCCGAGCGGCCGCACGCGGTGACCTCGACCGTCGTCAACGGCAACACCGAACTCACGCTTACCTATGACGCGAATGGCAACGTCTCGACACAGGGCAGCGAGACCTACACCTACGATGCTTCGAACTTCCTGAAGACGCGCACGGTAACCGGCGGCACGATGACGTACACCCGGGACGGCAACGGCGGCGTCGTGAAGCGCTCAAACTCCGCCGACAGCAGCTCGACGGCGTATATGGGTGGCCTATACGAGAAGCAAAGCAACGGCACGATCACGAAGTACTACAGCTTCTACGGACAGACGATCGCCAAGCGCGTCGTGCCATCTGGCGGCGCGTCCACGTTGACCTATCTGCTGCATGACCACCTAGGCAGCACGTACGCATCGCTGTCCAATAGCGGCTCGCTTCTTCCTCATAGCATCACGAAGTACTGGCCGTATGGCAGCGTTCGAGAAGGTGGCGCTATCACCGGGACGGATCAGCGCTTCACCGGGCAGCGGGAAGAGCCTGGGACTGACGCGCTCGACCTGTACGACTATGGCGCGCGATTCTACAGCACGACCGTGGGTCGGTTCTTGAGCGTTGATCCGATTGCGGGTTCGGCTGGCGACCCGCAGTCCTGGAATCCGTACATGTACGTCCGCGGGAATCCAATCGCTAATAGCGACCCGAGCGGCATGAAGTGGGACACGGAGATCGACGAGGATCAAGAGGCCGCGAAGAAGCGGAGCTCACAGGAAAAGGCACAGGAGACTCGCCATTACGAGGCGGCAGCTGCTGAAGACTGGGTATCGGCGCCGGCGATGCAGCCATACGAACCGTGTGTCCAGTGCCTCTTGATGATCGCCGCGTCGCTTGCATACCAGGAGGCGGCTGCGACGGCCGCTTGGGTGGCGTCGCAACCGGTGACGGACAATACCTCGCACCTCGCTGCTGTCGCCGAAGTGACTCAGCCGGCAGATGACGGCGGAGTGATTGGATCGATCGTTGGCGGCGCGGCGGCTATCGGCCGGCCAGCGGCGCAAGCCGCTCCCAGAATAGGCTTGAGTGTATTGGCGGCTCCTGCTGCATTGGCTCTGGCAATTGGCGTTGCCGCGACGATTCCCGAATCGCCTCAAACAAACCGGCCTGTGGTGATTGGCGAGAACATGAAGCGCGTCGAGAGTGCGGCAGGGCCCTTGAACGCCCTCATATACGGCGGACCGAATCGGGTAAACGAAGACGCATCAGACACTACGCCACTTGATGAGTTCCCCGCACATGCTAGCGAACTGGAGGTCAATCGCCGGTGGATTCAAAACATGATGCGTGAAGGAAAGGTGATCTACGACATCGGCATAGACAATTCTCGTAGTTGGCGTAGTGAGTTTTATGCGATGGAGGTCGCAGAGACTGCAGGCTATCCCAATCTTGTTCCCTATCCATATCCGTAGGAGAGGCAGCGGCAACGATGGTTCTTGAAGTCGAGCAAGTTTCCGAGGAGCTGTTTGCAGCATCCTGTTCGCCTCCCGACTCCGACAAAGAATGGGGTACCCGTGAACCCCTCAATGAATTTAACGTTCGCACAGAATTGCGGAACGCTGGTGTACCAGAACGGGATCTCTTGGAAGCGATTGAAGCCGCCAGAACCGACTTTAAAAGGGGTCGATCCGAAATTGTTCGGCATTTCAGAGAGATTCAGCGTCGCGCTGCCTCGGGCGTCGAGACGGACACAGACATTGATGAAGTTATCGCGCAGCTGGAATCGGGCGGTAGCGATGTAGACAGGGCCTTCCTGATTGGCATTCTCGACATCGGTCATCGACGGCGAAACGAGTCCATGGCGCTTCTGGTTAGCCTGATGAAATCGACCACGGATCCCAACGTGGCGCTGGCCTCGCTCAAGGCAATGGCCAATCTTAGTCCGGGCCGATTCGCAGAGATCGTCCTGCCATTCCTCGATGGATTGTCTTGGGATGTGGACGGAAGAGTTAGGGCGTGGGCATTCGCGTATTCTGCCGCAGTTGTCAGAAAAGTTCGGATTGACACGCTGCTCCAGAAAATAGCCGCCATTGCCCGCGAAAGGGACAACGATCCACTTGCCCGTCGTGATGCGCGAATTGCCCTAGCCGCAATCGGTGGGTTGGATCGCACTGTGGGCCTGAGCGACGATGAGGGCACACTCAACTACTTGCTCGATCATGCTGGATTGAGTATCACCTAAGATGAAAGCACACGACCACTTGATCTCGTGCGACACGACGCCAATATGGTGAGGATCACACGACCTTGATATCGTGCGCGTCGGAGCCAATATGGTGCGACTCAAATCGAAAGGAGCCGCACCATGCAAGCCACGATCACGACCTTCACCGATGCAGATAGCTGGAGCCGCGCACTCTACGCCTTCTTAGCCGAGAAGGAGCGCCGCTCAGGATCTCGCAGAACCGTTGTTGGCTACAGCCGCATGCTGCACCACTTCTTCGGCGCCGTCGGCACATCGCCCGATCGTGTGACGACCCAGGACGTATTCGGTTGGGCATATAGCACCGGTCTTTCAGGCAAGACGCCATCATCGGTGACGATCGGTGCACGCCTCGCGTGCCTAAGTTCGTTCTACAAGTTCCTGATCCGCATGGGCATCGTTCAGCACAACCCCTGCGACGCGATCGAGCGCCCGAAGATCTCCGTCTCGCCGCCCAAGGGCCTGGCCGGCGATGACATCAAGCGCCTACTCGACGTCATCCCCGAAACACCCGTCGGCCTGCGCGACCGCGCCATCGTCCTTACGCTGACACTCACGGGCCGTCGCCGACAAGAAGCCCTGAACATGACCGTCGGTGATCTGTCGCACGAAGATGGCCGCACTTGGTACCGGTACCGTGGCAAGGGAGGGAAGACCGGGAAGCGCGAACTGCCCCAGCCGGCATACGCGGCGATCGTGGCCGCACTGGCGGCGTTCGGGCACGACATAGCCACCCTGCGGCCTGACGCGCCGCTGTGGCCCGCGACGGGCCGAACGGGCGCGCTCACGTCGGGCACGTTCTACGCGAACCTACAGCGCTACCTGCGCAGCGCTGGTCTCCCCGCGGCAGGCGTCCACATCTTCCGGCACTCAGCGGCGAAGCTCAGGCGCGATGCCGGCGAGAGCATCGAGGACGTCAGCCGCTTCCTCGACCATTCGTCGCTGGCTGTCACGACGACGTACCTGCGCCGGTTGGAGGGGCAGGAGGACAAGTCGTGGGCGAAGGTGGCCGAGGCGATAGGATTGCCTGCTTGACAGAACGTCATAGCACGGGCGTTCTAGTACGGATACACTAGCAATCCTCTCAAAGGATTGCGTCGATGGGACATCTCCGAGTCGGGCGACTTCCCAAGTTCCTCCGCTGGCGCGAGGTCGTCGCGCTCCTCGATGATCCTCAATCAACGCCACAACAGATCGCGGATGCAATTGCTATCGCGGCCGACCGTCGCCTTCGGGGATTGGGTGATGCGCCATCCGTTGGGTATCCCGTCTGGTTGCTCGCGCACCTCACGAACGCCGCGCGTGGGGACGAGTTCGTTGAGGAACTCCAGCGCCTAGAGCCGGAACTGACACAAGACTCGTCATCACTCGCCGTCGTATCGGGCCTGACATCTCATGTTCGTGATGAGCTCACTGCATGGCCTGACCGTGATCACTTTAGTGAGATCAGCATTCAGGCGTTTCGTGAAGCATTGACGCGTACGGTCGGTCGCGAGGGTGCGAGCCTCTTCGACGGGAATGCCGCCGACGTAGAACGCGCCTTTCGCAAGTTTGCTACTCGGGCTGGTTTTGCCGAACTCGCGCGCCGATATTTCTCGTCATTCCTGGAACGCACGCTGCGCGCATTTGTGGATCGTGAACTGGCCGCACACATCGGACCAGCGCGCCGCTTGGAGTCCTTCGAAGCCACCGACGAGTTTCGTTCCGCGCTCTCGCATCATGTCTGGCAGAGCTCGTTCATCGTTGAGGAGTTCGCCGGCGACTGGTACTCCAAGCACAACTACCAGTCAGGTGGGGATATCTCCGCTGATGAAGCGCAGCGGTTTGTTGCGGTCGCTCTCCGCAAACTTCGGTCCGAGCTTCGACGCGAGGTCGGACGATGAAGGAATTCCTGATTCGCTGCGATCGCGCGCTCGTCTCTCCCAAGACGTTGAAGCAGTTTGGGTCCAACGTTCGAGAGATCAGCCATCGTGGCGAATCTCCACAGCTCAACATCAGCGTTCGCACTCCAGTGGTGGGGTTCGACAACATCTCAGGACGAGCCGCCGACCTTGTGCTCATTGCAGCATACGCCTTCGCCGCCGATCAAGAAGTCAGCCGGGGCGGAGACGCCGACGTCTATGGTTCGCGATGGTCGCGATCCTTCCGGATGGCGTTGCCCGTTGCAGATGCCGACTTCTGGAATCAGCCAGGCGTCAACACTGCGCTTTGTTCAGTGCTTCAATTCGCTTCGGACGACCAGTGGTCGTTTGACTTCCTCGACGGAAGAAAGCAGACGGACCACGGCCCACTGCATCTTCAACTTGACCCAACCCAGACTCTCGGCTCTCCGGACCTCATTGCACTGATGTCCGGAGGCCTCGACAGCCTCGGTTCCGTCATCGAGCAGGTCACCAAGTTTGGTCGAAGGCCGGCGATCGTTGGGCACTCGCAGAACTTCCACATCGAGAAGCGTCAGGCATCGCTTTGCCGAGAGTTGAGGCGCCGCATACCCGACGTCCCCTTTCCTGTCGTAAGCGCCGCGGTTCATCGGTGGAAGTCAGATGCACCAGAGACCACACAGCGTACGCGGTCGTTCTTGTATGCGTGCCTTGCGGTGGCGGTCGGCGCATCGCTACAGATCGACGACATCCATCTCGCCGACAACGGGCCCGTCAGCGTGAATCTACCGATCAGTGACCAGATCCTTGGTGCGATGGCGACGCGGTCTACTCATCCTCGTTTCTTACGCCTGCTCAACGCGCTGCTCGAACTCACGTTCCCGAAAGGCCCGCGTGTCTCAAACCCGGTGCTCCATCGAACGCGCACCAGCGTGCTCGGGCTGATCGCCGATGCCGGACTTGCCGAATTACTGCCTCTGACGAACTCCTGCGCCCACCAGCGCAACCGTACACGAGCACAGCCGTACTGCGGCCTGTGCTCGCAGTGCATCGACCGACGCTTCGCTGTACTTGCTGCAGGTCTTGAGGAATTCGACCCGCCGGAGCGGTACGAAAAGGATGTGTTCATAGATCCGTTGATAGCCACGAACCATCGCACGCTAGCTCTCGGTTTTTATCAGACGGCGCTCCGCATACGCGCCCTTTCTGATGACGAGATGTGGAACGCCTTTCCCCTCGCAGAGTTAATTGATCCGAGGGGGCTAGACCAACGCGCCGAAGCGAACCTGCTGACGGAGATGTTACGCAGTCAGTCCACCGCCATTCTCGAAGCCATGGAACGCGTGATTCAGGGTCGCGCTTTGGATCTAACCATGAGTGGATTGAGTCCCGACTGCTTGGTCGCGCTCGTCGCCTCCCAAGCGAATATCGGAGCCAGAGACCAGGCCAGACGCCCAGCTGGCTCATTCCTGCACTCGGCCGACTATCGTTCGATTACGTTTGGCCAGAGCCAGTACGCACTCAGAGAAGGTCCAGCCCTGGCCGTGTCCCTACTCCATGCGGCTGCAAACAACGGAACGCCAGATGTGCCATGGCGCCAGTTACAGGCTCTCCTAAACGAACAGGAATTTGGAGCAAGGAGCATGGGTGAACTCTTCCGATCCGTGCCGGACTGGAAGACGCTGGTCGGCCAACGTAGTCGCGGAAGCTATCGACTGAACTTCCCAGAATCGGCTGCGGGCGAATTGCGCTGATCTTGCGTGCTCATTGCGCGCAACGCCCGCCTCGCTCGCTCTATCGTGCATTCGTGAGCGTAAAGCAACGACTTGATGTTCCAGCCAACTCTGAGCGTACATGTGACGCCGGCCAGCCTCGTCCCGAGGCGGTCGAACATCTGTGCCAGGAGTGGGCGGCGGTCGTCCGCGCGATCGTGCTGCGACGGGAGCAGGCCAAGTGAGGAAAATGAAGGGCAGGAAGGTACTCGGCTATATCCGTGTCTCGGACGAGAGTCAGGTCGACGGACACTCACTCGATGCGCAACGTGCGGAGATCCAGCGCTGGTGCGAACGAAATGACTACGAGTTGGTCGGCGTCTACGCCGATGAAGGTGTGAGCGCTTACACCGACAAGCTGAGCAAGCGTCCGGAGTTCGCACGCCTGCTGACGGACGCTGAACGTGGCATCGGCGACGTCGTGGTCGTCCACACCCTGGATCGTTGGGCGCGCAACTCGGCCCTTCAAGCGGAATCGCTGAGGCGGCTCGGCGAGGCTCACGTCGGCTTTGCGTCTATCTCCGAGAACATCGACTTCACGACACCCGCCGGCAAGATGATCCTGACGACGCTTGGCGCTGCGCAGGAATTCTTCTCGGCACAGACGGGCGTCCACGTGCGCAAGAGTCATCGGCAGAAAGCCTCCACAGGTCTTCCAGTTGGACCCGTGCCGTTTGGCTATCGGAAAGGGTCTGAAGGAATCCCGGTGAAGGAGCCTCGTGAGGCGGCCGCCGTGTGTACATGCTTTCAGAAGGCGCTCGCCCGGGAGTCGCGCGGCTCCATTGCTGCATGGCTGAACAGCGAGGGCTTTCGCACGCGCAAGGAGAGCAGGTTCACCGCCCACGCCGTAAAAGACATGCTTGGATGCCGGTTTTATCTTGGCGTGGTTCGATGCCGGGACGATGAATTTGCAGCCAAGCATGAGGCCTTGATTGACTCGGAGACTTTCGACCAACTCCAGATTCTAAAGCGACATAACGGAGCACGCCGGTTGAACCTGCCCGCTGGCGTGCTGCAGGGCAGGGTAGGGTGCATCCGTTGCGGCAGGCCGCTTCATTCAGACCGCCAGCATCGCCAGGGCGCCCCCATGTACCGCGAGCGCCATGCCGGCGACTGTGACACCAACAACCATGCCTGCATGGCCGACGGGGTCGACGCGCAGGTGGGCGAGATCATTAGCGCGCTCACGATTCCCGCGGGGTGGGCCGAACGCATAGCCCATCTCGCTTCGAGGGGTGCCTCGAAGAGCGTCGACGCGACGAAGCTGAGCGCGAAGCGCGAGCGGATCAAGGAGTCTTACTATGAAGGAGAGATCTCGAAGACCGAGAAGGTCGCGCGCCTCCAAGAAGTTGATCAGCAGGTGCGCGAAGCTCAACCAGTGAACTGCGTGCGCGCCAGAGATGTGATCGCCCTTCTCGGTGACCTGTCCTCCACGTGGCGTGTAGCGACGAATGATGAACGGACACGGCTGGTGGCTCCGCTGATTGAGCGCGCTTTCATCGACGTTGAAACGCGCCGTCTGGCAGGGATCGTTCCAGCGCCGGGATTCGACTGGCTGCTGCGCGAGGTGCTGGATCAACAAGGCCGATCCGCATGCATGTTGCTCCCCGCGGAAGCTGCGAATCAGCCCAATTGGTGGACTTGGTGGAGACGGGGGAGAGTCGAACTCCCCGTCCAGGCAATAGGCGCCCTGAGTCTGCTACAGGCTTATCCCGACGGTTAGGTCTCGCTCCGTACGTCCGCCGCGGGCCCGTGCGTACGTTGCCAGCCAGTGTTCTTGAGCACCCGTTACCGGCATCGCGGGTGCAGCACCCCGGCTGTTCGTCGCTCATTCCCGGCCCGCCAGGGTGAGGCCGGGATGAACGTCACTGTTTTTTAGGCAGCGAGGGCGAGTTGTCGTTCGCCATGTAGGTTTTGGCCACGTATTAAGGAGGTAGCAGCCATCCTCCGCCTGCAACTCAGATCCGTCGATCCCTGTCGAGCCCCTTCGTCCCCACAGATACGACGACGGCATCGTCGTCCCTACATGGTATCAGGCAAGGGTGTGGTGGCGAGTTGCGGCAGTTAGGAGGGCGGTCCGCCTACCGGTTCCGCTCGCGAAGCGCTCGCTGCACGTCGCGCTGAGCGTCGCGGGCGGCAATGACCTGGCGTTTGTCGTACTGCTTGCGACCCTTGCCGAGGCCGAGCTCGATCTTAGCCATCCCGTCCTTCAAGTACATGCCGAGCGGCACGATGGAGAGCCCCTTTTCGGTGGTCGCTCGTTGCCAGGCGCGCAGCTGCTTCTTGTGCAGTAGGAGCTTTCGCGTGCGGGTGGGTTCGTGATTCTGGTAACTGCCGGAGGCGTACTCCGCGATGTGCGCACCGACGAGCCACATTTCATCATGTTGAGGGCGCGCGTACGCCTCGCGGATGCTCGCGCCGTTCGTGCGGATCGATTTGATCTCGGTGCCGGTGAGGACGATGCCGACTTCCAACCGATCAACGATTTCGTAGTCGTGTAGGGCCTTCCGGTTGGAGGCTATCTGTTCGATCGTGGCCACTCGTGCGATGCCCTCGACTTATCCGCCTGGTTGTGTCGCCGTCGCGACGGGTGTTTCAGCTACGGGTGTGCGTTCGGGTGTGAAGTTCGTACCGCGCAGGACATCCAATGCTTTCCAAAGCTGCACATCGCGACGAGCATCGATGTCCTCGTCGCTGAGCTGAATGCTGACATCCGGGCGAATACCGACACCATCAATTAGCAGGCCATCGGGAGTGAGCCACTTTGCGACGCTCACGTACAACTGCCCACCATCTGACAGACTGTTGGACACGTTTACCGTTCCCTTACCGAATGTCTTCACACCAACAAGCTGTGCACGATCATTCTCCTGCAGCGCCGCAGAAAGAACCTCCGATCCACTCGCACTGAACTCGTTTACGAGAATTACTACCGGAATATTCGTCGCGATTCCGCCGTCGCTGGAGCGATAGACCTCTTCCTCTCCATCGCGGCCGCGCTCTGTGAGCACGATTAACCCGCCGTCAAGGAACTCATCGGCAATCTCGACCGTCGTGCGGAGGAGGCCACCGGGATTGTTTCGCAGGTCGATGATGATGCCAGTTTTCCCGCTGTCGACGGCATCCTGGAGCGCCGCCTGCATCTCACCCTTGGACGGCTCGTTGAACTCGCGCAGGTAGATGTAGCCGATGTCGGTGATGATCTCGCCGGAGCCGTCTTCGAGAACGCCACCAGGCGGTACCGTGGTGACCGACTTCACGACGATCTCCTCACGTTCGATGGTGAGGGTTTCTTCCTGACCATCGGCGTGGCGGATCTTCAGTTCAACCTCCGTACCGGAGGGACCGCGAATCTTCAGGACGGCCTTCTCTTGTGTCCAACCTTCCGTGGATTCACCGTCGACCGCAAGGATGACATCTCCGGACTGGAGCCCCGCGCGCTCTGCCGGCGTGTCTTCAATAGGGGACGTGATCACGATCTCGCCGTTCTGGGACGAGACAGTAGCGCCAATTCCTTCGAATGTTCCTGATGGCCCGACGCTCGTCGCGACGGTTGGGGCATCTACATAGAAGGTTCCGCTATCGGGGAAGGTTTCGAGCATGCCGTTAATGGCGGACTCATATTGGGTCTGCCGGTCGACTAGATCCGGATCTACATAACGATCATCCAGGATCGAGAAGATCTCGTTGAGGTTGGCGAAGTCCGTATCAAGCTCGGAAGGTGCATCGTCTCCTGACTCGACGTCGGCAGAGGAGTTGGCCTCGCCACTGTCACCGAACACGTACCCAAGAGCGAACACAAGGACTAACACGGCAACGCCAAGCAAGCCGAAGACGGCTCCCTGTGCGGCTTTCATCGGCATGCGAAGGCTCCTCTGAACAGGGGATTGGTGTGGGCATATTTTCAGTGCAGTCTACCACCGTGCGGGCGAGCACCTGTTTCTGAATGGTGACCCTAGGCAATTTCACGAAGACGCGGTGAACCCTTGCGCGCGGACTTGATCGCGTACAGGCGCCGGTCCGCGGACTCGAGCAACTCCCCTGGTAGCCGTGAGTCGTCCGGGCAGGTGGCTTGGCCGATTGACACGCCCACGCGAATGGTCTCCTCGCCGGGAGACATCGCATTCGAGTTTGCCACGGCCTCCTCAAGCTTTGCCGCGGTCAGGCGTGCTTCTACTGCATTGGTATTCGGAAGAATCACGGCAAACTCGTCGCCTCCATATCGCGCGCCAATGTCGCTGCTGCGTACATGTCGCGATACGATCTGGCCGACGATACCGAGGTACTTATCGCCAACGATGTGGCCGTAGGTATCGTTGATCTGCTTGAAATTGTCCATGTCGAACAGCAGGATGGTCAGCGGCTGTCCGTAGCGGGTCGATCGGTCGATTTCATGCACAAGCTGTTCATGGAAGTACCTGTGGTTGTACAGGCCGGTGAGGACGTCTCGATAGGCCATTGTCCGCAGACGCTGGCTCAGTTCTTCGAGATGCGTTGAGTACAAGCGCTCGGTCTTGAGGTGAGCCGTGCGGGAGCGAACGGCGACAAGCAGTGCATAGGCAACGCCGAACCCCAATGCCGCGAGTTCGAGGCTGACGAAGTAGTTACGAGACATAACTATTGGCCCAACGACAATCAATGCGGCGACGGCGCCGAGGAGAACGGCACCGGCCAGCCAAGTCAAGGCTCCTACCTGGGGCCGTCCACTAGGTGGTGTCCCTAAGCTATCGAGGATTGTGCGGTGCTGGGCGGCCATATTCGTTCCATCGTCGGGCCGCCTGCATGGCTGGAGAATAGCCAGCCAGGAAGAGCCCGTTCGTTCACGAACGCGCCAGAAACGCACAGCCGACTAGACCAGATCACAACGACTGGAATGTGGCGGCTGATAGAATCCGGCGCTCCTTCGATATCAGTATCGGGCCGGATCCGTCGCACCTTGAATTGGTGGAACTACATAACAGCTATAGTGCGATCATTGACGCTGGAGGCTTATGACCGAGTTGGAGCGCTCTCCTTCGATGACCGCAGCACATCCATGACGGCGTTCAGTGGGCCCTGGTCATCGTCAACAGCCTGCTCCGTCCGGAAGATGTCGACGAGGGTCGTGTCAGGGGCCGTCCCGGTTTCGCTCGCCGTCGCTTCCGCGTCCAGGCGAGCGCTGGCCCGCCATCGTTCCAACATTGCGCCGGTCGAGGCCTGTAGGTCTTGGACATCGGACGTCGATCGCCTGGTGGTCCGAACCAGTGGCGTTGGACTCTTCTCCGAGGTGAAGACCGGTGCGACGACGGGGACTCCTACCTCATACGCCGGCGCCACGTCGCCAGGGTTCGTCCGCTTGAACCAGGAGCTGAGGCCGAAACCCTTCTTCCGCGAGGTGACGACCGGTGGCGCGGCCCATGTAACCCGCGGAGCGCGGTTCCTCAAGGTTTCGTCGTACTCCTCACGAAGCCGTGGCGTCCCTAGCACGCCATAGGCGTCATTCAGGTCGTCGAGTGACTGGCGTGCGCGCGGATCCGTTATGGCGAGCGTCTGGAAGGACTTGGCGAGGTGCCAATACGCCTGGTCAACCATCGCGCCGTCCGCGAACGGCTGCAGGCCGAGGACTTCATAGAGTTCTTGCGATTCCATCTGATCACCCCTGTTTGGCAGCAAAGCGTTGCCTTCTCGTTCATCAGTAGAAACGCGCCCGGATCGGCGGCGTTTCGCTACCGGCGAACGCGAGTCAACTAGAACGCGAAGCTGCTCGTTTTCTGACTCCCCTATGCTCACCATCGGCACGGGCTCGCGGTTCTGATGCGCTCAACGCAATGGGCTGACGCCTGGTGCGTTATGGAAATAGAGGTGAGTGATGACGATGCTCCTATCTGATGTCCTACTAAGCCCGAATGGCAGACCGCTGCTCACCTGCGCTCGTTGCGCAGCGCCCTTGCGCGTGGAGGATCTCGTGGCGCAGAACCTCCGTCTCCCCGAACAGAGCGAGACCCGCGAGGACTACCTCGATGCCGAACTGCTCGACGACCTTGCTCACGTCGAATGCAACAAGGCGGCACGCTCCGCCTGATTGACGTTTGACGCTGATGCATGATTCGCGTAGCGTTTCTTTGCCCAAAGGGGAGTAACTGGATCGCGATCTCGCGATCAGTCTGGATCGCCAAACCCGGCCGCAAGGCCCGGTCCGGACACCCGCTCGCGGGGACGGTGAGACCTTTGATGACATTTGTCATCAAGGTCTTTTTTGTTGGAGGCCGCACCTGGACGCGCTAAGAAAGTGGCAGTGGCCCATCATCATGGCGTTTCTCGCCTGGCCGGCTGCATCTCTACGATTCGACCTCTGGCAAAGTACGGTTGTGATCGAGACCTTCTTTTACGGCCTGAGCATTGTCTCGGCCGCGTTCCTTCTCACGTGGACCGCTGAGGCGGCAGAACGCGACGTGCCGCGTACATTGGCGCTTGCCGGCCTTGCGCTGATCGCGGTGCTGCCGGAATACGCCGTCGACATGCTCTTCGCTTGGAAGGCGGGGCAGGATCCATCGTACGCGTCGTACGCCACCGCCAACATGACGGGCGGGAACCGGCTGCTCGTCGGTTTGGGTTGGACGATGGTCGTGGCGATCTTCGCATTCAGGACGAAGGAGAGCGTCCTGAAGCTGGCGAGTGTGCATCGCAACGAAGTCGGGATTCTCGGGATCGCGACGATCTACTCCTTCATCATTCCATTTCGTGGCGGAATCACGTTGTTCGATGCGGCATTTCTTATCAGCCTCTTCGCCGTCTATGTCTATCTAGCGTCGCGTGGAGAGGTGGAGGAGGAGTCGTCGCTCGTCGGGCCGGCAGAGCACATCGCCAACCTGCCCATGGTGCAACGACGTATCGTTCTGATTTTGATGTTCGTGTACGCAGGCCTTGCAATCCTGGTTGCAGCCGAATCGTTCGCAGAAGGCCTCATCGAGAGCGGCACGGATCTAGGGATCGACGAGTATCAACTTGTTCAGTGGGTCGCGCCGCTCGCGTCAGAATTCCCAGAGTTTCTCGTCGCCGGGTTGCTCGCGTGGCGCATGCGCGCTGATGCGGCGCTCGGAGCGTTGGTGTCGTCCAAGGTGAACCAGTGGACGCTGCTGATCGGTACTCTACCGATTGCGTTCGCGATTTCCAGCCGCAGCCTCAATCCACTTCCTACGGATGGTCGTCAGACAGAGGAGGTACTGCTGACGGCAGCGCAGTCCTTGTTGGCGGTCGTGCTGCTCATCAACCTCCGCATGTCTACGCTCGAGGGCGGTATCCTGGCGGTTCTCTTCTTCGCGCAGTTTCTCACCCCACACTCGATTGTGTCGCGGGATGCATTCTCCGTCATGTATGTCGCGCTCGCTGCGATCTTCGGTGTACGTCAACTGATGGAGATGCGGCCGTACTTCCCGGGGCGATACCGTATGGTGGCGGCTCCGCTTGGACGACCGCCTCCGTAGGTCAGGAATCATCGATACTGATTGCATGGACGGGACAGCCGACAAAACACTTGCGGAAGCTCGTCGGCTGCACGCGGCCGGCGACGTTGCCGCTGGGTATGAGACGGCACAACTGGCGCTCGCGCTGGATCCCAATCACATCGGCGCACTTGAGTTTCTTGCGACGGCGCTGGTGGTTCGAAAGCATCAGTATGCGGAAGGCCTCGCCCTTATCGACCGCGCGGTCGTGAGCGCGCCTAACGACGCTGGCGTCTGGTATGCCCACGGCTGGTGCTATGAGTTCGCCGCGCACGAATTGCAACGGCGACCAAAGCAGGATTCCGTACTCGAACATGTGGTGCTCTACACCACTGCGGCGGAGTCGTTTCGGAAATGTCTCGCGCTGGATCCGGACGGCAAGCTGCTCGATGACGCGCAGGATCTCCTGGAACATGTGGAGAACGAACTCTCGCGTTGAGACTAGCTAGCTCAGGGGATCCCTGACCACTACCCTACTACGTGAAATGGTCGGGGGAGGCCGACCTCTGGGAGGTTCGACGTATTGAGCATTGAGTCGCGTTATGTCGATTTACATCCAACATCTCGACGGCTGGCTGAGCGCGCGCGCAGCACGTTCCCGGACGGTGTGACGCACGACCTTCGCCACAACGCGCCCTTTCCGCTCTACGTTGATCGCGCCGTAGGAAGTCGGAAGACAGACGTCGACGGCAACGCCCTAATTGACTACGTCATGGGCCACGGCGCGCTGCTGCTCGGACACAACCACCCATCGATCGTGAGCGCGGTCGCAGAGCAACTACCGCGCGGGACGCACCTCGGCGCCTCGCACGAGTTGGAGATTGCGTGGGGTGAGTTGGTGCGGCAATTGGTCCCGTCCGCCGAGCGCGTCCGCTTTACGTCGTCGGGCACGGAAGCGACGATGATGGCCGTGCGGCTTGCGCGCAATTACACCGAACGCGAGCGCATCATTCGGTTGCGGGAGCATTTCCACGGGTGGAACGACAGCGTTAGTGGCCAACCTGGTAGCGAAGGCACCGTGCCGGTGTCGCCGGGATTGCCCGAAGGCGTGCTTGACGCATCGGTTGTGATTCCACAAAACGATGTGGATGCGTTGGAGCGCACGGTCGAGGAATACGGCGACTCTCTGGCTGCGATGATCCTGGAGCCGACGGGCGCGCACTGGGGCGAGGAGCCGATAAGCATCGACTACGTGAAAGCGGCGCGAGAGATCACGGCGCGACGCGGGATCGTATTGATTTTCGATGAGGTGATTGCGGGCTTTCGCGTGTCACCGGGCGGTGCGCAGCAGGCGTACGGCATCATGCCCGATATGTCTACGCTCGCGAAGATCGTCGCGGGTGGACTTCCTGGTGGCTGTGTGGCCGGTCGTGCGGACATTCTCGACCAGATCTCGATCGGCATGGCCGTTTCACGCAATGTTGCCGGCGCGGATCGCATTTCGCACCCGGGCACGTTCAACGCGAACCCTCTCTCCGCGGCGGCCGGTGCTGCGTGTCTCCGGGAGATCGCGGATGGCCGACCACAAACGACAGCGGCTGCAACTGCGGAAACGCTTGCGAGGGGTCTCAACCAGATCCTGCGAAGCGAGTCGATCGAGGGATGCGTGTATGGCTACTCTTCGATGCTGCACATCGCGTTGGGCACGAACGACGTACCTGCGGATGGCTACTCTTGGCATGGCGAACGTCCATCCCGTCCAATTGTGCAGACGGAGGGTGACCTCGCGCACAAGTTTCACCTCGCGATGCTCAATGAGGGCGTTCACCTGATGGGCAGCGGCATGATGGTCTCGTCGGTGCATGACGAGGCGGACGTTGCCCACACGCTTGACGGGTTTCGGAATGCGTTGACCAGCCTTGCTGCTGAAGGAGCCTTCAGGGGCTGACTCTGTGCGGCGTCTCTAGGCTGAAGGGAACGTCACCAGGGACGTCGTGCTCTCGATGCCGGGGATGATGCGAATCTGATCGCTCAAGATTGGCGGCACATCACTCAGCGAGCCGACCTCGATTTCGATGACAATGTCGTAAGGCCCCATTACCTCGTGCACCTCTACGACCCCGTCGATGCCTCTTGCCGCGTTGAATACGTTCTTGGTTTCGCCAGGCGTTGTCACCACTAAGACATATGCCTTAATCGAGCTCATGAGACTCTCCTCGCTTCCGATTGGTGACCAGGCCTAGATTGCCCTAGTCGGCGCCGTCGACGCAGCCGATACTTCCTCGGCTTTGCCAGATACCATGTTCATACAGTTTGACCCCGGTCTGGTCAATCGGCCGCATCGAAGAATCGAATTAGTGAGGGGTATGCCCTTACGTTACAATCGTAAGTAGAAACGCCGGACATCGCGCCGGGGAGTCGCACAAGGATGGTGCGACAGAGGCAACAGTGGTCGAAGAGATCTTCCAGACAGACCCAATCAGCGCCCTCGGGCTCCCTCCACCCGTGTCGATCGGTCGTGATGCCACCGTTGGCAGTGCGCTTCGCGCCCTTCAGCGTGAGGGGCAGGGCTACGTCCTTGTCGTCGATCCGGAGGGCAGGCCCGTCGGCATCATGAGCGAACGCGAAGTGCTGATGCGCGTCGTGTCGCGGGATGTCAAGTATGACGAGAACGTCGACAAATATCTCGCCCATGGACTCGAGACACTGACATTACGCGAGCCGATTGGCCGCGCGGTGCAGCTTCTCACCGAAGGTGGCGAGCGCAACATTCCCATCGTTGATGCAGCCGGGCACGCGACCGCGGTTCTTCGCACCCTCGATATCATCCACTTCCTGGCGGAGGCATTCCCAGCGCAGGTGCTCAACCTGCCGCCTCGCCCTCATCAGTTAATTGCTGAACCGGAGGGTGCGTAACGTGGGAAGCGCGACCGCAGCAGAATCGCAGAGTTCGGGCCAACAGGAAGTCCTGGAGCTGGACCGCGTAACGATTCGTTTTGCTGGCGACTCTGGTGACGGCATGCAGTTGGCCGGAACGCAGTTCACGAAGACCTCGGCCGTCCTCGGCAACGACATTAGTACCTTTCCCGACATCCCAGCCGAGATCAGGGCACCGCAGGGCTCACTGCCCGGGGTTAGTGGATTTCAGGTCAGCTTCTCGAGTCAGGACATCTACACACCGGGCGACCAACCCGACGTGCTTGTCGCGATGAACCCCGCCGCACTCAAGACGAACATCATGGACCTGCCGCGCGGCGGCCTTCTCGTCGTCAACGAAGACGAGTTCAACGACACGAACCTCAAGAAGGCAGCGTACGCCGCGAATCCCCTCGACGACGGCAGCTTGCAGCCGTACCGCCTGTACCGCGTGCCGATCTCGACGCTCAACAATCGCGCGCTCAAGGACAGCGGGCTCACGGCGGTCCAAATGGATCGCTGCAAGAACATGTTCGCGCTCGGCCTCATGTTCTGGATGTACAGCCGTCCGCTTGAAACCACCCTTCACTGGATCGAAGAAAAGTTCGGGAAGAATCGCGACGTCGCCGAGGCGAACAAGACCGCATTGAAGGCGGGGTATTACTTCGGCGAAACAACCGAGGCTTTTGCGACTCACTATCACGTGCCCAAGGCCAAGCTGAAGCCCGGACTCTATCGGAACATCACGGGGAACGAAGCAGCGGCGCTGGGGTTCATCACCGCGTCAAAGCTTGCTGGCCGACCGTTGTTCTACGGCAGCTACCCGATCACCCCTGCGAGCGACGTACTGCACGAGCTTGCGCGGTTCAAGCGCTTCGGTGTGAAGACATTTCAGGCAGAGGACGAGATTGCGGCCATCGGCGCCGCGATCGGCGCGTCTTTCGGAGGTTCGCTTGGGCTCACGGGGACAAGCGGTCCTGGTCTGGCACTAAAGAGCGAGGCGATTGGTCTCGCGGTCATGGTCGAGCTGCCGCTTGTGATCATGAACGTTCAGCGGGCCGGCCCGAGCACCGGCATGCCGACGAAGACGGAGCAAGCTGACCTTCTGCAAGCGATGTTCGGGCGCAACGGAGAGTCGCCTGTCGCCATCGTCGCGCCGGCAACTGCGTCCGACTGCTTCAACATGGCAGTGGAGGCCTGGCGCATTGCTATCAAGTACCGGACGCCCGTCATCTTCCTGTCCGATGGCTACCTCGGGATGGGCTCTGAGCCGTGGCTCGTGCCGGACACAAACGCCCTGCCTAGAATCGATCCGGACTTCGCCACCGACGCCGAGACATTTCAGCCATACGCGCGCAACCCCGAGACGCTCGCTCGCCCATGGGCGATCCCGGGCACACCGGGGCTCGAGCACCGGATCGGTGGTCTGGAGAAGGCTGACATCACCGGCAACGTCAGCTATGACCCGGCGAATCACGACAAGATGGTTCGACTGCGCGCCGAAAAAATCGAGCGCGTCGCGCAGGATATTCCCGACGTCATCGTTGAAGGGGATCAGTCCGGGGGCCTGTTGGTTCTCGGCTGGGGTAGCACATACGGCGTCATCACAACCGCGGTGCAGCGAGCGCGCGCCGAGGGCAAGAAGGTTTCGGCCGCCCATTTCCGACATTTGAACCCGCTGCCACCAAACCTCGGTGATGTCCTCGCTCGGTACGACAAGGTGCTGATGCCCGAGATCAATCTCGGCCAAATGCGGATGCTGTTGCGCGCGAAGTTCCTCGTCGACATTCAGGGACTGAATAAAGTGAACGGGCGACCGTTCACCATCGCCGAAGTCGAAAACAAGATCTCAGAAATGGTCGGCTAGGCGGCGCGCGGCGCCCCGGAATGGGAACACACATGGTTACGGCACAGCGAAACGCGAGCGAGATTCCGGTCCTGACGAGGAAAGACTTCGTCACCGACCAGGAAGTGCGCTGGTGCCCGGGATGCGGTGATTACTCGATCCTGGCGCAAACGCAGAAGGTCATGCCAGACCTCGGTGTCGCCAAGGAGAACATCGTCTTCATTTCGGGTATTGGCTGCAGTAGTCGCCTGCCCTACTACATGAACACGTTCGGATTCCACAGCATTCATGGCAGAGCGCCAACGATTGCGTCCGGGCTGAAGGCGTCGCGACCGGAACTGAGCGTCTGGGTCGTCACTGGTGATGGCGACGCGCTGAGCATTGGCGGCAATCACATTTTGCATGTCCTGCGTCGCAACATGGATATCCAGATTATCCTCCACAACAACGAAATCTATGGTCTGACGAAGGGCCAGTACTCGCCGACGTCAGAGCTTGGCAAGCGCACAAAGTCCTCGCCATATGGCACCATCGACGCTCCCCTTCACCCGCTCAGCGTCGCGATCGGCGCGGAGGCGACCTTTGTGGCACGCGCGCTCGATACGGACGCGCAGCTCATGGTGCAGTGCCTCGAACGAGCGCACAAGCACCGCGGGACATCGTTCGTGGAGGTCTATCAGAACTGCAACATCTTCAACGACGGCGCCTTCAAGGACTTCGCCGCAAAGGAAGTGCGCTCTGACCGCACCATTGTCCTGGAGCACGGCAAGCCGATGATCTTTGGCAAAGAGCGGGAGAAGGGCCTTCGCTTCAACGGTATGCGCATTGAGGTCGTTGAAATCGGAGTCGACGGCGTGACCGAAAGCGACCTTCTCGTTCATGACGAGGAACGCGACGACCCGACCGTGGCATTCCTGCTATCGCGCATGGAGTGGCCCGAGTACCCGGTGCCGATGGGTGTGTTTCGCGCGGTCAAGCGTCCGACCTACGACGGATTGATGGCGAAGCAACTCGAGGAAGTCATCGCCGCCGAAGGTGAAGGCGAGCTGAGCGAGATTTTCCTCGAGGGCGACACCTGGACCGTCGAGGCTGAGTAGTCGCGTCTTCCATCCTCATCGCTGCTGCAAGGAGCATCCACCGTGATCTGTCCTGAATGCAAGACCGACAATATCGACGGCGTCGACACCTGCGCGAACTGCGGCCAGGACTTGCAGTCGCTCGACCAGCCGGGTTCTTCGAAAGCGGATCACAGCAGGCCCGCATTCATGTCCGAACGTCTCGCAGCGCTGCCTGCACAGTCTCCGGTGCGTGTCCAGACGCTCGATCCGGTGGGCCTCGCGGTGAGGCTGATGCAGAACTCGGACACGGATTGCGTGCTCGTGATGAGCGCGAACCAGCTTGCAGGCATCATCACACCGTGGGACATCTTGCATAAGGTCGCGGGCCCAACCGAAGACCTCAATGCCGTGACCTGCGGTCAAGTGATGACGGCTGACCCTGTGTTCCTACGCGACGATGACGATGTCGCCGTCGCGTTGAACAAGATGTCAGTCGGTGGCTTCCGTCACATCCCGCTGCTTCAAGGTGGAACGCCCACGGCAGTCGTGAGCATTCGCGATGTCTTCAAGCACATTGCACCGCATCTCGTATGAAGGATCTCACGTCAGCCGTCCGAGCGTACATCGATGCGGCACGCGTGTGCCGCATTGCAACCGTGCGTCCTGACGGCGAGCCGCATGTGATTCCGGTCTGTCCCGTGTTCGACGGCGACGCCACGATCTACGTCGACATTGGCCCGAAATCGGCGACCGGTCACGCTATCGCCAACGAGGCGCGCGTGGCTGTGCTCATCGACGACTACGACGAGAACTGGACACTGCTGCGTAAGGTGCTGCTGAAGTGTCGTGCTGACGAGGTTACGGGCACCGAACGCGATACCGTTTGGGAACGGATTCGCACGAAGTACCCGCAGTACGCCAGTGTCGACTGGCAGCCGCGACAGACTATGGCGTTGCGCATCTACGACTGCATCCAAGAAGGCATCGCGGCGCCGGCCCACTAGCTCGCGCCATGCCAGGCGAAGCCGTCACGACTACCAGACGATTCTTGCAGCCATCTCAAGGAACTGCGGCGGCCCGCCGATTAGAAGCGATGTGGCGACGGTGTCTGACCAAAGCTGCAGCTCATCCTTGATCTTCGCGACGGGCCCAATCAGCGCGACTTCCTCGACGAGTTTGGTCGGCACAGCGGCAATTGCGCCACGCTTATCGCCCGCGAGGTATGCATCCTGTATGCGGATGCATGTCTCCTCGTAACCCATGCGGGCGAACACCTCGAAGTGGAAGTTTGCCTCACGCGCCCCCATTCCGCCGATGTACAACGCCAGCATCGGGCGCATCATGTCGGCCGCAGCCTCGACGTCGTCATTTGGGATGATCGAAAGAGCGAGGGGCACTTCAAAGTCATCGGCGGTGCGCCGTGCGCCTGGTCTCGCAAAGCCCTCTGCGAGGGCGTCACGGTAGTACGAATTCATCCGTGGGGAGAAGAACACAGGAAGCCAGCCATCGGCGATCTCGGCCGTCATTGCGACGTTCTTGGGGCCCTCTGCGCCGAGGCATACGGGGATGTCTGTGCGCAGCGGATGGATCGTGGACTTCAGTGGCTTACCGAGCTTCATCCCGCCGGCGTGGGGAAGTTCATAGTGCCGTCCGCTGAACTCCACCGGGGCCTCACGGGCGAAGATGCGCCGCAGAATCTCAACGTACTCGCGCGTCCGCTCGAGGGGGCGCGGATACGGTTGGCCGTACCAGCCCTCTACCACCTGTGGCCCCGACGCACCGAGTCCGAGGATGAAGCGCCCGTTGGAGAGATGGTCCAGGGTCATTGCCGCCATCGCCGTTGCCGCAGGTGTGCGCGCGGATAGTTGCATGATGGCGGTGCCGAGCTTGATGCGCGACGTCTTTGCGCCCCACCATGCGAGCGGCGTCAGGCAGTCCGAGCCGTACGCCTCGGCTGTCCAGAACGAGTCGTAGCCGAGGTCTTCGGCCGCAACAATCGCCTCGTCCATCCCGGGCGGCGGACCCGAGGACCAATAGCCAGCGGCGTAACCAAGCTTCAGCTTCTTCGGCACGCTACGACACCGCCTTTGCTATGAGTTCAAGCAGCGGCGGGGGGCCGCTCACCAACATCGTCGTCAGGCAGGTTTCCTTCCACGCCGCGAGGTCATCGCGAATCTTCTCGACCGGCCCGATGAGCGCGGTGTCTTCAACCATTTGTGTCGGAATCGCAGCCATAGCTTCGCGCTTCTTGCCGACGAGGTAGAGATCCTGCACGCGGAGGCAGACCTCCTCATAGCCGAGACGCGCGAGAACATCGAAGTGGAAATTGGCGTTGCGCGCGCCCATGCCGCCGGCGTAAAGGGCGAGCATCGGGCGAACCATGTCCGCCGCAGCTTCGATGTCCTTGTTCACGATGACGGGGACGATTGCCGTGACTTCGAAGTCATCGGGCTTGCGCCGTGCGCCGTCTTTCGCAAAGCCGACTCCGAGCGCATCGCGGTAGAACTTGTCGCTCTTCGGGGACATGAACAGTGGCAGCCAACCGTCGGCGATCTCGGCGGCGAGAGCGACGTTCTTCGGGCCTTCGGCCGCGAGGAATATGGGTATGTCAGTCCGCAATGGATGGATCGTCGACTTCAGTGGCTTCCCGAGGTTCATCCCGCCCGGGTACGGCATTTGATAGTGATGGCCGGAGAATTCGACCGGCGCTTCGCGAGCGAAGATCCTGTGCAGGATCTCGACGTACTCACGCGTGCGCTCAAGCGGTCGGGGATATGGCTGACCGTACCAGCCTTCTACGACCTGGGGGCCAGATGCGCCCAGGCCGAGGATGAATCGTCCACCAGAGAGGTGGTCTAGCGACATGGCGGCCATCGCTGTCGCCGCTGGCGTCCGTGCGGAGATCTGCACGATCGATGTGCCGAGCTTGATGCGCGACGTCTTGGCGCCCCACCATGCGAGTGGTGTCAGCGCATCGGAGCCGTACGCCTCGGCCGTCCACAGCGAGTCGAATCCCAAGTCTTCAGCGGCGGCGATTTGCTCCTCGACGCCGGCGGGAGGCCCGCTGCTCCAGTATCCGGCCGAAAGTCCGAGCTTCATCCTCACTCCTCCACAAATGTAGTTCCGCCGGATCATACGGCTCAGCCGTAGATGAGGGTAGTGAGTCTCGCGAGCGTTGAGCCCGCGCTCTTAGCGTGAGCCTCAAGTGTCCACGATGCCTATACTGAACGTCATGGTCGATAGCGTTGTGCCAGCGTATGTCGTGGGCGACGTCCCTCACGGAGTCGTGTCAGGGGCTCTCCTCAGCGCTCTTGAAGCGATCGTCGGCAAAACGTACGTTATGTCGACGCCTGAAGACCTGCTTGTATACGAATACGACGCGACCATTGACCGCGCACGTCCCCAAGCGGTCGTCTTGCCGAATACGGCTGAACAGGTGGCGGAAGTTGTGCGGGCCGCCAGGCGGTTCGATGTGCCGGTCATTCCTCGCGGGGCTGGCACCGGTATCAGCGGTGGAGCACTCGCCGCAGTCGGTGGCGTTGTCATCGCGCTCACGCGCATGAAGCGCGTTCTGGAGGTCGACCCCGAGAACCGCATCGCAGTGGTGGAACCCGGCGTCGTGAACCTGGATCTGAGTCGCGCAGTAGCGAAGCACGGTCTCTTCTATGCGCCCGATCCTTCCAGCCAGCGGGCCTGTACGCTCGGCGGCAATGTCGCCGAGAACGCTGGCGGGCCGCATACGCTTGCGCACGGCGCCACCACCTCGCACGTCCTCGGGCTAGAGCTGGTGCTCGCAAATGGGGACCTCGTTTGGGTTGGCGGCAGGACGCGCGATGTTCCAGGAATTGATCTGACTGGCGCATTCGTGGGATCGGAAGGGACGTTGGGCGTCGCGACCAAGATTGTCGTTCGGCTCTCGCGCCTGCCCGAGTCAACACGCACGTTGCTCGCAATCTTCAACCGCCTCGACGATGCAAGCAACGCCGTCACGGCGATCATCGCGGCCGGAATTGTGCCGTCCGCGCTCGAGATGATGGACAAGATGATCATTCACGCGGTCGAGCAAGCGCTCCACTGCGGGTATCCGCTGGACGCAGAGGCTGTTCTCCTGATCGAGGTCGATGGCCTCGAAGAAAGCACTGCAGAGGAATCCACGGAGATCGACCGCATCTGCATCGCTTCGGGCGCGCGCGAGGTGCGACAGGCCGTCGAGCAGGCGGGCCGGGATCTGCTTTGGGCGGGCAGAAAGTCTTCTCTCAGTGCGCTCGGGCGCTACTTTCCGAACTTCTACGTGCTCGATGGCGTCGTACCCCGAACGAGACTCGTCGAGGTCCTGCGTGAGTCGAACGCTGTCGCGGAACGATACGGTCTCGCCGTCGCAAACGTCTTCCACGCTGGCGATGGCAACCTACATCCCAACCTCTTGTTCGACGAACGAGTTCCCGGCACAACGGAGAAGGTGCTCGCCGCAGGGGCGGAAATAATGCGCCTCTGCGTAGACGCCGGTGGGAGTATCACGGGTGAGCACGGCGTCGGACTCGAGAAGCGCGATTTCATGGCGTGGTTGTTTGATGACGCTGATATGGCGGCAATGGCAAAGCTGAAGCAGGCTTTCGGCGCGGACGAATACTTCAACCCCTGCAAGGCGTTCCCATCGCACCGAGGATGCGGGGAGGTAGGACACGCTAACCTCCAACAAGCCGCAGGCCGACTAGGCGGTGAGCTGTATGTCTGAGGTCTCAGCTACTACCCGCACAATCGATGCGCGCCACCATGACGTCGACGGTCTCGAACCAGAACTGACCGTCGCGCCTTCGTCGTTGGTGGAGTTGCAAGCCGCGTTATGCGATGCCCATCGTGAAGGACATCCAGTGGTTCCGATTGGTTCTGGCGCCCGACTTGGAATCGGCAATATACCGAGCGCCTATCACACCGCGATCTCTACAGAGGCGTTGGACAAAGTCATTGCGTGTGAACCCGCTGACATGACAGTGACGGTTCAAGCCGGAGTTCATATCGCCCATCTCCAGGAAGGGCTCGCCGAACATGGTCAGTTTCTGCCGCTGGATGTCGTCGGCGCGCCAGGCACAGTCGGTGGGCTACTCGCGGCGAACGCCTTCGGAGCGCTCCGCCACCGGTACGGAACCGCGCGCGATTGGCTCATTGGACTTCGGGTCGTGCACGCTGATGGCACGACGAGCAAGTCCGGCGGTCGCGTTGTGAAGAACGTCAGCGGGTACGATCTGCACAAGGTTCACGTCGGAGCGCTCGGTTCGCTCGCGATCATCGCTGAGGCGACATTCAAGCTAGCGCCGCTTCCCAAAGCCGACCTGACGCTCGCCCTCGCGTGCCCGTCAGGCAGTGCGGCTGCCTCTGTCATCGCCGAGTGCCACGAACGCGGTCTGAGTCTCATCGCCGCCGAGATGCTGTCTCCAACAACGGCTCACGCGATCGAGCAACCGTCGCGGTGGACGGCGCTGCTGCGGATCGCGGGAGGCGCCGCGGCGGTTATTCGCACCGTGCGAGATGTTCGCGATCTCGCTGTTCTGGCGGATGCAGAAATCGGCGAAGTAGATGAGACGGTATGGGATCGCTGGGGGGCTGTCCTTTCAGGCGATCCACTCAGACTGCGAGTGAGCGTCCCACCGACGCGCGTAGCCGATACAGCAGAGGCCATCGACCGCCGCTTTGCCGGCGACGGTGTCGCACTTTCGGCCACCGCCACTGTCGGACTTCTGAGGGTCAACATGAGTCCGCGCGACGATGCCCGTGTGGCGGTCATCCTGGATCAGGTCAAGGAGATCACATCGGGCCGCGGCGGGCACATCATGGTCGATGCCGCGCCACTTGTGGTTAAGCGCGACATCGATGTCTTCGGCCCCTCACGAGACGACATGATCATCATGCGGAGGCTCAAGTCGGAATTCGATCCGACGGCCATCTTGTCTCCTGGTCGCTTCATGGGTCGTCTCTGATGTCGATTGATCTTCACCCAGAAGCCGAACCGCACACCCACGCCCTCCAGGACGATCTGTCCCGCTGCATCCACTGTGGGTTTTGCCTGCAGGCATGCCCGACGTATCTCGAACTTGGCCTGGAAGCAGACTCGCCACGGGGGCGTATTCAGCTCATTTCTGCACTCGCGGAGGGTCGCGCGCGCCCAACACCGTCCGTCCTGGGACACCTGGACCTCTGCCTACAATGCCGCGCCTGTGAGACGGCCTGTCCCTCGGGCGTTCAGTACGGCCGTATCATGGAGACGGCGCGGGCAACGCTCGTCGAGACGGGAGAGCGACCGTTTGCGTGGCGTCTCCGCATCGCCGCGATGAGACAGGTTCTCCCCCACAAGACACGCCTGCGCGCGCTTATTGGGCTGCTGCGCGTCTATCAGCAGTCCCCGCTTCGGGAGCGCGTACGCAAGTCGGGCATCCTTAAACGCCTCCCGGGCGACGTCGCTGAGGCCGAGTCCTCGTTGCCCGAGATGCCACCCGCCTCGTTTGCGCCAACGCCACAGCCCCCTGGTCTCACAAGCGCAGTCGCCATGCTGACAGGCTGCGTTATGCCGCACCTGTTTCCCAAAGCTCATGAGGCGACCGTGCGGGTGCTGAACCGCCTCGGTTATCGCGTCGTTTTTCCTGAGAACGAGACATGCTGCGGAGCCTTGAACTTGCACGGTGGGGATCGTGTATTCGCACGCCGACTCGCACGTCGAAACATCGACGCATTCCTGTCTCAAGGCGTAGAGGCAATCATCGTCAACTCAGCGGGCTGTGGCTCGACGATGAAGGAGTATGCAGATCTGCTTGCCTATGACGATCAGTACCGTGAACGTGCTCGGCGATTCAGTGAACTCACACGGGACGTTCTCGAATTCGTCGCGGCGCATGATCTCGGTCCACTCGGAGAAGTCAGGCGTGTAGTGACATATCAGGACTCCTGTCACCTCGTACATGCTCAACGCGTGAAGACAGCGCCGCGCGCGATTCTACGTCAGATCCCGGGGTTGGAGCTACGAGAGATGGACTCGCCAGACAAGTGCTGTGGAAGTGCTGGTCTCTATTCGATGGTGCAGCCCGAGATGTCGCAGCGGCTGCTGTCATCGAAGATGGACGATGTGGAAACAACAGGAGCGACGTGCGTCGCCACAGCGAATCCCGGCTGCATGACGCAATTGGAGACGGGTTTGCGCCAGCGCGGACTCGGTGGCAGCGCACCGCACGTGATCGAACTCCTCGACGAAGCGATGCGCGCAACCCACGGTCGCGACTAGATCAAATCTCTCAGTTGCACCGCGGGTCGGGCGCCAAAGTGGGAGATGATCTCGGCAGCTGCAATGCTTGCAATGCGGCCACTCTCCGCCAGGCCAAGCCCTTGTGTGTAGCCATAGAGAAACCCGGCCGCGTACAGGTCCCCGGCGCCAGTCGTATCGACCACGCGCTCGACCGGTGCTGCTTCGATAATGTGTAGCTCGGCACCGCTCATGACGACGCTACCCTTCGCGCTTCGTGTAAGTGCTGCGATTTCACAGCGATTTCGCACCTGTTCGAGTGCATCCTCGAAAGTTCCGACTTGATACAGCGACATGATCTCTGACTCATTCGCAAACAAGATGTCTACGTGATGATCCACGAGATCGCGAAACTCTTCGCGGTAGCGGTCGACGCAAAAGTCATCGGAGAGCGTGAGTGACACTTTGCGTCCGGCTTCGTGCGCTATACGCGCGGCCTTGAGAAACGCCTCTTTGGCCCCGGGAGGATCCCAGAGATATCCCTCGAGGAATGTGACCTTGGCACTGGCGATCAAATCCACACCCACGTCGTCGCCCGTGAGTTCCACTCCGGCCCCCAGGAATGTACACATCGTCCGCTGTGCGTCAGGTGTGACGGCGACGAGGCAGCGTCCCGTCGGTGCGCCGCTTACGCTTGGCGCAACATCGTAGGTTGCGCCCGACGCCTTCATATCGTGCCGGAACACGCGACCAAGCTGGTCATCGGCCACCTTGCCGATGTACGCAGCACGGCCACCCAGTGAGCCAAAGCCCGCGACAGTGTTGCCGGCCGATCCACCCGACATCTCAAGCGCCGAAGGCATTGCTGCGTAGAGAGCTTCAGCCTGTTCCGCATCCACAAGCGTCATCGCGCCACGCACGAGGCCGTTCGCTGCGATGAACTCCTCGTCTACATCCGCGATTACATCGAGAAGCGCGTTCCCGATGGCGACGATGTCGTGCTTCGGCTCTGTCACTGGGTGAGATCCTCCCGCAAGAATGGCTCGGCTTCGTGCTACGATCGGCGCGATGCTCGCACGAACTTTCCTGATGCTTTTAGGCACTTCATTGACGCTGATTTCCTGCGAACAACGGGTGGCCGACACCACGGATGCCGAACGTAGCTGTCCCCCACTCTCTTCGACCCCCGCCCCCACAGCCGAAACGGTGTTCTGCGCCGACACGACGACGATGCTACTCGCGCCAGTTGTGCGCGTCGTTGATGGCGACACGATTCGCGCCAAGGTCGACGGCGTGGAGGAGCCTGTGCGATTCTACGGCATAGATACGCCTGAGCGTGGTGAACGCTGCTTCACGGAAGCTACGGAGCGCACGAAGGATCTCGTCGACCGCCAGGTGCACCTTCTAGCCGACGCACGCAACCGCGATCGCAACGGCCGACTGTTGCGTTATGTATACACCGAAGGTGGCCTCAGCGTGGACGCTACGCTCATTGCCGAAGGTCTGGCGTCCGCATGGACCGAGGACGGCGCGCTCCGCGATCCACTTATTGAGCTTGAGCGGGTGGCGAGGGCGGATGGCGTCGGGTGCCTCTGGGAAGGCTGACGGAAGCCTCCCCAAACGCCGATAGACACTGAGGAGTAGCCTTGCCAGCCTGTGCTACTCTTTGTCGAGTTGAAGGCTAAAAGGAGTACCCAGATGCGCCCATTTCTACTGATGGCAGCCCTTCTGTTTGCCGCAACATCCGTATTGGCGGCGTGTGGCGGCGACGACAAGACGATCGATATCGGGGACGGAGAGATCAACGTCAGCGACGACATTCCGGACGACTTTCCTGATGACTTCCCGAAGTACGACGACGCGGAGGTGATGGGTAGCGTCACCAGCGATGCCTCCGGGAGCGAAGGCACCCTTGTAACGTTCCAGACCGATGACAGCCTGGAGGACGTTGAGGCGTTCTACGAGAGCGAGTTTGAGGACGGGCCATGGCAGCAGGTGTCGAATAGCAGCTCGAGCCAGGGCGGGAGCTTCCTTGTGGAGAAGGGAGACACCGCGGCTTCCGTGTTCTTCGCCGAAGTTGACGGCAAGACGAGCATCCTCGTCACCTATGGCACGAAGGAGGACCTTGGTCTGGACGACTCGTCCGGTGACGACGCATCTGACGACGACGGTAGCTCTTCGGACGACGATGGAGAGCCTACATCGGAGAGCGACTCATCAACGGATGATGATGCGGGTTCGTCGGACGACGGTGACAGCAGCTCAGGTTCAGACGACCTTCCTGACGAGGTCGACCTCGAAGAGGATTTTCCTTCGAGCATTCCACTCCCGGATGGCAGCCGCGTGACGAGCAGCAGTTCGATCGCCAGCGGCGGGTTCAGTACGGTGTATGCGGAGCTGTACGTGGACCAGAGCATCGATGACTTGCAGACCTACTTCGAAGACACGCTCGCCGATGCTGGCTACACGGAGTCTATCTCTTCATCGTCGGGCGGTCAGATCTTCCTCTCGTATACGGAGGGAGATGGCAGTAGCGGCAATGGCGTTCTCGTCAACATTTCGGAATCGGGCGTCGACGGATATGCGCTCGTAACGATCACGGTTAGCGGGGCTAGCGAGTAAGACAGGCAGGCACTCTCAGCGAGACAGGCCCGGGTGTAGAATCCGGGCCTTTTTCCTCCTCCGCGGCATGGAGTGTCGTCACGTACTTCGTCCGATCAGCAACGACAGGTTGAATTGGGCTTACAGACGCCAGGTGCGCAGCCCGTCGCATGGCTCTGACACGTACATCACCGCCGGCAACCGTGTCCGCTCTCGATACGGCGCAATCACATCGCGCGCGAAGTCCTCAACGCGCTCGGCTCGCACAAGGTTCACGGTGCAGCCACCAAATCCCGCGCCTGTCAGCCGTGCGCCCAATACGTACTCTTGCGACGACGCCAGTTCGACCAGCAGGTCGAGCTGTATCGAACTGACCTCGTAGTCATCTCGGAGGCTCGCGTGCGATGCGGCCATCAGCGTCCCGAGACGCTTGAAGTCGTCGTTCTCCAACGCATCCACCGCTTCCGCCACCCGGTCGATCTCGCCGACGACGTGCCTCGCGCGACGCAACACCACATCGTCAGCATTGATTTCGAGTGTGGCGATCTCATCGGCTCGAACATCGCGCAATGAATGCAGAGAAGGTCGCCCGAGCAGGTCGCGCAGCCGCGACACTGCCTCCTCGCACTCTCGCCTGCGTTCGTTGTACGCCGACATCACCAGCTCGCGCTGGACAGCGCTGTTCGCTATCACGATCGCCAGGCCGTTCTCGGCGAGACGCAGCGGCACGTGCTTGTACGCCAACGTCCTGCAGTCGATCAGTAGCGCATGTCCAGCCTTCGACAGCGCCGAAGCAAACTGATCCATGATTCCGCACTGCACGCCCACATACTCGTTCTCCGCCCGCTGGCACAACAGCGCGAGATCTCTGTCCTTGATGCCCAGTTCGAATGCGTCGCGAAACGCAACGGCCGTAGCGACTTCGATGGCGGCCGACGACGAGAGGCCCGCCCCTTGGGGCACGTCGCCGCTAAACGCGGTGTACATGCCATCGGACTCAACATCGGGACCACGCGCGCCCGCCCACATCACGCCCATGGGATAGTCAAACCACTTGCCTCTCGTGTGGGCGCTCGACCCTTCGGCAAACTCCTCGATGTCGATGAGCGACGGAGGATCTGCATGATTGACTGACCACCAGTTGACGATATGATCCCCAGACTTTGCCCACGCAAACATCACGGATCGGTTGATCGCAAATGGCAGCACCAGACCGTCGTTGTAGTCGACGTGCTCGCCGATCAGGTTCACGCGCCCCGGTGCCGCCGCAATGCCCGATGGATTCAGACGAAACTTCTCGCGAAACGCCACCACAAGCGCCGCCACGCGTTCGTCATGGGGCACTGGCACATCGACCAGCGGCAGTTCATCGTCCATCCTCTATCGTCCATCCTCGGCTCGCACCAACGAAGCTCTGAGTTCAGCGGCACAAGCCTCCGGCGCCGTGTCGTTGATGAACGTCCCAGCGCCCGTCTCGACTCCCGCGAGGTACTTCAGCTTGTCTTTCGTGCGGTACGGTGGCATGAACTCGATGTGCAGGTGGTCGCCCGCACGCTGTACGCCGTCCGTCGCCCGCTGATGCATCGACATCGTGTACGGCATCGGGAAGCCCCACAGCGCGTCGTAAGCTGACTGCACTCGCCGCAACAGCCGCGCAAGCCCGTCGCGCTCCACCGGCAGCAGTTCTAACAGCGACTCACGATGCGCCGTCGCCGCGACGTACACCTCATACGGCAATCTCGCCGCGAACGGCACGTACGCCACGAACCCTTGCTCGCTGGCGATGACGCGAGATCCACCAGCGATCTCTTCCGCGACGATGTCGCATTGCAGACAGCGCGCCGTCTTCTGGAAATGGACAAATGCGGCTGCCTGCTCCTGTTGCACCTGCGGCGGCACGAACGGAAACGCGTAGATCTGTCCGTGCGGATGGGTCAGCGTGACGCCGATTTCCTTCCCGCGATTCTCGAACACGAACACATACGACACACCTTCGGTCATCGCGAGTTCACCGTAGCGGTCGCACCAGACGTCGACCAGATGCCGCACCTGAGACTCTGGCAACGACGATAGCGTCGCCTCGTGCAGTGGCGAATAGAGTACGACTTCGCACCGCCCGCTCGCGCGCATCCGGCCATACAACGCCGACTCGTCATCGACCGTCGGTGCGTCCGGCCGAAACGACGGAAACCTGTTCTCGAAGACGGCCAGTTCGTACCTCGCCGCGGGTACCTCCGTCGCAAACGCATCCTCCGAGAGCGTCGGACACAACGGGCAGTGCTCCGCGGGCGGCAGGAACGTCCGTCCCTGACGCCCCGTCGACACAATCACCTGCTCGGCGAGCACCGGATTCCAGCGCAGCTCGACCTGGTCGATGCCACGCTCCTGTTCCGCTGTCTCGACGATCGCCGGCAGCGACTCGTCGAAGGCGTAGAACAGCACATAGCGCCCGTCGGCTCGGTCGAAACGCAGCTTCTGCATGGCGTGATTGTAATCGTAGTCGCGTGCAAGCGATGGACCCTACCCGGTTGCGACACACCGTTGGCCTGCGCCCATTCAAATTGCGGCTTAGGTTAGGTAACTCTCCTGTGGGAATTGAGATGCGAACGACACCATAACGTTCTTGAAAATGGGTTCGGGTCGTAGTGTCGTAGAGAAGTCCCGAGTGGCTGAGCGCAGCCCGGCAGACGAAACCGAAGTCCAGACGAACGGCGAGCGAAAGCTCCCGAACATCAGGTTTTCGGTAGAGGGTGAAGCCGGGAAGAGCAGCGAAGTTACTCGGGGCGCTTCGCGCCCATCACCAACTGCGAACCAACCGATACAGCAAGAAGGCGGCCCAATGGCCGCCTTCTTTGTCACCTGTATCCAGTAACTGTCCCCTAGTTACCGAAGTCCCACGATTCTCCGCGGTGGTACTTCGTCAGGATGTTCTTCGCTATCAGGATCTTGTGCACCTCGTCCGGACCGTCGGCGATACGCAGCGTCCGCGCACCCTGGTACATCCCGGCGAGCGGCAGGTCCTCCGAGACGCCGGCAGCGCCCCAGACCTGAATTGCGCGGTCGACGACGCGCTCGTACGCTGCCGGCACGAAGATCTTGATCGCGGAAATGTCTGTCCGCGGGTCCATCCCACTTTCGATGACTTCTGACGCATGGATGGTCATCAGCCTTGCCGCCTGGATGTCGATGTACGACTCGGCGATGAAGCCCTGCATGAACTGCTTGGTCTCGAGCTTGCCGCCGTGTACATCACGAGACATGATGCGCTCTACCATGAGGTCAAACGCTCGCCACATCTGGCCGATCGAGTTCATGCAGTGGAAGACACGTCCCGCGCCCAAACGGTCCTGTGCCGCCTGGTGCCCCGAACCCGTGGAACCGAGTTGGTTCGTAACGGGTACGCGCACGTTGTCGTAAATGATCTCGCAGTGGTCGCTGTCATGCGCGCCCCAGATGCCGACGCCGCGCACTATGTTCACCCCCGGTGTGTCCTTGGGGACGATAATCTGTGTCATCTTGCCGTTGCGCTCCGCTGGGCCGTCCGGGTCATCCGTGCGGCACATGACGATGAAGAAGTCCGCACGCTTGCCGTTCGACGTGAACCACTTGTGGCCGTTGATCACCCACTCGTCGCCATCACGCTTTGCCGTAGTCTTGATCGAACGCGGATCCGAACCCGCATTATCCGGCTCTGTCATCGAGAAGCCGGACTCCATCTTCCCCTCGATAAGAGGCATCAGCCACTTCTTCTTCTGTTCCTCCGTGCCGTACTTCACCAGGATCGTCTGGTTCCCCGAATTCGGCGCGACGACACCGAACAGCGAGGCGGCCCCCGACGCGTAGGCGAGCACCTCGTTCATGTAGGCGTGCTCGAGGAAGTTCAAGCCGGAACCGCCGTACTCGACAGGCAGGTGCGGTGCCCAAAGACTTGCCGCCTGCACTTTGTGCTTGATGTCCTCCCGGAGCTCCCGGCCATGCGCGATCTCGGCCTCAGACGCGCGGCCGCCGCGCATCGCCCAGATGGCGCGCTCGTTCGGCAGGATGTCTTCGTTGACGATCGTCGCCGTCTTATGCCGGATCTCGTTGATGCGGTCGGAAATCGTCGGGATTGGCTGTACGTTCATTCGTGGCATTCGAAACAACTCCTTCGGCGCCGAACTCAGGCGCCGCATCGATTCTAGGCCCAATTGGACTCTGAACAAACCTTCAGAATGAGCGAACTGGCGTCCAGATTGGCGAATGAGCCTTGATACCGTCATCCTTCGCTCATGAAGGACGTTCTCCGTCGCATCCGCGAGAAGTGGCTCACATTGCTCGGCGGCGGGATCGGGGCGATTGTCATCTTCGTCGTGTTCTTCATCGTCCTGCCTAGTATCGCCGACCCGCGCGATGTTTGGGACGCCGTCAAGACGCTCTCCTGGCCCTGGCTGATCGCCCTCGGGCTAGTCGCTGCCCTAAATGTGCTGACGTACGCCCCGCCGTACATGGCTGCGCTTCCCGGCCTCAAGTTCCGTCCGGCACTCGCAGTGACGACGACGTCCACAGCGTCCACGTACGTCGCACCGGGTGGTTTCGCCGTCGGTATGGGACTGTCGTTCGCCATGCTGCGTGCCTGGGGATTCGCCGGCAGTCCCGTGACTATCGCGGTCACGATCACGACGATCTGGAATCAATTCATCATCTTCGGCACGCCGGTGATTGCGTTGACGCTGCTGTCCTGGGAAGGCGGGACGAATCCGCTCTTACGGACTTCGGCGTTCGTCGGGATGGGTATATTCGTGGCGATACTCGTTGGCTTCGTGCTCGCGATGAGCAGCGCGGGCCAGGCTCGCCGCGTTGGAAATTTCGCGGCCAGCCTCGTTTCGCGGCTCCTGCGCATCATCCGTCGCGATTCAGTGAAGTGGGGCGGGCAGACATTCGTCGACTTTAGAGCAGACACGGTCGGGCTGCTTGCGGCCCGTTGGCACGTCATCACCTTATCGGCGGTAGTCGGCCATGGCACTGTGTATCTGGTGCTCATCGTGACATTGCGCGCGCTCGGCATTTCGAATGATGAGGTGACCATCATCGAGTCCTTTGCCGCGTGGGCGCTCGTCCGTGTGCTCGGTTCAATTCCAATCACGCCGGGTGGGTTTGGAGTCGTGGAATTGGGCCTGACGGGTGCGCTCGTGGCGTTCGGTGGCCCCCAAGCCGAAGTTGTGGCGGCTGTGCTGGTCTATCGCTTTCTTACGGTCGTTCCTTCGCTTGTTCTTGGCGTTCTATTCGGCGCGACCTGGCGCCGCCACCACCCCGGTGTCGATGTCGAACAAGTGAGCACAGAAGCCGCCGGCGCGGGGTCCTCGACTGTTCGGGACTGAAGTCGTATGTCGAAGCGCACTGGTCGCACGGGATCGTCCGCTACAACACGACGAACGCTATCAGCGAAAAGTGGATCGCAGAGGCGGCCACAACCAACGTGTGAAACACCTCGTGGTAGCCAAACCATCTCGGATTTGGATCCGGCCAGCGGCGCGCGTACACGAGTGCGCCCACTGTGTACAACATGCCGCCTCCTGCGAGCATCGCCACGCCCCACGCGGGGAGATTGTTGACGACGGGCCAGGCCGCCACGAAGCCAACCCAACCAAGGCCGAGGTATAGCGCGACGCTCAACCACCGCGGTGCGTCCGGACGGAACACCTTGAGGAGTACACCCAGGCCAGCGACCGTCCACACAAATGCAAGCATCGGGATGCCCCACGCATCGCCGACGACGGAGAGGCAGAACGGCGTGTATGTGCCCGCGATCAAGATGAAAATCATCGAGTGATCGAGGCGCATGACGACACGGCGAGCACGCGCCGGCCATGGCGCCAGGTGGTACGACGCGCTCGTTGTGTACAAAAGCATCAGGCTGGTCGCGAAGATTGAGGCGCCAACATAGCCTCGTGGTGAATCGGCGAGCAGCAGCAGGACAACCGTGAGGGCGGGTGCAAGTACGGCGACGCCGCCGTGCAACGTTCCACGCAGGTATGGACGCATCGCTGCGGGCGGCGCCGAAGAAGGCAAGCCAGGGCTCGTAGCTGCGATGGAATTGCTGTGTGGATTCATCTCATCCGCCAATGGCCGGCGTTCGTGGCCCTGTTAGGTCGCGTCTTCACCACGATCATCGTCAGCAGCAGCGGCATCACGAGAGGGTGAGCGCGTGCTCGGGCCCAGAATCGACGAGAGCAGCGTGTCCGGCCGAAGGGACATCAGCGCCTCCACCCAGTCGTTGTAGCGCCTGAAGGAGTCGTTCCCCATGCGCATCATTTCGACCTGATACTTCATCGACTCGGACCGCAGAGTGAGGAACTCACCCAGCGCGACCATCGCCTTGCCCTCGGCCTCCCACACCTTCTGGTAGCGCTCGACGAACTGGATGACATCGTCAGACGTGTCGACGAGATCCTTCAAGCGCATGAACCGCAATGGCGGGCGCGCGTCGCGCCCGGTTCGATCGTTGGATTCAGCCATGATTCAGACTACCTGAAATCCCGAAACCCTCTCCAGCGCGAACCCTGAGAGAACGTCAGCCGCCTAGCTCGACGCCGAAGGCGCTTCGGGACGAAGCGTGGCGATGAACGGCAGGTTGCGAAACCGCTGCCGGTAGTCGAGTCCATAGCCGACGACGAACTCATCTGGAATCTCGAAGCCGAGGTAGTCGATACGCGTGTCGACCAGCCGGCGCGCCCGCTTGTCGAGGAGTGCGCAGACTCGCAGACTCGCCGGGAAGCGTGCCTGGAGCTGCGTCACGAGCGCCTGAAGCGTCATACCTGTGTCGATGATGTCTTCGACAATTATCACATCACGTCCGGCGATGTTCTCCGTCAGGTCTTGCACGATACGCACGGCTCCGCTTCGGTCGCCGTCGTACGACGAGATCGTCATGAAGTCGATGCTCACGGGCAGCGCGGTGTGTCGCATCAGATCTGCCATGAAGCACGTGACGCCCTTGAGCACGCCGACCAGGAGCGGCTCCTTCCCTGCGTAGTCTCGGGAAATCTCCGCACCCAGTTCGTTCAGGCGACGCTCGATCTGGGAGGCGCTGATGAGCACCTCGCCAGGTGCAAGGCGCTCCTGCTCATCCACCATGCTGATGCCGTACTTCGCGAGCAAGGAGAGGTAGTCGCGCTTGTAGAGAAGCTTTATGTTGATCTCGGGATGCAGCTCGCGCAGGGTGCGGATTTTCCGGTGCTTGTCGGTTACCAACCCTTGCTTCAGCGTTGTCAGCTCGATGTAGAGGTCGAGATCTGGCAGGTAAAAGTCTGGCGAGAATGCTTCGACAACACGACCGTCGTCCGATTGCTTGAGCGGGAACGTACGCGGCTCGTACTCCCATCGAACCCGGTAGAAGTCCAGGATGCCCGCAAACTCCTCTTCGCTCTCGTGGGCGAAACGCGCATCCTCGATCGTCGTCGGGGGAGGCGTCTTGGCTTCGAGATGACGGATGTTCATGCGGCCTCGTTCAGGTGATGCCTTGTACCACGTGCTGCATGGCGACCTCGACGTGTCGCATCAGGGCCGGCGGCGGGGTATCCGCCGGGCGTTCCTTTGCGGGCGTCATCATGTAGTCAGCGAAGGCGCCGATGACCGTTACGGCGATTTGCGTCGCGAGCTCGTCGACGGCCTCTGTTCGCAGAAGGCCGCGTTCGGCGTAGTGGCGCAAGATGCGGGCCAATGCCCGTTCCCAACGCTCGACGAGCGCTCGGTACTCCTCGGCGGCAACCTCGTCTTCGGCCATCGCCTCGAGCATGAGGACCTTCATGAGGTCCTTGTTCTGATAGATGAACTCCAGGGCACCGGTGGCGAGGCCAACGACGGCCTCTCTCGGGGCAATATTGCGCTCGGAAACCTCAGCCTTTTCGAGGTTCTCGAGGGCTGATGTAAAGCCTCGCTCGTCGAGTAGCGCCTCGAAGAGATCGCGCTTGGAGTCGAAGTGGTAGTAGATCGCCGCGTCTGTGATTCCGGCGGCCTGGGCAATGTCACGGACGCTCGTCCTTGCGAAGCCTTTGTCCGAGAAGAGCCTGAGGGAGGCGTCGAGGATCTGCTTGCGGGTGAGCGGCCCCCGTCGGAGCTTGCGCTTCCCATTCGTATCGGCAACCGTCGCAGCCCGTGCTGGCAAAAGCGCTTTCCTCCCGATAGCTGAGCGTATGCTAGAACAGAAAGCCTGTCAACGCATATCGAAGAGCAAACCTAGCAGTTCCTTGGATCAGACCGTCCGGGATTCCCGTGTCGCAATCGAAGATCGCTCGCGTGCGCAGCATGTTTCACGTGAAACAACACCATTTGTCGATTCGCCCTTTGCCCAGCGTCCATCGCGAAGTACGCTCCCGAGGTTCAGGATTGGTTCAACTAGAATGGACAACACGATGGCCACCCTTCCCGCGATCGGGCACAAGGTTTCCTTCACGAAGGTAGTCACGGATGCCGATATCCGTGCATTCGCGCAGGCTTCCGGTGACGACCAGCCGCTGCACCTGGACGATGGTTTCGGGGCGCGCACCCGCTTCGGCAAGAAGATCGCGCATGGCATGCTGTCCGCCGGCTTCATCTCTGCGGCACTGGGGACGCGCTTGTATCCGCAGGGTATCGTGATTTACATGGGGCAGTCACTGCAGTTTCGTCGGCCAGTCGGCGTCGGCGACACGATTACGGCGGAAGTCGAAGTCCTCACGGCAGATGCCGAGAAGAGCGTTCTGACGCTGCGCACGGACTGCACAAACCAGGACGGAGACGTCGTCACGCGCGGTGAGGCGACCGTGATGCTGGACGACCTGCGTTCATAGGCAGCATGCGCCCCCGGCTTTTGGGGGGCACTCTCAGCGGATTGTCTGCTAACGGAGCCGCGCAGGCGTGCTGGATTACGTCCGCTTGCGATAGATCGCGACGGTGTTCATGGGCGAGAACATCGCGGCGTCCGTCACGAGATCGTCGATCAGGCTGAGCTCACGAAAGCATTGGTCGGAAAGTAGCATTTCCCAAGCAATCGGGGTTGGCGCCGTTGGAGGTAGCTCCTTCCGCAGGCGTCCGAACCGGCGCCGAGGTCGCTGGACAGACGCTGGTGTGAAGTCGCGCAGGATGTCGCAGAACATCGGCATCGCAAATATCGTGCCGGCATGGCGGCGATGCACTTCTCGGAGATGCGCCGAAAGAACCTGGACGATGTCGGCGGAACGCACCGCCTCGAACGGGCTTGTGTCGTAGTTGTCAACGTCCTTCCAGTCTGGTTCTGGCAGACCAGCATCCGGACGGCGGGCTCGTTCGCGTGCGTAGACGCTCTCGAAGATGCGCTTTTGTTCGATCGGAAAGCGAAAGCCGGATGCGCCGGTGAAGTCGTGGAGGAAGAACCAGCCAGCATGCGTGAGCGCGCGGTTGATCTGCTTCGCGATGTGTTCGAGGTTGACGACGTGGTGCAGGGTGTCGGCCGAAATAATGAGGTCGTAAGCGTTCGGTTCGAACTCTACGAAGTTCAGGTCCATCGGCTGGACGGTAACGCGTCCCGGGAAACGTTGGTCAAACATAGCCTGCCGTTTGGATAGTCCCTGCTCGTCGATGTCACAAAAGGTCAGATGTACGCCCGGGTTCTGGTCGAGCATTGCGGCTTCTTCAATGGTCGAGCCTGAACCGAGAACCAGGCCGCGCTTGTACGGGCCGTGCTCGGCGATGCGTTCATACCAGTAGCGATCTTCAAATCCAGCAAGCCGCTTGTTGTGATGGCGCTTGAATGGGCCGAGTGGCGCGGCGGCGTATGCGTCCGCAATGGCGAGCGTCGTGGGGCTAGCCCAGAACTCTGCTTCCGCGAGGACGGCCGACTGATACGCCGGATCATCCGCGCGCGCTTGCCCATTGGGGACGAACGGATTCACATCATTTTCCTGTCGGCGGTGCGCGCCGAATCAGCGCGACCAACGCGGCACCTGAGGTCGCGCCCGGCGAATTGTACAGGCGACACAAAGCCGGGTTCTGTCGCGTCAAGAGGCGGCACGGGGTCTCGTGCAGGCCCAAGTCGTATTCGGTACGATCTGGGCGCAACGTGGACGCGTGCGGATCGAGGATGCATGGCTGAGAACAACGGAAACGGTGCCAAGGGCGAGAGTGCGGGGGTGCGCGAAGGGATGGGCGCCTGGGAGTCTGGATCGCTGAAGAAGGCTCTTGACCGCGGCGGCGAGCGCCAGGAGCAATTCGCGACGACATCCACCGAGACGCGCCGGCTGTACACCCCGCTGGACACGGAAGCACCGGCGTACGAACGTGACCTTGGTAGTCCAGGCCAGTTTCCGTATACGCGCGGCGTGCAGGAGACGATGTACCGCGGACGTCTATGGACGATGCGGCAGTACGCAGGATTCGGAACCGCGATGGAGTCCAATCGGCGCTTCAAGTTTCTTCTGAGCCAGGGGCAAACGGGGCTGTCGGTGGCATTCGACCTGCCAACGCAGATTGGACTTGATTCCGACGATCCGAACGCGAGCGCGGAGATTGGGCAGGTCGGCGTCGCGATCGATTCTCTTGCTGATATGGAAGACATGTTCGAGCAGATCCCGCTCGATAAGGTAAGCACGTCGATGACGATCAACGCCCCGGCCGCGGTGCTGGTAGCGATGTATCTGGCGGTGGCGGAGAAGCAGGGTGTGCCAGGCAGCGACGTGATGGGCACGGCGCAAAATGATGTACTCAAGGAGTATGTCGCGCGAGGCACCTACATCTATCCGCCGCGACCGTCCTTGCGGCTCGCTGCGGATCTGATTACATACGGCGCTGCGCACGCGCCGAAGTTCAACACGATCAGCGTGAGCGGATATCACATTCGCGATGCCGGTTCGACCGCAAGTCAGGAAATCGGCTTTGCATTCTCGAATGCGATCGCTTACCTCGAGGCCTGCCAGCGATCCGGTGTCGATGTGGACGAGGTAGCGCCGCGCATCTCCTGGATATTCAACACGCACAACAACTTCTTCGAGGAGATCGCAAAGTACCGTGCATTGCGACGCATGTGGGCGAAGCTTCTGCGCGAGCGGTTCGGGGCGAAGAATCCGAATTCGTGGAAGCTCCGCACGCACATCCAGACTGGTGGCGCGACGCTCACGGCGCAGCAGCCGGAGAACAACATCGTGCGGGCGTCGGTGCAAACGCTAGCTTCTGTTCTGGGTGGCGTGCAGTCGATCGCGCTGTCCTGCTACGACGAGGCGCTGGCGATCCCGACGGAGGAAGCGCAGCGCATCGCACTCAGGACGCAGCAGATCATCGGGCATGAGACAGGCGTGACGGACACTGTGGATCCGTTTGGCGGCTCGTACTACGTCGAAGCGCTGACGGACGAGATCGAGGCCGCAGCACAAGAGTACATCAACCGTATTGAGGACATGGGCGGATCGGTTTCGGCGATCGAGTCGGGCTACATGCAGACGGAGATCCAGGAAGCTGCCGTCGAGCAGCAGCGCGCGATCGAGTCCGGTGCGCGCGTCGTGGTTGGCGTGAACAAGTTCAAGAGCGATGAAGAGCCGGAACCGACGATCTTCCGGATGAATCATGAAGTCGCTCAGGCGCAGATTGTGCGACTCAAGCGGGTTCGGGCAGAACGTGATAGCGCGGCGTCAGGCAAGGCGCTGGCCAGATTGCGTGAAGCCGCACAGGGCGACGACAACCTGATGCCGGCGATTCTCGACGCGGTCAAGGCGTACGCCACGCTGGGCGAGATCTGCGGGGAGCTTCGTACGGTTTGGGGCGAATACCGCCCGCCGACGGTGGTGTGAGAGACCGGCATCTTGACGGCGTTGGGGCGCGGCTATGCCGTTGAATCTCGATGCTGTACAGTCTCCGCCGATGTGCAATTCCCCCGCCTCGGCGTGATGCACGGGCGGGTTTTCATCGTGGAGGAAGAATGGCGAAGCGCCTCGAAGGGCAAGTGGCGGTTGTTACAGGAGCCTCCCGCGGGCTAGGGCGCGCGTGCGCTCTTGAATTGGGCCGTGAGGGCGCGACGGTCGTCGTGAACTACTTCACCAGTCCAGATCCGGCGAAAGAGGTTGTGGCCGAGATCGAGGCTGCGGGCTCGAAGGCTATCGCCGTCGCGGGTAACGTCGGCGTTGCGGCGGAAGCCAAAGCACTCATCGACAAGACGATCGAGACGTACGGCCATATCGACATCCTCATCAACAACGCCGGCATCAACAGAGACAAGACCCTCAAGCGGATGAGCAACGAGGACTGGGACGACGTCATCACCACGGACCTGAGCAGCGCGTTCTACTGCACCTCGGCAGCGGTTCCACACATGACTGAACGCAACTACGGACGGATCATCGTGATGTCCAGCATCATCGGTCAGATGGGCAATCTGGGGCAATCGAACTACGCCGCAGCCAAGGCGGGCCTGATCGCGTTCGCGAAATCGGCGGCGAAGGAGCTGGCACGGAACAACATCACCGTAAACGCGATGTGCCCGGGTTTCGTTGAGACGGATATGGTCATTGCCTTGAGTGACGAAGTCAAGGCCGCCTTGCTGAAGAACATCCCACTTGGCCGATTCGGCAAGCCGGAGGAAGTCGCGAACTTTGTGCGCTTCCTTGTGACCGAAGGTGACTGGATCACGGGTCAGCAGTTCAATCCAAACGGTGGCCAGTACATGTAGGTTCGTCGAGAACCAAGAAGCAGGACTTTTAGAAGCCGCGCTATGAACGATCGAAGGGCGTCCACACCATGAACATCGATGACATCAAGCTGGTTGGGGTTATGGGTGGCGGCGTCATGGGTGGCGGTATCGCGCAGTCGTTCATTGCCGCCGGGTTCTCGGCAATCGTCCGCGACTTGAACGACGACCTGATCGAGAAGACTCGTGCGTCGATGATCGATGGCCGGTTCGGACTGAAGGGCGCCGTCGACCGTGGCAAAATGTCACAGGCGGACTACGACGCGACGGTCGCGCGACTGTCATTCACGCAGGACGTAGGGGATCTGGCGGCTTGCGATTTGATCATCGAGGCGGTGCCAGAGAACCTCGAGCTAAAGAAGACTGTGTTCAAGGAGTTGGACGCGATCGTAAAGAAGGACGCTATCTTCGCTACGAACACATCCGGGTTCGCGATCTCGGATGTGAACAAGGCAGTGTCGCGCCGTGATCGGTTCATCGGGTTTCACTGGTTCAGCCCGGCCTTCATCATGAAGCCCATCGAGATTATCTACGCGCCGGAAACGTCGCAGGAGACGATCGACACGATGGTGGCAATCACGAAGAAGATGGGGAAGGCGCCGATTCTTGTGAAGGACGCGCCGGGCAAGTACGGGTTTGTCGGCAATCGCATCTACTTCGCGATGGTGGCGGAGGCGCGCAAGGTCCTGGAAGAAGGGATTGCGAGCGCCGAAGACATCGATGAGGTGATGAAGCTGGGATACAACTGGCCGGTGGGGCCGCTGGGCATGACGCGCGGCGCACGCGGCGGCTGGCAATAGGGCTGGTGCTGTGGCACCAGCTGCGTAGTTAACGTCGTTGTTGATTGATCTCCACTGTCACACGAAGGTTCACTCCGCTTGTAGCGCCCTGACTCCGGAGGCGCTCGTGCGCGCTGCACAGGCCCGTGGGCTCGATGGCGTGTGTATCACCGAACACGATGCCCTGTGGCCACTGCGTGACCTCGAGCGGCTCGCCTCCGAGATGGACTTTCTTGTGTTGCGCGGCATGGAGGTTACGACTGAGGTCGGGCACGTATTGGTGTACGGCGCATCCGCTCATCGGCCGGAGATGGCAACCCTGGCCGAACTGCGCGCAATCGTGCGGGCGGAGCGGGCTATGATGTTTCTTGCGCACCCTAGTCGGAAGTACGGATCGCTGCTGCCGGATGATCTGGGGGTCTATTTCGATTCGGTCGAGGCGCAGAATGGGACTGAGGGGGTGTTGCAAAACACAGATGCGACGAGACTCGCGGCAGGACTGTCTCTGCCTGGGATTGGAGGCAGCGACGCACATTCGGTGCGGGAGGTCGGTGTGTGCGCAACGAAGTTCGATGGGATCGTGCGCAACGAGGATGATCTTCTGCTCGCGCTACGTTCGGGCGCGTTTTCGGCTGTGAAATTGTAGCGCGCGCGCATTTCCCCTACGCCTGCTAGCAACGCATACGCTTGTTCTGATAGCCTTACGCGATTGCATAGCGATCAATGACGCTGGGATGAGGCAAGGAGGTCGGTGATGGGTGAAGGCGCCATTCTTGGACGGAACATTTCGCGGCGGAAGTTTCTCGCGGCATCGGCAGCAACCGTAACAGCGGCGGCCGGGTTGGGCATTTCGGCTTGCGACCCGTACATCGTGCGGAAGATTCAGCAAGACAAGACACCTCGGCAGCCGCATCACACCGCGTGGGTGTGGCAGTTCTCGACGGACGGTGGACTTGACACAGTGGCGGAGCGCTTGCAGGGCAGGAACGTCGGCGTCGTCATCAAGACACACGACGAGTTGGACTGGATGTCGCGGTATGACCACCACGGCGACGCGATCTCCAGCGCGCAACGCGCTGCGAACGTCGGGCGCTTCTTCGAGGACCGAGGGGTTCCGTACCACGCTTGGTGCGTGATCAAGGGCATTCATCCGGAGCGAGAAGCGGAGATGTGCGCGGAGGTTCTCGCGGGCGGGGCTCGCAGCCTCGTGCTTGACATCGAGGCGGGATCGGGCTTTTGGGTGGGTGGCGTCGCGGAGGTGGAGCGATTCGGGAACCGGCTGCGCACGTTGCAGCCGTACGCGCGCGTGGACATTTCGATTGACGCGCGGCCGTGGCGTATCAATCTTGTGCCGATGGCGCCGTTCGTGTCGCTGAGCGACGGCATTTGGCCCCAGCTGTACTGGGACACCTTCAACACGTCAGGGAACTACGACGGGTATCGAGCAGCGGGGTTCACGATCCCCGCGGATGGACTGACACCGGAGTTCCTGGTGGACGCGACGGCACAGATTCTGGCACCGTATGAGCGGCCGATCATTCCGATCGGACAAGGCGCTACGACCAACCCGCAGGCTTGGCCGCGGTTTACGCATCGTGCATGGGAGTTGGGGCAGACGGAGGTATCAATCTGGCGGCTCGGTGTGACGCCCAATGAGACGGTTGATTATCTAGGCGCGAATCAGCCCGGGCCGGAGCCAATCGCGCCGCCACCAACGGCAACGGCGACATCGAACGCAAAGACGAAAACGGCCACGCCGACGAAGACGCCAAAGCAGCCGACGGCGACCAAGACCTCAACGCGAACGCCAACGCCGACGCGGACCCACACTCCCACGCGAACACCGTCGCCGCTCTCGACATCAACGTCGACACCGACGCCGACTCCAACCATGCCCTAGGCAAGGTTCTGGATCAGCGCACCTACGAAGGGTACGGAAACCTGGGAGTGCTAGCTCTCGCGCCAGGTTACGAAGTCGTGGACGAGGCGCTTGAGCGTGCTTTGTTGAGGCTGCGCTCGCCGTTCGTACCGGGTGAAGCAGCGTGTGCACCTGTACACGCTCTGTGCCGCGCCGAGGGAGTGGCGGACGATGCTGCCCCGGCAGCCGTCCTGCGCGCAGTCGCGAACTGACGCGTCGATAATGTGGATACGTGGCGCTTCGACTTCGTGGACTGGTAGGTTCATGACAGGGAAATCGTAGTGGTCGTGCGACCGAAGGCGATCCGGCTTATGTGCAGCGTTAACGCACGTTAATCAATCGTTAACCTAGAGCCGCCTGCTGCGTGCGCCGGTGTTCTCGTCAATCATGGAGGTCCAATGGGGCGTAGTCTGGGCATCGGATTCGTGGGAGCCGGGTTCATGAACCGCTTTCACGTGCAGAGTCTCGTCGGCGTGCGGGACTGCGACGTGACGGGTGTGTTCAGTCCGACGCAGGCGAACGCTGAGGCTCTTGCGGGCCTGGCGAAAGAGCTTGGGGTCGGCGAGCCGCGGGTGCACGCGTCGCTGGCCGAGCTTGTCGCAGACCCTGCTGTGGACGCGCTGTGGATCGCAACGACGAACGACACGCGAATCGCGGTGATCGAGGAGATCGTCGATGCGGTGAAGTCCGGGAAGGGCACGCTCATCGGGATTGCGTGCGAGAAGCCGCTGGCGCGCAACCTGGCTGAGGCGCGGAGGATGATCGCGCTGATCGAGTCGACGCCGTTGCTGCACGGCTACCTTGAGAACCAAGTGTTCGAGCCGTCGATCGTTCGGGGCAAGGAGATCATCTGGCGGCGTGCGGCGCCGATCGCGGGGCGCCCGTATCTCGCGCGGGCGGCGGAGGAACACAGCGGGCCGCACATGCCGTGGTTCTGGGACGGCGTGCGCCAGGGTGGCGGCGTTCTGAACGACATGCTGTGCCATAGCTATGAGGCGGCACGTTTTCTGCTGACGTCGCCAGATGAAACGCGTGAGGCGTTAGTGGTCGAGGAAGTGAACGCACAGATTGCGTCGCTTAAGTGGACGCGGCGGGAGTACGCCGAGTTGTTGAGCGAGCGCTACGGTGGGGCCGTGGACTACAAGCGCGCGCCAGCGGAGGATTTCGCGCGGGCATCTGTGAAGCTGCGGGCGCCGGGCGGCGAGACGCTGCTGGTGGAGGCGACGACGTCGTGGAGCTTCGTGGGGCCGGCGTTGCGATTGCGGGCAGAGTTGCTGGGGCCGGAGTATGCGCTGGAGGTCGACAGCCTGAAGGCGGATCTCAGTGTGTTCCTGAGCCGGCGCGTCACCGGGGCGGAGGGCGAAGACCTCGTCGAGAAACAGAATGCCGAGCAGGGGCTGATGCCGGTAGTTGCAGACGAGGCCGGTGTGTACGGGTACGTCGCGGAGAACCGGCATATGGTGCGCCGGTTTCTCGATGGCGTCATGCCGGACGAGAACTGGTGCGACGGTCTCGCTGTGACGGAAGTATTGATGGCGTGCTACAAGTCGGCAGAAGAGGGACGGACGATCGCGTTTCCCGCGAACCTTACGGACTTTGTGCCGCAGGTGGCGCAGGGGACGTGGCGGGGATAGCGCGTGGAGATTCGTGCTTGGTGATTGGTGGACGCTGAAGCAATCGTCTCGGCACAACATCAGACTTGTAGGGTGCATGGTCTTGAACCGGTGTTTCCTGACTCTGATTCTATGATCGTCGGGCGCGGCTTCGACAACGCCAACGCTCCAATCCACGAACTCCGACATCCACCGGAAGGGCAAAGCTGCGGTTGGTACATCTGGACGGGTGACTGGTCGGACGCAGCTGACTTCTTTTCGCCGGTTCATGTTCACCATGCCGCCGACTTGTATCCGGACGTGCTTTCGTACCTCGCGCTTCCGCCCGGCTGGAGATTCTTGATCGCGCCGGACTATGAGGACGTGTGGTTCGACAGCGCGCTGCTTGAGATTTAGGCCTCAACGGTTACGTCTCGGCCTTCTTCGGCGCTGCGGTAGGCGGCGTCGATGATGCGCTGGACGTTCAGGGTTTCCTCGGGTCTTACCAGTTGTTCGGCTTTGCCGGCGATGACGTCGAGCCAGTGGCGGATCTCGCGGGTGTAGGAGGCGGTCCAGTCGGCGGGGGCGACTTGGAGCTTCTCGTCGACGGGAATGCCGGCATGGTTGCGGTAGATCATGGGTGGGATCGTCGTGGCGCCTGCCTCGGTGCCGACGATGCGAACGGAGAACTGCTCGGCGTCGATATGGGTTGCCCACGATGTGCGGAGGAGGAGCGAGGCGCCGTTGTCGAAGTGGACGAGGGCAACGGCGAAGTCCTCGACGTCGAACTTCGCGGGATCCCATGCGTTGCGGAACTGCTTCGCGATCTCGGGACGCTGGCCAAACTTCGAGGCCATGTGGGATGAGACGCGGACGGGCGCCGGGTTGTTCATGAGGTAGATGGCGAGATCCAGCATGTGGACGCCGACGTCGAGCATCGCGCCGCCGTGGGAGTGCTGCTTGTAGTGGAACAGACCCCATGCCGGGATGCCCATACGTCGCAGGGCGGTCGCCTCGCCGTAGTAGATCTCGCCCATGTCGCCACTGTCGATGATGCGGCGGATGGCGCGTGAGTTCTCGTTCCAGCGCCAGTTCTGTGCGGCCATCAACGCTTTGCCGGCGGACTTCGCGGCGGCGAACATCTCTTTCGCTTCGGCGACGCTGATGGCTAACGGCTTCTCACAGAGGACGTGGGCGCCGGCTTCGAGGCAGCCGAGGACGAGTTCCCGGTGGTAGACGTTGGGCACGCAGACGCTGACGGCGTCGGGCCTCTCTTTCTCGACCATCTCCAGCCAGTCGCTGTAGACCTGCGGGATGCCATGCTTCTTCGCCTCTGCGTTGGCGATGTCGGCATTGAGGTCAGCGATGGCGACGGGGGTGATGCGGTTGGCGGCGTAGGCGGGGAGATGGGCGATGCGCGCGGCCCAACCTGCTCCGATTACGGCGATTTTAGGTTGGTCTGGCATGGGCGTCTCCTTGGTTGGCGAAACACCAAATTACGCGGGTCGAATCCGAATTACTTGGCAGTTTTCTTGTTTATGGAGCCGAACGAGCAGTTGCGATCTAGATTCTTCGTTTTCCGCAGAAGTTCGAGTGAGGCGATCGGGTGACCAAGATTTTTGAACACGCCATGAGAGCAGCGCTACTCGTAACGTCGTCGGCGAACCGGCACCGCTACATACGCTAACCACGCGACCACCAAGGTACAAGGCAGTCGTGGCACCTTTGATGCCGGTCGAGCGACGATATTCAGTTCTCTCGAGAACCGGCGCTGTCTCCGGTCTGCGGACAGGTCTGAAGACCCGTCCTTACGTGTCGTGCCGCCGCAAACATTAGATCTGGTGGCACCATACATTCTCGTTGATCGACGATTGGGACGGAGCTGAAGCTTCGTCCCTACATCTCCAGCTGTTGCAGTTTCTCCAGCAGTTTCTTGCAGGCGAGGATGCCGTCGCGCTCGGAGAGGCGTTCGCCTTCGTACTCGATGCCAACGTAGCCGCTGTAGCCGGCGCTAAGGGCGATGTCCATCATGCGTTTGAAGTCAATCTTTGTTTCGTCGCCAGTTTGGTCATCGAAATCGTAACACTTGGCGCTCAGAGCTTTCGCGAAGGGCATCATTTGTTGGACGGCGTCGTAGCGATCAATGGTGTCCGGGAAGTTGCCGAAGTCGGGCAGCGTGCCGAAGCGCGGGTGGTTGACTCTCTTCATGAGCCCGACCAGCCAATCGGGTTCGGAGGACAGGCCCCAGTGATTCTCGATGGTGACGTTGATGCTGTTGGCGTCGGCGTACTCGAGGAGTGAGGCGAAGGATTCGGCGCAGCGATCCTGGGCTTCAGCGTCGCCCTCGCGAGCGCCCGTGTTGCAGCGAATTGAGTGGCAGCCGAGGATTGCGGCGATGTCGATCCATTTGTGGTGGTTCTTTACGGCTTGGGCACGGCCCGTGGCGTCAGGCGAGGCCATGCTGCCTTCGCCGTCGCACATGATGAGAAGCATCTTGACGTTGTTGTCGTCGGCGCGCTGCTTGAGTTGCTTGAGGTAGGCGTATTGTGGTGACGGGAAGAAGGTGTTGACCATCTCGAAGCCGGTGATCCCGTGCTTGGCGGTGAAGTCGACCATGCCCATCTGGTCGATCTCTTTTGCGAAGAACATCTTGTGGAGGGACCAGGCGGCGAGGGAGATGTCGAATTTGGGCATGGAGGTCCTCCGGTTTCGGATCTTGGTGCGGCGCAATGTAGCGAGGCTGGAGGCTGGAAGCTAGACGTTGGGTGTTCGAACCACTGCCGACATCCTTCACTTGCTGACCGCTGGCTCCAGTCTTCTTCGGAAATGCAGCGCGAACAAACATTCATGCGGCCGCTTACACCACCGCATAGGACGTGTTATATCCGGGCACGGGTTGAGGTTGATGCGTATGGAGACTGAATTTGTCAGACGGGGAGTCTGAGGCGCCGCTTTCGACGGTCCGCGTACCCGCGCTAGACGGTGTACGCGGCATTGCCATTCTTTCGGTGATGCTGCTGCATTTCTGGGAGACACCATTTTCCCGAACGCGTCAGCCTTCCGTCCGGACCATCGATGAGGGGCTGCTCAAGATGATGCAGCCTGGATGGGCCGGCGTTGAGCTCTTTTTCGTACTGTCAGGATTTCTGATCACGGGGATCTTGCTCGACGCGAAGGGCGGCGCTGGATACTTTCGTGCTTTCTACGTGCGCCGTATCCTGCGCATCTTCCCGGTCTACTACCTGTTCCTGTTCCTCATGCTGTACGTGGCACCGCATTTCGAGGGTACGGAGGCGGCAAGGGCTGGAACGATGTCGGTCGATGACCAGTGGTGGTTCTGGCTGCACGGCGTGAACATCGCGATTTCGTTTCCGGCGACGAACGCGACGATTCCGCTCGACACTGTGCACCTGTGGTCGTTGTCGTTCGAGGAGCAGTTTTATGTCGTGTGGCCACTGGTCGTGCTCGCCCTTTCTCGCGAGTGGTTGGCCGCGCTGTGTTGTGCGATCTTCGTCGTGACGTTGCCATTCAGATACCTGATGGGTGTGGAGCCGCTGTCTGATGTCTTCAGTACGGGCGCCCCGCGGGAATTCACTCCTGCGCATGCGGACACGCTCGTTGCTGGCGCATTACTGGCCGTGCTTGTGCGCGACGCGCACTATCGGAGCGTGGTCGCGAGATACACCGTACCGGTTGGCGCCGTCGCGGGCGGTTGCGTCTTCCTCATGTTTCTCATCAGGGATGGGCTAGACCCGCGCGATCCGTGGGTGTATACGATCGGATTTGTGTTTCTCAGCATGTTCTTTGCAGCGCTGGTGAGCTTCGCAGCACTGTCCGCCCAGAAAGTACTTGGGGTGCGACTGCTGTCTGTGGCACCACTGCGATCTCTGGGAAAGTACAGCTACGGCATGTATATCGTGCACATTTTCGTCGGGTTCGGGCTCGCGCGGATCGCGGCGGAGCGCGGCTGGATCCGTCCCATCGCAGGGCTGCATTTACCCGTAAATCTCATTTTTACGGCATCGTGCATCGCCATCACATACGGCATCGCGTGGGTTAGCTGGAACTTCTTTGAGTCACGGATCTTGTCGCTAAAGGATCGCTTTCCGTATACACGAAACGCTCGCGCAGATCCCAGGGAGGAGGGAGCCGATGGGGCGAAGTCCGGTATCTAGGACACAGGGCACACTGCACCTCCTGTTTCGCGCTACGTGTGAGCGGAAAGCGGCTATATGACGGGTGAGCGATATCCGGCACTCGATGGCGTGCGGGGCATTGCCATTCTTCTCGTGATGCAATTGCACTTCTGGGGCATGCCCTTTCGATTCGAGGGCGAACCGGTTGTACATCGTTTCGATCGGTGGGCCGCCGAGATCGTGGACGTGGGATGGACGGGCGTCGAGCTATTCTTCGTGCTGTCTGGGTTCTTGATCACGCGCATTCTTCTTCAAGCCAAGGGCTCGAATGGGTACGCCAGGAACTTCTATCTGCGCCGAACGCTGCGTATCTTCCCTGCGTACTACGGCTTTCTGCTTGTGTCGATCTTCGTACTGCCACGGTTGGGCTTCCTCGCCTCCAGCGAAGCTGCGGGAACGCTGACCAGTGAACAACTATGGCTCTGGACGTACACACTCAACATCGGCTTCACCTTTCAGGAGACGACTCCGGATATTTCGATCTGGTTCGTGCACTTGTGGTCACTATCGCTTGAAGAGCAGTTCTACATCGTGTGGCCGTTCGTCGTCCTCGCAGTCGGACGGCGGAACCTGGCGATGTTTTGTGTTGCCGTTGTCGTCGGCTCGCTTGGGCTTCGCTTCGCGCTGGGGCTGGATGCATTCAGCGACGTGTTTACGGCGGCAGCCCCACGTCAGCTCATGCCCGCGCACGCAGACGGGTTGGCGCTCGGTGGGCTGCTGGCTCTGGCGGCTGTGCGTGGGACACTACCCAGCTTTCAAGCACCGATTCGCATCGGCGGCACAATCGGGGCGCTGGCACTTGTCGCGATTTTCATTGCGAAGGACGGGCTGCCCTTGCAAGATCGCGTTGTACAGACATGGGGATTCGCCGCGCTCGGGTTCCTGTTCTTTTGGCTGGTATACGTCGGAATAACGGCGCGGGAGGCCACGAAAACATTCTCTGTGCTCAACGTTTCCCTGTTGAGGGCGTTCGGGCGCTATTCGTACGTGATGTACCTCGTGCACATCCTGGTGGGACTGGAGCTGGCAAACCTGCTGGCAAAGGCCGGCGTCCCATTCACGATCGCGGGACTGCAGGCTCCGTTTAATGTGCTGTTCGTCGCGCTGGCATCCATGGTGACGCTGGGGATCGGTTGGCTAAGTTGGACGTTCTATGAGACCCGGTTTCTGGATCTTCGGCCGAAGTTCGGCGAGGACAAAGTCTCAAGCTTCGCCGAGGTCACACCGCAGAGCTAACGCCTCATCCCCACCGGCGCTACGCCACAATTTCAGTTCTTGCGGTTCTCTCGCGCGCGGTCGTTGGCGCTGAGGAATCGCTTGCGGATCCGGAGGGCCTTGGGCGTGACCTCGAGCATCTCGTCGTCGCTGATCCACTCGAGTGCCTGCTCGAGCGAGAGCTTGCGCGGCGGGAGGAGCTGGACGGCGATGTCTGAGGTGGACGAGCGGATGTTGGTGAGCTTTTTCTCGCGTGTGATGTTGACGTCGATGTCTTGATCGCGGGCGTTCTCGCCGATGACCATGCCTTCGTAGACTTGCTCGTTCGGGTCGACGAACATCTCGCCGCGGTCCTGCAGGTGCTCGATGGCGAACGGCGTCACGCGGCCCATGCGATCAGCCACGAGGGCACCGTTGGTGCGGTGGGGGATCTCTCCCATCCACGGCTCGTAGCCGTCGAAGATGTGGTTCAGGAGACCGGTGCCGCGCGTGTCCGTGAGGAACTGGTTGCGGAATCCGATGAGACCACGAGAGGGGATGCTGAAATCGAGGCGAACGCGGCCGGTGCCGTGGTTGACCATGTTCTTCATGCGGCCCTTGCGGAGGGCGATGCCCTGTGTGGCAACGCCGACGTAGTCCTCGGGAACGTCGATGATGAGTTCTTCCATCGGCTCGTGGCGCTTGCCATCAATCTCTTTGGTGATGACCTGCGGCTTGCTGACGGAAAGCTCGAAACCCTCACGGCGCATCGTCTCGATGAGGACGGCCATCTGGAGCTCGCCACGACCGGAGACCTTGAACGCGTCGGCCGAGTCGCCGGGGACGACCTGTAGTGCAACATTCGTGAGGATCTCGCGCTCAAGGCGGTCCTTGAGGTTGCGGGATGTAACGAGCGTGCCTTCCTTACCGGCGAAGGGCGAGGTGTTGATCGAGAAGAGCATGCTGACAGTGGGCTCATCGACATGCACACGGGGGAGGGCCTGCGGGTTGGCGGGATCGGTGATGGTGTCGCCAATGTGCGCTTCGTCGAAGCCGGCGAGGGCGACAATGTCGCCGGGGCCTGACTCTTGCACTTCGACGCGATCGAGGCCTTCGAAAGCGTAGAGATAGGTCACGCGCGCTTTGTCTATGCTGCCATCCTGGCGGACGAGGGCGATCTCCTGCTTGGGCACGAGATTGCCGTTCACGATGCGTCCGATCGCCAGACGCCCGACGAACTCCGAGTAGTCGAGGTTGAGGACGAGCATTTGCAAAGGCGAGACGGGATCGTATTTCGGCGCTGGAATGCTGCGGATGATCTCATCAAAGAGCAGTTTGAGCTGGTGATCCTCGCCGTCCGGCTCGGTGCGAGCGATGCCTTCGCGGGCGATGGTGTAGAGGACGGGGAAGTCGAGTTGCTCTTCGGTCGCGTCGAGGTCGATGAATAGGTCGTAAATCTCGTTCAAGACTTCCTGCACGCGAGCGTCCTTGCGGTCGATCTTGTTGACAACGACGATCTGCGGGAGGCCGAGTTCGAGGGCCTTCTTCAGGACAAAGCGTGTCTGCGGGAGCGGGCCTTCGCTGGCGTCGACGAGCAGCAGCACGCCATCGACCATCTTCAGCGTGCGCTCGACCTCACCGCCGAAGTCCGCGTGGCCGGGGGTGTCGACGATGTTGATCTTGATGTCGCCGTAGCGAACGGCCGTGTTCTTCGCGAGGATGGTGATGCCCTTCTCGCGCTCGAGGTCGTTGGAGTCCATGACACGATCGACGACCTCTTCGTTTTCGCGGAAGATGCCGGACTGCCAGAGCATCTTGTCGACGAGTGTGGTTTTGCCGTGGTCGACGTGGGCGATGATGGCGATGTTGCGGATGTCCTCGCGGATCTTGAGGTTGTCCACAGATTTTTCAGATGACACAGATGTCGTGGAGGTCATAACGGCGTCCTTGATGAGGGGCGGGGCTCGTAGGCCCTGTCCAGATTCGTTCGTGCCGAAGCCATGTTGGGGTATCGGACACAGAGGGAGACGCCGCGAACGGCGGCGTCCCTGCTATGTGCAATGTAACACATGTAAGCTGCGCCTTGAGCAAAAGGGCTAACAGCAAAAGTCAGAGGGACAAGCACATGCCGATTCCGAAGGAACTCTCGCTAGCGGATGAAGAACTCGATTCATTGATGGCGTCATCGTGGAACATGCGTATTGCAACGGTAGGGCCGGGGACGCGAATCAACATGACGCCGCTGTGGTTCGTATGGGTCGAGGGACGGATATTCACGTACTGTCGCGGGCAGAAGGTGGCGAACCTGCGGCGGAATCTGCAGGCGACGATCCTGGTCGACAAGAACGAGCGGTTTCCGGAGCTAGTCGGGGCGATGTTCCAGGGGACGGCGCGGGTGCTTGAGGACGCTGACGCCGAGAGCGCGGAGGCAGGGATGGATCAGGCGCGCGACCTTATGGGGGCGAAGTATGCGGGCGGACACGGCGGTCCGGCGGTGGCGACTCGCAATGAGGCGACGGCGCGGGGGCGGAACTGGCGGTGGGTGGTGTTCCAGCCTACCCGGACGGTCACGTGGGATAATCACAAGATCAAGCGACCGGGCTAGAGGTGGTCGGGGAGACAGGATTCGAACCTGCGACCTCCTGCTCCCAAAGCAGGCGCGCTACCGGGCTGCGCCACTCCCCGTTTCGGGTGCAGGATAGCAGGCTGGGCGAGCCGCACGCACCGAAGCAGGACCCCGTGTCAGTGCACCACCCGACGACGTACGCAGCAGCGGGCATGCTGCAGCATGCCCCTACGATCCAACGGAGGGCGACTCGACGTGCGGCGCGCCGTCGGCACTGGGGAGGTTCTGGCTAAAGAATTCGAGGGCTTTCTTTGTTTTCGTTTGTTGTTCGCCGGACAGGTCAATGCCGCGCTCAGTGAGGAACGCGCGGGATTCGGCAGCTACCTGAAAGGCGGTGTTGGGCGCGCTCTTGGTAGAGAGTTCGACGACGCGGGAGCCGTCGGGGTAAAGCCATAGCTCGGCGACGAATTTGCGGTTGATGCCGGCGGGAGAGAACTTGAGCTTTAGCACCAAAATCGGACCGAGGATCGAAAGGTCGTCGAGGGCTATGCCCGCTGGTGCGTGCTCTGTATAGAACTTTCGCTGGTCCTTCGAAAAGAGTTTCTTGATCGGGCGCTGGCCGAGGGCAACCTCGCGTACGACGGGAGTTTCGAGAGCAGCCTTCAGCGAAGCTGAGCAGACGAAGCCGCCGGGCATGGCATCGACCTCGACGCCAAAGCCCGGCGCGGCGCGGACCTTCGCCGGAAGGTCGTGGGGATCGACGGGTCGCAGTTTGATGACGGTGTCGTCGCCCTTCCGCTGCACGCGCCGCGCACGCACCACGAGGCCGCTCTTGTTCAGCGCGAGATCGGGTGTATCGAAGAAGAACACTTGGCGGATTTCTGCGTCGAGCGGGTCCAGCCGCAGGGCCGCAACCGCCGAGCGGAGGTCTGAGTCCGGTAGCGTGAGCTTAAGCTCGACGCTGTCCGCGCCTTCGATCAGCCTAAGGAGTTCGGCTTGCTTCTCGTCCGATAGTGCCAACCGTGGCTCTGCACTGACCATGTGTCGCCTCCGAGATTATGTGTTGCGTCCTGCGGGGAAGTGAATCCTAACCCACGGTCAGCGCCAACACACGGAGCCGACAAGTTTCGGGCGCTTCCGGCAACACCGCGACACGTTCTTGGGGACAGCCGCGGCAGACGTTGGCCACGCGAGTGCGGCCGGTCTTCATGACGTTGCCTACTGGACGATGAGGGTGCCGGTCATGGCGCTGTGGCCTGCGATGGTGCACTTGAACGTGTGCGTGCCGGGGTTCGAGATCGGCGGTGAGGAGTTTGGACTCTTTGGGTCCGAGGTCGAGGCTGATGCCCTGTTCCTTGATGACGAAGTTGTGGAACGAGAGGTCCTTGTTGTCGACGACGATGCGCGCCTCGCCGGCCGCGGCGATCATGGTGAAGGGCTGATTGCCGTTGACTACGGCGATGTTCTTGTAGTCGATGACGAGTGCGTTCTCGCGGTCAGATGCGCTGACTGTGTCGCGGCTGGCGATCGTGACGACGGCTGACGCTGCACCGACGGCGACGAGCACGGTGACAGCGGTCGCGAACGAACGGACGACGATGGGCGCGATCGTGCTCGAGTGATTGCGCTCACGGGCGATGAGGTCGGTGACGCCGAGTGTAACGGCGATGACGCCGAGCGTGAGGGACGAGGTGGCCGCGGTGAATTCGGGGGTGCTTTCGAAACGCGTGAAGGCGGTGTAGAAGGCGAAGGTGTGGACGGCGGCGACTGCTGCGGCCACGATGCCGGGCGCTACGGCCCACCAGCGGTCGACCCGCACTGCGAGGGCTGCAAGGGCGAGGAACGCGACGCCGATGGCGGCAAGTGCGGGGACGTTTACGGCTACGGTGAGCAGGAAGTGCGGGAGGGCGAGGAACGCGAGCGTTACGGCGAACAGGGTTCTGGTCTTCATGTCTCGTACATCTCCGTTTGGTGTCTGCTTTATCTAGTCGATGGGGACATGATCGTCTCGCGTGCGTGGGCACGCCTCGGTCGTTGGGCGGAGATGGAGTCGGACCTTGGCGGTGGGGTTAGGTTGAGGTTGGGCGGGCGGCGCCGATGACTTCATGGATGTCAGCGATGTTGTTCTCGCGCATGTAGGACTCGATGCCGTCGAGAACGCGGATGGGGGCGAGCGGGTCGCGGAAGGTGGCGGTGCCGACCTGGACGGCGGTCGCGCCCGCCATGAGGAACTCGATGGCGTCGGTGGCGGTCGAGATGCCGCCGCAGCCGATGACGGGGACGCTCACAGCGCGGGCAACCTGCCAGACCATGCGGAGGGCGACGGGTTTGATGGCGGGACCAGAAAGGCCGGCGAACGTGCGCGCGATGCGTGGCTGGCGCGTGCGAACGTCGATGGACATTGCCTGCAGAGTGTTGATGCAACAGAGGGCTGATGCGCCAGCATCGACGACAGACTTCGCGATGTCGACGATGCTCGTGACATTTGGAGTGAGCTTCACGATGACGGGTAGTTGGGTCGCGCGGACGCAGGCGGCGGTGACAGCGGCAGCGACGTCGGGATCCTGACCGAACTCCATGCCGCCCTTCTGCGCGTTCGGGCTGCTGATATTGAGTTCGATGGCCGCGACGCCGGGCGTCGTCTCGAGAAACGCCGCGCAGTCGCCATATTCCTCGACGGTGCTGCCGATGATACTGACAATAACAGGCACCTTCCAACGCGCCCATTTCGGCGCGAGGTCACGGGCGAGGACGCGCATTCCGACGTTCTGGAGGCCGATCGAGTTCAGCATCCCCGCCGGGGTCTCGTCGATGCGCTGGGTGGGGCTGCCGGCGCGCGCCTGCATTGAGGTCGTCTTGCTGACGATGGCGCCGAGACGCTGGATGTCGAAGATCTTGGCGTAGTCGACGCCGTAGCTAAATGTGCCGGAAGCGACCATCACAGGGTTGGTGAGGGTGAGAGAGCGCTTGCCTGCGGTAGCAATGTCTACGGAGAGGTTCATTCGTGTTCCGACTGTGTCACTGCTGACAAGCAACATTCGTGTTGGCAGTGACACTGCGGCGGAGCTAAAGCTCCGCTGCTACTCGCCTCTGTTTCCGGAGTATATCGGTGGCCTGCGAGTGGGCGGAGTGGCTGATAGGGTGTAAGCGAACCGCACAGTTCGTCACGCCAACAATGCACGATGGAGGTCACACATGGGACGGAAGGAACTTGAGGCGCTGATGAAGGCGCTGCAGAAGCAGCTTGATGGCTGGAAGGACAATGTGATCGTCGGGACGTGGACGATCATCTACAGCAAGGATCACGGCGCGTTCTTGTTCGAGAAGTGTGAGCTGGGCGGGTATTGCGAGGAACGTCCGAGCGTTATTTCTCTTGACGGGAAGGTGGTCGACAAGGGTGGGCCGTTGTTGCAGGTGTAGCGGTCAGGCGCTCAGAAGTTCGTCAGGATCTGTAGGACATGGGCGGTGTCGCTGAGGTCTTTCAGCGCGACATCGGCGCGAGCGGCTTGCAGGTCTTCGACGGAGTCCTTGCCGGTGGCGACGGCGAGGCAGAACGCGTTGTTGGCGCGCGCAGCAGCGACGTCGTGCGGCGTGTCGCCGACAATCACGATGCGATCGGCGTGGGTGTTACCACGAAGGCGGCCGATACCGATGCGGATCAATTCCTCACGTTGTTCGTGATCGTCGCCGAAACCTCCGACGCAATTCGGGAAGAAGTGGTCGATGCCGTAGTGGCGGAGCTTTGCCTCGCTGGTGCGGCGGAAGTTTCCCGTGCCGAGGCCCTGCACGACATCATTGCGTTCTTCAAGAGCGGCTAGCGCTGCCTCCACGCCAGGCATCAGCGATCCTGTCGTCTCCTTGAGCGCGACATCCATCTGCAGCGCGTAAGCATCGACGAAGTCGCCCATGGCTGCGTGTGGATCTTTTACGCCATTGATACGCGCAGTCTCGAGAAAGATGGCTGTGTCGCTGCGGCCTGAGACTTCGACCTGTCCGAATGCATCCGGAACGCCATAAAGCTCCTCGAACGCGCGCGACATGGCGATTCTGCCTGCACCCCGCGTGTAGAGGAGGGTGTAGTCGATGTCCCACAGGATGATCGTGCGCGTGATGTTTGGTGGCCTTTCGCGCGGGCTGAAGGCGTAGTGCCGCGTGGCGAACACCGCGCGGGCTGAAGGCCCGCGCTACGAGTCCGATTGGAGGGCTAGGCTTCGGTGGGTTCACCGGCTTTCTTCCAGGCGTCCGTGCCGCCTTCGAGGTTGTAGATCTGGTCGGCGGGGAGGCCGGCGGCTGCGGCGAGTTCGGAGGCGAGTCCGCTTCTTTGGCCGACAGCACACACGAAGATGATCTTCTTGTCCTTCGGGAGTTCGTCCTTGCGGGCGAAGACGCTATTGACGGGAATAAGGGTTGCACTGGGGATATGCCCGGAGCTGTATTCGTGCGGCTCGCGAACGTCGATGATGACGACGCCGTCGTCGGTCAGCATCTCCTTCGCTTCTGCGACGGTTACACGGTGAAAGGGTTCGCGCTCGTCTTTTGTGGGCATTGTGTCGTAGGCTCCTTTGTTGAATCTGTGATCCTTTATAGCGAATCTGCGGACCACGCACTCAGGCGCGAGGGAGAAAGGTGACCATACGCTCGGCCTGGACGGCAGCGAGCCCCGTGATGTCCTCAACGGCGTTGGGAGGCTCGTCGTCGCGCGAGTAGCGTAGGATGAGCTGGCCCGACATTGGTCCCTGTGCCCATGTTAGTTCGAGCGAGCCGCCGTCCGCGGTTGTCACGCGGATCAGCGTCGAGGCGTCGCCAATCTCGGGCGAGGGGAGCAGCTCAAGATCCATCGCGCCAGCAAAGTCGCTCGCTTCGAGGGCGGCGTTGGCCGCGACGAAGTCAGCGGCATCCGCGTCGTCAGCGAAGAGGTAGATGATCGAGCTCAGTGCGAGCGTTGGTGGGCCGGATTGTGCGAAGAGAGCGGCCCACGACCCGCGGAGAGACGAATCCGCGAGGTAGCCCGCGAGAGGCGGGACACCTTGCTGCGCGGCGATGATGTCGTCTCGAAAAGCGCCCTGCTGGCTCTGTACGATGGAGCCTTCTGGGAGATCCTGCTCCGAGAGGACGAGTGTCCCCAGCGTGCGAATCTGGAGCAGCGTCGCTGCGTCCGGTGTTGGCGCAGGAGCAATACTCGGCGGGCCCGCATCCGGTGAAGGCGTCGGCTGCGCGGTCGTGGCTGTGGGAGTCGTTTGCGCGGATGGGCTACCACCGGCCTGTTGTGTGAGACGATCAGTGAGGTCGACATCCGGCACGGATTCGCCACCACAGGCGGCGAGCGAGCAGGTGAGCGCGGTCGCAATAAATATGAACAGCCGTAATTTCATCAGGAGCCTCGCGGCGCATCGTAACGGTGGCTTCGGTGCGTGGCAACGCGAACAGCGAGTTCGTTGACCGCGTTGGGGGTGTTGGATAGAGTAGGCAACCGATGCCGTGAGACACTTCAGAACGCCTAGTGAGGTACCGCATGGACTACGAGATCATCGACAAACCACCCGTCGACGAGTTCGCGGTGCGGCCGAACCTCGACAACTACGTCGCCCAGCGCGCGGCTTTTAACTACCCGGATGTGATCAAGGAACTTGACGGCCTTCCCGGCGGGGGGCTCAACATCGCGTACGAAGCGATCGACCGGCACCTCGTGCACGGACGGGCGGATAAGTTGTGCTGGATCTGGGAGGGTAAGGACGGACGGGTCGAGAACTACACCTACGCCGACGCCTCGCGGATGTCGAACCAGTTCGCGAACGTGTTGGTGAAGTTGGGCGTCGCGAAGGGCGACCGGGTGTTCTGTTTCATGGACCGCGTACCGGAGTTATATGCCGCCGTCTTCGGGACACTCAAGGCCGGGTGTGTCACCGGGCCGCTGTTCTCGGCTTTCGGGCCGGACGCGGCAGGCGATCGGATGGCGGACGCCGGCGCCAGGGTCCTGGTGACGACGCCGGATCAACGAGCGAAACTCACGGCGATGCGGCCGAATCTCCCTGCATTGCAGCACGTCATCATGGTCGAGCACGGGAAGGAACCTGCGCTTGAGGCCGGTGAACTGTCGTGGAACGCACTCATCAAGGATGCCTCCGAGGTATTCGAGATCGTGCGGACGGAACCGGAAGATCCGGCTGTGATGCACTACACATCGGGAACAACAGGCAAGTCGAAGGGGGCGGTGCACGTCCACCAGGCGGTGCTCGGTCACTACGCGACGGGCAAGTACGTGCTGGACTTTCACGAGGATGACATCTACTGGTGCACGGCAGACCCAGGATGGGTGACGGGGACTTCGTACGGGATGTTCGCGCCGCATACGAACGGCATGACATCGGTGATATACGAAGGTGGGTTCTCGGCGAACAAGTGGTACGAAACGATCCAAAAGTACAAGGTGACGGTCTGGTACACGGCGCCAACCGCGATTCGCTTGCTGATGAAGGCAGGCGATGAAGTGCCGAGGAAGTACGACCTGTCCACCTTGCGATACATCATGTCGGTGGGCGAGCCATTGAATCCCGAAGCCGTCGTCTGGTCGAATCGCGTGCTCGGGCTGCCCTTTCACGACAACTGGTGGCAGACGGAGACGGGTTCAATCATGATCGCGAACTATCCATGGATGCCGATCCGGCCGGGTAGCATGGGCAGGCCGATGCTTGGCATCGAGCCGGGGATCATCGATGACGATGGGAATCTCAAGCCGCCGGGTGAAGAGGGTGACCTCGCAGTGCGACCTGGGTGGCCGTCAATGTTCCGCACGTACTGGCACAACGATGACATGTACCAGTCGAAGTTCCGAAACGGCTGGTACATCACCGGTGACCGTGGGCGCATGGACGCCGACGGCTACTTCTGGTTTGTTGGGCGTGCTGACGACGTGATCAATACGGCGGGGCACCTTGTCGGGCCGTTCGAGGTAGAGTCTGCGATGCTCGAACATCCAGCGGTGGCGGAGGCAGGCGTCATCGGGAAGCCGGATCCGGTGGCGATGGAGATCGTCAAGGCGTTCGTGACGCTGAAGGACGGATATGAGCCGTCGGACAAGCTGCGCGGCGAACTGATGCAGTTCGCGCGGAAGAAGCTCGGGCCGGGCGTGGCGCCCCGGGAAATCGACTTCTTGATGGTGCTGCCCAAGACTCGCTCGGGAAAGATCATGCGGCGATTGCTTAAGGCTCGGGAACTGGGGCTTCCGGAGGGCGACACGAGCACGCTTGAGGAGTAAAGCCGGTACATCCGTCAAGCAGGAGTGCGATACGACCGATTCGTGGCCCGTTTCGTATTCTGAAGGTCAGGTGACAGGCCGCGGATCGCGGAACACGCGCAGCGGAAGGGATTGGAAGCGTGGGGAAGAAGAAGCGCGGGTACTCAGCCGAACCAAAGGAGCCGTCCCGACTTGACCGGCTGTTCGCCAACCGAGCGTTTGCGATTGGCGCAGGGCTAATTGTAGTTGGCGCGTTTGCAGGACTGGCGGTGCTCGTCGTGACGTGGTTCGGGGGTGATGAGCTGAGCGCGGGCGATGCCAACCTGGAGCCTACGGATGTCGTCGCTCCTGCCGTGTACGAACGCAGCTCCATTGCCGACGTGTTCGGGACGAAGACATGGGATGAAATGACGTCAGACGAGCAAGAGACCGTCGAAACGGAGATCCGTCGGGTGTTCGATAACTCGACGTTTCGCGCGAGCAGCGATGTGATCGTGGCATTCGATGTGCATCGCGTCGGCGGCGAGACGCTGTTCTCCCGCCAATACATCGAGACGGAAACGCCCGGGGGCGATCTCGCGCTCGCCGAAACGATGTACATGCACTGCCGAGACGATAACGACCGGCGTGTGACATACCGCCTGATCGTTACCCCGGTAGAGTCACTTCTATCAGAGGACATTGATGAGGCGGTCCAGCAACCCGCGTGGGACGCGATCCTGGATGGCACCAACTGGTCCGGAGCGCGGGACCTTGGGTTTAAGGAGAGCACGGTCACAGGACGTCGGCTTCACGGTCTTGACCTCCCATTCGCTCTGAACCCTGCACAGGTTGAAAAGCGACCTACGGAATACTGGTTCGACGCGGAGAGCGCGCAGCTTGCCGAACGAGCGATCATCGTCGAGGGCGACGAAGCGAGCACTGAGGGCAACTGGTACTACCTGTCGTACGATCAGCTTCCGCCCGTGATTATTCCGTCCACGATCGAAAAACCGGCATGCGTTGAGGGAATCCTGAGAGATCTCCCCTTCTGACCTATTGCGGGGCGATTGGCCGGCGTGTTAGTTTTCGCGCAACGGCGATGACCGGGACGAGTAGGGTCTGGTGAGGCCTAGAGAAGGCGCGTTTTTGGTGCGAGCGCCTGCCTGCACAGATGCGAAGACCACCCGCGATGCCGCGCCCCGAAGTTCCAGCGCCAAGGCTTGAGGCCTGGCGGTGTCACCGAGGCGGCGCCGTTCGGCCTGCGTTAGACGGCCCGCATGAGCCCAGTTCGCTTCGCGGAGGCGCGAATCGGATTGGGGAACCAGGGTGGAACCACGGAGCGCGCCCCGTCCCTGTGACGGTGGCGCGCCTTTTTGCGCCCGCGAGGGTGCGCCTGCCGACAGCCGCCGGCAGGATGGAGGTTCGTTATGTCGCTTGAAGAGTTGGAGCAGGAGGAACGGCTGTATCGAATGCGGCATTCGGCCGCACACATCATGGCGGAGGCGGTGCTGGGGATGTTCCCTGACGCGAAGTTCGCCATCGGTCCACCGATCGAGACGGGGTTCTACTACGACTTTCTGCTGCCACGCGCGCTGACGCCGGAAGATCTGCCAGAGATCGAACGGCGCATGAAGTTCCGCGTGAAGTCGGACGTGCCATTCGAACGCGCAGATGTCACGAAGGACGCTGCCTGGGAGCGGTTTGCGGACCAGCCGTTCAAACTGGAGATCATCGACGGTGTGCCGGACGAGACGGTGTCGCTGTACACGCACGCGAAGTTTACGGATCTGTGCCAGGGGCGTCACACGGACACGACCGGTCAGGTCGCGCCGTTCAAGCTCGTGAGCGTGGCCGGCGCGTACTGGCGCGGCGATGAGAAGAAGCCGATGTTGCAGCGCGTCTACGGCGTCATGTTCGAGACGCAGGAGCAGTTGGACGACTATCTCGCGCGGATGGAAGAGGCGGCGAAGCGCGATCATCGCAAACTCGGTCGCGAACTTGGCATTTATATGACGAGCGACCTCGTCGGCTCTGGCCTGCCGCTGCTGCTGCCGAAGGGCGCGACGGTACGTCGGCTGCTCGAGGAGTACATGTTGAAGCAGGAGCGTGACGCCGGCTATCAGCATGTGTACACACCGGATCTCGGCAAGGTAGAGCTGTACAAGACCTCGGGGCACTGGGATCACTATCGCGACATCATGTACCCGCCGATGGATCTCGAACACGAGCAGCTGGTGCTGACGCCGATGAACTGTCCGCACCACATTCTGATCTACAAGGATGGGCTTCATAGTTATCGCGAGTTGCCGATCCGCATCGGTGAGTTCGGCACGATGTACCGATATGAGAAGTCGGGGGCAGTAGGCGGACTGAGCCGGGTAAGGGCAATCAATCTCAATGACGGGCACCTGTTCTGCCGGCCCGACCAGGTCAAGGCCGAGTTCGCGGGCGTGATGCGGCTGGTGGAGCGCGCGTACGCGACGCTTGGCATCACGGACTACTCCTACCGCCTATCCCTGCGGGATCCCGCTGACAAAGAAAAGTACGTCCAGAACGATGCAATGTGGGAGATGGGCGAGCGTGTTCTGCGCGAGGCGATGGTTGAACTGGGGTTACCGTTTGTCGAAGCGCCTGGCGAGGCGGCGTTCTATGGACCCAAGCTCGATATTCAAGTGCGCGACGTGCTCGGGCGCGAGGAGTCGATCTCGACGATCCAGGTGGACTTTCACTTGCCGAACCAGTTCGAGCTTGAGTACGTCGACGAGGAGAGCAACCGCCAGCGGCCCGTGATCATCCACCGCGGCATCATCGGCGCGACGGAACGGATCATGGCGTACCTCATCGAATTGTACGCTGGAGCTTTTCCGACGTGGTTGGCGCCAGTGCAGGTGACGGTGATTCCGATTGCAGATCGGCACATCGACTATGGCCATCAAGTTTTGTCGTCATTACGGGCGACCGACATTCGAGCTGAGATGGACATCCGCAGCGAGCGGATGAACAACAAGATCCGGCACGCGCAGCTTCAGAAGATCCCCTACATGCTGGTAGTGGGCGATAAGGAAGCTGAGGAGCAGGCAGTCTCGGTGCGGACGCGGGCGGGTGAGGATCTAAAGTCGATGCCGCTATTTCAGTTCCTCGATCGGATCAAGGACGAGATTGCTGAGTCGCTCGATCCGGAGGTGGCGGGTCCGGACGTCGGCGCCCGAGCGTGATCGGTATGCTGAAACGATGGTAACCGAGGTTCGATCGGCGGGCGGTACTGGTAGTGAGGGCGGCGTACGCGCTCCCAACATCGAGGCGCCCGAGTCGCGACACGAATCGTGGGGGCGGTTTCCGCGCGTCAACCACGCTGGCGTCATACGGCTGACGTCTCTCGCAGACCTACCGGATCTGGGCACCATCGAGGGAGACATTCTGCCGTTTGGATATGGGCGGAGTTACGGCGACTCGTGTTTGAACGACGGCGGCGTGCTGCTCGACGCGACGGGCCTGAACCGGCTGATCGAGTTCGATGATGAGCTTGGGGTACTGCGATGTGAGGCCGGCGTGATGCTGGCGGACATCTTGAAGGTGATCATGCCGCGCGGGTGGTTCTTGCCGACTACGCCGGGGACGAAGTACGTGTCGGTGGGCGGCGCGATCGCCAACGACGTACATGGCAAGAATCATCACGTCGCGGGAACCTTTGGAGCGAATGTCACGCGATTCGAGTTGCTGCGATCCGATGGCAGCCGGCTGGTTTGTTCGCCGTCGGAGAACGCGGAGATGTTTTCGGCGACGATCGGTGGGCTGGGGCTGACGGGTCTGATCCTGTGGGCGGACTTTAGGCTTCGCGCGATCTCGGGGCCGTACATCCAGATGGAACAGATCCCCTTCGGGTCGCTGGACGAGTTCTTCGACGTGTCCGCTGATTCGGACAAGCACTACGAGTACACGATGTCGTGGGTGGACTGCCTGGCAGTCGGACACCATCTTGGGCGTGGGCTGTTCATGCGAGGGAATCATTCGTGGCAGTGCGCAATTCCTGGGAAGGATTGGCGGCCCAAGGAACGATTCACGGTGCCGTTCAGCCTGCCATCGTTTGCGCTCAACAACCTGACCGTGAGGGCCTTCAACGCCGTGAACTACCGATCGCAGTACTTGATGACAAAGCGCGGCACCGTTCCGTACGACGGCTTCTTCTACCCGCTGGATGTCGTTAGCCACTGGAACCGCATCTACTGCAGTGATGGGTTCCTGCAGTACCAGTGCGTCGTACCTTTCGTGGCAGATCGGAGTGCGATCAAAGACCTATTCAGCACGATCAGTTCGTCCGGGCAGGGGTCCTTCCTGGCGGTGCTCAAGACATTCGGGAATCGGCAGTCGCCGGGGTTGCTGTCGTTCCCGCGTCCCGGCGTGACGCTGGCGCTGGACTTCGCGCATCGCGGCGAGCGTACGCTGGAGCTGCTGAATCGGCTGGATGAGATCGTGGTCGCGGCAGGCGGAGCTGTGTATCCGGCGAAGGACGCGCGGATGTCGGGCGATGTGTTTCGCCACAGTTTCCCGCGCTGGGAAGAGTTCTTGCAGTATCGGGATGTGAGGTTCTCGTCGAGTTTCTGGCGGCGCGTCACGGATGCCGCGGCATGAAAGCAGGGATGCGTTGAAGATCCTGATTTTGGGCGCGACATCGACGATCGCGCATGAGACGGCGAAGTGCTTTGCGGCCGACAGCGCTGAGTTGTTTCTTGTGGGACGCGATGCGCCCCGACTGCGAGCGCTGGCGAGCGATCTCACTGCGCGCGGCGCCAAGCGTGTGGAGGTGATCGCGGCAGATCTGGCTCAGATCGATGGTCATCCGGCGCTGGTTTCGCACGCTGTGGAGTCGCTCGGCGGGATTGATGCGGCGCTGGTTGCACACGGAACCCTCGGGGATCAGGCAGCGTCGCAAGCCGACGTGCAGGAGACGCTGCGCCAATTCACGACGAATGCGACGAGCTACATCTCGCTGCTAACGCTAATTGCGAATCACATGGAGGAGCGGCGTACGGGATGCATCGCAGTGATTTCGTCCGTAGCGGGGGAACGCGGGCGCGGGAGCAACTACGTGTACGGGGCAGCGAAGAGCGCCGTGACGCAGTTCGCCAGCGGGCTCCGGGCGCGGATGGCTAAGTGCGGCATAGCAGTCGTGACCATCAAGCCGGGCGTAGTTGATACGCCGATGACGTCCGGCATTAAGAAGGGCCCGCTGACGGCGAAGGCCGAGAAGGTCGGGCGGCGGATCTACGTGGCGATGTTGAAGGGCGAGGATGTTGTGTACACACCCTGGTTCTGGGGGCCGATCATGCTGGTGATTCGGACGATTCCGGAAGGGATTTTCAAGAAGACGAAGCTGTAGTTGCTAGCGACCCTCACCCGCTCAGAGTTCCGGCGCGCTCACTCCTAGGTCAACCCGCTGTGCCACTGCCGGCGACCGCGCGGGCTGAAAACCCCGCGCTACGTGCCGCGCAGTTAGTTCACTTGTTCAGGCGATCGATCTTTGACTCGAGGCGCTTCTGTTGGAGGGACATGGTGTAGTCGCCGCGGGTGCGTTCGAGGATGCCGCGGACGTTGTCAGTGGTGCGGCGGAGGCCGCCCGTCATCGCGTCGGGGTAGTCGACGGTGACCATGACGGCGTACATCTCATCCATTGCGGTGAGCCATTGCTCGCATTTGTCGATGTCGCCGGTGCGTAGCGTGTCGAGCAGATGACGACGGAGTTCGCCGATC
>JAKFYB010000011.1 GCA_021731085.1 Dehalococcoidia bacterium
CAGTCGCGCCGTTGTACGGACCGCCGGGTTTCCACATGTTCCAGCCAGCGTTTCGCGCCCACGTCTCGGAGTTCTGCGCCCACGTCAGAAACTTCGAGTTGTCGCCGTAGTACGCGGACTTCGCGAGACCGACGTAGACCATGACGATCGAAATGTTGTAGTCCGTCCCGTCGGTGCCGCGAACGATTGGTGCGGCGAGTGCGCGGTCGTAGCGGTCTACCGTGACGGCGTCGTACTCAAGACGAGCGACGGTGCCTGGCTTCAGGAAGATATTGGCGAGCGCCGAGGTCGCCCAGGCGCCACCGCACTCGTTGGATTCAGGTGTGTTGATTTGCAGCATGCGAACGCGCGTGCCGTCGTCGCAGTCGAACGTGTCGCCGTCGACGACGCGGCTGACAGTGCATGAAGAAGGGCCTGCATCTGCCGAGGTTGGTAGGAGGGTCAGCGCCGCGAGCGCGACCAGCCCGATGACTGCGAATCTAACCACGCGCACCCCCGTTGGTGTCTGACGATCCTACGAACACGAGACACCTCGTCAAAGGAATTGAGGGCTACATTTTGTAGCCCCCAAACCACGCTAAAGGGTGCGATGGGCTATAGACGGCTGGGGCCGCGACCTCTAGAATTGGACATCCTGCAAAGCTGTTTCTGGGGAAAGCAATTTCGGCAACATGCGCCATCGCATACTGCGGCCGGTCTCGGCCTATGCCCGTGCCGCATTGCGGTCTTGGCCTGAGAACATTGGGAGGCACTAGCCATGTCAACGCGGAAAACGAGGGCATTTCGGAGGCTGGGACAAGTTCTGATGGCTGCTGCCACGGGCGCCTGCGTGTTGATCCTTGTCGACAGCAGATCGTCGGCGTCTCCGGGCGAGACCGCAAAGGTCAGCTTGCGCGCGGACGGTACGGCTACGGATTCTCCCAGTCGGTTCTCAGACATCAGTGCTGATGGCCGATTCGTTGTGTTTTGGACGATGAGCAACTTCGTCGCCGACAGCCTTGGAGGCGGAATATTCGTTCGCGACCTAGTACTGTCGACGAATGAGCGGGCCAACTTAAGGCCTGATGGCGAAATCGAGGGCGTGAACCAAAACCCTGCAATCAGCGGAGACGGCAGATTCGTGGCCTTTGAGACCGCGAGTGGCGTCATGCTAAGAGATCTGACGCTCAACACGACGCAAACAGTTGCTGAGATTGGGAAGCACCCAGACGTTAGTGGTGATGGCCGCTACGTTTCCTTCGAGTCGAGTTCTCCGACTTTAGTCGCGGACGACACCAATGGCGTGCCGGACATCTTCGTGTTCGACACGGTGTCTGCCTCGACCGAGCGTGTTTCGCTTTCAGGTGCAGGCGTACAAGCTGATGTGAACAGCCAGCATGCTCGACTTTCTCCCAACGGCCGCTTCGTCGTGTTCCAGTCATTGGCCACCAATTTAGTGCCGAACGACACAAACCTCCGTTGGGATGTGTTTCTGCGGGACCGGCTCCTCGCGACGACTGTGCGCGTGAGCGTAAACACCGCCAGCCAGCAGGGTAACGATGACAGTTTAGAAGTGAGTGCCTCGAGGGATGCGCCAGTCGTAGATGCTTCGGGGACTCTAATTGCATTCACATCCGCAGCGACCAATCTGACCGAAGGAGATTCAAATGGCGGCACCGATATCTTTCTTCGCGACATGGTGGCTGGGACGACGACTCGGGTGAGCGTCTCCGATTCAGGGTCACAAGCGAATAGAGACAGTTTCAAACCGAGCATCTCGGCCGACGGACGAATGATTGAGTTCACGTCAGTCGCAACAAATCTCGTTGCAGGTGGAACGAATGGACAGAGCCAGATATTTGTCAGGGACGCGATCGCTGGAACAACGCTCTTGATTAGCGTCGAAAGCAGCGGCGTCCAAGGGAATGCGTTCAGCAACGAAGGCGAGATCAGTGCAGACGGACGATTCATTTCCTTCTACTCGGCCTCGACCAACCTCGTGTTCCCAGATGCGAACGGCGTGGAAGATGTGTTCCTGCATGAACTTTGCGGCGACGCTGAGCCGGACGAATGGCACGATTGTCCTCGCTTGAACCATGAAGGCCCAAAAAATACGGAACAAGGTGAAGACAATTGTGTTGGTGTTGCGAATTTCTCGCAGGGCAACAACGATGGAAACTACATTGATCACAGCCCACCATACATGCCCGGCGTCGACGACAAGACATGGCCCGACTCCGACGGCGCAGGCGACGCCTGCGACAACGACAACGACAATGATGGCATCTCGGACACTGATGAAGCCGATGGCGGTACCAGCTGCGCGGCCATTACGGAACCGCTGCTTCGCGACACCGACGCCGACCGGTTCCTCGACGGCGCGGAGTGCGTGCTCGGCACGGACCCGACGTCGTTCGCGAGCAAGCCGCTCGTGACGGCATGCGGCGGGACCACCGATGTGGACGGCGACAAGCTCACGGAGCGCGTTGAGTTCTGTTTCTACGGCACCGACCCCAACAACAGCGACACCGACGGCGACAAGGCGCTCGACGGCGGGAATGACGGGTGCGAGGCGGCATCATTCAACCATGACCGCATTGTGAACGTCGCCGACATGGGCATGCTGGCAACCGCGATCTCGAATGTCTCGTTCCGCGTCGTGAGCGTAGATGTAAACAAGGACGGCGCCTGGAATCCGGCCGACCAGGGGATCGTTGCGAGTTTCATCTCGCCGTCTGGGCAATGCCCCGGCTAGCACACGATGTGAGAATCGTGTGGCGACACGAGGAACAACGAAGGCAGGAGCTCGCACTCGTGGGCCCTGGCGCTGCTCAGGCACCGCTGACGGCGGCAGGCGTCCGTCAACGAATGCCGTGCCGAAATGCAAAGCTGGCGGCGTCCACCCGCGAATGAGCCCCGATTTTTCCGTAAATGTTCGCGAGATGCCTTACGACCGTGCGTTCGCTGAGGGTGAGCGCCGCCGAGATCTCGCGGTTGCTACTCCCCCCAGCCAAGAGCGCTAGGACCTCTCGCTCACGAGCCGTAAGCGCGGAGAGCGACGCCGCATCATCGGGCTGAGTCTCAGCTTTGCCGCTGCGTCCTGCGTTTAGGAACTCCACGGTCGGATCAACCACCATCTCGTCGCCCTCACCGGCCGGCACGTTTACGTTGCCGATCAATGGTAGAAAGCGCGCGTTCGGAAGATCGGCAGCGAGGCGACGCCCGGCCTCGAATGGAACAATAGGATCGCCGCGCTTATGTACAACGAGGGTCTCGACCCTAATCTCAGGGAGCAGCGGACTCAGATCACGCGAGGTGGCGGCCGCGATGAAATCGGCCGCCACCTCGCCGCTTGAGGAGCGGTGAAAAAGCGAACCCAATCCCTCCACGCCGTCGTCACGCCCGTCAGGCTGATGGCGCGGGTGTTCGTCACGTGGTCCGCCCATCCCACCAATTGTCCAGGAGGTCAGCTCCCAGTTCTCGCGCGTTAGCTTGTCAAACGCCGAAAACGCCTCGGGCTTTGCCATCTCTGAGGCCTTTCGGAGCGTGGCGTACAGCACCATGCGGCGCGGCCGGTTCTGATGGCGGTGCGCGAACACCAGCGCCATCGGCCCCGCCATGCCCGTGGCAAACAAGTCGAAATCGCGCAACTTCGCCGCGTCCACAACGATCTCAAGATCAACAACCAGCTGATCGAGGGTCAGCGGACCCCGCAACTCGCGTGAGAGCCCGGTCCCACGCATGTCGTATCGGACGACCTGCCTACCTCGGCCAATTCGCTCGTGAAACGACTTGAGCCCCGGAACCATGTGCTCGAGAGCAAACGACGCCACAAACATTGGCGCGATCACCATTGGCTCGCCCTCGCCCTGAACCGAAAACGCGAGGCGGGTTCCATCCGTCGAGGTGGCGTACTGAATCTTTGGCTCCACGCGCAAAGTGTATCTGCCCAGGGAGCGCGTCGAACACGCCGGGCCTACATAGATCACGCCAGAGGACGGGCAACAAATGGAGCGTTCGCTCGATGACCCGCCACCCTCGCAGGGGCAAGATCTGCGTGGGGTAGCCAGACGTGGAGTATCGCCTCGCGACTGGCAGCCCCGCATCCACCATACGAAAATCTGAGACCGAAGCGAGGGGCACGATGTTCAAGGCATTCTCAAAGCAGGCAATGCGTCGTCAGCAGGACACGACGGCCACGCGGCTGGCCCTTGCCGGCGCCGTGGTACTGGTCGCCCTGTTCCTGGCGCCTACGCCGTGGATCGCGAAGCCCGCGCAGGCCGCGACCCTGACGGTGAATTCCACTGGCGACGCCGCAGATGCTGCGCCAGGCAATGGAGTGTGCGCTACGGCCGGAGGCGTCTGCACGCTGCGGGCGGCGATCCAGGAAGCCAACGCAGGGGCAGGCGCCGATACCATCGACTTCAACATCCCGGGCGGAGGGACGGTCCCTTTGGTTCCCATCGCGACGGCTCTTCCCGCAATCACCGCGCCGGTGACGATCGACGGTAACAACGCAGGCGCTCACGATTGGGTCCGCATTGATGGGACAGGCATCGCTGCGAATACGGACGGCCTTCGCGTGCTCGTCGGCCTAACGATCATCGACCGCATGGTTATCACCAACTTCACCGATGACGGCATCGACGTGAGCAGCGGCCGCACGATCATCACTGGCAACCTGATCGGTATCGACGGCGCAGATGTGGACAGAGGCAACACCGGCGACGGCATCGAGATCGATTCCGACGGCAATATCGTTGGCGGGTCAATAATCGCGGACCGTAACGTGATTTCCGGGAACAGTGGCCGCGGCATCTGGCTCAACGGGAACAACAACGGCGTCAGCGGCAACTACATCGGGACGAACATCGCAGGCTCCGCAGCGATCCGAAACGACATGGGTGGTCTAGAGGTCGTCGGCGACTCGAGCTCGATTGGTGGGTTGACCTCCGGCCAACGGAACGTTATCTCCGGAAATGGATCTTTCGGCCTTCTTGTTGGCAGCACTGCGAACTTCACAGCTGTTCACGGCAACTACATTGGCACCGATGCGTCGGGCAGCACCGATGTGGGCAATGCCAACGCCGGTGTGTCCGTAAGCGGTAGCGACACGCTGATTGGGGGAAGCACGCCCACACATCGAAACGTCATTTCTGGCCATGGTCTCGTCGGCGTTCTGACGAACGGCGTGCGCACGACCGTGGAAGGTAATTTCATCGGCGTAAACGCCGCCGGCGCGACGGCGCTAGGCAATACGCTGGGGATCGCGGCAAATGGCGTCAATACACTCATTGACGGCAATGTTGTCTCAGGAAACGTGGATGGAATCTACCTGGTGCCAGGCGCCACGAATCCAGTCGTCGTCGGGAATATCATCGGTGTCGACGTGACAGGTTCGAGCGCCATCCCGAACCAGAGCGGCATCACTGTCGGATCTACGTCGGGGACGATCGGCGGCGCAGCCGGCACGACGAACTACATCACGGGCAACACAGGCGATGGGATCTGGTTCCTAGCTGCGGCCAAGAACGTCACCGTCGCGAGCAACTTCATCGGGTACATGCCCGGGTCTTCAGCCACAAACGGGGGACATGGCATTCGAGTCAGCGCTGGCTCGCTCGCAAATATCGTCCTAGGCGGCGCCGGTAATGCAGACCGAAACCTGATAGAAAACAACGTGGGCGACGGCATCCACATCGAGAGCACAGCCACGGGCGTCGACATTCGGACGAATTTCATCGACGCCAATGGTGGTCTGGGAATCGACCTTGCGCCTGACGGGCCGACCTTGAATGACCCGACCGAGTTCGACACCGGCGCAAACGACCTGCAGAACTGGCCCGTGATCAAGTCCGCCGTCCAGAGCGGACCGTCCCTGACGATCAATTCCCACATCCGCACGGAGCACTTGACGAACTACATGCTTCGGTACTACGCCACGGTCTGCGATGCCAGTGGATATGGCGAGGGCGGAACACAGATCGGCTCCGTCATGGTGAGCACATCGCTGGAGGGGAACGCCGCGGACACCTCGACGTTCACGTACACACTGCCGGCGGGCTACACGGTAACCGGCACGGCGACGAACATCTCCACCGGATCGGCATCGGAATTCAGCGCCTGCTACTCACCGACCAGCGACGTCGACGGCGATGGCGTGTTCGATGTGAACGATAACTGCCCTGCTGTTCCGAACAACCGGCAGGACAACACAGACCGCAACTTCATCGATCACTCCCCGCCCTTCTTATCGACTGTTGACGACAAGACGCGCGCGTACTCGGACGCCCTCGGTGATTCGTGCGATAGCGATGACGACAACGACAACAGGTACGATTGGAGCGAGGCTAGCTGTGGAAGCGGCAGTGATCCATTGCGGGCTGACACCGACGCTGACCGGTTCCTCGACGGGGCGGAGTGCGCGCTCGGTACTGACCCGACGTTGTTCGCGAGCAAGCCGCTTGTGACGGCATGCGGGGCGACGACGGATGTGGATGGCGACAAGATTACCGAGCGCGTGGAGGTCTGTTTCTACGGAACCGACCCCAACAATAGCGACACCGACGGCGATAAGGCGCTGGATGGGGCAAAGGATGGGTGTGAGGCGGCGTCCTTTAACAGCGACCGGATCGTGAACGTCGCTGATATGGGCATGCTGGCGACGGCGATCGGGAACGTGGCGTTCCGGGTTGTGAGCGTGGATGTGAACAAGGACGGCGTCTGGAATCCTGCCGACCAGGGCCTAGTCGCGAGTTTCATATCTCCATCAGGGCAGTGCCCTGGGTAACACGATCCGGTGATCGTGTGCGTTTCGCGGCGGGTTTCGGTGGCCTGTACGCAACCGCGCGGCCGCATGCGGCAGCGAACGGCGACAGGGGTGGGCCGCGGCCACAGTCGCTGTGCCGGAGCGGATTGGACACGGAGGAACCAACTATGGCAGCGGCCGACGCCTGTTTCCGAATTCGCGCCTCAGTTCTGTGAAGGAACCCTGCCCGTGAACTGCGCCCCACCGCTGGCGCCGTTCGCTGCCGTCAGCGTGCCTCCGTGCGCCACGAGGATTCGATGCGCAATCGTTAGGCCGAGTCCAGCGCCACCGGTCTCGCGGCTACGTGAGGGGTCACCGCGGTATAGAGGCTCGAACAGGTGCGGAAGATCGTCTGCCGCGATCCCTGGACCACTGTCGGCCACGCTGAACCACGCATCATCGTCATCTTCACCGCAACGAACATCGATCGTCCCGCCGTCCGGGGTGTAGCGCAGCGCATTGTCCAGCAGGTTTTCGACGGCGCGCGTCAGGAGGTACCGGTCAGCCAGCACCGTGCAGGGACGGACCGTCGAGTTGAATCGGAGCGGGATGTGCTTCGTCTCCGCCTCCGGCTGGCGGTCGCGAACGATCTGCTGCAGGAACACGGACAGATCGAGCGAATGCCGCTCCGGCGGCTGGTGCAGATAGGCGAGGCGCGTGTAGTCGAACAGGTCACTCACCAGGCGTTCCAGCTCGTCCGACTTCGCGCTCGCGACGGCGAGGTATCGTGACTGCTGCTCGGGCGTCTCCGCGATCCCGTCGCGCAGGCCTTCGAGGTAGCCGCGCAACGAAAAAAGCGGTGTGCGCAGGTCGTGTGCGATCGCCGTGATAAACAGCCGGCGCTCCTCTTCCAATGCCGCCTGCTGTTCCAGGGAGTGATGCAACTCAGCCGCCATCGTCTCGAAGGCGACATTGACCTGGTCCAGCTCGGTCACCCGAGAGCGAGGGAGCGTGACCGCCAGGTCGCCCTCCGCAACCTGCTGGGCCGCTCGATGCGCTGCCTGCAGCGGGCGCACCGTCATCCGACCGAACACCCAGGCGATGGCGATCGTCACTATCACAAACATGACGCCGACCATCAGCAGGAATTCTGGCACCGGCGGGTCCTTGTCGAGCGGCAGATACACCAGCGCCGTGAAGACCGAATCCGAATCCGTGAACTCCTCCGTGTGCAGGACCCACTGAGTGCGGGTCCCCGCCCCCGGAATCACCCCCGGTGCGGTGCGATGCACTTCCCGTCCATCAACGAGCAGCACGACGCCACCCTCACCCTCGTCACGGAGCGTGCTACGCACGCTCTCCTGCCACGCCGGATCTTCCCAGCGATCAACGTTCTCCCGCAGTTGAGTGGCCACCCGCTCGGCCCTGTCCTCGGCGTCGCCCTCCTCCGAGAACGCAACGATGGCTCCGATGGGCGCAGCGACGCCAAAGAAGACGATCGCGGCCCCGATCACAAACCAGGTTCGGATTGGCAGCACCCATCGTTTCGCGACTGCGCTCATCGGCGTCGTTCGCCTTCGAACCGATAGCCAACGCCCCGCACCGTGACGATGTGGACAGGATTCGAGGGGTCTTCCTCGATCTTCTCCCGGAGCCGGCTGATGTGAACGGTGAGCGTGTGGCGGTCTCCGACCTCACCCCAGAACTGTGCGAAGAGCTGGTCGCGGGTGAAGATCTGGCGCGGATGGCTGGCGAGGTACTCCAGCAGCTCGAACTCGCGTGCCGTCAGAGCGACCGGCGCGCCGTCCACGCGCACCTCGTGTGCCCGCACATCGATGATGACACGGCCGTAGTCGAGCAGCGCATCCACCGAGTGCTCAACGGTCCGACTGCGGCGCAGTACCGCGCGCACGCGCAGCACCACCTCGGCGGGTGTCGCGGACTTCACGATGTAATCATCAGCACCCAGGCTTAGCCCGCGAAGCTTATCGCCGTCCTCTTGTAGCGCACTGAGCAGAAGCACCGGGGTATCCCCCTGCGCTCGCACCTGGCGCAGGACATCGAAGCCGGACAGACCCGGCATCATGATGTCCAGCACGACGCAATCGACCTGGCGCGCATCAAGCGTTGCCAGCGCCGCACGCCCGTCACCGGCAAGCACCACCTCGTACCCCTCCGCCTGGAGGAAGTCGCGCATCAGCGCTGCGATATCAGCGTCATCGTCCACAACGAGCACCACAGGGCGTCGCTCCATACTCGGGCTCCTCCACCGCCAGTGCGTCCATTGTGCGCGTCCGAAGATGACGTCGCCATGCCAGCCAGTGCCATGTGAGCAAGATAGAACGAACTGTTGAGACTCCCGTGAGGTTTCCGCAGCGGTTCGTTGAGTCTCGTCGCTGATGCTGGGAGGCGTAGCCAGTTGGAGGAAACATGATCGAAGTACGCGACCTGACCAGGCACTACGGCGACACCATGGCCGTGGATCATCTGTCGTTCACCGTGCGACCGGGCGTGGTGACCGGCTTTCTCGGCCCCAATGGCGCCGGCAAATCCACCACCATGCGCATGATACTCGGACTCGACCGCCCCGCGGGCGGCTCAGTTACCGTCAACGGCCAGTCCTACGTTGACATGCCGGCACCGATGCAAGAAGTCGGCTCACTGCTGGACCCAAAGGAGATCCAGGGCGGACGCACGGCCTACCAGCACCTGCGCTGGGTCGCACAGGCAAGCCGGATCCCGCGGCGCCGAGTGGACGAGGTCCTGGAAATCGTAGGCCTGATCGATGTGGCACACCGTCGCGTGGGCGGCTTCTCACTCGGCATGTCTCAGCGCCTCGGCATCGCGACCGCGCTTCTCGGCGACCCGCCAATCCTGCTCTTCGACGAACCCGTGAACGGGCTCGACCCGGAGGGCATCGTCTGGATTCGCACGCTGATGCAGCGACTGGCGTCCGAGGGTCGCACGGTGTTCGTCTCCAGCCACCTCATGAGTGAGATGCAGGAGACCGCGGAACACGTCCTAGTCATCGGGCGGGGACGCCTGATCGCTGACACCAGCGTCGCCGACCTTATGCGCAACAGCGCGCGCAGTCACGTACGTGTGGTTTCGCCGCAGGCAGCAGACCTCCTAACGCTCCTCGAAGGCGCCGGCGGCCGCGTCGACGCCAGCCCTGACGGGTGGCTCAGCGTAGAGGGCCTCGATGCCACGAGGATTGGCGAGATCGCGTACGGCGGCAGCATCCGGTTGCACGAACTCACCCCACAGCACGCGAGCCTGGAAGCGGCGTTCATCGAGCTCACACGCGACAGCGTCGAGTACCACGCGGATGCCGTCGCTCCGGCGGTGCTCGCGACAGAAGGGTCACGATCATGACGACACTCACGACTCCAACCGGCGACCGCAGCGTGCCGCTCCAGCCCGCACGCTTCATCGACACCCTCGCCGCAGAATGGACCAAGCTCATCTCGCTGCGTTCGACTTACATCACGCTCGCGCTCGGGATCGGGCTCTCGCTTGCTGCCACACCGCTTATTGGCATAGCGTTCGGGAGCCGCTGGGACGGTATGAGCGCCAGTGAACAGGCCGACTTCCAGCCTGCTGCCTTCGCGATGTTCGGCTATCTGCTGAGCCAGATCATCTTCGCCGTACTCGGCGTGCTCGTCGTGGCGTCCGAGTACTCGAGCGGCCAGATCCGCCTCTCGCTTGCGGCAACGCCGCGTCGTGGCCGCTTTCTGTTCGCCAAGCTAACCATCCTGGCTATGGTGACACTCGTTGCTGGCCTCGTCATCGCATTCGGAATGTTCTTCGTGGGCCAGATGGTGTTCAGTGCATACAACGCACCGGTCGCCTCGTTGACGGATGACGGCGCTCTGCGTGCCGTGCTGGGCGTCGGAGCGATGCTGATGGTCGTCCCGGTGCTCGGAGCCTGCGTGGCTGCGCTCCTCCGCAGCACACCAGCCGCGATCACGACGGTGCTTGCGTTCACATTCGCACCGCAGCTGTTTGAAGAACTCGTGCCGACGTGGTGGCAGGACAACGTGCTCAGTCTCCTCCCCGGCTCCGCGATGGAAAACCTGATGATCGCGCACCTTGTCGAAGAGAATCCGGCGTACGGCCCGGTCACCGCAATCCTGATCATCGTCGCATGGCTCGTAATCGGGATCGGCAGCGCATACGCCATGCTCCGCTGGCGGGACGCATGAGATCGCCTGGCGTCTCGCCTCGGTCGCGTGGGCGCGGGGCGGGACGCCGGTACGAACACAGCGGTGAACTCCACGTACCGGCTGATCGTGTCGCTGCAGTTCGGGCCTACCGGCCGGCCCGTGCAGACATCGACAAGAACGGAGTCGTGAACTCTACTGACTTGTTGCTAGTTGCGCTGCAGTTCGGGGAGTTTCTGTTAGGTACCCCACGCACACGATGGCACAATAGTGCGCGTTCACGACGACCCTGATTGACTAACGCTTGCCATGACTCGGCTGATCGCCTCCTACCGATAGGAGCGACACTGCCTGCTGCAGCCTGTTTGGAACGGCAATGGGCCCGTACCTCCCGTCGCACCGATCCGGCACTAGTGTGTGGTACGCCGGAGGTCACGAGCACCAAGGATCTCAAGTTTGCGCCGTGCTGACCGGACTGGACACTAGCGGATCGCGCCAATTGATATGCAACTCGGACTCTTCATCTGGGAGCAACGTACGGTTACTGCTTGCTTGCGCCCATTGGCGCAGAAACGGATGTGTGTTCCAGAGCTCGGGATAGAACTGGCGAAACACGAATCGGACAAAATGGCCGAGACTAAGCGGCCCAGCACTCGCGACTCGACATGACCCGGCGACGACCGTTAAGTGGCTCGCCGCATGTCCGGGAGCCGCTGCAGCTGGATCGAAGTCGAAACGAACGGGACTCCGCAACCGAATGTCTCCGATGGAGGGTGGCCCAAAGTCTTCAAGAAGGTCGAGGAGGGGGATCTCTAGAAGCAATTCTGGATCGAAATCGAAAGGACAGGGGATGTAGACGAGCCGGTGTCCGACAAGGTCTTCGCGTTGGAAGTCAAAACTGACTTGCAGCAGGGCGCCATCCCTCAGGACGACAGAGAATTGTCTGTTGCGGAGCCAAGTTGTGTACTCGGCGAGCGATGGACTGTCGTTTTGCCACAGCGCCAGAGCGCCGGTGGTTCCAACCCACGAAACACGTAGTCGAGCGCCTGCCCCTGTCACTCCTACGGGATTGGAGTCGAGGACGATTCCCGCGCTGGATAGCGCATCAATCAGATTGCGTATGTCCGTCGCGCAGCTACTCGAGGTCATGCGCTTCTGCAGAATCGCGCTCTAGGAGTCTCGCGATGCTTGTGCGTAGATCTGCTGGCAGCGAGTTGAAATCCAAATCACCAGCCTGCGCTGAGCGCAAGAGGTCACGCAGGTTTTGCTCCAACTGACGAAGCCGGGCGATTTCGTCATCTGTGCGGTCCCGATGCACCATGCGCATACGCTGCAGCTCCTCGGTTGTCGGAATCTGGAGTTCGAGTGCGAAGTTTCGTTCACGCGCCGCCGTGATTTCGTCCTGAAGCAGTTGCATCCCAGATCCCCATCCCGTTATCCGTATCCAAGCTCGGGATCGAGTAATGGCCGTAAATAGCGTGTTTCTGAGCCTAAGGAGCTCGTGGCCAGATTGACACTCTTGGGCGTTCAATACGTAGACCATCGGTGCCTCGTTACCCTTGGACCTGTAGATATTTGCTACCGCGATCGAGTCGCTAGAAAAGAGCTCGTCAACGCTGGATGTTACGCCCGCTAGGTGCGACTCGATTTTGCGGGCCTGCAGCGCGTCCGCCAAGATGCGAGATGACGATTTTGAAGTGTAAGCGTCAGGAAGGATCACGAGAACGTCATCAGTTTCAAGTTCGTCCTCGGTGATGTTAGTCGCGATCTGCTCCGCGACCCACTCGGCCTGTTCTCTCTCGCTCTCGAACGTGCGGGCTACGATGGCGTCGTCTTGACTTAACAAGTCTGTGAAATACTCGGGGTACGAGGTCGGAGCGCGGGTGAGCGTTACTCGCGACCCTTCCGTAAGTGTGCCATCGACAACTTGGTAACCAATGGATTCCCACTGATGTGGATCGTCGAAGTGCTGAACAGGGCCCTCGGCACGGTAGATACCAAACCCAAGTGCGTGCGCCAGTGCGAGTGCCCACGGCGTATTTCGGTAACAGATTGGCAAGGTGATATCTTGCCGAGGCATGCCAGGATTGCTTCGCAATTCCACCCGAGGATTGCCGCCTTCGTCGGTTCCGAAGAGATCTCGGGTCGAGGGCATAGTTGCTTCTGAAAGCTTCTGCAACTCGTCGTACGCAAATACAACTCTCTTCGGCGGGCGAGCGAACTTATGCGCGAGTTGGAAGAAGGGCTCAGGCAAGTCCTGCCCTTCGTCAATTAGGATGGCGTCAAACATAGTTGGCATGTCAGCTACCTGGTCCGCGAGGTCAAGTAACTCCTTACAAACGCCTCGGAATTCGTCTCCGCGCCGGAACTTCGCGCGTGCGTAGCCGAAATCCCGTACTGGAGCCGCCAACGCACGAGCCATCTCGGAATACAGTCCGGGTTTGCCCGTCCCGCCCCACGCATGCAGAACCCTCAGTCGTTGCCAATTCGGTTCATCTGCGGCGTGTTCGAACGTAAATCGACGAATCAGATCGATGAACTGCTGGTAAAGAGAACGCGTGTAGAAGACGACGGCAATGTCCCAGTCGGGATGCTGAGTGTGCAGATATGCCGCCTTTAGTGCGAGCACAACTGTTTTGCCCGAACCAGCGAGACCTCTGATGCGTTGCGGACCTTCGGGCATTTCGATCGCGGCGGCGTTTTGCCACCGATCCAAGTTTGCGATTTCTCGCTCGATCTTCTTGATCACTGCGCCGCGCGAACTTGCTCTAGTAACGCCCTCGCGCCGCTTCGCCGGCTTGATGGTCGAAACGCGCTGGATGACTGCGTTAAGCGGGGCCCACAGTTCCTCACTCAACGGTGGCAGCTGCGCGATTGCGTGCGCCAAATCCTGCACACCGGCGAACCTTCCGCTTGCCACCGATGGAACGGGTGTCGTGATGGAATTGGCGAATACAGTTACTACTTCGGGTTGGACTGCGAGGTCTCGTCCTCTTCGCAGGCTGTCGTTTCGCTCAAGATTTGCTTTGAGAACAAAGAAGAGCCGATCCTGTTGATCTTGCAGGGATGCCCAGCGGCTCACATCGCCGTCCGGCGGGGTGCTGGGCTCGACTGTAAATGCGACTAGGCCGTGTTCGCGTGTGAGCAAGAGCGCATCAACATCGACTTGGCTGTCAGCAGATGCGATTACTGGATAACCCAGGAACAGCGTTCCGTCGAGGCGAAGGCCCTCCACGGACGAGATGAGCTGTTGTGCAATCTCGACCGGGTACTTCGTTTGGCCGCGAACAACCTCTATCATTCCCGTTCCCCAATCCGCACATGCGTGTCCAATCGGCAAGATATCCCCCAATGCCCTTGAGCGCATTAGCTGCTCCTCAAATCCTTCCCCCAGGGCCTTAGGCACGTTTCGCCGCGCCAGCCCAAGGCTTTCGGGGAATGGAATGGTGCCGCACGGGAATGGTGCGTAGGCTCATGTTTGAGTGCATAGAAAAGTGAGTGTTCGAAAGCATCAGGCTGCGGCCTTGCGCACCATCGCCCAGATGAGTTCGACGTCTGGAGGTGCGGCTTCCGGCATCGCGAGATCGGCCACGTACTCTCCGAGTTCGCGCATCACGCCTTCGATCATCTCACGCGCCTCGGCGAGGATGAATCGACCACTGTCATCCAGCGGATCGTGTCCGTCGAACTCAACGTCCGCGATTTGCTTGATCACTTCCTCGATCGCCGCCAGCTCACTTGCCCGCGCCAGCACCTCTTGCCGGACAGCAATCACAAGCATCGTGGGTAGGTTCTTTAATGCCGGTTCCTGGGTGAGGTCGAAAATATCCAGTTCCTTAGCCGGGATCGGCAGCGTCTGCCGAGCCGGCGTGTCCGACAGCGCCCTCTCCGCATGCTCGCGCCAGCGCAGCCGGCGAGCGACGTCATCTTCATCGCTGTCGGGATGGACGTCGTATGCCATGCCCCAGTCCGGAAACAACGGCACGTCCGCGCCCGACCAGGCGGCCACGTCGCCCCATGTCACCTTGCGGCGCTTTCCACGCCGTTTGCAAGGCAGCGCCCCAGACGCGATCGCTTCCTCCATCACGGCCTCGATCTCATCCCATCGGTTGTCCCATGCCTCGCTCGTCGGGTCGCCATCTTCGTCGAGGTCGTCCGGTGCCCACGGCCCTGCCAACAGGTAGTGCTCGATCACCGTGTCGAGGTCGTCGATCTCACCGGCAAGCTCTGACCTGCGGGCTTGGAGACGCGACTCCGTAGTTGGCTCCTTCGTGTCCAGCCCGATGTACGCGCCGAGCAGCGTGAAGTCGAGGGCGCAGATGCGCAGCGATTGGAGCCAGCCCATCTTGATGGATGTCTGCCGCGCCTGCTCCCGCATGATCACGAGGGTGACGGCGAGTTCCACGTTGACGGCGTTGATCAGGCCCAACAGCCGAGAGAACTCCTTGGCGTCGTGGCTTGGCGTCGTGTGGAGCACGAGCGGGTCGGGCTTCTCCCCGATGCGCATGGACTCCATGACGAGGATCGCACGTTCCTTGGCCGTCAGGCCGGGCATGAGGCGATCGAGACGCTTGTCGGTCACGGGAGCCTCCTCAATCCAACGATATATTTCTGTCGAGCGCACGGGCCTACCCAAGCCCTACGCTGGCAGCGCGAACCAGACTGCGCCGTCCTCATCGTTGTCCCTTCTTCACCAGGCGCGGACCGAGCGCCGCTTCGACGGTGCGCAGGCGCTCCTCCAGTTCGCCGACCTCCAGCAGCTTGGCGGCAGCTTGGGCGGCGGCGATCAGCAACCGCCCGCGAGCGACGGAGTTCTCCGTGTTGAGGGCATCGGTGACGACGATCTCCACGAGCCTGCGGATCTCCGTGATGGACTGCAGGCCCTCGAAGTCGTAGGCGCCGGCGATCGTGTTCTCCTTGCGCCGTCGCAGGCCGCCGAGGCGTCGGGCTTCGACGGCAGCCTCTGCGTGTTCGGGCGAATGCCAGAAGCAGACGGACTCTTCGCGAAGTGGAGTTGCTCCACAACGCTGGCCATCCTTGGTCGGCGCCGAACAGGCGCGAATGCCTACCATCGCCTACCTCTGCAGGGAACGTGCGTTGCTAGGGTCGTGCACACGATCTGGCCATCGTGTGGCATGAGTTTCGCGCGCCTGAATCGCGTCGAAGTCGAGGTACTGCGCGATGGTCATCGTGCGATCGTCGTTCAACGTGACGACCATCCTCCTGGGCACGAGAGCAGGGTCGATCGGCTGCGGCCGAGGCCGCATTCGCATCCACCACAACGAGAGCAGGCCGCCGAAGCGACCCGTCTCGGGCTCGGGTGCAGACGTTGCTACTGCGCGGTGTGCGTCAGCGCGTGTTCCGTCGCCGCTTTCATCGTCGGGAACACCTGGCCGCAGGCGCCGCAGCCGAACGAATCGCCGCTCTCCGTCTTCGCGGCCTTCTTCTTCGGCGCGCTCTTCTTTGTCGCCTTCTTGGGGGGTGCCTTCTTCCTTGTCGGCTTCTTCGTCGCTTTGGGCTTCGGTTCGCGCGCGGGCTTGAGGTCGCCATCCAGGCTCCAGAAGCGCCACCCGTTCGCCGCGATCCCGCCCATCACCGCCTTCGCGGCGGAACTCGGGCTCTTGTAGTCCGTCCCCGCGACCCGGTAGCGCAGGCCGTCCTCCGTCTCCATCACGACGCAGGTGTGGTCCTCCTTCTTGTACCGCGCGACGAGCACGGTCCCCGGCGCTAGTTCTCTGTTCTCGAGTGGCATGTGGCATCTCCTTGTGAAAGCCCCGGCCAGGGGCGTCTTCGTTGGCGATGCCATACATCACTCTGCAGCCGATCGAAGTCAACGGGATGTGGCGAGAATCTGCGCACCGTCCGGAGAGATTGTTGTGGCGCGTCAACCGTCCGCAGAGATTGTCTGTCTTTGCCCGAAATACTCGTTGACTTACAGCCCGCGCAGAGTGATGTATGTGGTGAAAGGAGAAGCAACCATGACCAGCCAATACGCATTTGTCGGCACCTACGAGGCGCGGTCCTTCCCGAAGGGATGGGCGCACCCGAAGCGCAACGGACGCTACGTCCCGCTCCTCCCCTACGGCTACGCCGGTGACGAGACCGACGACTTTGTCGCCACGCCGGAGACGACGATGCCGCCATCGAGGCTGCAGGGCGAGAACGAGATCGCCGCTTACGAGGCCGTCAGCGAAGGCACGCCGATTTCGCCCGCATTCCCCGACACGCCCCAGGGGCGGCTCGACCTCTGCAACTGGTGCGCAGCCAACGAAGACATTCTCGGGAAGCGGAAGGTCGATGCCGAAGCCTGGGCGGCGATCCTCTTCGGCGATGCCGCGATCACGGGCGACGGCAGCGTCATCGCGCAGTAGGTTCGTCATTGCCTTGCCTCCACGCCGTCGCGCTCGCGGCGGCGTTCCTCGTCAAGCACGAGGGCCTTCACCAACTCGAACAGACCCGTTTCCAAACAGCCCAGGCACTCGCCGTCCGACCGCTTCCGGACGTGAACAAGCGATCCGCGCGCATCTCTCACGAGTTCGAGGTTTGGCATGATGCCTCCTTTGGCTGGGTGCTGGCGCCTTTGTTTCTCATAACTCGTTCACCTTCATCAGGCTTCCGGCGTTGTACGAAGCAGAGCGAAGCGGCGGCGGCTCTTCTCCAAAACCCCGTTCCACATGACACCAGGGTTGCCGCCGCTCGCTACTTCTTCTCAAGGCACACAGCCTCCTTGCCGCTGAACGACTCCCAGCGAGCTAACACGACGCTCCCATAGTGCGCATCCAATTCCATCCCGTAGCAGACGCGCCCGGTGCGCTCGGCGGCGATCAGCGTTGAGCCTGATCCGAGAAACAGATCGAGCACGACGTCGCCGGCCTTGGACGAGTTCTCGATCGCGCGTTCGACCAATGGCAGCGGCTTCATCGTCGGATGAGCCTCGCTGTCGCCCGGCCGATCGATCTCCCACACGTCCGACTGGTTGCGATCGCCGCACCAGTGGTGCTTCTGTCCCTCACGCCAGCCGAACCAGATCGGCTCGTACTGCCTTTGGTAGTCGGCCCGTCCCATGACGAAGCGATCCTTCCGCCAGATGATCGTGTCCGACCAGTGCCCGTCGGCCTCGGCCAACGCCCGTGAGACTGACGCCCACTCCTTCGTGCTCATGCAGATGTAGATCGCGCCGTCGACGTTGCTGACGATGTTGTTGGACCAGGCACGGATGAATGCGTCCCATTGTTCCGCGGGCATCGCGTCGTTCTGGATGCGCCGCTTGCGCTGGTTCTTCTGCTGCCCGCCGTGGTCTCCGAGGGCGACGTTGTAGGGCGGGTCGGTGAAGCAGAGCGCCGGGCGGACATCGCCGAGCAGGCGCGACACGGCCGCACTGTCGGTCGCGTCCCCGATCAGGACGCGGTGGTCGCCGAGCGCCCACAACGCGCCACGTTTGGCCCGTGTGGCGGCACGTGCGGCCTCCAGCGCCGCCTCGACGTCGAACGCCTCCGCCTGCTCACGCTTCTCGCGCACATCCAGTGACTTCAGCAGCTTGTCGAGTTCGCCAGCCTCAAAGCCCGACAGCGTGAGGTCGATCCCGTCCACGCCCTGGAGGTCGGCCAGCATGTGCGCCAGGAGATCCTCGTCCCACTCGCCACCGATCCTGTTCAGGGCCATGTTCAGCAGTCGGGACTGTTCGACCGAGATGTCGAGCCAGATCACGGGTACGGTCTTCATGCCGAGCTTCCGCGCAGCAAGCAGGCGTTGGTGGCCGCCGACGACGGTCTTGTCTTCCCTCCTCGCCAAGACAGGCTGGATGAAGCCAAACTCCTGGATGCTCTTGGTCAGCGCTTCGAGCTCGCGCGGTGAGATGCGCCGCGGGTTGGCGGGGTCGGGCTTGAGGTGGTCGATCGTGACGTGCTCGATCTCGACTGCGGTGGTCATCATCTTTGCCTCCACGTTGTTCATGACGCGCCTCGGTCGAAGCGCGCGAACGGATCGTCGATGGGCTGCGTTGCTTGTGCCTGGACGCGCGTGCGTGAGGCCGGCGACATGCCGAACTCCGCCAACAGCAAGCGCACCTGCTCTCCGGCTTTGTTGGCGATCCCGACGTAGGGGCTCTGGACGGGGTAGCCGTTCGGGCTCTTGAGAACGACGCCGTATTCCTGCAGCGCCGCGATCGCCTCCAGCCACCTGCCGTAGGCGTCGCAGTAGAGCGCGAGCGCCGCGCGGTCGACCGTCGTCAGCAGGCCCATCGCGGTGAGATGCTTCGAGATGCGCCGCCACTCCTTCCGGGCTGCCGAAGAGAGTTCAGGCGGACACGTCGGCCTTCCGTCGCCCACCGGCTCGCGCGGATTCATACGGTCGGCGCGCAGCGTGCCGCGCAAGGCCTTGATGCTTGTAGGTACGGGCTTCGCTCCCCGCTTCATCGCTGACCCCCCTCTACCCTAATCTGGCAACGCACACACGCCGGAACGCCAGCGCTTTCCTATTCCCGTAATCGCTGAAAATCAGACCGCCCTCCCCCATCTCAACCCTCCACCATCTTTCGGTAGCGTTCCATGACGCGGATGCCGCGCTCTTCGTCTTCCGGATCAGCAGGCCGTTCGTGGGCGATGCCCGATCGCAGCCGGGCGATCGGCGTCAGTCCAAGTTGTCGTGAGAGTTCGGTGACGGTCTGCTCGGCGTCGCGCTTCATCAGCCACAGCGGGTTGCGCACGAGGTTGCCCTTCTGTCCGCGGATCAACTTCCCGGACTTGCCGAGCATCGACTCCAACTCACACCAGTCAGCCCAGGCCACGCAGTACCGGACGAGCACAGCACGGTCGATCTTGGCGAGGACGCCGGCCTCTTCGAGTTCTGGCACAACACGCTGCCACTCGGCGCGGGCCTCGCCGGTCAGGACCTTCGGCAGCGCCGGGCGCGCGACGGTGACGGCCTTGCCGCTCGTGCGACGCTTGTTGCGCCTGCGCGCGTAAGGCAGAGGCAGTGGTCCGCGCTCACCCATCACTCGTCTCCGTGCGGATACGTTGCCGAGAAACCCGTACGCAGTCGGAGAAGGGGGTGTGAGCGGTTCCCACTCTCGGAATCGCCCAAAAACCAGACCGGCCCCACCCCTTGGTTGACACGCGGCGTTGCCGTCGCTGCCTCGGTTGCTAGGATCGAACGAGCTCTCGCGTCCAGCCCCCAAGCAGATGCGGGGAGCCCGTTCAGGGTCGGCGCCCCGCGGTTGAGGCGCCGACCTTCCCTTGGTGTGCGGATGATCCACGTAGCAATCGGCTTCTTCATCGTTTCCCTAACCTTCGCCGCGCTGTGCGTGGTGTCGTTCGTTGTGCCAGGGGCACCGAGCGTCGACCTGATGTTTGTCATGGGAACCGTCGTTGATGTGGTCGTCGCCACGGCACTCGTTGTGGTGGTTTGGCTCTTTGGCCTGTAGGCACACCATTTGGTCATCGTGTGCGTCATTCCTGGCCCTCCATCACCCGTTGGAGAGCGTTGCGGCGGCACTCGTCGCAGAGGTTACTGCTGCCGTCGCTCAGGGTCCTGCGGCACCGCTTGCATCGCCGGCCGTCAGCAGGCGGGGTGTAGGGGTGTAGGGTGGTGTAGGGTTTTTCAGGGTTTTTTCGCGTAAGCTCATTTTCTCTAGAGCTAACCCCGTTTTCCGGATCGTCAGCTTCGCGACCATACACCCGGTCGCCAGACCCTACACCCGAAGCCGCCTCCGCGAGGTCGAGTTGCGGTTCGGCGACCGCGGACAGCAGCCCAACGCCGAGGTAGCGGTTGCCGCGCTTCGTCCGTCGACGGTCGAACTTCATGTTCATGCGGCTTCCGAACACGGTGTTCGTCAGCGTCTCGCGCGAGGCCAGCCGTTGTACCTCAGACCAGTCGCGATACACGCGGTAGAGGTCATTCGCCCCGACCGAGAATTCCGTGCCGACAACGCAACACTCGTCTAAGAACTGGGCGAGGGGATCGGAGTCGACGCGGTAGCTCTCCGTTGCGTCGCGAACCACGCCCGGCGTCACGAGTCCATCCCGCTGCCACATCAGGGCTCCTCGCACGGCCCACACGAGGATGCCTGGCAGTTCGTCGTGGAGCTTTGACTGCAGCGTCTTGTCATCGGCGGTGCCGCGAAACTGACGAAGGAACGGGATCAGCCGCACACGCCGCCAGAAGCCCACTGAGTCATCGCCTACGACAGGCTTGTGATTGACCGCGAGCCAGTACTTGGCCACGGGGACGAACGTGAAGAACTCAGCGTGCAGGAAGCGTGCGGTGATCGGGTCACATCCCGTCAGCGCCTTGATGCGCGCTTCGTTAAGCCGCGTGCCCTCGTTGGTCTCGGACGACGTGACGAGGCGCTTGCCGGCAAGGGCCGCCAGATCATTCGGGATGGATGATTGGTGCTGGCGCTCGAAGCTGGAGAACGGTGCGTTGAACGAGTAAGCGCCTGCCAGCTTCTGAAGGACGGCGAGGAACACGCTCTTACCGTTAGCGCCCGTGCCGTGGCAAAGGAACATGCACTGTTCGCGCGTATCGCCGGAGAGGCTGTAGCCCACCGCGTGTTGGATGAAGCGGATCATCTCGGCGTCGCCGCCGAAGACCTCCTCCAGAAACTGCTCCCAGCGTGGCGCCGAAGCGTTCTCGTCATATGTGATGTCTGAGCACAGTGTGATGCGGTCCGCATGGCGACCGTCTCGAAGGTTCCCGGTTCGGAGGTCGACAACGCCGTTCGCAACTCCGAGAAGCCAGCCGTCGCTGTCCCAGCGGTCGCCTGCGTCGTTCAACGGAGGCTGCGCTCGGCCGATCTTGAGCATTGCGTCGATGCGGGCACCGTTCTCGCTCGCGATGGCGAACTTCGCCTCCGCTTTTCGCTCCTCGAAGTCGGCTTGTCGGACCGACGAAAGCCCTCGATGCCGCGCAGCGAGAATCGCCAGCCTCACAACTTCTGCATCGGCATCGCCAATCCAGCGATGGCCGCTCCACACAAGCCATCTCTGACGACGGTGATTGAAGCGGAGTCGGTCCCCGTACTGGCGAGCGAAAAGTTCCGCATTGCCGGCGTCTGTGCGGGGGAACTCGTGCTCCGCTCCAGGCGACACGATGGCGGGATCGTGCCCACGTCCAACGCTGAGACGGAGAGCACGTTTAAAGTCCTGCCAGCCCTTTCCTGCTCCGCGGTTGTGAAAGCAGTGGCCCGCGTATGGGCCATCAGGCAGCGTTTGCCCCACCCCGCACTCGAACGGTCCACCGCCATCATGCAGCGGGCACTGTGGAAGGTGGTACCAGGTCACCCCGTTCGCGTCTGGCGGTTGCTCGCGATACTCGAGGCCGTGCTCCACAAGAATGTCGACAAGAGCCGCGCTGCCGGAGGTGGCTCTGATCGTGGGAGCCTGCTTGGGCGGTTCCGCCAGTGCTTCGAGCTGGTCGCGCGAAACTAGGTCGAGAGCGCGAGGCACGTCGGTCAACGCGGAACGACGGTGTGGTCGATCCGGGAGGGCGTCGCCTTTGACCTTGAGGGTTCCGGCCAGGCCGATGATGCGCGCTGCGTTGTGCACGCTGGTGTCGACGTGGACTTCGTCCGAGTTGAACTTCGCGGCCAGTGCCTCCAGCACCGCCTTCACCAGTGCCAACGAATCGGCGTCGTTGGGGAGGTCGATGCGAAAGAGCAGGTAGGCTCCGTTGCCCGACATAACGCACAAGGGCGCGGGCCAGCCAAGCGCGGCCAAGTGGGCGGCGATCGCGTCCCTATGGTCCTCGGCCGCGAGAAGCTCCACGTCTGTACTGCTGATGCCGCTCGGTCGATTCGCGTCGATGTCGACGAACAGCCAACGTCGACGAAGGATGTCCGTGTCGGCGGTAGTGTTCTCGGCGCGATCGACGATCCTATTCGCCGCGCGCGCGAGCAGGGCAGAGGAGGCGGGGTTGAGCGTGACGAAGATATTGGCGCGGCCGTCCAACTTAGCTACAGCGGCAACAGCAGCATCGACATTGTTGAAGTATCCTGAGGCCGTCGACTTGTACTGGCCGTACTTCGGCACGCGGATCTCGAACACGTCGCCGCTCTCATGCAGCACTGAGAGGAAACGCCGCACGTCGTGCGGCTCGAAGGCAGGCGCGGCCAGATGGTGGCTCACATCACCACCACCCTTCTCAATGGCTTGTTGTAGTTCTGACCTACACGGATGCCCGTGTGGCTACTCCGGGGATTCGACGCGCGAGTGCTCGTGCTCAGGCTCGACAATCACGCGGTATCAGAAGCGCATCTCAGGGCCGCTGCTCGACCGCATCGACATCTTCGTCGAGGTGCCGCGTGTGGAGTATGAGAAGCTCGCCGGGGAGGGCGGCGGTGAGACATCGGAGATCGTGCGGGAGCGGGTGGAGGACGCGCGTCGTCGCCAGTTGGCACGGCTGCAAGGCACAGGTCTGATGTCGAACGCGGAGATGTCGGCGACGGAGGTGCGGCTCCACTGCCAGGCGCAGATGGACGAGCAGGCGCAGTCGCTGCTCCGGCTGGCGATGGCGCAGTTGTCGCTGTCGGCGCGGGCGTTCCACCGCATCCTGAAGCTCGCTCGCACCATCGCCGACATGGAGCCGTCCGACATCATCCACTCGCACCACCTGGCGGAAGCCGTACAGTACCGGCAACGCGTGTCCGGCTAGCGCGACGCTTCGCTTTCGACAGACAGGAGCTAGCCAGGGCCGTCTCGACGGATGCCCGATGGCCGGATTCGACATTCCTGCCACGTGGCCGTTTCGTCACAGGCGTCGTCTCGCATACACTCGAAGCCCACGGGACACAGAACTGGAGGCCCAGCATGGTCGCGATTTTCGGAGACATCACAGCGCAGGACGATTACACGCATCCTCTCGGCCCGGAGTCCAACTTCAACGAGAGCATGTACTTCAACTTCTTCGACCGCGCGAAAAACACAGGCGGCTTCCTCCGTCTTGGGAACCGGGCGAACGAGGGCAACGCCGAAATGACGCTCGTGCTGTACCAGCCTGACGGGAGCGTGCTGTTCCAGTTCAAGCGACCGTCAATCGACAACAACGACGCGATGGACGCCGGCGGCATGAAGTTCGAGGTGATCGAGGGTCTTGAGAAGCTGCGCACCACGTACGAGGGTAGAGCGGTGTACCTCACCGACCCTTCGCAGATGGCCGACCCCAGCAGCGCGTTCAAGAACAATCCGCACAAGCCGGTGAAGGTCGACTTGTTGCACGAGGCCGCGGGGCCGGCGTATGGCTCGACGGGCAAGAACCACAAGGTTGTCGATCCGGAGAAGGAATTCGCAAAGGCGCACTACGAGCAGCACATGAAGGTCACGGGCACCGTCGAAGTCGACGGCGTTGTGACTGAGATTGATGGTTTGGGTTTGCGAGACCACTCGTGGGGGCCACGATACTGGCAGGCCATCCACCGCTACCGCTGGCTGACGATCAACTTCGGTCCGGACTTTGGCATGATGGTCTCCACTGTTTGGCGAGACGAAGAGAATCGCTCACAGGGCGGCGTCGTGTACCGCGGCGACAAGATGGACCAGATCGTGGGCGTCGACATCGACACCGACTTCGAAGACAACGGCCTGTTTCACAAGGACCTGGTCGCGCACATCAAGCTCAACACCGGCGAACAGCTCGATGTCAGCGGTAAAGTGATGGGCTTCATCCCGCTGCGCAACCGGCGCGAAGGCATGGTCACGCACGTCGGTGAAGGTATGACCGAGTACCGCTGTGGCGACGCTGTCGGCTACGGCCTGTCCGAATACCTCGACCAGGTCGTATAGAGCACTGCGTGGCGACCGAGAACGACGAACTCGCATCGAATATCGAGCGCTTCATCTCGAATGAGACGGGCGTCAATGCGCGCGTGTCTGACCTGCGACGGCTGACGGGTGGCGCGTCACGTGAGACGTGGTCGCTGGATGTCGCGCTGGAACGCTCGCCGGAGGCGGAAGTACTGCCGCTGATCCTCCAGCGCGATGTGCGTGGCGCCGCGAAGGCTCTTTCGCGCCCGATGGAGTTTGCGCTGATGAAGGCGGCGTTCGATGAAGGCGTCGCGGCTCCGGAGCCGCTCTGGGTCGGCGACGAGACGGTGGGAAAGGGTGAGTCGTTTTTCGTCCGGCGCGTCGACGGCGAGACGCTGCCACGCCGGCTTCTCCGCGAAGACGCCTATGCCGACGCGCGTCGCGCACTTCCCGTGCAGCTTGGCGCCCTGCTTGCAGATATCCATCGTATTAAACCTGAGAGGCACGGCGTCGTCGGTTTGCCTGCACCGCCTGACGGAGCACCTCCGGCGGCCTTCGAGATCGAGCGGTACGAGCAGATCTTCCGGATGATCGCGCCACAGACGCATCCAGCGTTTGAGTTGGCATTCCGTTGGCTTCGGCAGCACCCCGTCGTCGCCGAGGCCACCAGCACGACGCCAGGCTTAGTTCACGGCGACTTTCGCATCGGCAACGTGTTGTTTGGTCCCGAGGGGCTGCGTGTGATGCTCGATTGGGAGCTAGCGCATATGGGTGACCCGATGGAGGACATGGGCTTCATCTGTGTGCGTTCCTGGCGCTTTGGCGGCGCAAAGCCCGTCGGCGGCATCGGCGAGCGTGCGGAGTTCTTCGCGGCCTACGAAGCGGCCGGTGGCGGGAAGGTCGATCCCGAGCGGGTGCGGTTTTGGGAAGTGTTCGGCAACCTGCGGTGGGGCATCATCTGCATCAGCCAGGCGAAGGCGTACCTAGATGGCATCAGCAATAGCGTCGAGCTGGCGAGCATCGGGCGAAGAACGGCCGAGACGGAGTGGGAGCTGCTGGAGCTCATCGACAGCTAAGGGCAGCACGAGAGGCGACATCATGCACGACCGACCGACCGTCGACGAGTTGCTGCGGGCCGTGGAAACGCTATTCGATGAGCAGCTTGTCCCGTCACTTACAGGCTCGCGGCAGTACAACTCGCGTGTTGCGGCGAATGTGATTCGAACTGTGCGGCGTGAGCTGCGCCATGAGGAACAGAAGCTGCACGACGAATGGGCAGGCCTCGACGTCGTGTTAGGTCAGGCGAATCGACCAAACACACTTCATGCGCTTCGGATAGCAATCGCTGAACGAACGGGCGACGTTAGCGAGCGGATCCGAGCGGGCGATGCGGACACTGGTTCGTGGCGTCAAGCGGTGATCGCGCACACGAAGGACGTGGTCCGCGCGAAACTTGAGGCGTCGAATCCAAAGTGGTTGGAAGCAGACGTTGGGTAAGCGGACGGTTCTTAGGCTGCGTGTCGGCTGCGTCAGTGCGCTACTGGTGCTGGGCGTTGTTGTGTCCGCTTGCTCAGACGAAGCGGCATCGGACGCCGCGTACGACGAGTACTACAGGTTGCTCGGGGAAGAAATGGCAGCGTTCGACCGCGAGATCGGTACGATCGTCGGTACACAGGAAGGGCTCGATTCGGAGGGGCTGTCGGCGAGCATCGGCGCCGATGCCGGGCAGCTGGAGTTCCATGCCACGGCGCTCGCCGACCTTGATGCTCCGGGCGAGGCGGCCGAGCCGCACCGCAAGTTCGTGACGGCATTTCGGTATCTTCGTGACGTGAAGATCCTGCAGGCAGACCAGCTTATCGGGATCGACTCGGGCCTCAGTGATGACGAGCTCGCGCAACGCGTCGACAGACGATCTTCCGAGTGGTTCGACCTGTGTCACGAACTGCAAGACCTGGCGCTGACGCGGGAGATCGACGTCGACCTGAAGTGCGTGACCGCATTGCACAGACCTCGATAGGCGATGTGATCGCGATCCAGAAGCAGGAGTTTGTCATGGCCGGAAACCAGTTCGACGTTTCGCGCTACCACGCGCTTCTGACGACCAAGGTTCTCGGGCGTAATTTCATCTTCGAACCGACCGTGGGCTCGACCATGGATGTCGCTCGCGAGGCTGCGGCGCACGGTGCGGTTGAGGGCACGCTCTCTGCTGCCGACGAGCAGACGTCTGGACGTGGGCGCCTTGGCAGGTCGTGGGTGAACCCCGCCGGCGTGAACCTTGCTTCGACACTGTTGCTACGTCCGCCGGACGGTGTATTGCGTCAGATCGCGATGATCACGCCGCTCGCGCTGGTGAGGGCCGTCGAGGACGTATGCGGCTTGAAGGCCGACATCAAGTGGCCGAACGACCTAGTCGTCCAGGCGAGCGGCGCTGGTGCTGCTTCCCGCAAGTTGGCCGGCATCCTGATCGAGACAGAGCTGAGGGATGGTGGCGAGGCCGTCGTGCTCGTCGGCGCCGGTGTAAACGTGAACTGGGATCCGCGCCAGCATGAGGAGATTCGTGACATCGCGACGAGTTTGCTGGCCGAGTTGGGACATGAGGTCGAGCGCGAGGCCCTACTCGCCGCTTACGTGTTGCGGTTCGAGGAGCTATATGAGGCGGCGAAGGTGGGCGAATCTGTCGTCGATGCATGGAAGTCGCGGTTGGTGACACTCGGGCAGCAGGTGCATGCTGCATGGTCAGGTGGAGCGGCTGATGGTCTCGCTGAGGACGTGGACGACGATGGGGCGCTGCTCGTGCGCACGGAAGCTGGAGCGGTTGTACGTGTCGAGGCTGGAGATGTGACGTTGCGGGGCTGATTAGCAGCGGCCGCTCGCTGGGCTACACTTCTGCACAGCAGCGATGCGTGCGGTGTGTTGACGATCAGGGAGACGATGCGATGACGACCGAGACTTCGGAGAAGTACATCATCCGCAAGCTGAGTGAGACACCGACTGAGCGCGGCGTCTGCGGCTGGCGCAAGACACTGGTGACGGCGGAGGATACGCCCGTCGCTAACGTGTCACACCTGACGATCCACGAGAGCCGCTATCACTATCACAAGGTCATGACCGAGTACTACTACGTTCTTAGCGGCAGCGGGACGATCACCCTGGACGGCGAGAAGATGCCCATCGAGGCCGGCGACCTTATCGTCATCAAGCCGCTGACGTGGCATACGTCGGAGGGCGATATGCAGGTGCTCATCATGGGTGTTCCGGCTGGCGAGCAGACGGATATCTGGTTCGAGTAGTGGCAGCCGAAACCGGGGTCGGGTACGTCCAACGCTGGCCACACATTACGCGCCTCGGTGCTGCAGATCTCGCGTGTGGCGTCCTCGTTGTGGTCTTCTTGCTTGCCCCGTGGGCGACCACGCGTGGCGGCAACCGTGATGGATTTACCGAACCAACAGGGTGGGTGCTCGCGAGCGTGGCTGCAGTCTTAATGTACTGCGCATTCCTTGAAGCCTATGAGGGAATCGGCAAACGATCGCTGGTTTTGCTGGCATTCCTCAGCGTGGTTCCGCTGCTCGTCATTCCAGTGTGGTACCTCGCGGGAATCGATAAGTGCTGGGATCCACAATTCATGGCGGACGCTTGCTTCGAGCGAACTGTCGGTTGGGGATTGATCGGGATGATCGCTCTGGGCTTCACGCGTGTCGGCCTTGGCGTCTTGCGACTACGAGACTTGCGTAGCAACCGCGCTTAGCTCTAGATGGACGGGACCCCGGAGCCGTCGCCGTGGATGGTGACGCGTGTGCCCGCCTTCGCGAAATTCCAGAAGAAGAGCGCATCGTTGTAACGCATGCCGACGCAGCCGTGGCTCGAGCGCGTCGTGCCGAACACCCACGGGTCGCGCCAGTAGTTCTCGTGCAGCGCGTGGCCGGCTGTCGTAAAGTACTGCGTCCACTGTACGTTGTCGAGGACGTAGTATTCCTCCGCGCCGATTGAAGCGGACGACATGGTCTCGCTTTCGAGGCGGGAGTTGATGTACCACGTGCCGACGGGCGTATCCCACCCGTCCTTGCCGGTCGTGACGAGCGCCGTATATATCGCCGTCTCGCCGATCCAGGCCGTGGTTGTCTGATTCGTGAGGTCGACAGAGATCCAGCGCTCGCCCGGGAATTCGGCGCCGGGGATGCCTGGCGGCTGGGGTTCGGGGATCGGCGTGGATGTTGGTAGCGGTGTAGGCGTCGCAGTTGGCGTCGGCGTGGACGTCGCTGTGTGTGTGGGCGTGCTCGTTGGAGTGTGAGTAGTCGTGGGCGTCGCAGTAGCCGTCGGTGCCGCGAAGGGATTCCAGCTCTCCTCAGGCCCAAACGCGCGCATGGACACGGCGCCGGCCGTCGCAGCAGTAGCGACAGCGGCTATTACAGCGGCGACGATGCCGAGGCGGAGTAGAAGGCGTCGATTCATGCGTCGTTCAAGTGTAGAACGCTCGCGACCGGGAGAAGGTTAACGATCCTGGCGAATCTGCTCACGTTCGACAAGGATAGGCAAGAAGATAGGGGGCGACGCCGAGCGTCACCCCCTGTCCTGCCTGCTACAGCGAAAAGGCCGCCTATAGGCGGCCCTTCGTGATTACTTCGCTTTGCCGATCTTGTACATACCGGTCCCGCATGTCGGGCATGTGCCCTTCGTGGCAGGCTTGCCGTTCTTCATGGTGACGGCAGTCGCATCCTTCATCTCACGCTGCGTGCGGCACTTCAAGCAGTAGGCTTCCATCAGTCCTCCGATACTCCTCTTCGCGGCCGAGCGCCGGCCCCATGCGTGACTCGTGGCTAACGCGTACTCGTCTTATCAATTCCACGCGTCCAGATTCAGTCGAGACAATCATAGCTAGGCCCTAAGACTTGTCAAGCGTCAAAACGGCCTTTTCGGGCTCGATCGGCGACAAATTTCGTGAATCTGGCTAGATTCAGCCAGATTCAGGCATTTGGGAGGACTTTAGCGGGGTGCCAGCTTCCACGGCCTCGATAGCGCAAGACGCCCATGAAGCTACCGTGCGTGTCGTATGCGCGGCAAAGCTCATCTTGTTCGGGCGAGATGCCTTCGGGTCGTATCCGGAGGGTGACATCGCGTCCCGCCCGCACGTCGATGGCGTGCTCCACGTCGAGAATTGCGGCGCGCCGCCGCTCGACAGCGCGGTCGACAGCCAGCACGGCGCCTTCCAGATTGCCGGCGTCGGCCAACGCTGCCACGTCGGCGGTGCTGCGAGCGAGCCTGAGGTCGAAGCCACCTGTGGCGGTGCGTCGAAGTGCCGTGAGGTGTGCACCGACGCCTAGTAGCTGACCGAGATCGTGGGCGAGCGAACGAATGTATGTGCCCTTGCCACAGGCGATCTCGATCTCAGCTTCAGGATGTGAACCCGGCTCGAAGCTGAGGACGGAAATGCCGTCGATGCGGACGCTTCGCGCCGGGATCTGCACCACCTCACCAGCCCGGGCGTACCGATACATAGCCTTGCCGGCGACTTTTAACGCGCTGAAGGCGGGCGGAACCTGATCGATGACGCCTGTGAAGGTCGGAAGCAGGTTCTCAAGTGCGCCGCGGGTGACTCCCGAGGCGTCTGCAGTGGCTGTCACCGTGCCTTGCGCGTCATACGTATCGGTGGTGGCGCCAAAGCGGATGCGGGCGATGTAGACCTTCGGAGCATCGTCGAGGTACTCGATGAAGCGCGTGGCCTGGCCGATGGCCACGGGCAGAACGCCTGTGGCCATCGGATCGAGCGTGCCGGCGTGTCCGACCCGGCGTACGCCCGTAAGTCGCCGCATAAGGGCCACCATCGAGAACGAGGTGGCGCCGGTCGGCTTGTCGATGATCAGGAATCCATTCGGGAACGTCACGGTTGGTCTTCTTCGTCCAGCTCGAGTTCGGGAATACGCAGGACGCCGATCTCGAATAGCACGAACATCGCCGCGACAACTACGTAGATGAAACTAACCAGCACGGCGCCGGCAACCAACGCGTTTCGCGGCGTCCACTCCCAGATTGATGGGTCTGGCAGGACGTAGGCGAAGAGGATGAAGGCAAGAAGGACGGGTGGCGTGATTACAAGGAACGTGGCCACCCGAGATAAGCGGCTGCCGACTTTCCGGGTCCTGGTTGGGAGCGATAGGTACACAGAGCCCTCGACTACTCCCTAACGATAACGAATGCCGTGACCGGCAGCCCACGTAGAAGCAGGCGGTGCTTTGCACGCACGCGCATCGCCTTCGGAAGCGCTTCCGCCAATTCGCGCGGCTCGCCTGTAAGGATGACGGCGCGCCCGCCGCGGCGGAGTACGCGCGTCGCCTCGCGCATGGCTGCGCGGTAGAGCTTCGGGAGGCCGGCGACGGCTTCATGTTGGCGTCCATAGGGTGGGTTGGTGATCACAACGTCCACCGAGCCTGTGGGAAGCGGGAGCTCTGTCGCGTCCCAACGCGCGAGCGAGGCATGACGGCCAACGTTCGTTCGACCAGCGTCGAGCGCTTCGCTGTCGATGTCCCCACCGAAGATGCGTCCTGTAGGTTCTTCGCCGCCAGCGCGGGATCGAAGGCTGAGGACGGCGTCGGCAGCTTCACGGAGGATTGTGCCTGTGCCACACATCGGATCGAGGATCGTGTCGCCTGGCTTAATTTCGGCCATCGCCACGAGGGCGCGGGCAACGGTGGGCTTCAGCGAAGCCGGGAGGTGGGCTTTCTTGTAGGTGCGTTGCGCGAGCGTGTCCGTCGACAGCCGGATGCCCGCGATGGTGCGCTGGTCGATGACATGCGCCCACAGTTCAAGCGCTGCGTTCTTCGGCGTGGGCACCCACTTAGCCAGCATGCCATCCAGAGCGTGCGCGAATGCAGCTTCAATCTCTTCTCGGCGGAAGGCGTGGTCACCCGCCATGCGCGCAACGACGTTGTATGAGCGGCCGCGCTTACCGGGACGGAGGGCATGGTGGGTGAGCATGGCGCGCTCGACGGCTTCGCGCTGCATCGCGCGGGCCATCTGCCGTGGGGCATGGCGGCCGGGCGTTGTCGGTGCGTCGAACACGATCTCGAAGATGTCATCGATAGTCGTCGTGCGGAGGGCGCGGGCGATGTCATCCGTCCGAAAGAGAATGACGGTGTCGCGCTTGTCGAAGCGGCCGAGTACGCCGAGGATGCGCGACCCGGTTGCCTTGAGTTCCGTAGCGGCGATGTCCTCCAGGCCAGGGACGACCAACGCATAGTAGGTTGGCGCCACGAGCTTCGCGCGCTGTGGCTGCGTTGCGGGAGGGGCTGCGCTGGCAGGACGGGGCCGCGGTTTGCGCGTCGGCTTCTCCTTTGCGGCGTCCGCGAACGGACGGGGCAGTTCGGGCCCCGGCGGGCCCTTGGGTGCCGTCGCGGGCCGTCCGTGCTTTGGACGAGGCGTGGGGTCGATTGAACGAGCCCGCGCGTTGGAAGGGTTTGCAGACCTCCCCGTACCAGGCTCACGCGTGGTGCCCCCTGTGCTCCCTGGCTTCGAGGCACGTGGTTTCGCGCCGACTGCGGTCGGATTGGCGGCACGAGGGCGCGACAGCGGGCGTTGATGTTTCATTGCTAGGTTCGCGCACGCGGCGCTCAGGCCTCGGTTGCCGCATCAAAGTCTTCGCGCAAGAGACCCATGCGTAGCTCGTCGTGCCAGGTGCCGTCCTCGAAGTGTCGCAGTCGGCTCGTGCCCTCGCGCTGAAAGCCGCACTTCTCGTAGATGCGTACGGCTGGAGTGTTGTTGGGATCCGCACTCAGTTCGATGCGATGGAGGTTGAGGTGGTCGAAGGCCCAGCGACAAAGCGTACGGAGCGCGTCCAGCCCGTAGCCATGGCCGCGGTCGGCGGCGTGCCAGATGCCCATGCCCACCATCGCGCAGCGGTTCCGATCCTCGATGCGAAAGAGATCGATGTCGCCGATCGAGCGTTCGTTGACCGCAATGATGAACTCCAGCACGTCGGCGGGTGGGTTCGCGATGCTCTCGTCGAACTCCCGCTGCATCGTCTCGAATGACTTGGGGGGTTTGAGCCAGTCGCGGAGTTGCTCGCCCTTACCGTCGGGCGACTGCGCGGCCTCCCAGGCGGCGCGGACGTCGTCTCGCTCCCAGGCGCGTAGTATGATGCGTTCTCCAGCGATCCACGCCATTACAGGATGTCTCCGCGCTCCGCCGCCGTCTGGCGCAGCTTGTCGGTCATCGCTTGGGCTTCTTCCATCGACGTATCGCTGACGAAGCGTATGTTCGGTGTATACCGCATGTTGATGCGCTTGCCGAGCTCACGGCGGAGGTACATGCGTGCGGAGGCCAGCGCTTCCATCGTTGACGCGCGATCTTCAGGCGAACCAAGAACGCTGACATGGGCGCGCGCCTGCTTGAGGTCCGGGGATGTGTCGACGCGGGTGATCGTGATGAGGCCGAGCAGGCGGGGGTCGTTGATGTCCTCGCGCACGAGTTCCGAAAGCTCTTTGCGTAGGAGATCATTCACCTGGTCATTACGGCGGGTCATGTCAGGCCTCGTGAGACGGGAAGACGTATCCCGAAACAAACCGCGTGGGCTGAGAAGCACGCGCTACGGTCGCGTGCGCACGAAGCGGCTACGTGTCGCGCTCGATACGGAAGAACTCGATGACGTCGTTCTCCTCGAAGCTGTCGAAGCCGTCGATCTGGATACCGCACTCGAAATTCGTAGCGACGTCGCGAACGTCTTCTTGGAAGCGTTTGAGCGTGCCGATCTTGCCGTCCGCAATGACGGCGCCATTCCGCAGAATGCGCGCCGAGTCTGTGCGTGTAATTGTGCCGTCGCGGACGAACGCGCCGGCGATGGAGTTCTTGCGGGCGACGCGGAAGACCTGGCGAACCTCGGCGTGTGCGGTGACGACCTCCTTGAAGGTCGGCTCCAGCATGCCCTTCAGCGCCTTGTCGACGTCCTCGATGATGTTGTAGATGACGCTGTATCGCCGGATATCGACCTGCTCCTGCTGGCCGATGCGCTCGGCGCCGCCCTCTGTGCCCGTGTTGAAGGCGATGATGATGCCCTTCGACGCGATTGCGAGCATGACGTCGGATTCGGTGACCGAACCGGAGCCCGTGTGAATGATCTTCACCTTCACCTGTTCATTCGTCAGTTTCTCCAGCGACTGTCGGATCGGTTCGATTGATCCCTGCACATCCGTCTTGAGGATGATATTCAGTTCCTTGAGCTTGCCGGCGCTGATCTCACCGAACAGCGTGTCAAGCGTGACGTGCGGCTGCGCGTTGAGGTCGGCCGCTTCGCGCTGGCGGATGCGATCGATCACCGTCTGCTTGGCGATCTTGTCATCGGCGACGACGACGGCCGTCTCGCCCGCCTTCGGGACTGACGCGAGTCCAAGGATTTCCGCTGGCTCTGACGGACCGGCCTGCTTGAGCTTCTTGCCGGCCTCGTCGTGCATAGCCTTCACGCGGCCACTCGTCTCGCCAACGACGATGTAGTCGCCGGCACGGAGCGTGCCGGTCTTCACGAGGAGCGTCGCCAGCGGGCCCTTCGTCTTGCTCAACTCCGCTTCGACGACGATTGCGATCGCCGGACGGTCAGGGTTGGCCTTGAGGTCGAGGACTTCTGAGACGACGAGAATGTTGGCGAGTAGGTCATCGAGGCCGACCTTGGTGCGCGCGGACACGGGCACGCATGGCGTCTCGCCGCCGTAATCCTCCACAACCACGCCGTTCTCGGAGAGTTCGCTCTTGATCTTGTCGATGTTGGCGTCGTCGAGGTCAATCTTGTTGAGGGCGATGACGATCGGCACGCCGGCAGCCTTCGCGTGGTCGATGGCTTCCTTCGTCTGTGGCATGACGCCGTCGTTAGCGGCGACCACCACAACTGCTACGTCCGTCACCTGGGCGCCACGTGCGCGCATTTGCGTGAATGCTTCGTGACCTGGGGTGTCGAGAAATGTGATCAGCTGGCCGTTGTAGTCGACCTGATACGCGCCGATGTGCTGTGTGATACCGCCGCTCTCGCCCGCAGCGACCTTGGCCTCGCGGATGGCGTCGAGGAGGCTCGTCTTGCCGTGGTCGACGTGGCCCATGATCGTGACAACCGGCGGCCGAGACACGAGCTTCGTCGGATCTTCTTCGATTTGTGGCTTCCCGGTCTCGCGGTCTACAGAAACTTCGGCAGTTTCGGCAAGCTGCTGCTCGAGTGGCTCGAAGCCCATGTCGTGTGCGACGATCGCGGCGGTGTCGAAGTCGATGACCTGGTTGATCGACGCCATGACGCCGTTCTTCATCAACTCCTTGATGACCTCGACCGGTGACACGGACATCAGGTCGCCGAGCTCCTTAACGGAGAGCACGCGCGGAATCTCGATCGGACGGGCTTCCGGAGGGGCTTCCTGCAGGGCTTCGGTATCGGTGGTCATAGATCTCGATTCGCTATTCGGGCTGTTCGCTCAAGGCCGTCGCATGAGCGTTCAGTGCTTGCAGATCCGCCGCGGGAACGGTGACCTTTAGGGCGCGTCCAAGGCGTTCCTTCTTGAGCGCCTCGTCCCAACAGACCCGTGATTCATGGACGTAGGCGCCGCGGCCGTTTTTCTTGCCCGTAAGGTCCAGCTCGACCCGACCCTCGGGCGTCCGCACAACCCGCACAAGTCCGCGCTTTGCCTCAGTGCTTCGGCAGGCGATGCACGTGCGCTGCGGGACGTGTTTCGGTCGCGGAATTCCCTTCTGTGCAGACATCTTACCAGTTAATGTCTTCCATCTCGCCTACGTCGGCTTCGTCTTCGTCCTCGTCGATCGGAAGGATGCGGCGAGCGCCACCCTTCTTCTTCTTCGGCACCGCACGACCGGCCTCGTCGTCGCGCCGTTGGCCAGGCGGGCCACGACGCTTCTCACCGGGCTTCGGCAGTTCAAGCGGCGGCCGCACGAGTTCTTCTGCGAAGCGGATCGTCGGGCGGGCTGGCCCCGAAGGCGGCGCCGGAGCGACTGGTTCGGCGACGGTTGCCGCTGGTGCGAGCGGTTCGGCCGCAACCTTCGCTGCCTCCTCCTGCTCCTGGCGCGCGTACTCGAGTGCGATCTCTTCTTCCGGTGTGAGCGCGCGCGTCGTGGCAGCGACGGCTGCGGCCTCGGCGGCGATGCGCCGCTGCTCGGCCTCGTGTGCGGCCGCTTCACGCGAACGGGCGAGTGCGTCTTCGCGAGCTTGCTCCTGTACCTGTTCGAGCGTCAGGCCCTGCGCCGCGAGTTCTTCCTCGTACGCAGACTGGCTCTTGATGTCGATGCGCCAGCCTGTCAGCTTCGCGGCGAGGCGAGCGTTCTGGCCCTCCTTGCCGATGGCGAGTGAAAGCTGGCGGTCCGGCACGACAACCTCAGCCGTATTTGAGCGCTGGCCGTCCTCACCTGCGTCCTCGCGAGTGAGCACGCTCACGACTTGGGCGGGGCTGAGGGCATTGGCGACGAACCGCGACGGTTCCGGGTCCCAGACGACGACGTCGATGCGTTCGCCGTTGAGTTCGTTGACGATGTTCTGGATGCGCAGGCCGCGCAGCCCCACGCAGGCGCCTACGGGATCCACACCTTCCTGGCGCGACCAGACGGCGACCTTCGATCGATAGCCGGCCTCGCGCGCGATCGACTTGATCTCGACGATACCGCGCGCGATCTCCGGCACTTCCAATTCGAACAGCCGCTTTAACAGGTCCTTATGTGCGCGGGAGACGATGACCTGTGGGCCCTTCGCCGCCTTCTGCACCTCGATAACCATGACCTTGAGGCGCTGCGTCGGGCGGTAGTGCTCCGTGCGTGCCTGCTCGGGCGGTGGCAGTAGCGCTTCGGCGCGGCCGAGGTCGATGATCGCGTTACGACCCTCGAGTCGCTGCACAACGCCGGATACGATGTCGCCCTCTTTGCCGGAGTACTCGTCGAACACGACTTCGCGCTCGGCTTCGCGCAACCGCTGCAGGACGACCTGCTTGGCTGTCTGTGCCGCGATTCGTCCGGCATTCGCTGGAGTCGCCTCGAAGCGAATGCGGTCTCCAACAACGGCATCGGGCCTCGTTGCGCGCGCCGCTTCGAGCGTCATCTGCGTGTTCTCGTCTTCGATCTCATCGGAGACAGTCATCACCGTCCACGTGCGGATGGTGCCGTCTTCCTTGTCGATCTCAACCTCAAGCTCATTGAGCGCGAGGTTGTCCTTCTTGTAGGCGGAGGCAAGCGCCATCTCAACCGCGCCGAGCACCGTTTCAGTGGGCAGGTTCTTTTCCGCCGCGAGGGCGGTAATGGCCGTAACGAATTCGCTCTTCATATCGAGAACCCTTTAACGAACAAAAAAGTGGGCTCGCGCCCACCTCTGATGGAGATATCCAAGGTTCACCACCAGTATAGGCAACCCGATGTCAGACATACAAGGCAGGGGAGCCCCGAACGAAGTGCGGGCTGAAAGCCTGCGCTCCGGCCCGGCTGCTGGTGCGCGTCCTGACAGGACGGTGGCAGTTCTGCTGTTTTCGCAGGTGCCGCGGGCGTGTTCCACGCCGATCGCCCTCATAGACTGCCATCAGTACCGAAAGGACGCTTCTTGGCCGCAATCTTCGCGCAGGGACTCGCAAAGCACTTCACACCGGAGATCAAGGCGGTCGATGGCATCGACCTCGCGATTGAGCCGGGCCAGATCTTCGGCTTCCTCGGGGCAAATGGCTCCGGCAAGACGACGACTGTCCGCATGCTGACGACCCTGCTGCGCCCGACGGCGGGCCGTGCCGAAGTCAGCGGCTTGGATGTCGAGAACCACGCGGGCCAGGTTCGCGCGAGCATCGGCGTCGCATTGCAGGAGGCGGGCCTCGACGACATCCAGACGGGGCGCGAGCTTCTGACACTTTCCGCGCGGCTGTACCGTGTGCCATCGTCGCAGATGAAAGCACGTGTCGACGAGCTTCTGCGCATCGTCGACCTTGAAGAGTCAGCCGACCGTGCGCTGAAGACGTACTCGGGTGGAATGCAGCGCAGGCTCGACCTGGCGGCGGCGCTAGTGCACCGGCCGACAGTCGTGTTCCTCGACGAGCCGACGACCGGGCTCGATCCCATTTCGCGCGACGCAATCTGGCGCTATGTCGGCGAGCTGAATCGCACGGAAGGCGTGACGTTCTTCCTCACGACGCAGTATCTCGAAGAGGCCGACCGGCTGGCCGATGAAGTGGCGATCATGGCGGCGGGCAAGATCGTCGCGCAAGGGTCGCCGGCTGAGCTGAAGGCCAGCATCGGTACCGATGTCGTGTCGCTGCGCATCGGCAGCGATGAAGACCTTACGCGTGCTTCCGACGCGGTAAGGCGCTTCGAGGGTATTGAGGATGTGCGTGTCGTCGATGATGCCGTGATCTGCTACGTGCGCGACGGCAGTAGCGCAATCGCCGCGCTCGTGCTGCTGCTAGACGGTGCCAACATCCGCCCGCGCGAAGTGACGTTGTCGCAACCGACCCTCGACGACGTGTTCCTGCGCAAGACCGGCCATCACATGGAGGCCGACGCGGCGGCCGATGCGAAAGTGAGGAAGTCCTCATGACGGCTGTGTTTACCGATACGTACTACCTGATGTTGCGCGCGCTGCGGGAAACGATCCGGCAGCCAGCGCTCGAAATCGGCAACGTCTTCATCCCGATCTTCTTTTTCGCCGTGACCGTCGGCGCGATCGGCAGTTCTGCCGCGCGCGCGTTCGGTGTGGACAATTACACCGGATTCCAGATGCCCATCGCCGTGTTGCAGGGCGTCGCAGGCGCTGCGGGTGTCGCGGGGATAGCGACGGTCACCGACATCGAACGCGGCTACTTTGACAAACTGCTCCTGACGCCGGCCCCGCGGATATCGCTCGCGCTGGGACGCTTGGCGGCGGACGTCGTACGCATCTGTATCCTTTCGGCCTTTATCGTCTTCGTTGGCCTACTCTTCGGATCCGGCATGGAGACGGGCGTGCTTGGCATCGTCGTGCTCGTTGTTATGGCCGGGGCGTTCGGGTTGGCGTACTCGGGCATTGGCATGGCGTTGGCGCTGAAGACGGGAAGCGCGCAGGCGGCCCAACTGGGCTTCCTGATCTTCTTCCCGCTGCTGTTCTTGTCACCAGCGTTCGCACCGAAGGAATACTTCGCGCCGTGGCTCGAGTTCTTGGCGACGATCAACCCCGTCACGTACATCGTCGAAGGCATGCGCTCCCTCGTGCTTGAAGGCTGGGACGCAGCCGCGATCGCGAAGGCGTTTGGCGCTATCTTCGGCATGGGCGTGCTGACGATGTCGCTCGTGCTCTGGGGCCTTCGCGGTCGGACGGCCTAGTTCAGCAATAGTGGGAGACGAATCCCGTGGGAACACTCGACGGCAAAGTGGCGATGGTTACCGGCGCAACATCCGGAATCGGACGTGCGGTCGCGCTGGCGTATGCGTCGGAAGGTGCCACCGTGATGGGATGTGGTCGCGATCCAGACGCGCTTACATCGCTGCAATCTGAACTTGGCGAACGCGGCGTGGCGCGAAGCTGCGATGTCACTGTGGAGGTCGACATCGAGACGACTGTTGCCGAGGCAGTCCAGAGGTTCGGACGCGTCGACATCGCGTTCAACTGTGCCGGAATGGGCGGCATGTCCACCATTCGCGCCGGCGACCTCGATTTGGCCGACCAGATCTGGCAGACGAACGTCCGCAGCGTCCTCGCGTGCATGAAGCACCAGTCGCGCGCGATGGCGACGGGCGGAGGCGGGTCGATCATCAACGTTTCATCGGCCAGCGGCGTGCAGGCGTCGGCGGGTCTCTCCGCGTACTGCGCGTCGAAGGCAGCGGTCGACATGCTCACGAAGACCGCGGCGGTCGAGCTTGGCGCGCACAACATCCGCGTGAACGCGCTGGCGCCCGGCACGACGACGACGCGCATGACGGTATGGACGCAGCTTCCCGGTATTGAGGATGCAGTCGCCGCAGCAACGCCCCTCGGCCGTCTCGGCCAGGTCGAAGACATGGCCGGCATGGCGCTGCTGCTCGCGAGCGATGCCAGCGCGTTCATCACTGGACAGATCCTCTACGTGGACGGCGGACTCTCGCTGCCGGTGTTTCCCGACATCCGCAAGCTGCTTCCGCGAGCCTGAAAGAGGAACCGGGCGCGCGCCCCGCATCCTGCGAAGGCTGACGCGCCCGGCAGTCCGAGAGCCGCTCGAGACGGGGGAGCTTGTCCCGGGCGATTCCCTTGTTCCGGACTATATGACTCAACACGTTAAACGCGGCGTAAATGCACGCTAAGAGATTGCCGCTCTGAGGAGCGCATGCCGAAAGAGGTGTGCAAGTTCAGCCGTCTGTGTAATCTGTGAATCTGTGGTTACTAACCTCGACCTTAATGGCCTCATTCCCGCGACGGTCCTGCCGCTGACCGACGATCACCAGATCGACGAGCCTGCGCTGCGTGCGTACATCCGCTGGCTGCTCGGTTTCGACGGACTGAAGGCGCTCGCCGCAAACGTGGACACCGGCGAAGGCCCGCACCTTTCGCGCGATGAAAAGCGCCGGGTGCTCGAAATCTACGCCGATGAGGTCGGCGGGCGCATCCCCGTCCTCGCAGGCATCGGTGGACCGTACACCGCGGCGGCCTGCGACCTCGCGCGAGACGCTGAGCGTGCTGGCGCCAGCGGTATCGTCGTCTTCCCAATCGCGGCGTTCTCGGGCGAGCCGCTTCCATCGGACGTGCCCTACGAGTACCACCGCGCGATTGCCGATGCTTGTCCGCTGCCGATGGTGTTGTTTCAGCTGCAGCCGTCGCTTGCGGGCGTGCTATTTTCGCGCGAGACGCTGCTGCGGCTGATCGAGATACCGACGGTGGTCGCGATCAAGGAAGCGTCGTTCGATGCCGTGAAGTTTGTCGAGACGCGGCGCATCCTCGACGAGGCACCACGCCGCATCACGTTCCTCACAGGCAACGACAACTTCATCCTCGAGTCGTTCGTACTCGGTTGCACAGGTGCGCTCATCGGGTTCGGGACAATCGCCATCGCTGAACAGATCGAGATGTTCCGGCGCGTCGCCGCGAACGATATCGCCGGCGCGCAGGCAATCAACGACGCTGCCGTCCAGCCGCTCGCCGACGCGCTCTTCGCACCGCCGGTGCGCAACTATCGCGCGCGGATGAAGGAGGCGCTGCGGCAGCTCGGCGTCATCGAGAACGTCACAATGCGTCCGCCGCTGTTACCTCTGGATGCGGAGGAGGTTGCCGCCGTGACGCGCGCGATGGCGAGTGTGAATCTAGCGCAGTCAGGAGCGCGGTCGCCCTCGTCCGCGAGTGTTAGTACATGACAGACCAAATCCGCATCGGCATCATCGGCGCGGGCGGGATCTCCCACTCGCACGCGCTCGCCTATCGCGGCAGCATGAACCGCGATCTCGCGAAGGTCGTCGCGATCGCGGACATCGCCGAGGATGCGGCGAAGGAGCGCGCTGGCCAGTACGGCATCGAGCGCGTCTACACCGACTGGCACGACCTCATCGCTGACCCCGGCGTGCAGGCCGTCAGCATCTGCACGCCGCCGTTCCTGCACGTCGACCAGGCGTGCGCGGCGTTGCGCGCTGGCAAGCACGTCCTCTGCGAGAAGCCCGTATCGCCGACGCTCGCCGGTCTCGACGAGATCGCGGCTGCGGAGCGCGACGGTGGTGCGATGTTCGCCGGCGTGTTCCAGCACCGTGTCGGGCAGGGCGCGCAGCAGGTGAAGGCGCTAATCGAAGCGGGGCACTTCGGGAAGCTGGTGTTTGGGCTCTCGGAGACGCTGTGGCAGCGCGGCGACGACTACTACAGCGTCTGGTGGCGAGGTACGTGGGAGCAGGAGTGCGGCGGCGTCACGATGGGCCACGGCATCCACAGCATCGACATGCTTGCATGGCTCTTCGGTGAGCCTGCGTCGCTCATCGCCGATGCGGCGACGGTAAAGCTCGACATCCAGGTCGAAGACACGTCGTTGGCGACAGTGCGGTTCAAGAACGGCGCCGTCGGCCAGATCATCGTCAGCGTCAACGCGCAGGACAACCGCAGCCGCCTCGAGATCTTCGGCCACGACCTGCAGGCCGTCTCGACGGAATCCCCATACGACCCGACGCGCGAGCCGTTCCGCCTAACGTCGCTGGACGAAGCTCACGGCACTTCGGCGCGCGAGTTCGCAGAGAGCATGTATCCGGACACGCCGAAGCACCTTCACGTGGCGATGGTCAACGACTTCCTACGGGCCATCATCGACGGGCGTCCGCCGCTCGTGTCGACTGCGGAATGCCGCCGGTCGATGGAGCTCATTACCGGTCTGTACAAGGCTGCGATGACGGGCGAGCGGGTGCACTTTCCGATTGCATCGGACGACCTCTGGTATTCGGCGATTCCGGCAGGCGGCGCGAGCCTCCCGTGATCGTGCGTCTACTGCGAGCGGTCGCTATGCTCGCTGCATGAAGATACAGATCGGCCCAACGACGACGCCCCGCGAGAACTTCATCGCTGATGCAATGCTGCCTGCAGGTACGCCTTCGGACGGCGCGTGGGAGATGGCCGATGCGGAGTCGGGCGCCGTCACGCCTGCGCAGATCGATGATGTAACAGGCGCCTCGCGCGTCTCGTGGTGGGTGGGCGAACTTGCGCCTGGCGATCGGCGGACGTTCGAGCTGCGGCCCGCGGCGGGAGAATCGAAGGCGCGCGGCATCGACGTGGACGATCAGCCGGAGAACGGGCGCGTCGTCGTCTACTACGGCACGCTCTTGCAGTCGATGTACCACTACGGCCTGCCGAACTATCGGCCGTACTTCTGGCCGAACGTCGCTCCAAGCGGGCGCGCTGGCTCGGGCGTGGAGAGCACGGACGGCTCGCAGCCAAAGTCAATCACCGACGACGGCCCGCCCGACCATGTGTGGCACAAGTCGCTGTGGTACGCATGCGGCGATCTCAATGGCGTCGACTTCTACCTTGAGCCGGCGGCGATGAACCGTGGCTATGGCCCGCATGTTGGGACGGGTTGGGGCCGCATCGTGCATCGCTCATTCGACTGGATGGTGTCGGGGCCGGTGTGGGGTGGCTTTCAGCAGCAGGTGCAGTGGGTGGCGCCCGACGGCCGCATTCTGCTCGATGACACGCGCCGCTTCCGCATGTATCGCATGAAGGGCCGCGTCCGGCTCTGGGACATCCAAGCGGACTTCACGCCGCATCTCGGCGAGGTCACGTTCGGCCAGACTAACGAGAACGCGCTGCCGCTCTTCCGCGTTGCCGACATCATCGACGAGTGGGACGGCGGCACGTACACAAACTCGACCGGCGCAGTCGGCTCGCCGAACACGCACGCGCAGCGCGCGGAATGGGTGGACTGCAGCGGTCCGTTCACACGCGCCGTCGGACAGGATCCGGAGATCTTCGGCATCGCGATGCTCGACCATCCGTCGAACCGCAATCACCCCAACGCCTGGTTCACGCGCGGCTATGGGCCGATCGGCACGAACCTGCCGTACTTCGATGGGCCGCTGACGTTGCAACCGGGCGAGACGTGGTCGCTGAAGCATCGCCTGTTCGTACACCAGGGCATGCCTGCGGATGCGAACGTCGCCGGACGTTTCGTCGAATACGCCGAGCCTGTCGCCACGGTCGTCGTGTAGTCAGGAGATCGTCGCGCGCAATGGCATTCCGCTGAACCGCTCGTAGCGCAGCAATTCTTCGTCCAGCGCTTGTCGTGCTTCCCGATTGAGTTTTGAGAAGAGCGTGACCTCTGCCTCCAACGCATCTGCGCGTAGCCTGCGTTTCCATCCTCCGACAACTTGGCCATCGAGCACGACGAAGTGCGCGGATAGATCATCGCCGGCCAGCTTCGAGAGATCGACGGCTGCGCCAGCGTGTATGCCATCCCGATATGCGAGCAGGTACTCGTCGTAGTTCGGTAGGAGGCGGATGTGGGGCGAATTCACCTTCCGTGAGCGCGCGTGTCCCGCGAAGTAATACGTGTGGCCGTCGAGGTCGAAGGCAAAGATGTCCGCCCCCGCGCCTTCGAGGCCACGCTTCGTCGAAGCTACGGTTAACCCTGACCAGAACACAAAATCTCGAACTTGAGCCGGGCCATGGCTCGTGAAGAAGCGCCTCACGAGCTCCACCAGCGCCTCGTCGCCTGAGAGGCTGCGTGATGTGGAGATGCGTTCATCGCACAGCGCGTACGTCGAATGTTTGCCGCGCATAGGCCCGCTGCAGATGAGCGCATCCAGCTCTGCCCACATCACGATGAAGGTCAGCCGCTCACCGGCGAGTGCGATACCCGCAGCACGCAACTTCGCGGCCAGTTCCTGTCTCGTCAGGAGTGTGCGGTCGCGGAGTGCCTTCGTGAAGACGCGCTTTGCTGTGCGCATCAGTATGGCGTCGATCTCCAACTGGCGATAGCGATACGCCATGAGCTGATGGACGCGCGGGCTCGTGAGCGCCTGCATCCAACGCAGGTCTTCGGAGGCGACGAAGTGCCACGTGGGGCGAAGGATGTGGGTGCGCACGAACTCGCCCTCGTCGTATGATGCCAGCACGCTCGCCCCTGATGCGCTGCGCACGCGTTGGCCGACGCCCCAGAGCGCACCCGGCAAGTCTTGTGATTGAACAGCGCCGCTGTGGCGGACGACCTGCACCGGCGAGGCGGCAGGTTTGCCCGTGAGGAACTGGTTTCGCAGACGAAGGCGCGTGATGTCGGCGCTGTTCACACCCGGCCCTTACTTCTCGAGACGCAACACGGCCATGAAGGCTTCCTGCGGTATCTCGACGTTGCCGACGCGCTTCATCCGCTTCTTGCCCTCTTTCTGCTTTTCGAGGAGCTTGCGTTTCCGCGTGATGTCACCGCCGTAGCACTTCGCGAGCACGTTCTTCCGCATCGCCCGGATCGTCTCACGAGCGATGATCCGGCCACCGATCGCGGCTTGCAAGGGCACATCGAACATCTGGCGCGGGATGAGCGTCTTGAGCTTATCGGTGAGCTGCCGTCCGTAGTGCACGGCGTTGTCGCGGTGCGTGATCAGCGACAGCGCGTCCACTGGCTCGCCGTTCACAAGAATGTCGAGCTTTACGAGCGGCGCGGCGCGGTACTCACGGAACGTGTAGTCGAGGCTGGCGTAGCCCTGCGTGCGTGACTTCAGATTGTCGTAAAAGTCGACCAGGATCTCGGACAAGGGGATGCTGTATTCGAGAAGGACGCGGCCTTCACCCTTCTTCGTGCCATCATCCTGGACGATGCTGTGCTGTAGGTACTCCGTGCGCTTGTACTCGCCGCGGTTCGTCGTGACGAGCTCCATGACGGTGCCGATGTAGCGGTCGGGGCAGACGACGCTGATGTCCATCCACGGCTCACGGATTTGGCCGACCTCTTGGGGCGGCGGCAGTTCTGCCGGACTGTCGATGACGATCTCATCGCCGTTCGTCTTCGTCACCTGGTACTCGACGCTTGGCGCCGTCGCCAGTAAGTCGAGGTTGTATTCGCGTTCAAGGCGCTCCTGCACGATCTCCATGTGAAACAGTCCGAGAAAGCCGCAACGAAAGCCAAAGCCAAGCGCTGTCGATGATTCCGGTGTGAAGCCGAGCGCTGCGTCGGTGAGTTGTAGTTTGTCGAGGGCGTCACGCAGTAGTGGGTACTCGTTCCCTTGCTGCGGATAGATGCCGGCAAAGACCATCGGCTTCGCGGGGCGGTAGCCAGGCACCGCGTCATCGGCAGGCTTTCCATCGTCAGTGAGCGTGTCGCCGACGCGGCAATCTTTCACCGTTTTCAGGCCCGTCGCGATGTAGCCAACTTCGCCGATAGTCAACTCTTCGACCGCATCGAGCGCCGGGCGAAACACGCCGACTTCGAGCGGCTCGAACGTGAAGTCCGTCGACATCAGCCGCAACTTCCGTTTGTTGTCGACGCGGCCATCGATGACGCGGCAGTATGCGATCACGCCTTTGTAGGTGTCCCACTTGCTGTCGAAGATGAGCGCACGTAGGGGCTTGTCACCTACACCCGAAGGCGCTGGCACGCGCGCGATGATCGACTCAAGCAGATCCTCTGCGCCGGTGCCTTCCTTCGCTGACGCGAACATGATCTCTTCAGGTGCGAACCCCAACGTGTCGACCAACTCCTGCGCGACGCGCTCCGGCTCAGCCGAAGGGAGATCGATCTTATTCACAACCGGAATCAGCGTGAGGTTTGCTTCGAGCGCGAGGTACACGTTCGCGAGCGTCTGCGCCTGGATGCCCTGCGCTGCATCGACAACGAGCAGCGCGCCCTCACACGCCGCCAGCGCACGCGAGACCTCATATCCGAAGTCCACATGCCCGGGCGTGTCGATGAGGTTCAGTTCGTAGGGCGTGCCGGCCTTCGACGTGTACGCCATGCGCACCGCCTTGGCCTTGATCGTGACGCCCTTCTCGCGCTCGAGATCCATGTCGTCGAGCACCTGCGCGGACATGTCGCGCCGCGAAATCGTGCCCGTCATCTCGAGGAAGCGGTCTGCGAGCGTCGATTTGCCGTGGTCGATGTGGGCGATGATGCAGAAATTGCGTATCCGTGCTGGCTCCATGTGGCTACAGGGTAGCAGCAAGCGAACGCACGGAAATGTGGGAGCAGACCTAGACTAGCTTGGGCTGAAGGTGTTCGTCCCGCCGCTGGTGGTCACCGTGCCCTTCGTACCGATCGTCTCGGCCTTCGTCATCGATTCGAGCAGCCGCCGGTCAGCCGGCGTGTTGGCGATGAAGCGCCGGTCGTCGCTGTCCCGGCCGATAACGATGCCCTGTTCCGGCGCGCCGTCCCGGTTGAACACGACGGTGTACGTCTCGATGGTCGCCGCGCCAGACGGCTCGTCGGTAACTTCGGGCTTCGGCCTGGCGTCGACCTCGGCCTGCACGGCCTTGGGATTCGGGCGCTGCCACGCATTTCGCGGCGGATCTGTGGAGTAGATGCCGGCGGCATGCTTCGTGACGTACCAGCCGTTCGCCGTCACGAGTCCGAGCTTGCCACGATCCGCGCGAAGCTTCTCGACCATATTGGCAATGCTGTGTGTGACGTAGTTGTTGCCGGCGCCGCCGAAGTACGGCAAGCCGCCGGTCACTGTCAGTGGACGCGGGTCGTTGGCGGCGATGCCCAGTGCGTCGCGTGCGATCTGCACAGCAGACGGAAAGCATGAGTAGATGTCGAAATGCGTAATCTCGCCGATCGTGACGCCGGCCATCGCGAGCGTCGCCTCGCCGACGGCGCGGATCGCTGGCGAAGAGTGGAAGTCCTCGCGCTCTCGGATGTACCAGTGGTCGGCCGCTTCGGCGCCGCCCCAGACGTAGACCCACTGCTCCTCTGGAATGTTGAGGCGTCGAGCCTCGCCAACAGACGTGAGGAGGAGCGCCGCGCCCTGATCGACATCCATGATCGCGTTCATCGTCTTGGTGTACGGAAAGCCAATGTAGCGATTGTCGGGCGTCGCAGTAGCGATCTGATGAGCCGTCTTCGCGTCGCGGAACCATGCGTACGCGTTGCCTGCGGCAACGGCGGAGAATGGCGCGAAGAGTTCGCCGAGAGACTGCTGATGTTCGGCAATCGTACGTCGATAGTGGTGACGGAGCGCGTTTTCGAAAAGCGGGTAGATGCTTGTTGGAAGCAGCGCGCCGTGCTTGATCTCGTGTTCGGTCGAGCCGGGCCGCGTGTCCCCGACGTCGGCGGCCGGGTTTCCGCGCGGCGACCAGCCGAGATCGACGCCCTTTGTGCGCGCCCGCCTCGCGGAGTACACGCATTCTGCGCCTGCGATCAGCGCTGTCTTGATTTCGCCGCGATGGATGGCGTCGGCGACTTCGTTGACCTGCCACTGCGGTGTGTTTCCGCCGACGGCCGTGTAGATCATCTCGCGCGGAGCCACGGCGAGGGCGTTCGCGAGATCGTGCGCGGGCGCTTTCGAGGGCCACGACAGGTGGTTCACGACGCGCAGCGAGTCGATCTCGTGCAACAGGTCGCCCGCGCCGGCGTCGCGTTCGGCGAGTCGAGCCGCCTCGGCCATGAGCGCGAGCGGTTCGCGTGGGCGCTCGGTCTCTGGGCGCTGCGTGACCTGCCCGCCGCCGACGATGATAGGTGCGCGCTCGTCCATTCGGTGCTTCGACTTTCACTTGCTTCCGGCCGACTGCCAGATTACACCGAAGAAGTTGGTCGGGCGATACGGGCGGCATACGATCGCCCTTCGCTATACTACGACTGCTCGGGCGGCCACACAGGGCCGCCCCAACGGCGCTCATGGTGGGCGCCGCTGCGTGTCACGGGGCGCCATCGTCTAGGGGCCTAGGACGCCGCCCTTTCAAGGCGGAGATCGCGGGTTCGAATCCCGCTGGCGCTACCACCCAATCTATTTCATGCGAACCGCGTACCTGAGGATGGCGCCTACGCCACCGAATGGCTCCATGGCCGGATCGCCGCTGACGACTTCTACGCGTGCGCCCGCGTTGGTGGCGAGCCGCACTAGGTTAGCGCGATCGCTCTCGTCCGTCGCCTGCGTGTCGTCGAGGACGAGCGTGTCGACCTGTCCGGCCTCTAGTGCGCGGCGTACGTCTGCCGGGCCGCTCGCTGCGAGGCGTCCGCGCTGGATTTCAGCGATGAGTTGTTCGACAACGCCCGCGCCCTCCTCTGCCTCGATCCTGCGGAGGATTCCTTTCAACTCGGCCGTAATGTCATCGCGACCGGCGCGAATCTCCATGCGGATCGTGTCTCGCACAAGTGCAGCAACTTGCTGGGATAGTGCGTCGGATATAGCGTCCACGGTTGCTGGATCGCCCGCGAGGACGATGTGCTGTGCGGCAACCTCGTCGACCAGTTCGGCGAGCGAGATTGCGGCCTCCGCTGCGAACTCTTCACGCGCTTTGTCCATGCGCCGGCGGTGGCGCTTCTGCGTTTCGTTTCCGACGGACCTTTGAAATGGCGCTGTATCGGGTCCTGCGACTTCGTCGGCCTGCGCTTGGCGCTTCACAATAAACCGGACAGTGTTGCTGTCGACGACGGCGATGATGGCGGTTTCATACTCGTCATCGAAGCGCGCGAGCTGAAAAAGATCCGGCGCCGTGCCGTCGGTTACCTGGTTTTCGAACGGCGCGCCGACCTCGAACGTCTCGAACACGCCTCGTCGGTCGCAGGCGAAGATGGCGAGGCCCTCCGTCGAACGGTCCTTGTCGCTCGTGACAAAGGCCTCGATACGCGCGGCATCGGCATGAAAGGAGTCGAATGCGGGGCCTCGCGGCGGCAGCGTCTTTCGTATCTCGTTGAGGCGGGCCTTCAGGACAACAAGCCCTGCTCGAACCGCTGGCCGCTCGCCCGTCGCTTCGGGTCGCACATCCAAATAGATGCTGAGAAAGGGCAAGTCCGATGGTTCGATTTCGGCGAGACGGCGGATGTCGTCTTTCACGATTTCTGCTCCGATGCTGATAGTTTGCGCTTTCGCCTAGTCTACAGGCAGGGCGGGCCCACGACGACGCGGCCTCTGGCACACTTGGAACCGATGACCAAAGGACCGCTGCCTTTCGACCCGCCCATCGAGCCGATGCTCGCCAAGTTGTCCACGGCGATTCCGGAAGGCGATGGTTGGTTGTACGAGCCGAAGTGGGACGGATTCCGAACACTCGTCTTCTTCGATGGCGCGGAAGCGCATCTTCAGAGCCGCGATCTGAAGCCGCTCGCTCGGTACTTCCCGGAACTACAGGAATCTCTGCAGCAAGCCCTGCCGGGGCCGATGATCCTCGACGGCGAGGCAGTGATCATGACGGATCACGGCCTCGATTTCGATGCGCTGCAGATGCGCATCCACCCCGCCGAGTCGCGCGTGCGGAAGCTCGCCGTGGAAACGCCGTCGTCGTTCGTCGCGTTCGACATGCTCGCTGACGGCGGTGAGGATCTGCGCGCTCTGCCGTTTGGCGAGCGCCGTAAACGCATGGAAGCACGACTCGCCGCTGTTGGCCCGCCCGTGTTTCTCACACCAGCGACCGAGGACATCGCGACCGCGCGCGAATGGTTCGAGCAGTTTGAGGGCGCAGGGCTCGATGGCGTGATAGCCAAGCGCACAGACGGCGCGTACCAACCGGGCGTACGCGCGATGGCCAAGATCAAGCACTTGCGTACGGCGGACTGCGTCGTCGGCGGTCTGCGCTGGTACAAAGACCAGGCAGAACGCGCGATCGGATCGCTGCTGCTCGGCCTCTACGACGAGGCGGGTGTCCTGCATCTTGTTGGCCATACCTCAAGCTTCAAGGCAGACGAGAAGCGTCGCCTTGCGGATGAACTGCGGCCGTACATCACGGATGACGACGAGCACGGCTTCGGCAAAGGCCGCATGCCTGGCTCGCCAAGCCGCTGGACTGGATCCAAAGACCTGAACTGGGTGCGGCTTCGACCAGACCTGGTCTGCGAAGTGACGTTTGACCATCTGCAGGGCAACCGATTTCGTCATGCGGCGACATTCAAGCGATGGCGCACGGACAAGCCGCCGGAAGCCTGTACATTCGACCAGATCGAGGAGACGCCGTCGTTCGAGCTGGTGAGCATCTTTGCTGAGCAAGGAAAGAAGGCGAAGTGACTGCAAACGCCAACGAGAGGCGCGTCCTCGCCGAGAGATTCTTCGATGCCGTGATCGCCGGTGACATAGAGAGCGTCCGCTCGATGTACGCGCCCGATGCCGTCATATGGCATGCCCATACCAATGCGGAGCAGTCCGTCGACGAGAACCTGCGAACGCTGGCGGCGGTGGCCAAGTACGTGAAGGACTTCGGCTACGATGACCGGCGCTGCATCGCGACCGACACCGGATTCGTCGAACAGCACATCACGCGCGGCATCGCCCCAAACGGGACGCCGTTCTCGATCCCGGCTTGCATTGTGTGCACCATCGTTGACGGCCGCATCACGCGGCTGGACGAGTACTTTGACTCTGCTGCCGCAGCGCCCCTGTTGGGGCGCTGACTATTTCGCCACTAGTGTGACGGGCAGCTCCGCGAGTCCGCGCAATACGAGGTTTTCCTTGTACGGCGGTTCGGCAACCGCAAGCTCCAGTGAGCTTGTGCGCGCTACCAATTCGCCGATAGCTACCTGCCCCTCCACGCGGGCGAGTGGCGCCCCCAGGCAGAAGTGGATGCCCAAACCGAACGCGATGTGCCGGTTTTCAGCGCGCGTAATGTCGAGTCGTCGTGGGTCTGGAAACTGCGCCGGATCTCGATTCGCGGCGCCGATCAGCATCGTCGCCTGCTGACCCTTCTTGAGCACCTTGTCTCCGAACGGAATGTCCTCCATGGCCAGTCGGCCCGTGAGTTGCACAGGAGGGTCGAAGCGCAGTAGTTCCTCGACGGCTGTCTTCAGCAGTTCCGGCCGCTCGCGCAGCATCGCGAGCTGATCCGGATGCTTCAGCAGTTGCAGCGTGCCGTTGCCGATGAGATTTACGGTCGTCTCGTGACCGGCGATGAGGATCAGAATGCACGTCGAAACGAGTTCTTCGTGCGAGAGCTTCGAACCTTCGTCCTCCGCCGCGATAAGTGCGCTAATCAGGTCGTCCTTCGGTGCCGCCCGCCGCTTTGCAACGAGTTCCTCGAAGTAGGCATGGAATGCTTCAAACGTCGATTGCCTCGCTGCCTGTTCTGCGGGTGACAGCAACTCGTCCGGATCAACGCTGCGCGCGGCCTCTTTCGTCCATACACGGAAGCGCACGTTGTCTTCGACGGGAACACCGAGCATGTCGCAGATGATGGCCACCGGTAGCGGGTAGGCGTAGTCCTCCATAATGTCCACTTCGCCCCGTTCAAGAGCTGCGTCGAGCAGCCCCGACACAATCTCCTTGATGCGCGGCTTGAGTCCTTCCACCACCTTCGGCGTAAAGGCCTTGTTCACGAGCCCGCGCAGGCGAGTGTGATCCGGTGGATCGAGGAAAAGGAACGAGCGGTTCTCCTCAAGCAGCGCGTCGTAGTCGAGCCCCTGGTCGAGTGCCTGCTGGCGGAAATTGTCCGACTTCCGAAAATCGCTGCTTGCACGCGGGTCACGCAGCAGCGACGTACAGTCCGCGTACCTCGACAGTATCAGGCCGCCGAATGGACTTTCCTGCACTGGATCTTCGATCAACAAGCGTTGGTAGGTGGGGTACGGGTTCTTGCGAAACTCCGGGTCGAACGGATTGAACGTCACGGCCTGTGTTGCATCTGTCGTCATCGTCGCCTCCAGAGAGTCCTGATTCGGCGCTCATGATCGCACGTTCGAAGGATGTTGGCTATCAGCCGTGAGTGCAGTTTTCGCAGCAGCATGAGGCCCAGTGAGGCGCGATATGATTGGCGCATGCCGAAGAAAGCAGTAGAGGTCGATGCTGGGGGCGTGCCCGTCACGATCAGCAACCCTGACAAGGTGTACTTTCCGGAACGCGGGTATACGAAGCTCCAGGTCGTCGAGTACTTCCTCGCGGTGGCGGACGGAGCGCTGCGCGGAATCTACAACCGGCCCATGGTGCTGAAGCGCTTCGTAAACGGCGTCACCGAGGAGCCCTTTTTTCAGAAACGCGCGCCCGACAAGCGGCCGTCCCACGTCCAGACCGCGCACATCACATTCCCGAGCGGTCGCACCGCAGATCTCGCCGTCGCTGATGAGACTGCCGACTTGATCTGGACGGTCAATTTGGGCTGCGTCGATCTCAATCCATGGCCCGTGCGCGCGCACGACGTCGATCATCCGGACGAACTGCGCATCGACCTCGACCCGACGCCAGAGGCCGACTTCGCGATGGTGCGCGAGTGCGCCCTCGTCGTACGAGACGTCCTCGACGAGTACGGATACGAAGGCTACCCCAAGACATCGGGCTCACGCGGCATCCACATCAACGTTCGCATCGAGCCGAAGTGGGAGTTTGGCGACGTGCGTCGCAGCGTCCTTGCGGTTGGACGTGAGGTCGAGAAGCGCGCGCCGTCACTGGCCACGACAAAGTGGTGGAAGGAAGAGCGACATGGCATCTTCATCGACTACAACCAGAACGCACGCGACCGTACCGTCGCTTCCGCGTACTCGGTGCGTCCGCTGCCGGATGCGCGTGTGTCGTGGCCGTTGACGTGGGATGAGGTCGCGGATGTCGATCCGTCGGCGTTCACCATCGAGACGGTGCCAGCGTTGTTCGCGAAACGCGGCGATGCCCACGCCGCAATCGACGACAAGCAGCACTCGCTGCAACCGCTGCTCGATCTTGTAGCGCGTCACGAGAGCGATGGCATGGGCGAGGCGCCATACCCGCCGCAGTTCCCGAAGGCAGCGGGCGAGCCACGCCGCGTCCAGCCATCGAAGCGCAAGAAGGACTGAGGCGCGCGTCCCCGTCGCGGACGAGTAAAGTGGCGACATGAAAAGCGCCAAGCAGGAAGTATTGTCGTTCGTAGAAGGTCTGCCTGACGATGTGTCACTTGAGGCGATCCTCATTCATCTGCAGTTCAAACTCGACGTGCTCAATGGAAATGAGCAGTTTCTCTCTGGCAGCACATCGAACCAGGACGAAATTCTGCTTAGACTGGAATGCTCGGTCGCTGAACTTGAACGGGGCGAGGGCATCCCCAACAGTACGGTCATCGACTGGCTCGACCGTCAAGGCCGATAAAATTGCCGCTCGCCCAACTGCTCCATACACTTCCACCATGACCCCAGACAACGGTAAGCAGCCTGTCGAGCGCGAAATCCCGTTCGAGACGTCATCCGGTAAGCCCGTCGAGCGCGTGTATAGCCCGGAGAACGTCGACGGCTTCGACTATATGGAGAAGCTTGGCTTCCCGGGCGAATTCCCATATACGCGCGGCGTGCAGCCGACGATGTACCGCGGCCGCTTCTGGACGATGCGTCAGTACGCCGGCTTCTCAGACGCCGAAGAGTCGAACCGCCGTTACAAATATTTGCTGTCGCAGGGGCAGACTGGCCTTAGCGTCGCCTTCGACCTGCCGACGCAGATCGGCTACGACCCCGACCACCAGATGGCTGAGGGCGAAGTCGGCAAGGTCGGTGTCTCGATCTGTTCGATCGATGACATGGAGACGCTGTTCCGCGACATCCCGCTCGAGACCGTCACGACGTCGATGACGATCAACGCGACCGCCGCGGTGCTGCTCTCGCTCTACATCGCCGTCGCGAAGAAGCAGGGTGCTGATCTATCGAAGGTTGGTGGCACGACGCAAAACGACATCCTCAAGGAGTACATCGCCCGCGGCACGTACATCTTCCCGCCGCGCCCGTCGATGCGCCTGATCACCGACATCTTCGCCTACTGCAGCGAGAATCTGCCGACGTGGAACACGATCAGCATCAGTGGCTACCACATGCGGGAGGCAGGCTGCACGGCAGCGCAAGAGGTCGGCTTCACGATCTCTGACGCGATCGCATACACGCAGGCGGCGCTCGACCGCGGCCTCAAGATCGATGACTTCGCGCCGCGGCTCGCGTTCTTCTTCGCCTGTCACGGCAACTTCCTCGAGGAAATCGCGAAGTTCCGCGCGGCGCGGCGACTCTGGGCGCGCGTCGTGAAAGAGCGGTTCGGCGCGAAGGACCCGCGCAGCATGATGCTCCGCTTCCACACGCAAACCGGTGGTGCGACGTTGACCGCACAGCAGCCGCTGAACAACCTCGTGCGAACGGCGCTGCAGGGCATGTCGGCCGTACTCGGCGGCACGCAATCGTTGCACACAAACTCGTACGACGAGGCGCTTTCGCTGCCGTCACAACATGCAGCTGAGCTGGCCCTTCGCACCCAACAGATCCTGGCGTACGAGACGGGCGTCGGAGACACGATCGACCCCGTTGCCGGATCGTGGTACGTCGAACATCTCACCGACGAAGTCGAACGGGATGCCGAGGACTACATTCGCCGCATCGATGAGATGGGCGGCGCCCTCGCTGGCGTCGAACGTGGCTTCCAGGCTGCCGAGATCCACGAGAACGCGTTCCGCATCCAGCGCGACATCGAGGCGAAGCGCAAGATCGTCGTGGGCGTGAACGACTTTGTTGACGATGAACTCCCGCCCGTTGGCCTTCACGAGCACGACCACACCGTCGGCCCACGCCGCATCGCGCAGGTGAAGCGCCTCCGTGCGGAACGTGACGCTGGCCGTGCCGAAGCGGCGATGAAGCGTCTCGAAGACGGCGCGCGTGGCGACGACAACATGATCCCGTTGATGGTCGAGGCAGTCGAGCAGTACGTGACGCTGGGGGAGATCTGCGAGCGCCTCCGCGCAGTCTGGGGCGAACAGCGCGAGTCGATGGCGCTTTAGCCGCATAGGTCGTGGGTGTTACGCTTGCGGCGCGATGCCATTCTTCCACTACCGAACACCTGACGAACTCCTCGACGACATCGCCGAACACGGCGTCGATCTCACGTTGTCCGACGACATGGCGCCGCTGGCGAACCAAATGCGCATCGGCGCCTTGACCGCCGCCAACCGGCTCGCCGTGCACCCGATGGAGGGTTGCGACGGCAATCTCGATGGCACACCGGGTGATCTCACCTTCCGCCGATGGCGCCGCTTCGGCGAAGGCGGCGCTGCCGTCCTCTGGGGCGAGGCGATGGCCATCGTCCCCGAAGCGCGCGCAAACCCACGCCAGCTCGTCATCAGACCTTCAACCGCACCCGAGCTGAAACGCCTGCTCGATGAGACGCGCTCCGCCCGACGCGAACGCTTCGGCTCGACCGATGGATTTCTCGTCGGCGCGCAACTCACACACTCGGGACGCTGGTCGAACGCGGGCCCGATCATCGTCCAGCACGGCGCCGCTATTGATGCGGTGAAGCATTGCGAGGATCTGCCGCCCCTGATGGACGCCGAACTAGAGGCGCTTGAAGAGCGCTTTGTCGAAGCGGCGGCACTAGCTCGCGACATCGGGTTCGACTTTATCGATATCAAGCAGTGCCACACGTATCTGCTGAACGAACTGCTCGGTGCTCGCACACGTGGTGGCGCGTACGGCGGTGATTTCGAACACCGAACCCGCTTCGTCCGCAAGGTCTTCGCGCGCATCCGCGATCGTCTCGGCGACTCGATCGCACTCGCGACGCGCATGAACATGTTCGACTCACTGCCGTATGTAAAGAGCGTCGATGGAACGGGCACGGCCGCGTCGCACGAGACGCCGTACGAGCACGGGTGGGGCACAGCTGTCGATGACCCAACGCAACCTGATCTCGCCGAACCCATCAGGCTCATCGGCGAACTACAGACGCTTGGCCTATCGCTGCTCAACGTGTCGATGGGAAGCCCGTACTACAACCCGCACATCGGCAGGCCTTTCGAGCGCGCGCCCGTTGACGGCTACACGCCGCCTGAGCACCCGCTCGTCGGCGTCGAACGCCACTTTCGGCTGACAAGCGACATACAGCGCGCGCATCCCGACTTGCCCGTCATCGGCACCGGGTATTCGTGGCTGCGGCACTACGCGCTGCATGCAGGAGCGGCCAACATCGCGAGCGGAGGCGTGTCGATGGTAGGCCTCGGCCGGGGCGCTCTTGCGTATCCGGACTTTGCGGTCGACGCGCTCGAAGGCGCGGGCATGGTGCGCGACAAAGCCTGCATCGGCGTCAGCTACTGCACGGCCTTGATGCGCGCAAAGCACAACGATCTGGGCCAGTACCCAACGGGCTGCGTGCCGCGCGATCCGATCTATGTGCCGGAGCTGCGAGCTGCACGTGTCAGCGAGCGCTGGACATAACGCTGCTTACGTTCATTGACAGCGTGGATCTGTGCATCTAGCCTTGTGCCTGTTGGGGGAAGTGAACTCGCAATTGGAAGATGCGAGTCGAATACAGGAGGGAACCTATGGCCCAGATGCAGCGGAATCTTGGCGCTGAAGCGATCGGCACGTTCGTGCTGGTGCTCGGCGGTTGCGGAAGTGCGGTCCTCGCGGCGGGCTTTGAGCCTGGAGGCATCGGGCTTCTGGGTGTGTCGCTCGCGTTTGGACTCACGGTGCTCACGATGGCCTTCGCCGTCGGCCACATCTCCGGCGGCCACTTCAATCCAGCCATAACTCTCGGCCTCATCGCCGGCGGGAGATTTCCCGCGAAGGATGCCGCGTTCTACATCGTCGCTCAGGTCGTAGGAGCAATCGCCGCAGCAGGCGTGCTGTACGTGATCGCGAGTGGTGCGGACGGATTCGATGTGAATGCCGGATTCGCAGCAAACGGGTACGACGATCACTCACCCGGCGGGTATTCGCTCGCCGCGGCCGCCGTCTCGGAGGTGGTGCTCACGGCCGTGTTCCTCGTCGTAATTATGGGATCGACCAGCAAGCGCGCGCCGGCGGGTTTCGCGCCGATAGCCATTGGCCTCGTGTTAACCCTCATCCACCTCGTCAGCATTCCAGTTACGAACACGTCTGTGAACCCCGCCCGATCCACCGGCCCTGCGCTGTTTGTGGGCGACTGGGCATTGGAGCAGCTCTGGCTGTTCTGGGTGGCGCCGATCGCAGGTGCGATTATCGGGGGCACCATTTACCGATTCATTCTCGAGGATCCTGAAGACGCCTGATCGCCTACCGATGAATGGGAAACAACAAAGGGCCGATGCATCACGCATCGGCCCTGTCACTTCTCGTCTAGTCTCGCCGGTCGCCTCAGTTGATGATGACGTCGAAGCGATCATTGTTCATGACCTTCACCCACGCCGCCACGAAATCCCCGACAAACTTCCCACCAGCGTCGTCGCAAGCGTAGACCTCAGCAAGCGCCCGGAGTTGCGAGTTCGAACCGAAGACAAGGTCTACCGCAGTTCCCGTCCACTTCACCGCGCCTGTGCCTCGGTCACGCCCTTCGAATTCGTTGAGGGAGGAACCGGACGCCTTCCACTCCGTCCTCATGTCGAGGAGATTCACGAAGAAGTCGCGCGTCAGCGCCCCTGGCTTGTTCGTGAACACGCCGTGCTTAGAGGCCCCTGAGTTGGCGCCGAGGACACGCATGCCGCCGACCAGAACGGTCATCTCGGGTGCCGTTAGGTTCAGCATGTACGCTCGATCCAACAGGGCGCGCTCGGCATCGAGGGATTCGCCCGCTCGGAAGTAGTTCCGGAACCCGTCATAGTTTGGTTCGAGAACCGCGAAGGACTCAACATCCGTCTGCTCTTGCGTAGCGTCCGTTCGCCCGGGCGTAAACGGCACGCTGACGTTGTGGCCAGCGTTCTTCGCCGCTTCTTCGATGGCAGCACCGCCACCAAGGACGATCAGATCCGCGAGCGAGATGATCTTCCCGCCGGCCTGCGAGCTGTTGAAGTCTGTCTGGATTTGCTCGAGCGTTCGAAGGGCCGTGCCCAACTGGGCAGGGTCATTGACCTCCCAGTCCTTCTGCGGCGCGAGTCGCACGCGTGCCCCATTCGCGCCTCCGCGCTTGTCGGTGTTCCGGAAGCTCGCCGCCGACGCCCAGGCGGTTGAGACGAGTTGTGAAACGGACAACCCCGATGCCAGGATCATGGCCTTGAGACCGGCGATGTCCTCGTCTCCGATTCGTGCCTGTGTTGCTGTAGGGACCGGATCCTGCCACGGCTGTGCCTCTGGAACCCACGGTCCGAGGTAGCGGGTCACCGGCCCCATGTCGCGGTGCAGCAGCTTGTACCAGGCCCGTGCGAAGGCATCGGCGAGCTGGTCGGGATTCTCGTAGAAGCGCTTGGAGATTTCGCCGTAGATCGGATCAAGCTTCAGCGCGAGGTCCGTCGTCAGCATGATCGGCGCATGTCGCTTCGACGGATCATGCGCGTCCGGCACCGTGCCCTGTGCTTCCGGGTTCGTGGGCACCCATTGCTGCGCGCCCGCCGGGCTCTTCGTGAGATCCCAGTCGTACTTGTACAAGTTCTCGAGGAAGCCGTTGTCCCACTTTGTTGGCTCGTTTGTCCATGCGCCTTCGAGGCCGCTCGTGATCGTGTCGACGCCTTTGCCGGTGCCGTGCTTGTTCGTCCAACCGAGGCCTTGTTCTTCGAGCGCGGCGCCCTCTGGCTCCGGGCCGACAGCGTCAGCAGGGGCAGCGCCGTGGGTCTTGCCAAACGTGTGGCCGCCGACGATCAGGGCGACCGTCTCTTCGTCGTTCATCGCCATGCGGCGGAACGTCTCTCTGATGTCGCGCGCGGCAGCGAGGGCGCTAGGGAGGCCGTTCGGGCCCTCGGGATTAACGTAGATCAACCCCATCTGCACGGCGCCGAGCGGCCCCTGAAGCTCACGTTCGCCTTTGTAGCGCTCATCGCCGAGCCATGTCTCTTCCGTGCCCCACATGATCTCGTCCGGCTCCCAGACGTCTTCGCGTCCGAAGCCGAAGCCGAACGTCTTGAACCCCATCGATTCCATCGCAACGTTGCCGGCGAACACGATGAGGTCGGCCCATGAGATCTTCTGCCCGTACTTCTGCTTGAGTGGCCACAGCAGCCGGCGCGCTTTGTCGAGGTTCGCGTTGTCTGGCCAGCTATTCAGTGGGGCGAAGCGTTGCATGCCGCTGCCGCCGCCGCCGCGCCCGTCGGCAATGCGGTAGGTGCCAGCCGCATGCCACGTCATACGTATGAAGAGCGGCCCATAGTGACCGTAGTCAGCAGGCCACCAGTCCTGTGACGTCGTCATCAGTTCGATGAGGTCTCGCTTCAGCGCATCAACATCGAGTGTCTTGAACTCGTCTGCGTAACTGAACTTCTCGCCCATGGGATTGGACAGGGACGAGTGCGAGTGGAGGACGGAGATGTCGAGCTGATCCGGCCACCAGTCCTGGTTCGTTCTGGGCCGCGATCTCTTGGGAGTCGGGGAATCGATGACGGGATTTTCGCTTTCGCTGCCGCGTTCAGACACGTCGGTACCTCTCCGTTCTGGTCGTCGATTGTGGGTCGAGAGTAGAGATTGACGCTGTGACATTCGTCAGCGACGACGAATGTTGCGCCAGGTTCGTTCGGATCGATCGGTCGGTTCGGCAAGTTGAAGCCCTGCCAGCATTTGATGGTAAGGTCTGCTTTGAAGGCGGTCAATCTGCCTTGCTGAGCTTCGATGGCGGGGCGGCGTATAATCGCGGCATGACCGTGCTCTACCTCATTCTCGGCGGTGCGAGCGGAACGTTGTGCAGGCACTACATGGGTATGTGGGTGGCAAACGCAACTGGCTCCCGGCCAGGTGGCACGTTCGTCGTGAACGTCGTCGGCTCGTTCGCAATCGGGTTATTTCTCGTCCTCGCCACCGAGCGGTTCTCGTGGCCGGCGGCGACGGTTACACTCGTGTCCGTCGGCTTCCTCGGCGGGTTTACGACATTCTCCGCATTCTCGTGGCAGGCGGTTCAACAACTGGAAGCAGGCGACTATACGTCGGCGTTTTGGTACGTGGGTGGCAGCGTTGTTTGTGGCATTCTCGCCGCCTGGGCAGGGGCTTCGGCTGCAAGGCTGGGGACGTAGAAGGAGGTTCTAATGGCAGACTCGATCCACGTCGTGCGTGACTTTTGCGGTGCGTGGGAGCGGCTCGATAGGGTGGCCATCCTCGACTCGTTCACCGACGACGCCGTCTATCACAACATGCCGATGCAGCCGGCCGTCGGCAAGCCCGCAATCGGTGTCCTGCTCGACATGATCCTCGGGCAGGCAGCGGACGGCGTCGTCTTCGACATCAAGCACATCGTCGCGGACGGCGATGTCGTCCTAACCGAGCGCGTCGACACGTTTACGACGGGTGACAAGAAGATTGCGCTTGATGTGATGGGCGTCTTCGAACTGCGTGACGGCAAGATCGCCGCATGGCGCGACTACTTCGACATGGCGCAGTGGACGAAGCAGGCAGGCTAAGGCAAGACACGCTAGGCGAGCGCGTCCGCCACATCTGCGATGGCAATCCGGCGCTCACCGTGATCCGATAAGTTCCGCAGCGTTACTTCGCCAGCAGCTAACTCGTCTTTGCCGAGGATCGCGACATACCGCGCGCCGCGCGAGTCCGCGTGCTTCATCTGGGATTTCAGGCTGCGGCCACCTGGCCCGACCATCGCCGCCTTGCCCGACGCGCGGGCCGCCGCGGCGATGCGCAGAGCGACCGCCCCCGCGCCCTCTGTGAGATGCGCGATGTATAGCGCGAGCGGCTCGTCGTCTGGAATCGTCACGTCCGCGCGCTTGAGATTGATAATCAGCCGCTCGAACCCTGACCCGAAGCCGATGCCGGGCGTACGTGGGCCGCCGAGCAGTTCCGCTAGTCCGTCGTATCGGCCACCGCTGAGCAGACTGCTCTGTGCCCCCTCGACCGCTGGGTGACATTCCCACACGGTGCGCGTGTAGTAGTCCAACCCGCGCACGACGCCGGGATCGACCACGTAGGCGATGCTTGCCGCGCCGAGATAGCCGAGAAGCGCCTCGAAGTGCTGCCGGCAATCATCGCAGAGGTGGTCGATCAGTTTTGGTGCGTCCGCAATCAGCGGCTGGCATCGTTGTTCCTTGCAGTCGAGCAGGCGCATCGGGTTGGTCTCGAACCGCTGTCGGCAGTCAGCGCACACGTCATCGAGGCGGGGCCGATAGTAGGCTCGCAACGCTTCGATGTAGGCGGGCCGGCAGACGCTATCGCCGATAGTGTTGACCTTTAGCGTGTAGTCCCTCAGCCCCAGCTCCGAGAAGAACGCCGTCACGAGCTGGATCACTTCCGCATCGACGAGCGGGTGCGGGTCGCCGATTGCCTCGATGCCGAATTGCGTGTGCTGCCGGTATCGACCCGCCTGTGGCCGGTCGTAGCGAAAGTTCGGCGCGACATAAAACAGTCGCACCGGCTGTTGCAGGCTCGCCATGCCGTGTTGGAGATATGCCCGCACGACGCCCGCCGTCCCTTCGGGCCGCAGCGCGAGCACGTTCTCACCGCGGTCCTCGAAGACGTACATCTCCTTGTCGAGGACGTCGGTGCCTTCGCCGGCCGTGCGCAGGTAGACGCCGGCATCCTCGAAGATGGGTGTGTCGATGCGCTTGTATCCGAACAGGCCGCAGACGCGCTCCGCGGTGTCGCGAACATAGCGCCAGTAGGGAGCTTCGTCGGGCAGGATGTCGGCCGTGCCTCGGGGCGCGGCGAGCTTCTGGGAGCGGGTAGGGGAATCAGCCATGACTGCCAGAATAGCGAACGACGCGCGTACGCATGCGGCTGCACCCGTAAGGGAACCGCCGAAGGATGGCACGACCGTCCGTTCGAGCGGCGTTCCTCCGTCGGCGCTTCGCCGGCGGCGCCTTCGCCGCATTGTCCTCCGTCCTTGCCAGAGCCGATACGCTTAGTGCGTATGGCAGCAGGCGCAGCGAAGCCCACGACCACTCCGGCACCCGACGCCGCACCAAGCGTCCAGCCGCTGCTCGACCTCTGTGCGAAATACCTCCCCGCAGAGGGCATGTCACTCGTCTCCCGCTCGTATGACTTCGCGGCGCACGCCCACCGCGACCAGAAGCGCCTGACGGGCGAGCCGTACATCATCCATCCGCTCGATGCGGCCATGACGGTGGCTGGCCTGCAGATGGACCCCGCAACGATCGCCGCGGCCCTGCTGCACGATGTCCAGGAGGACTGCGGCGTTCCGAACGAGGAACTCGCCAAGCTGTTCGGCCCTGAAGTCGCAAAGCTCGTCGACGGCGCGACCAAGCTCGACAAGATCCCCTGGCGCGCCCCCGACGAACGCCCAGGTGACCAGCTCATCCAGGCGGAGAGCCTGCGCAAGATGTTTATGGCCATGGCCGAAGACATCCGCGTTGTGATCATCAAGCTTGCGGACCGCCTCCACAACATGCGCACGCTCGACGCAAAGACGCCCGAGAAGCGCGTCCGCACCGCGCAAGAGACGATGGAGATCTATGCGCCGCTCGCGAACCGCCTCGGCATCTGGCAGATCAAATGGGAGCTCGAAGACCTCGCCTTCCGCTACATCGAGCCAGAGAAATACAAGCAGATCGCCAAGCTGCTCCAGACGAAGCGGACGGCGCGCGAACGCTACGTCTCGCAGGTCGAGCGCATCCTCCGTGAAGAGCTGTCGCGCTCCGGGATCGAAGCCGACGTGCAGGGGCGCGCCAAGCACATCTACTCGATCGCCCAGAAGGCAGAGAAGTACGCGGCCGAGCACAAAGGCTTCGAGCAGATCTACGACCTGCTCGCCCTACGCGTCATCGTGAACACCGTCGGCGACTGCTACAACGCGCTTGGTGTCGTGCACGGACTCTGGCACCCGATCCCCGGACAGTTCGACGACTACATCGCGAGCCCGAAGGAAAGCCTCTACCAGTCCCTTCACACGACGGTCATGTCTGTCGGCGCACGTCCCCTGGAAGTGCAGATCCGCACGCACGACATGCACCAACTCGCCGAGTACGGCGTCGCCGCGCACTGGCAGTACAAAGAGGGCGGGCCGAACAAGGACCAGGAATACTTGCAGCGCATGTCGTGGTTACGCCAGCTGCTTGAATGGCAGCGCGACATGTCGCACGCCGAGGAGTTCGTCGAGTCCGTCAAGACCGATCTCTTCCGCGACCAGGTCTTCGTTTACACACCGAAAGGTGAGATCAAGGAGATGCCCGCCGGTGCCACCCCGATCGACTTCGCCTATCGCGTCCACACCGAACTCGGCCACCGCACCATCGGCGCGAAGGCGAACGGTCGCCTCGTCCCGCTGAACTACCAGCTCCAGAACGGCGACGTGCTCGAGATCCTCGCGTCAAAGGCGTCACGCGGCCCGACGCGCGACTGGCTCAACATGAACCTCGGCTACGTGAAGACGGGCCACACGCGCGAGAAGATACGGCAGTGGTTCAAGAAGCAGGAGCGCGCCGAGAACATCGAGCGCGGCCGCGAGATCATCGACAAGGAGCTGCGCCGACTCAACCTGTCGTTGTCCGAGCACGGCGACGAGATCCTGCGCATCTTCAAGTACGAAGCGCTCGACGACTTTCTCGCGGCCGTCGGTTACGGCGGCGTGAGCACAGCCCACTTCGCGACGCGTCTCGCGCCCATCATCCACAAGGACGACGAGCCTGCACTTCCCGTCGTCGAAGGCCCCACTCCACGCGTACAGACGCAGAGTGTGCAGGTACTCGGCACAGGCGACCTGCTCACGCAAATCGCGCGCTGCTGCAACCCTGTTCCTGGCGACCGCATCATCGGTTACGTGACGCGCAGCCGGGGCGTAAGCGTCCATCGCCGCGACTGCTTCAACATCCTTCACGAGGACGACCGCGAGCGCCTTGTCGACGTGGAGTGGGGGCGTAGCGGCGCCGCCATGTACCCCGTCGCCGTGCACATCGAGGCGTGGGATCGCGTCGGTCTGTTGAAAGACGTATCGACGCTCGTCAGCGACGAGAAGGTCAACATGGTCGGCGTCCGAACTGAACATGATGACGATCGCACCACCCACGTCTACCTGACGCTCGAAACAACGGGCGTCGAACAGCTGAGCAAAGTCATGGCGCGCCTTGAGTCGATTCGTGGTGTCATTTCCGTCAGTCGCCAACTGGACGGCCATCGTCGCGCCGCAGGGCCGTCGTAATGCGCCTCGCGAAGAATCATCTCGATATCGGTCTCTTCACGACGAACGAGCAGGCAATGCTCGATTTCTGGCAGCAGGAAGTCGGTCTCGCGTTCGAAGAGACGTTGCCGCTCGGCGGCGGTGTCCGTCAGCACCGTCACGCGATGAACGGCAGTGTCCTCAAGCTCAACGCCGCACGAGATCCCGTCAACCCAGCGCTACAGAGTGGGTACCGAGAACTCTTGATTGCGCGCGAAGGACTAACGGCGCCGCGCACACTCGTCGACCCCGACGGAAACAGCGTCGTGCTCGTACCGCCCGCGCACGAAAGCGTAGTAGGCATCGGCGTCCGCATGACGGTGCGAGACATTCACGCGCAAGAACAATTCTTCGGCGAAGCGATGCAGATGGAACGCATCGCGGGAGACGCCTTCCGCTGTGGCGACACGATCCTGCTCCTCCACGAAGATCCGACGGTCGAGCGCAGCGAGGCCTTACGCGCGCCGGGCTATCGCTACCTGACGATGCAGGTCTGGGATGTGGACACCGACCATGCTGGCATCGTCGCGCGCGGTGGCGCAGAAGGTCGACCGCCCGTGACGCTTGGATCCACCGCTCGCGTCTCGTTCGTGCGCGACCCCGATGGCAACTGGGTTGAAGTTTCGCAGCGCGCATCGCTTACAGGCACGCTCGCGCAGAACTAGTATCGCGGCGAGATGGCGTTGAAGATGATGCCGCAAAGGCGTATCACGCCGAACACCGCCAGCCCAAACGCGCACCATGCCGCCACCGCATCGTTGCCCAGGAGGGCGGCCACACCGAACCCGAGCGTCAGCACCATCGCCACGCCGACCAGCAGATCATCAAGCATGCGCGTCGGCCTCGCGCTTTGCAGCGTCCATCATGCGCTGCATGCGTTCGATCGCCGCTGGCAGTTCGTCGCCCACCGGTCCCTGTCGCACTACCTTCGCCGGCACCCCCACGACCGTCGCCGCCTCCGGAACATCGTTGATGACCACAGCGCCCGCCCCGATCACTGCCCGCTCGCCGATCGTCACTGATCCCAGCACCTTCGATCCCGTGCCGACGCGCGTGTACGCCCCGATGGTAGGCCCGCGTGTACCCATTTCGTCGCTGAAGAAGCTCCCGCGTAGCCCGATGCCCGTATGCACACCAATCACGCAGTAGTCGCCGATGGTCGTCTCGCCGTGGATCTGTGCATCTCCGTGCGGGAAGTACACGCCGACGCCAAGCTTCACCTGCCTCGATATGTGCGTCCCATGCACGATCTCCATGTATCGCTCGCACAATGCAGGCAGAAAGCCCGTTGGCTTGCCGCGCGCCCACTCGCGCACGCGATAGAGGATCATGATGCCCGCTGCGTGATGATTGCGCCGATACCGCCACCACCAGGCACCCATACCGCCGCCTTCAGGAACCCAGCCTGGCGCGATCGCCATGCGGTCATGCGCCGCCAGATCCGCGCGGATACTTGCGAGAAGCCCTGTTCGTGACATGGGTTGATTTAAGCACGCCCGCGCGGGTCGGTCACGCGAAGCACGCGCGGGACGCTTGTTACACTCTCATCAATGACAATGGAAGTGCGACGATTGAGGAGCGACGGCGAGTTCGCCCAGTACGTGCAGACCGCCATCTACGCCTTCAATGCCCCCCGCGACGAGTCCCAGGTCGAAAGATACCGCGCGATATATGACCCGTCATGGTGTCTCGGCGCCTTCGATGGCGGCGACCTCATCGCCGGCCTGACCATTCTGCCGTTTGACCAGCATCTGCTCGGGCAAGCGGTGCCCTTCGGTGGCATCGCGACGGTTGCAAGTCTGCCTGAACGGCGGCGCGAGGGCGCTGTCGGCGCATTGCTGCGAGGCGCGCTTGTCGAGATGCGCGATGCCGGCCAGGTGTTGTCGGGCCTCTACACGCCGCACTACTCGCTGTACCGGCGCTTCGGTTGGGAGATCTCACACCGCATGCTCGCCTATTCGTTTCCGCCCAAGGTGCTTCAGACGCGCGTCCCGCGTCCGCAGGGCTCGTTCGACCGTGTCGGAGTCGATCGCTGGCAAACCCTCGCCGCTCTGCGCGAGCCCTTCATGGCCACCAGAAACGGCGCGCTCCTTCGGACAGAAACACGCTGGCGCAACCACGTCTTCAGCCAGGACAGCAAGGGCACGCACGATGCTGTCGTCTGGTCGAATGCTGCGGGCGAGCCCCGCGGGTACGCCGTGTATCGCCAGGACAAGCGCCAGGCCGGCGGTCCTTGGGGAGAGACTATTCTCCGCGTCGTCGACTGGCTGGTGCTCGATGGCGACGCCTACGCAGCGCTGCTGAACTATCTCATGAGCCACGATCTCGTCGACCAGATCGTCATGGTGGTAAGCGAAGACGAGCCACTCCTGATGACACTCGACGAACCCTTGCACCTAAAGGCGCCGATCGGCGACTGGATCGGTATGTTGACGCGAATCGTAGATGTCGAGGGCGCCTTCGCGGCACGACGGTCGACCTGGGAGGGCTCTCGCTCAGTCGTCATTGGCGTGTCCGACCGTTCGGCCCCGTGGAACGACGGAGCCTGGCAGATCACCACCGACGGCGGCACGTTGAGTGCAACGAAGACCAACACCTCGCCCGATCTTGAGTGCGATGTCACCGCCCTCGCGCCGATTTACAACGGCTTTCTCACCGTCGAAAACGCCGCCCGGGCGGGCATGTTGAAAATCTGCAATGTCGCCGCGGCGACGGCGCTCCAGCGAGTGCTTGCCGTTCCGTACCCACCGTATTGCCCGGATGACTTCTAGGAGAACGACGATGCTCAAGCAGCTCGGTGTAACTGCAATCGTCGTAGCCTGCCTGCTCGCCGCCGCGTGCAGTGGCGGCTCCGGCGATTCACCCGAACTCCCGAGCCGGACACCGGACGCCTTTGACCACGACATTCTCACGGCAATCGCGCTGCAACAAGACGAGGTGGGCGAGCTACCGATAGCATCCGCCGAATTCGCGACAGATGACGGCGGTGTGGTGTACACGGTCACCTATGGCGATGACAGCTTCCGCGTTCAAAGCACGATCGCACGCAAGCCCGACGCCATCTCGCGTGAGGCGTACCTCGCCCAACTCCGAACGGCAGCCACGACAATCGTCGAGAACGAACAGAATCTGGAACTCGAAGGCGCGGAGCTTGCGTTCGTATACGCAGGCCGCAAGCTCAACACGGTGACAGCCAGCGTAGTCGCCCTTAGGGGCGACTTCGTGCAATACGTGGCCGTGAGCAGCAGCGACCTGAACCGCAGCGATGAAGTCTTCGACCCCATCGCTCTGCGTCGCTACGCGGAGCTCGTGAACGGTCGCATCCAACAGGCCGTTGAGGATCCGGAAAGCCTCACACCACCCGCGACCGCGCCCACGTTCGCAGGCAACTAGCCAAGGGAGAACTGGCGATCGGCTCCGGTTGAACGGAGAGTTGGACCTAGGTTGGCAGATGCCTACTAGCTGACGGCGGCCAACTCGCGCTCCTCTACGTGCATGTCCTGTGAGAGCGATGCAGCGCGCTGCTGGACGCGGCGCCGAGCCTGGGCCTTCACGTGGCTCTTCCGCTGCTCCCACTCGTCGCGCACTTCCTTGCGGATGCGGTTCGCGACGACTGTCTTCACCACAGGCATCTTGCGCAGCCAGGCAGGCAGCGGATTGTCCCACGCCATCACGACGCCCCAGTCGTCCGAGGCAGGATCCGGGAAGTACCCGGGGATGAGCTCGACAACGTACGAGCCAGGGATACTCAGGTACCCACGAAGGTTCGAACAGACGTAGTCCGGTTTGTCGTCTTCACCAAGCGGCGCATTGCCGCGGCGCGCAAGCTGCGCGTTAACAAGCGCGACGTACTGCTCGTCGGGAAGCAGCGGCAGCCCCTGCTCGATCCGCAGTTCATTGATCCGGTTACCGCGGATTTCGCGCAGGTTCGCGTACTCGCCCGGAGCAAACGCGCGTCGCCCTTCGGCCGTGCGATGCTCGTTGAAGGCGACGAAGCCATTGAGCCGCCCGCCGCCGATGAAGCGCCCTTTGCCCCACTCCACCACCGACGCCAGCATTTCGCCGAGCACGATGTACGTTGCGCCGTTTGTGACCGATGTCAGGTTCACGCCGACGACGGTGTCCCCGGACGGCTCGCACGTCGAGAGGGTGCCATCGCCGCTCACCTGATCCCACGTCCCGAAGGTTCGCACGCGCTCGCTGCCGATTGCCATCACCGTCAACCAGGCGACGATCGAGCGGCGGCGCTCTTCGCCGTCCTGCACCGAGATGTGCTCCACCGCGAGCTGGCCCTGCGGATATCGCTCGAGTCGCGATTCGATCGTCGCGCGTGTCGCGGACTGCTCATGCCACTTGATAGCCTCGATTTCCAGGATGCGCGGAATGTCCGCCTTCTGGATTCGCCGCACTTCGTAACGCGACTCTTTCGCCGGCGCGAGCGCGATTGTCGCGCTATTGGTCGCTGCTGCGGCCGATGCGACGGGACGCGCCACGACCTTCTCCTCTGGCCGCACCATGACTAGTTCCATGAACGCCCATACAGCGAGCGTGATCACAACGTCGAAAATCGCACTGCCACGAAGGCCCCATGGAACGGAAGATCCCGCGCTCGCGACCAGGATGTAGATCAGCGGCGCCACGGCAGCGATGCGGTTGATGCGGCCCATCAGAATTGCCGTGCTAGTGCGGAGGCGCAGGTCGATTACGGGGATGTCCCATGCGCCGATGGCCATCTGCTTGAACCCAGACCAGCGGTGCCCGGCCCGGAACTTCCGCCCACCTTCCAGGACGGCTGGCGGCCAGATGCCCGCATCTTCCTTGAAGATCCACACTGCGGTCGCCGCCACGATGACCTCAGAAGCGACGATCAGCGTCACGAAGAGAGGCATGTTGACGCCATAGGGCGCCCACTTGCTCGCGCCGGTAACTGACTCGGCGAGCAGATAGCCAATGACGACGACATAGACCAAAATGGAGACAATGAAGGCTCGCGAGACCCATTTACGCAGTCCCGCATTTTCCGCGATTGCGCTCCGGACCGCAGGAAGTGTCGTCATCGTCGGACCCCTGTCTAATACATGTGCATACTGACCTGTCGGTATGTTAGCACGATACTAGAGTGGGGCTCGGATAATGTCAACTCCCTTGACATCCGATCTCGTGAATTGACAGCAAATTGGGTGGCCCTGAAGCGGACTTAGGCAGCTGCCGGCTGAATCTCCGACGGAGGCAGCGCCTCGGGAATGGCGTCTCGCTCGTAGAGGCGAACCATCGCCTCCACGACGCGCGGGCTGAACTGCTTGCCCGCGAAACGCTCCAACTCCTCGATGGCCTCCTGCGATGATCGGCCCTTTCGGTAGGGGCGGTCGTTCGTCATGGCATCGAACGCGTCTGCGACAGACGTGATGAGCGTGGCTTCCGGGATGTCAGTCCCTGCGAGTCCGTTCGGGTACCCCCCGCCGTCCCACGACTCGTGGTGCGTCAACGCGATGGAGGTTGCTAGCTCAAATCCATAGCGGCCGCGAAGGAACTCCGCGCCGAGCACCGTGTGCTTTCGCATCACGACCCATTCCTCGTCCGTGAGCTTCGCCGGCTTACGAAGGATGGCGTCCGGTACGTAGAACTTGCCGACATCGTGCAGCACCGAGGCGAGCCCAATTTCATGAGATTGTGCGTCCGTGTACCCCAACTGGTGCGCGATTGCTTCGCTGATACTCCGCACGCGCTGAATGTGCAGGCCTGTCGTGCTGTCGTGTGCTTCCGCGGCGTTCGCGAGGAGCATGACCGTATCGCCGTGGGCCTTCGACAGGTTCTTGTGGGCAAGCTGCAATTCCTCGACCAGCGTCGTCATCCACACGATTGCCGTGACTTGGCCGGAGACCGCCGTGAGAAACTGCGCGTCCCATGCCGTGAAGGCCGCGACGCGCTTGCTGGCAACAGACATCATGCCGACGAGTCGATCCTGCCAGATCATCGGAACCACAAGGGCCGAGTTCAAACCCGCCGCTGTGATTAGCTGCCGCTCCGGCGGCGTGAGCTGCTCTGCAACGCTGATGTCATCGATGAAGAGCGGCTTCCGTGTTTCATCCAGATACCGGCCGAGCGGGTGGTCGTTCGTGTCGTTCTGCGACTGGGTCCAGGCCTCGATCAGCTCTTCCGGCGCCCGGACGTATGTGTTTTCCCATTCCTGTGGCGTGGCCGGCTTGTCGCCGGAAACCTCGAAATTCACCGCGTCGTAGCCGGCGCCCACCGAAAGCTGATTCGCCACGAGTCCGAGCTTCTGCTCTCGTGTGCCGGCCATCGTCAGCAGCGGGATAAGGTCGCTGACAAGCTTCGCGGCATGCTCCCCGCTGAGGACATCGCCGGCGGCTGAGGTTGAGGTGTCCCGGTGCTTGCGCGATGCGTACATGGCGCTGTCTGCCAGCTTAATGATGTCTTCGAGCTTCTGCCCTTCGTCCGGGTACACCGCCAACCCGATGCTCGCGCTGATCGGGATGCGAACGTCCGAGCCGTCTTCCCGAAGGTCCGTAGCCTCGATCGCCGTGAGCACGCCTTCGCTGTACGCCTCCGCAGCATCGCGCGACTTACCGGGCAGGATCGCCATGAACTCGTCGCCGCCGTACCGCCCGACGATTGCGTCACCGGTCGACAATGCATCGCAAACGATGCGCAACACGCGATCACCGACAAGATGCCCGTAGGTGTCGTTGATCGCCTTCATGCCGTTCACGTCGCAGATCGCGACAGTCGCGTGGCCATTGTTGGTTTCGATAAGTCCGGCGAGCTCTGCGTTCGCGGCGCCGTGGTTCAGCGCACCTGTGAGCGAGTCGCGTCGAGTCTGCTCGCGTAGTGCCTCTTCGGCTTGCTTCCTTCGCGTGATGTCGCGAGCGATTCCTTCAACGGCGACGGGCGTGGTGCCGTCGTAGAGAATCCGTGCGCTCACTTCCACCCAGACTGGCGATCCGTCCTTGCGTCTCGTCAGCAGTTCGTACGCGTCAGATCGGGGCTCGCCCTTCACGCGTGCCTGGATTGACTCGAGCGCGCGCGGCAGCCACTCTGGATCGACGATGTCCGCGATGCTCATCGCCAGGACTTCGTCTGTCGTATAGCCATAGATGCGGGTGGCAGCGGCGTTCACGTCCCTGAAGTTGCCATCCAGGTCGTGCACGTAGACGATGTCGTTCGCGTTTTCGACGAGTTCCCGGTAGTGGCGTTCGCGCTGAACCAACTCCGCGTAGGCCTCGTCGCAGACGTGCTCATCGCCAACGCTGGTCAACGGACGCTGCACTTCAAACCGCCCCTCAGGAGCCATAGACGCACCGCCAACCGAAATACCACGCGCGGGGGCCCTGACCCAGCCGCTCTCGAATTAGTATCGGTAGCGGCCGACCCCGGCTGAATCTACGGCGAACGAGCATTAATTAAAACGTAAGCGAGCAAGTCCGGTCCGAAAACGGCCGTTCGGTCGGCTATCCTGCTGCTCATGCCAGACATGCTCGCCCCGCTCTACGACCTTCCGGACTCATCCCCGTATCTGGCGCGTTGCGGGGCCGCCGGCATCACGGTCCGCCGCCTCGAGGCGTGGGATCGCCCTCCGCTCCAGGCCTTCATCCGCGAGCAGTTCAACCCCTCGTGGGCAGCCGAAGCGGACTTCGCGTTTGCGGGCGGCCATCCCATCACAGGCTTCGCCGCGATCCAGCATGGCGCCATCGTAGGGTTCGCCGTGTACGAGTCGTCACGCCGAGGCTTCTTCGGCCCAACGGGCGTACGTGAGGATCTGCGCGCGCATGGTGCGGGCGCGGCCCTCTTGGTGCGTTGCCTCGAATCCATGCGCGACATCGGATACGGGTACGCCATCATCGGCTGGGTCGGCCCCGCCGACTTCTACACGAAGGTCTGCGGCGCCACGATTATCGCCGGCAGCGACCCCGGCGTGTACGAGGCATACCAGCGAGAGCAAGCCGCTCGCGCTCAGCACACCGGCGGCTGACAGTCACCTTCGCGTGAGGTGTTAAGATTGCTACAGAGGAAGAACCCCCTCAACGATAAAGGGGGTTTCGTTGTGTGTATCCCATGTTCGACCGGCTCGAAACAACTGACCAGCGCTACGACGAGATCACGGCCGAAATGGCTCGACCGGAGATCTCGGGCGACTACGAGAAGCTCCAGGCTCTCGCGAAGGAGCGCGCGTCCATCGACAACGTCGTGCGCCTCTATCGCGACTGGCGCGACACATCAAAGGCGCTAGAGGAAGCCCGCACTATGCAGGCGGACTCCGACGCCGAGATTGCCGCCCTCGCCCGCAGCGAGGTCGACGATCTCCAGGCGCGGCACGCAGAGCTGGAAGAGCAGCTCAAGAGTGCCCTCCGACCGAAGGATCCCCGCGACGACCGCGACGTGATCGTCGAGATCCGCGCTGGCACCGGCGGCGACGAGGCCGCGCTTTTCGCCGCAGACCTGTATCGCATGTACTCCCGCCACGCCGACCGCAAGAGCTGGAAGGTCGAAGTCGTCACGTCGAGCCCCATCGGCATCGGTGGACTCAAAGAAATCATTTTCGAGATTCACGGCCGGGGCGCTTATTCGCGTCTGAAGTACGAAAGCGGCGTCCATCGTGTCCAGCGCGTGCCCGCGACCGAAGCGCAGGGTCGTATCCATACGTCCGTCGCAACCGTCGCCGTTCTTCCGGAAGCGGAAGAAGTCGACGTTACGATCGCCGAGTCTGAGCTGCGCGTCGACATCTTCCACTCGGGCGGTGCCGGCGGCCAGAATGTGAACAAGGTCGCGACCGCCGTCCGGCTCACGCATCTGCCCACAGGCATCGTTGTTGTCTGCCAGGACGAGCGCTCGCAGCTCAAGAACCGCACGAAGGCCATGGCCGTCCTCCGCGCCCGCCTCCTCGATCAGAGGATGAGCGCCCAGGCCGAAGAGATCGCCGGCTCCCGCAAGCAGCAGGTCGGTAGCGGTGACCGCTCCGAGAAGATTCGCACGTACAACTTCCCGCAGGATCGGCTCACCGACCACCGAATCGGCCTCACCGTCCACAACCTGCCCCGCATCCTCGACGGCGAGCTCGACGCCATCATCGACGCCGTCGCCGCCGACACAGAAGCCCGTCAGCTCGGAGAGAGCGCAGCGTGAGCGCCGACGAGCCGACACCCGCCCGCCATCGCCTCGAAATCGAGTTCTGTCAGGCGTGCAAGTTCGGCGGCCGCGCGTTCTTCCTCGCCCGCGAACTCTTCGACCAGCGCCCCGACCTCGCCGACGAGATCGTGCTCATTCCATCATCAGGCGGCGCCTTCACGATCCGCTTCGATGGCTCCGTCGTCTGGGATTACAAAGAACAAGGCGGCTTCCCCGAACCGAAGCAGGTACGCGAAGCCATCCTGCTGCTCCGCGGCGAACCGCCCACACCCCCGCGCCACGCATGACGACGCACGCCGCCGCCATCGCCGAAGCGGCTACTCGCCTGCGAGACGCACACATCGATGACGCCCATCTCGAAGCGGAAGTACTGCTGGCACACGTCATTGGCCTTAGCCGCTCGCAGCTGCTCGCCAAACTCACCGACGCGCCGGCCGAATCGGAGTTCGCTGCTTACCGTGCCGTGGTAGACCGTCGCCTGCGCCACGAACCGCTCGCCTACATCACCGGCCACCGCGAGTTCTACGGCATCGACATCCGCTGTGATGCTCGCGCCCTCATCCCCCGCCCCGAAACCGAGATGCTCGTCGATATCGCGCTGGAGGAGCTGCGCGATCGCGGCGACGATCTCCGCATCATCGACGTCGGCACGGGAACGGGTGCCATCGCGGTCGCCATCACGTCCACGAATGTGACCGCGCACGTTGTTGCCGTCGATGCGTCCGACGGCTCTCTCGTACTTGCAGCCGAAAACGCCTCGGCCATGGACGTGTCCGGACGCGTGACACTCGGGAAGCGCGATCTCCTGGGCGGCGAAGGCGCATTCGATGTCATCCTCGCCAACCTCCCCTACATCTCACGAGCCGACTGGGCCGCCCTCCCGCCGGAGATACGTGATTGGGAGCCGGCGGCCGCCCTGATCGGTGGCGAGCGCGGCACCGCCGTCATCGAGATACTTCTCGCAGCCGCTCCCATGCATCTCGCGCCTTTGGGCGTGCTAGCCCTCGAAATCGGCGCTGGACAGGCGGACAGCGTCATCACTACAGCACGGCGCTGCTTCCCAACGGCGGACATTCACGCTAGAAAAGACCTCGCGGGCATCGACCGCGTCGTCGTGATTCGCGATGACGCACAGCCAAGCATGTGAGCGCCAAAAAGACAATGCGCACAGCCGTCCCCGGCTGTGAGTTCGTGTGCTGAACACCCTGACCGGAAGGAGACATCAATGCCCAGCGAACCATTCGATTTCAAGAGCGGCGAACTACAGCTCGAAGGCCGCTTGCACGCCGGAACCGGCAGCGTCGTGGCCGTCGTACTGCACCCGCATCCACAATACGGGGGCGATATGGACAACCACGTCGTCGTCGCATGTTGCGACGCGCTCGCGCACGAAGGTGTGACTTCTCTGCGGTTCAACTTTCGCGGCGCTGGCCGCAGTGAAGGCACGTATGATGAGGGTCGCGGCGAAGGAGACGATGCGCTCGCGGCGATGAAGGCGATGCGCAGCGTTCATCCGGCAAAGGACTTGCTGCTCGTCGGCTACTCATTCGGCGCGATGATCGCCGCGTCAGTCGCAGATGACAGCCTCGCGGGTCTCGTGCTCGTCTCACCGCCCACCGCAATGGCGCCGGTGCCTACGTTTCCGCTCGGACTCCGAGTTTTCGCCGCAACCGGTGACCGTGATCCGGTCTCTCCATCGGCGAACGTGTCCGGCATCGAGTCCGGCACCACAAAGGTCAGCGTCTTTGCAGGCGTCGACCACGGCTGGTTGCCCGGCATCGACGATCTCGTGACAGAACTCACCGGCTTCGCGCGAACCCTCATGCCGACAGTCGGCTGAAGTTCCAGGCAGTCCACCACCCAAAGATCCCGCTAGTCCCAGTGTTGTGGAACGCCGCAAATCACTCGTCGGTTAACGACGACAACCCTTATTGACGCCCTCCTTTCCCCCCATAAGAGGCCTCTCCCAGATTCGGCCTTAGGGTCGCTCAAGGGCACTCCCCCATTCCGGGCCTCCCGCCAAACGCCAACCATCGATGTGTGGAAGCGCCGTGTTGTGGCGCGGGGTGGCCGGTGCAATTGGGCGCACCAGTGCAACCGGTCCCTCGGACTTTTTTCGAACACGGCGTCAAATAGCGGCAACAGGTCGGCATCCGGTCGGCCGAGGTTGAGCGCAAGGGGTTTTGGGATGTCGGTCCGGCGTGCGCCGTCGGCCCGCGTATGGGGGTGTTTCTTGAGTTCGAAGCGCATCGCAGAGTGGCTGCACGCCGTGCGGTCCGATCACATGCGCTGGCTGCCTGTCGGTCTGGCAGCTGGGGTAATCGCAGCAGGCGCCGCGTTCGCGGTGCAGCAAGACGGAGGAACTTCGAATCCGCTCGTTGCGGAGTTCAAGGCAGAGGCCGTGACCGACGCCGCACCAGCGGCGCCGATCGAGCCCGCTGCTGAAGTGCTGGACATTCACACCCAGCGAGAGACAGGCACCACGAAGAAGGCCGCGCCGAAGCAAGCTGCGGCCGCACCAGCTGGGGTTCTTGTTCCCTCGGCCGACACGAAGGTTGTTGTCGTTCCGCCGGAGGCCTTCGCGCCCGGTGTCGATGGCGAGCCCGTTCGGCTTACATCACTCGCGATCCGAAACGACACGCAGGATCGGCAGACGTTCACCGATATCTTCCGCGATCTGCTTCGCCGATGGCGAGAGCGGCGAGTTGCGTCTGGGTCAGGTGCCGGATCCGAAGCTCGCGTAACGTCTGAGGAGACGATCGCACCGATCCCATCCGCCACGTTCACGCCTGGCGCGGACGCCACCGATACGGCGACTGTAACGGCGACGCCGGTCGAAGAGGACACAGCCACATCCACCGTGACTCCGGATGACGGCGACACAGCCACGCCGGAAGTGCCGACCGACACGCCCGAGCCCGCCGACACAGCTACGGCTGTGCCTGCGGACACCGAAACGCCGACCGTCGTACCGGATGACACGTCGACATCGACGAACACCGCCGTGCCCAACACGAGCACGTCGACGCCCGTGCCGCCGACGGCGACGAACACCAACACGAACACGCCAACGAAGACGAATACGCCGCAGCCGCCGACGGCAACGTTGACGCCGACGCCGTCACCTGTACCAGCGACATCGACGGCAACCGCGACGTCGACCGGCGTTGTGGCCCAGGCGACGGAGACGCCGACGATGGGCATTCCGGAGGACGAGACCGTCGTCTCCGTGAACACCGCAACGCGGACGAACACGCCCACACGTACGCCAACGCCGACATCGACGCGCACCAACACACCGGTGCCACCGACGCCGACGCGTACTCGCACGCCAACGCCAACGCCGACGCGCACGAACACGCCCGTCGCGCCAACGGCCACGCGTACGCCAACGCCAACGCGCACCAACACGCCGGTCGCGCCGACGGCCACGCGCACGCCGACGCCGCTCGCACCGACCGCGACGCGGACCAACACGCCGGTGGCGCCGACACCGACGCGGACGAACACGCCTGCCGCCGGTGGCGGCACGCGGGACAAGTACCTGCAGCCGTTCTCCTCGACGTCGCCGTGGAACCACCCGATTGGTT
>JAKFYB010000026.1 GCA_021731085.1 Dehalococcoidia bacterium
CGTCAAGACCATGCTCATCTCCGACCACCCCCATCTCTTCGAAACCGGCGGCGATAACTACCACACCGACTTCCACGCCTGGGACTACCAGCGCGGCGGCGAGTCCGACCCATGGAAGACCCGCCCCGACCCCAGCTTCGTCGGCCAGCCCATCATCAACACGCCCGGCCGCGAACCGTACGAGAACTCACGCAGCTACTTCCGCAGCGAAGAAGACTTCCCTGGCCCCCGCGTCATGCGCGCAACAGAACAGTGGCTCGACGACAACGCCAAGGCGCACGAAGCGCCCTTCTTCCTCTTCGTCGACGAGTTCGATCCCCACGAACCCTTCGACACGCCCGAACCCTACGCCTCCATGTACGACGACTCGTGGGAGGGCGCGCACCTCATCTGGCCGCCGTACGCCGTCGCCGCCCAGAAGCGCGGCATGCTCGACGAACGCGAAGCCCATCAGGTGCGAGCGCAATACGGCGGCAAGCTCACGATGATCGACAAGTGGTTCGGTCGCGTGATGGACGCCCTCGACCGCAACAATCTCTGGGACGACACTGCCGTCTTCCTTTGCACCGACCACGGCCACTACCTCGGCGAGAAGGACATCTGGGGCAAGCCGCAGTCGCCCATCTTCAACCCCCTCGGCCACATCCCGCTGATGGTCGCCTGGCCCGGCGCGACAGCCGGCACGACCGACGCCCTGACGACGAACGTCGACATCTTCGCGACGCTCGTCGATCTCTTCGGCGTCGCACCAAAGCACCGCACGCACGGCCAGTCGTTCCTCCCCGTCCTCACTGGCGAGAAAGACCGCGTGCGCGACCACGTCCTCGCCGGCATCTGGGGCCGCGAAGTACACCTCATCGACGCCGAGACCAAGTACGCCCGCGCGCCGCAAGACGGAAACCTGCCGCTCAGCATGTGGTCGAACCGCTGGTCGTCCATGCCCGTCCACCACGGTATGCCCGAGTACGACTTCCCCACCCCCGACGAGCGCGCGTTCCTCGACAACATGCCCGGTACGAAGGTCCCCGTGATTCGCCAGCCCTTCCGCGAAGGCGACCTCTTGCCGTTCTGGGCCTACGGCCGCTTCAGCGGCAACCACCTCTACGACCTCAAGAACGACCCCACTGAAGACGAGAACCGCAGCGGCGAATCGAAGGAAGCTGAATCTGCAGACCGCCTACGCGAAGCGCTAAAAGCCATCGAAGCACCCGACGACCAATTCACCCGCCTCGGCTTGGTGTGAGCGACCACCGTAGCGCGGGCCTTCAGCCCCGAGGATTAGCGAGAAGGAGGCTCGACCCGTAGGGGTTCGCCCTAACCGCCACCGCCGCCCCTGCCGATACTCCCAACAGACTGTCCGCTGGAGGCGGACGCCGGGGGTGCATCCGTGGGCAAGTTCTTCTTTATCGCGCTACTCGTGCTGGGCCTGCCCGCGCTCACGATCGGCGGCTGGGTGATGCTCGCGAACATGGAGCCCGGCGCCGTCGGCTCTCCCGCACACGCCGGCGCCGTCTCGAACGGCCGCCCGCAAGACTGCACCACCGTAAACCTCGCCGCGAAAGCCCGCGGCACCGCCGAATACGTACTGCTACTCGAGAAGGGAACCATCGTGCGCGGCACCTTCGACGCAAACGGCGGCTTCGGCCGGGTCGACATCATGATGCGACTCATGTCGCCCAACAACGAAGAGTTACTTGTAACCGCCCGCGAGTCGTCGTACGACTTTGTGCTGCAAGCAAAAGTGCCCGGCGGGTACACCTTCATCTTCGACAACCGCTACTCGCTGATCACAGCGAAGGCCATCGGCCTCTACTACTGCCTGCCAAACTCCGGCACACCGTAGAAACGCAAGCCCGTGTATAAGGCGTGACCAATCGTCTGAGGATGCTGGGAGATGGCGAGTCCGTCGCGATCAGCCGCACTGGTCGCGCATACCGGCGACGAAGTTGTCCGCGATGGCAAGCGACGCCGTTGCATCAGGAGCCCCCGGCGTATCGAGGCTGAAGAATAGCTGCGCCGTCACCACGATCGTGCCGCATCCGAACGACTCGATGTGCTCGCGCGTCGTCGTCGTCTCGCCAGTGCGCATCGGCCGGTCGTTCGCGATCGTCCCCTGCTGCTCGACGACGACGAGCAACAGTCCGCCGTCCTCGGTCACGTATCGCAGATGCCCCGCGGATCGTCCGGCCGCGTCCGGCTGCTGCACGTAATACAGCGCATCGCCAAGGCCATCCGGTAGCGCTTCAGGCTCCACCGGCGCGAACCCAAGCTCCGCCTCCCACGCATCAGCATCGCCGACGTTGCGCACCATCACCATGCCCGCAGGAAGCTGGACGTCCGCGTTCACCGGCAGTCCAGCGCCCACGCCGTCCGAACCCGTCTCGCTATCGAAGATGTAGAGCAAGGCGACGGCGGCAGCGGCAACCAGCGCGAACGCAGCGACGCTCGCGGCAAAGACGCCGGCCAGGCGCGCAGGGTGATTCGGCCGCGCAAGTGTCGTCATGCACACACCAACGCGCGCCAGCGGGCGGCGTATCAGACTGGAGACGGGGTTCTAGCTTCAGGCGGGTGACCAAAGTGTAGATCCGCCCGCCCGAACGAACCACGCCTCCAATCGAGAAATTGACCGGCGCCGGCTGCCCCATAGCGCCTGAATCCGCCAATCGCTAACCTCACCCCCGGAGGCGTAAATGACCATCAAGGCAGTTCTCTTCGATCTCGGCGACACCCTGTGGCACTTCCCGAGGATGCCGGCCGCTCAGGACATCCGCATGGAGACCATGAAGCGCGTGAGCGGCGCCCTTACCGAATTCGGCGTCCCGTTCGAGGGTGAGTTCCGCTTCCTCGGCCGCGAGATCCGTCTTGGCGTTGAGAAGGCCGACCGCGCCGCCTACGAGTCAGACTGCGTCAGCCCCGACTTCAATGAGGTCGTTCGCCAGATCGCCAACGGCATGGGCGCCAATCTCACGTACGAGCAGGGCGCGCGCCTCTGGGACGCGTGGAACCTTGGCGGCCTGATGCTCGGCCGAACGATGTTCGACGACGCCTTCGCGACGCTCGATTGGCTGCGCGACAGCGGCTACCGCATCGGCTGCGTGACGAATCGCGTCTTCGGTGGCCCGCGTTTCGCCGAAGAACTAACCGAACTCGGCCTAGATAAGTACTTCGAGTCCGTGGCCGTCTCATGCGACATCGGCTACATGAAGCCGCACGAGAAGTGCTTTCAGTACGCGCTCGACGAGATGAAGGTCGCGCCGGAGGAGTGCGTGATGGTCGGCGACAGCCTCAAAGCCGACGTCCTGGGCTCCCAGGCGCTCGGCATGACGGCCGTCTGGCGCCGCATCCGCAAACCTGATCCCCCGCACGCTGACGACCAGGTCGGCGAGGGACAACACGGCGACGGCGATGTGAAGGCGGCAGCGACGCGCGCCCAGACCGGCCGCGCCCTGGGCAACTACGCCGAAGGCGAAGGTGCCAGCCCCGAATTCACCATCTGGAACCTCATCGAACTGACGGAACTTCCGATCTTGAAGAACTAGGTGCTGGCGCGGCCTCGTGCCGTTGGCCCTACAATGAAGCCCGTGACACCGAGGGCCACCCCAGCATGAACTTCCCCTGGCTCGTACTGGGCGTCGTCGGCACCGTCGCGCTGGCCGGAGCATTCGGTCGCCTGACTCGGCAATGGCATATCGCCGCCATAGCCGCGGCAGCCGTCATCATCCTCCTACAACACTTCTACTTTCACTACACCAGCGACGACGCCTACATCTCGTACCGCTATGCGCAGAATCTCGCGGACGGGATCGGACCCGTCTGGAATGAAGGCGACCGCGTCGAGGGCTACACGAACTTCCTCTGGGTCGGCATCCTCGCAGGCACGCACAAGCTCGGCGCTGACATCGTGTTCACGGGCCGCTGGCTCGGGTACGGGCTGGCCGTTGCGGCCGCCGCGGGCACATACGCCGTCACGCGAGAGATCCTGCCGGGCAATCCCGGGCGCGTCGCCGGTTTCCTCGCCTGCGTCCTGCTCGCGGCGAGCGGCGCGTGGTCGATGTGGGCAACAGCTGGCCTCGAAGCGCCACTGTTCGCGTCGCTCTCGCTCGCTGGCATCCTGCTGCACTTCCGCGAGCGTCCACACGGCGCGGTAGCAGGCTGGTTCCCCACGTCCGGCATCGTCTGGGCACTCGTCGCGTTGGCGCGGGCTGATGGGATCTTGTTCTTCGCCGTATCAGGCATCTTCAAGCTTGGCGACGCGTTCGTACGAGTGCGCAATGCGCCGCGTACAGAGCGGCTGAGCACCGGCGTGCATGCTGCGTGGCAAGTCGCGTTGTGGGCAGCGTTGTTCGCCGTGATCTACGTCCCGTACTTCGTCTGGCGCACCGACTACTACGGTTGGTTCTTCCCGAACACGTACTACGCCAAGGTCGGCGACGGCCTCGATCAGCTCGACCGCGGCGTGAAGTACATCCTCGCCTTCCTGCAGGAGTCCGGCGGTTGGCTCTTGCTGCTCCTCCCGCTCGCCATCGCCGAGAGCGCAGTCCGGCGCACCGCCGCCGCCTACGTGCTCGTGCTCACTGGCGTTTGGTTCGGTTACACCGCGTGGGTGGGCGGTGACTCGCTCCTGCGCTACCGCTTCCTCGCGCCCATCCTCCCGCTGTACTACAGCGTCATGGCGGTGACCGCTGTCGCCGTCGCGACGCGACTGCGTAGCGCCATGCCGCGCCAGCGCTACGCTGCGGAAGCCATCGCATCGCTCGCCGTGCTCGCGGCCGTTGCCGTCACCGTGCACCCGCAGGCCGTCGACGCTATTGACACGCGTGGTGAGCGCGAGGCGGTAGAAGAACGCGTCGAGATTGGCCGTTGGATGCGTGCCAATTTTCCGGACGACACGTCCGTCGCTCTCATTCCGGTTGGGGCGTTCGGCTACGAATCCCGTTTGCATGTCATCGATATGTTGGGCATCACTGACGAGCACATCGCGCACCGAGATCTGGACCTCGGCGGTTTGGCAGCCGGCCACGAGAAGTACGACTCCGAGTACGTGCTCGATCAGGAGCCTGATATCATCCTGCTGTTCGATGGCCTCACGAATAGCCCGGTTGGCGAGGCAGGCTACGGCCGCCTGGCCAATGTGTTTATTCCGGCGCCGATCGACATGGTGACTAATGAGCGCCTGTTCGAGGAATACGAGCGGCGCGCCGTTGAAGTGGATGGCAAATGGCTAAATCTGCTGATCCGAAAGGACGCAAGCGACCTGCTCGAGCAGACGGAGCCAGCGCCTCCGTAACGCCCGCCAGTGCCAACGGCAAAGGCGACGCGAAGCTGTGGGGAGGCCGCTTCACGGACCCAATGGCGGAAATCGTCGAAGCGTACACGTCATCCATCGGCGCCGACGCGCGCCTCGTCGAGTACGACATACAGGCGTCGATCGCCCACGCCCGTATGCTCGGCCGCCGGAGCATCATCACGAAGAAGGACGCCGACCTCATCATCCGTGGCCTCGAGGAGATCGCCGATGAGTGGCTGAGCGGCGAGTTCACGCTGCGGCCAGAACTCGAAGACGTCCACATGAACGTTGAGACGCGGCTGACAGCGAAGATCGGCGCCGTTGCGGGCCGATTGCACACCGCGCGATCCCGCAACGACCAGATCGCGACGGACACACGCCTCTACGCGATGAGCGCCTGCGCCGACGCGATCGGATCGCTCATTCGCCTGCAGTCTTCGCTGCTCGACCTCGCCGAGGCCAACGCGTCGGTGATCATGCCAGGCTATACGCACCTGCAGCGCGCGCAGCCCGTACTGTTCGCGCATCATCTGCTCGCCTACGTGCAGATGTTCGACCGCGACGCGCAGCGCTTCGCCTTCGCGCACGGCATGATGGATGCGCTGCCGCTCGGCGCGGGAGCACTCGCCGGCGTCCCTTATCCAATCGATCGGCAGTCCGTCGCGGACGAACTCTCCGTCAGCAACGTCATCGCCAACAGCCTTGACGCTGTCTCCGATCGCGATTTCGTCGCCGACTACATCTATGCCGCCACGCTCGCGATGGTGCACGTCTCTCGCCTCGCCGAAGAACTCATCCTCTGGTCGAGCGCGGAGTTCGCCTTCATCCGGATACCCGACGCGTTCGCGACCGGTTCGAGCATCATGCCGCAAAAGAAGAACGCGGACGTGGCGGAACTCGCGCGCGGGCGCACCGGCAGGACAATCGGTGGCCTCGTAAACATCCTGACGACGCTCAAGGGCCTCCCTCTCACATACAACCGCGACCTGCAGGAGGACAAGCCCGCCCTCTTCGACACTGAGGACGTGCTGCTCCCGACGCTCGAAGTGTTCGCCGAGATGTTGCCGAAGGTCACGATCAACGCCGACCGCATGGCCGCCGCTGCCGTCGCCAACTACTCGCTGGCAACCGACATCGCCGACTACCTCGCGCACAAGGGCTTGCCGTTTCGCGACGCGCACGAGACCGTCGGCAAGCTCGTCCGCCTCGCCGAATCGAAGGGCGTCGAACTCGGTGAGCTGCCTCTCGCCGACTACGAGCGCATGTCGCCCCTGTTCGAGAAGGACGTGCTCAAGATCGACGCGAAGGCGTCAGTCAGCGCCCGCGATGTCCCCGGCGGCACAGCGCCAAAACGCGTCCAGTCCGAACTCCGCCGCAATCGAAAGCGAATCCAGGGCTACCTCCAACCCGTAGGGGCGCAGCCTCCTGTGCCCGTATCCAAGAAGGGCACAAATTCACGATCGGCGAAGCCGCGGACGAAAAAGAAGTGAGACACCTCACCGAGTACCGACGACTGAAGACCGACGACTGAAGACCGACGACCGATGACCACCATCAAACTCGCCCCCAGCATTCTCACTGCCGACTTCGGTGCGCTCGCCGACCAGATCCGGGCGGCCGACGATGGCGGTGCCGACATAATCCACCTCGATGTGATGGACGGCCACTTTGTCCCACCGATCACCTTCGGTCCGATCGTCGTCGAGATGGTGCGCAAAGTCACGAAACTCCCGCTCGACATCCACCTCATGATCGAGCACCCGGAACGGCAGTTCGAAGCCTTCGCTGAAGCCGGTGGCGACATCATCAACTTCCACATCGAAGCGACCGCCCACGCCGACCGCCTCCTCCGTACCATCCAGGCGATGAACAAGCGCGCCGGCATCTGCATCAACCCCGCCACGCCCTTGTCGGCGATCGAGAACGTGCTCGACGTCACCGATCAGGTGATGGTGATGATGATCAACCCGGGCTGGGGAGGCCAGAAGATGCTGCCCTCCATGCTCGACAAGATCCGAGACCTGCGATCAATGCTCGACGTCCGCGGCCTCAAGCCAGACATCGAAGTCGACGGCGGCGTAAAGTCGAACAACGCAGCTTCGTGCGCCCGAGCCGGCGCAAACGTCCTCGTCTGCGGGTCCAGCGTTTACAATACCGATTCATCGCCGCGAGAGAATCTCGCTGCATTGCGGGTAGCGTTAGCGAGCGCCTGACATCGCCGCATCCAGATCCTCCACCGAAACAAACTCCCGCGCGACCTCCAGAAACCGCTTCAACGACAACGATTGGTCACGCAGATCGACCATCTTCGGCCCAATCGGATCGCTCGATGCCGGTGTGTCCGCGTACGACCCGTGGAACGCGAAGTACGCCTGATTGATCCGCCGGATGTAGTACCCGTGCTCAACGAACACCAACCGCCGCTCCTCCATCAGCCGCTCCGCCTCCTCCACTTGTCCGCCCGCCAGCAGTGCGTCCACCTCCAACCGCAGCGCGCGCATCTCGCGCCCAAAAGCGAACTCATCCTGCGCTTGCGCTTTGGGACGCGTGCCGAGAGAGAGTGGCATCGCGCTGACAAACTCCGGCGCGCGTTCGAGCGGATAGCGCGCGTACATCACTTCACCCAGCTCATCGCCCGCGACGTTCGCCACCGTCTCGTTGAGTGTCACAAGCCGGTCGCTCTCGTAGAAGCTTCGCCCCAGCGGCGCGAAGAACAGGTAGTGGTGAATCCACTCGTGCGCGATGGTCTGCAGCGTCGAGCGATAGTCCGTTCGCGGCGGCACGATCGCCGGGTACATCGCGATCGCGCCGACGTTCACGACCACCGCCGATGTCTCGCCGTCCGCCTCCGCCTCGGCCTCGATCTCCAGCCGGTCGTCGATCGGCAGCCCGCTCTCGAGCAGCCGGTCGCTCTCCCGTCGGATCTCATTTCGCGGCGACTGCACGAGCAACGACGGCGGCTCCTCGAACTCAATACTCACTGGCGGCCACACGATCTCCGTCCCGATGCGCCGCGTCAGCCCTAGGTCGTCGATCACCGCTGTCAGCCGTCCCTCAAGGATCTCCTCAACGCGGTTCTCGATCGACGCCCGCTCATCGCGTAGTTCCGAGGCCGTCGTCTCAGCAGCGATAGCCGCGCTCGCGACCGTCGCAGGGTCGCCCGCAGTCCGTTCGGCGTCCGCGATGAGCTGATTCAGCTCGAAGAACCGCGCCACGTGCGCATCTTTCGCCGGCTCCGACAGGTCAGCCCGAAACGGCGACGTCCCGACGCGCGCAAACTTCACCCATGAGTGGCGCACGAGAAACTCGCCCGTGTTGTAGTCACGCCCCTGCTCCGGAAATGGGAGCAGAGCCATCGCAACGAGCGACCACGCGAGCCCGAAGAGAACGACTCCTAAGAAGACCAGGTGTGGGCTGTATCGGCGCAGCATCAGTAGACATACGTGTCGGCGTTGGCAACGGTTCGCACAGGACGCCCCTTAGCCTTCAGCGCCGAGGCGGCGGCCGCCTAAAACATGCATGTGAAGATGCGGCACCGTCATCCCGGCGTCCTCGCCGACATTGAACGCAATCCTGTACCCGCGCTTGGCGAGTTGAAGGCTCTCCATGAGCGCCGCCGCCACGACAAACATTCGCGCGACCGTCGGCCCGTGCTCAGCGCGCACATCTCGCCCATCGACGATGTGCTCCTTCGGAATCACCAACAGGTGCGTGGGCGCGCGCGGATTGATGTCTTTGATCGCGAACACGAGGTCGTCATCGTGAAGCTTCCCGACGTCCAGCGCACCCGACGCCATCTTGCAGAACAGGCAGTCATCGCTCATGCGTGAAAGTGTACCTGTGTCTACTACGGCTTCCGCAGAGCATCGTTGGCTCGCTGCAATCCAGCTTCATCGAGACTGTCGCCGCACACGACGAGATAATCGATCGCGAACCCGTATGAAAACACCTCGTCAATCAGCGCATCGAACGGCGCTCCCTCGGCATCCGTACAGCCACGGTTCTCAATCTCGAGAATGATCTTCGTCCGGTCATCGTGATTCGCGAGGATCGCCGCCGCCGCCGGCTCCTGGTACGGCGAGTTCGACTGCAAATAAAAACCTCGCTGAGCCGCGTACGCACCCACGTCCTCCGCGATGCCGTCGCCGATAAAGTTTTGCATCAACACGAGATGCGTCGTCGGAAACGCGTTCCGCCAGCGGTCAATCCAGTCGTTCGTGATCGCAACCTGACCGTCGTCCGAGTATCCGGGCGGCGTCGAAGCTTCATCGTAAGCCCAGATCATCTCGCCGTATGCACCCATGCCGGCGTTCGTCTGGAAGAACTCAATCGCTGGATGCCCGTCGTACCGTGCGCCCAGCGCCTCAAGAAATGTGCCGAACTTCTCCTCAAACACGTCGTCGCCAGGCACCGGCTGCAGCGTCGACGACGCCACGTCCATCGTATACGCCTGCGCCCCCGCATCGAACACCCAGTCCGGCGTCGCCTGCCCGAAGTCAACTTCATTCGTGTACACCCGCGGCGCCACCTTGCGTCCGCTTGCGTGCGCCTCAGAGATCACATCGTCGAGTGGCGCCCAGTTATACGCGCCCTCGACTGGCTCAAGCTCCTCCCACGTGAACAGCGGGTTCACGCCAAGCGCGATCTCTTCCTCCATCGCCCGCGCGTCCACGCCGACGCCAAACTCCAGGATCCCCGACCCAGCCGGCTCCTTCGTCGGGCAGCGCGCAGCAACGACCACCGCGGCCAACATCGTGATGACGGCCAGCAGGATCGGCATGCATAAGCGGCTGTGGGGCGTGTTTGCCATATCCCTCAATGTGGAATGCGGGTGTCTACAAAGTCTAAGCGAAGCAGCGCTGCGGGTTGTGGCAGGGATGTTGCGAAGCCCGTCAAGTTAGGAGGCGTCGTAGGGGCGGCCCTATGTGGCCGCCCGCACAGTGGAGCGAATAGTTGGTCTCGGCCCTTCGTGGCAGCGTGCGTGTCAGCCCAAAATCACAGCGTCAGCTTCGATCTCAATCAGCATGTCCGGCTCGATTAGCGCCGCCACCCCGATCATCGCCGTGGCCGGCCGTATATCCCCAAATACCTCGCCATGCGCCCGACCGTACTCATCCGAACGCGAGATGTCGGTCACAAACATCCGCGTCCGCACGACATCCTTCGCTGACGCGCCCGCCTCAGCCAGCGCCTTCAGAATGATCTCGAGGCAGCGCTTCGTCTGCGCATACGCCTCGCCTGGCGCGTGTGTGCCACCGCCTTCGGCGACCGGCGCCGTGCCCGATACAAACACCTGGTTCCCTACCCGTACCGCCCGCGAATAGCCGACCGTAGGTTCCCACTTCGACCCGCTGCTGATGTTTTGGCGTTCCATTGCTATGCCGTCACCGGCGCCGTTGATGGCGCCTGCGCCCCCGTCGCGTCGTACTTCGCAAACAGATGTCCCCACGGCGACTCCGCGAGCCAGCGCTCGTACACCTTCCGCTCCTTCAGCGGCCAGTGGTAGTAGTCGTGGAAGACCTCACTGAACATGATCGGCCCGGCCACGAGCGGCGTGTGCATGATCGCCTTCTGCAGGAACTTCGTCGGCCCGAACCACGCGAGGTAGCCGAGGAAGCTGTGGATGTGGCCACCGACCTTGAACTGCCAGTCCTCCTTCGCGACATCCGCATCCCCGACGATCTCGATCTCCGCCGGGTCTCCGATGCCGAGCCCCTGCTCGTGCGCGATGCGAATGTAGTCGATCTGCATCGGATCAAAGCCCATGATCTTCGTCGCGACAGAGTCGATCGCCGTCTGGTCGGCCGACGCAAGGATCACATTCTTCGTGGTCGGATGCATGATGCGCGGCCCCGGCCCGTTACCCGCCGTCGATCCGTCCATCGTCGCGAAGATCCCCGTGTGGATTTCCTTCTGGATGGCCAGCAGGTCGACGAGCGTCTCGTGGATATGGCTGTGCGTGTAGTGGCGGTTCGTGTTCAGCAGCCCGCCGAACGCGTTTTTCATCGCGCCCGTCGTCGTCGTATAGATGTGGCACTTCATCGTCGGCAGATGGACGACGTTCTTGCCGTGAAAGTAGTCCGGGATCTGGATGCCGTCCGGGAAGATCTTGTCGAGCACCAGCATCGGGCGCTTCGGCTTGTACACCTCCCAGTTCATGTCGCGGAAGTTGAACAGCGTCGGCACTTCATGGTGCTTGAAGACGGGCACGTAGTGGTTCAGATCCTCGCCCTTGAAGGCATTCGTCACGACCGTCTTGTTCTGCACGCAGACGAGATCGTCGTACCCGGCCTTCCGCAGCGCGACAACCGCGCCCTCGAGCTGCCAAGGCGTCGTGTTCGCCGACGGAAACGGGAAGTGCCAGGAGATGTTGTCCTTGAGGATGGTGGTCGCTGACTTATCCAGCGCTTCCGTCACGCCGGCCATGTGCATTAGTCGCTCGTAGTCCTCGAGCGCCGTCTCCGGCTTCGTCCGCAGAATCGCTACCTTCGCCTTCGTCGCCAAGTTCAACCTCCGGGGCTGGGGAACCGGTCAGCTAAGCAAGCGCGTCAGCATGAGCTTCGCGCCAGCAAAATCGTTCTTGACAGGATAGCAAAGGGGTCTCGGAGGTCGTCGCCATCGACGCATGTCGACTGCCCGCGACGAAGCTGATAGGTGACAGCTCGTACCTGACGGCTGACAGGCTGCCTGTGCTGTCACGCTGCGGCCGGTGGATGGTGTTGCGCCGGAGTGTGTGTGGGACAATGCCCATCGAGGAAGAAGTCCGCCTCCCGCTGCCACGGTCCCGACTAGGGTGCGCGCCGACGGGAGACTTCGCCTTCCACCGTTGTGTCCGCGGGAGCGGACTGCGCAGCGTGACAGCCAGGACTGGGCCTCGCCCATCTCCGGCTACTGGTAGCGCATTTGACTTAGCGAGCGAGCGTTACGCTCCGATGACGGTGGTGCGCCGGTTAGGTGACGGTACGATGCCGCATGCCTACAACGACCCTCCAACTGCGCCTCACCACCGATGGGCTGATCGCAACCGCACGCGATGCGGCCGGCGAAGTCATCGCCGAAGCATTCTCGTCTGTGGAAACGCGCGCGCCCGATGCCGGTTGGAAGGAGCAGCGCCCCGAAGATTGGTGGGACGCGCTCACCGCGACACTCGCCGCCCTCCGAAAGAGCACGTCGCTAACAGCCGCTACGACGATCACCGTCGCAAGCGACTTCGCAGCCGCAGCCTTCCTCGACGGAGAACGCGAAGTCATCCGTCCGGCCGTCCTCGAAGGCGACGTTCGCGGCCCCCACCCGTTCACATGGCTGCGCCAGCACCAGCCCATCGCGTACAAGCGCGTCCAACACCTCCTCCAGCCCGCCGACTACCTCCGACTAATGCTGACCGGAGAGATCACCACAACGCCCGCGGATGCCGAACGCACGGGCCTGTTCGATTCAGTGGCGAGAGCATGGGATGAACATCAGTGCGACGAGTTGGAGATCAACATCGAACTGTTGCCGACCATCAGGCGAAATACGGCGCCGATCCTTGTGGATCTTGCAGCCGTCATCGGCGTTTCCAGTGTTGTCGCTGTCGGCTAGTCCGCCGGAAATCCATCCCGCATCCGCCCACGACGCTCCTCGAGTGGCCCCGAGATCAACTTCGCAGTCTGCGCGATGTGGATCAGGTCGTGGTACGCGATGTGGTGCAACACATCCGCGACGCTGATCACGCCCGCGACCTCGTGCCGTCCCGTGCGAGCGTAATCGTCCGGCGTCAGCGTCCGCAGCCACGCAACGGACTCCGCGCGCGCCGACGCGTACTGGTCGAGCAGTTTCGGCAGCGGCCAGATCCGCATGCCCGACGACTCCAGCACGGCATCCTCATCCACATTCGGCACGACGGGATTGTCGCCGTCGAGAATCCACTTCACGCGCTGCACGTTCGCGGCATAGTGAATCGACAGCAGGTGCGCGACAACGTCCCGCGCCGTCCAACCCTCAACCCCGCGCGCGTCGATCACCTCCGCCGGCAGTCCCTCGAGCATCGTCCGCAGCACCGCCGGCGTCCGCTCCAGCGTAATCAACGTCGACGGATACAGACCATCTTCGGAAGTCATATCAACACTCCGTCCCAATCCATCTGTGCAATCCGTGAAATCTGTGGTTCCTAGCCGGCCCGCGTGTACTCACCAGAGTCGGCGTCGTAAATAACCCACGTTCCGCGCTCGCCCGTGTTCTGACCGCGCGGATCCAACTCCGTGCGCAAGATCTCCAGCTCTTCCTCCGTCGGCGAGTCCAGCACGGCGACGTCATCGGCGACAACAGGAAGAAACTCGCACTCCTCCAGCACATCATCGACGGACACCCACGGCGCCCGTGCGACCAACCGCAACTTGCGGTGAGCCACCGGATCGCCGTAGTCATACATCGCGCACGGTGTCACAACCCGAAACGGCCCCGTGTCCGGCGGCAGCCCGACGCGTTCGCGCGCGCCCTCCGTCCCGTCGAGAAACCCAGGCGACGAGATGAAGTCCACGCGCTCGACGAACTTGCGCTTCTCCTGGTCCGTCATCAGGATCGTCCGCCAGCACAACGCCGCGATTGAGTCCGCGCCGCCCGGCCCGCCGAACCGCCGCGCGCCCGACCCGTACTCGCCGATCGCCGTCGAGTTGATGTTGCCGTGCTGGTCGACCTGCAACGTGTTGAGGATGCCGTAGTCCATCAGCCCCACCTGCGCGTGGTTGCCGGCCGTGTTCATCGTCCCCCACGCAAGCGCGCGATACCCCGCCCGCGACGACACCATCGTCATCACCGGCTCGAACGGCAGCATAGGCTCCGGCGCGATAACGCCGTCCTCGGTGATGTACTGCGCACTCGGCGCGTATAGCCGGATGCCCAGCAGCGCCGCGTACATCGGCGAGCCTCCGCCCGCCACCCAGTACGTCTTCCCGTCCTCGACCATCCGCGCGACCGTGCAGATCTGCATCTCGCGCTCGTTGAACGACGCCGCACGCGTACCGATGCCTTCACGCAGTCCAAGACTGTTGGTCATCACCGCTCCTGTTGCTGTGCCATCACGTCTGTAGCGCGGGCCCTGACTGGACTGTAGCGCGCGCCCTGATTGGACTGTAGCGCGGGCCTTCAGCCCGCGCGGATTTCGTGGTCGAGCGCCCGTCGACACCGAAGAGCTCATCTCCTCGTGGCCTCGGATAGCGACCATGATAGGACGTGCGACGAACGCAGGCGAGTCAGGCAGCGATCTGCGGCAGCGCGTCTGCGATTGGCGCGGGCGCCGGCTCCGGAGCAACAGTGCGCCGTGCCTCGAACCGCTTGCGGAGCGACAGGGCGGGCCCTTCGACCAGTCGGTGCGACAGCTCCGCCGCAACCAGCGTCAGGCCGCCTGCAACGAGGAGCTGCTCTGGCGCGTCGAGGTGGCGGAACCACTGACCGATCGGCAAGTGCCACAGATAGATCGCGTACGACCGCCTGCCCACGTACGTGACCACGTGATTTCCGAGAATGCGCAGCGGCCACCCGCCGGAGACAAACGCCGTCGCGACGACGATCAGCGCCGAAGCAACAGCAACAAGCGGATAGCCGAACATGAACAGAAACACTGCCTTGTCCGAGGAGAACAGCATGATGCCAGCGATGTACGCGGCGCTCACTCCCACGGCGACCAGCGCGATTGGATGACGAAAGTTGCTCGCTCGAATGAACCCGCCCGCGAACAACATGCCCGCCATGCTTCCGATGAGGAGCCCGTGCGCCCGATAGTCCGCGCCGTAGTAGAGCCGCCGCCATGTCGGATCGCCGAGTATCCACGGCACCGAGGTCGAGAGAAGCGCGAGCACGCCAGTCACCGCGATCACCGCCGGAAGAGGTAGCCGCAACCGCAGCATGACCAGCAGCAGCACCGGCCACACGAGGTAGTACTGCTCCTCGATCGACAGCGTCCAGAGATGGCCGAACCCGAACGACTCCACGCTGTCGAACGCGATCGCCCAGCTGTACACGTAGGCCAAACCGTACGCGGCGTTCTCAAGCGTGTCGCTGATCGCAGGGTGCCCCGCGAACTCGGTGTCTCGAAACACGACCTTCACGCCAACGACGACGACCACGAACGCGAAAAACGCTGGAAACAGCCGCAGGAATCGCCGCACGTAGAACCGGCCGAGCGAGATCGTGCCCGTCGTGTACCACTCTTCGATCAGCAGCGTCGTGATCAGAAAGCCGCTCAGCGCGAAGAACAGGTCGACGCCCAGCGACCCGCCCGGCAGCCGCGGCTTGGTGTTGAAGTGAAACAGCACTACGCAGACCACCGCGATTGCGCGCAGGCCATCAAGCGCCGGCCGCCAGCCAAGAGTGTTCGCGCGTTCCATATACGAGGATCATCGGCACCTAAGGGATCACCCGACAGGAGGTCAGCCCAGCGAACGCGCCGCCGGAGCGCGGGCTTTCAGCCCGCGTCGTCGAGCACGACGAATCCTCGATGAGAACAGCTGCCCTTCGAGGCGATATCGAGCCGCTTCCGGGCCAGCGACGAAGCGCCAAGCAGCCCATCTGAGAAATCGGTGAAATCTGTGGTTCCCAAACGACGACTGACGACCGACGACTAACCGCCAACAAGATCCCGCGTGTGCTGCTCGACATGCTGCACCGCAACGAACCGAAGCACATCCGCCAGCGTCCCCTGCGCGCCACCAGCCGAGCGCGTCGCCTGCGACAACAGCTCGTCGTCACACGACTCTACCGCAGCGATCGTGCCCGCGCGGTTCTCCTTGAATTCCAGCAGCAGTTCCTTCACCGACTTGTCCGCTCGCCGGGCCACCTGACGCGCGTTGTAGTCGTCGATCGCGTTAGTTCCAGCAGTGGCGCTGCCGGCGTCCAGCCCCTTGTCCGGACGCGCCGCCGCCCGCGGCTGCTTCGCGTTCTCGACGAGCTTCTTGTACGTCCATTCGATGCTCGCGACATGCGCGAGGATCTGCTTCGCGTCCCACCCGTTCTCGTACCGCCCCTGCGCCAGCGCCCCGTCATCCATCTTCGACACGCGCGAAACAAGGTCGTCCCCTGACGTCTTCAGCGCGGCAATCAGTTCCTTCTTCGTCGTTCCCTCTGCCATCAGTGATGCCTCTGTTCGCTAGCCCTCGGTCGAGTCGCGCCGATCCATCGTCCACCATCTACATTCCATCTTCGGCCGTAAAGCGCCACAGCGCATCAAGCCCGATACCCGTCCTTGATCGTCTCATTCTCCCGCAGCTTCGCCAGCCGCTCCGCCCCCACCAGCTTCTCGAACATCTCCGCATCGCTCGCGAACGGCGTCACGTACTTCTCGACGTACGCCTCCACCGCATCACGCGAGATCGCACCGAACGCCTCGATCACCGCCGGCGTATCGCTGCCGTAGTAGCCGCCGCAGTTGCCCGGCCACGCACCCATCGGCGCATGCACCACCGCATCGACCGCATAGTAGGGGATGCTTGTGCGACCTGGATCGCGGCGGATCTCCTCCGTATCGACGATCTCCTCGGCCGACACGATCACCTTCTTCGACGCCAGTGCGCAGTCTTCGTGCGAGATCCCCGTCCCGAAGACGCGCGCGTTGCCGAACACATCCGCCTGCTGTACATGGATGATCGACACATCCGGGTTCAGCGCAGGCACGATGGTGATCGGCTTGCCCGTGTACGGATCTTCGACCAGTTTGCACCCCGAGTGCTCAAACCCGTCCGTCCCGCCGAACGACCGCACCGGTAGAAATGGCAACCCCATCGCCCCCGCCTGCAGCCGCAGCGTCATGACGATGTTGCTGTACTCGTACACCTCCAGTCGCCCGTCCTTCACGCGATTGTCGACCGCCGCGCCGGGCCAGAAGAAGCCGCAGTCCACCTTCGACGCGCATCCCGCGCCCGCCAGCAGCCCGATGTCGACGTACGTGAACTTCCCGCAGAGCCAGAGATCCTTCTTCTGTTGCCGGATCACCTCGCGGATCAGCGTCGATGGCCCGCGCTGGAAGTAGTTGCAGTCGTACGCAAAGTAGTCGCCTTCAGCGACGTATCGCGACACCGCCTCCGCCGCCGTCATCAGCCGCGGCGTCAGCGCCCGCTGCTTATGCTCGCGAACATGCGCCCGAAACCCATCCGGATCCACCGCCAAATACGGCGCCTTACCCTCAGCGATAACGTTCATCCGAACCCCACTCTGATCGCGTCCGTCGCACGCAAGTCTCCAACATCCAACATCTAACATCCAACATCGCGGCGCACGCGACATAAGTACTACCGAAAGCGTCAGGGAACACCCGAATGTCACGCCCACGCAATCGCAAGTTAACCCGTTATCGGTTGATTCGCTCGATCCCCTCCCGCTATCCTCAATTCAGTTGGAAGCTTGACATCACGTCATAAATCCCAGGAGGAAATGGAATGCGCATACCCCGCCAAGTATTCACAGTCACCGGCGCCGCAGCGCTGCTGGTCGCCATTGCAATCGGCGCAACGACGTTCTCGCAGGGCCGGACGGACTACACCGCCTTCGCCAGCGGTTACACAACCCCGGACCCAACGCCTGACCCGACGACCGACCCGTGCATACAGGCGTCGGCCGTCGGTGAGGACCCCTGCGTCACCGTGACGGAGGAGACCCCACCGAAGACTCACACGCCGACGCCCGAAGGTACGCCTGAGAGCACGGTGGAAGTTCCGACCGAGCCTGCCACGACTGCCACGACGGCACCGCCCGTTGCGACCAGCACCCCGAGCGGTGACGCTGGCGCTGGTGGTCTCACGCCGCCGAGCACGGGCAGCCATGGTGACACGGGCGCTGCGAGCGTGGGTTGGCTGGTGATTGCCGGTCTCGCGCTTGCAGCTGGTGGCACCGCCGCGCTGGGCTACGGCCTTCGCCGGAGCTAACGGATAGCGGATTCACGCAAGAATTGAAGAAGAGGGGGCACAGGCCGTGCCCCCTCTTCGCACATTCGAGACCCGTATCGTGTACGATCTGCTGAGTTGGATGATCGGTAGCGAGCGCCAGCCCGCTGCCGAAAAACAGGAGGAACAGACATGCGTATACCTCGTCAAGCGTTCGTTATAGTCGGCGCCGCCGCTGTCCTCGCGGCCATCGCGCTCGCCGGCACCAGCATTGCCATCTCGGGCGGCAGCAGCACTGTTCAAGCCGTAGGCGATTCAACGCCAACGCCCGATCCGACAGCCGACCCCTGCCTCCAGCAGGGCGCGATCGAGACGGGCAGCGACCTCGTTATGGCCCAGGCGCCCGAGTGCACGCCGACGGAGGAGACCCCTCCGAAGACCCATACGCCGACGCCCGAGAGCACGCCTGAGAACACGGTAGAAGTCCCGACGGAGCCGGCCACAACCAGCACGACGGCACCGCCCGTCGCCACCAGCACACCCAGTGGTGACGCTGGCGCGGGTGATCTGACACCTCCGAGCACCGGCAGCAACGGCGACGCTGCCGGCTCGACCACCAACTGGCTCGTCATCGCCGCCGGCCTTGCACTCGCCATCGGCGGCACCAGCGCCCTCGGCTACGGCCTTCGGAAGAACTAACAACGGTCGATAGTGAAAGAGGGGCGCACCATCGCGCCCCTCTCTCGCGCCCACGGCGCGACTGTAGCGCGGGCCTTCAGCCCGCGCGTGGATATGGGTGATGAGGCGACCAGGGCAGGATATGTGGTACAGCCCCCCGGCTGTGAGTCGAGCGGCAACCTTCCCCCAACCGCCCCAATCGGAGATAATGAGCCGTCAATTATCTGGAGGATCAAAACATTAACGAAGCTGACACGGAGTCGGCATAGCTGATCTGTTGACTTCTCTGATCTGTTGGACTACGATGTTCACTGCTTGGAGAAGTAACAGCTCAAGGAGGAGGAACCCCACCCATGTCCCGAAAAGCACTATTGGCAGGATTGGCGGCCGTGACCGCCGGAATCGCACTCATCGCCCTCAGCCAGACGTCCGGCGGGAACACCGCCTTCGCTGGTGAGGACCCTGACGAGTGTGTCACGTTCACACCGACACACACGTACACGCACACGCCCATGCCGTCCTACACGTCGTCGGTTCCGACCAACACGCCGCTGCCGACCAACACGGCCGTAGGTCAAATTCAGTCCTTCGGCAACGAGACGCCGCAGCGCACATGCGTGAACACGGCAACGCCGACGCGCACGCCCACAGCGGCCAACACGACCGTCCCGAACACCGCCGTCCCGACATCGCCCCCGGTCGTCGCAACAGCGACCCCGTCCGGCGGTAACCAGGGTGGTGGCGTCCAGCCGCCGAACACCGGTTCCGGCGACGCCGGCTCCACCGGCATTGAAAGCACGTGGCTCCTCCTCGCAGGCGCCGCACTCATCGTCGTCGGTGGTGGCTCTGTCCTCGCCGGCGCCCGCCGCCGCAGCTAACACTGAGCGGTAACGCAGAACAAAAAGAGGCGCACCCACCCGGGTGCGCCTCTTTCGTCGTCTGCTGAGAGTTTGTGTGCTTTGCCATCCGATAGGGCAACAAGGGTTCGCGTAGGGGCGCTGCTCTGCCGCGCCCTCGTCGAGAGAGATCCAACGCCGCATGCGACAGGGCCACCCATGCGCGCTGCGTTGGGCGCCACATGTCAATCCGAACCGTTGTCATCAGGCGTTGCTCGCTTGTACATATGAACCATGGTCGCGACACATCCAACACGTAAGCCGCTGCGTCTCCGGGAATTCAACTACTCGTCGAACGGCGCGTACTCCGTGACGATCGTTGCCCACGAACGCGCCGAACTGTTTGGTGCAATTGCCAACGACGTAGTGGTGGCCAATCCTGCAGGTGTGGCGGTCACCGACGCGTGGAACACAATCCCGGAACGATTTCCGACCGTCGAACTCGATGCCTTCATGTTGATGCCGAACCACATGCATGGAATCCTGTGGCTTCTCGACGAACCATCGGTGTCAGGCGTAGAGGGCGCGGCAAGCAGCGCCCCTACAACCACAGACCCCCGCCGCCCGGCGCTGGGCACTGTCATGCGGGCGTTCAAGTCCATCTCTGCGCGAGAGGTGAATCGCATCGACGATCGCACCGGATCCGTCTGGCAGCGAAACTACTTCGAGACCATCGTGCACAACCAGAAGCAACTCGACGCCCTGCGCCAATACATCGAAGACAACCCACTAAAATGGGCCCTCGACGAAGAAAACAAGAGCAAGCGATAGCGCGAACATCGATCGCGTAGGGGCGCTGCTCTGCCGCGCCCGGGTCGAACGAGATCGAATGCCACATCGAGAGGGCATTTGGCTCCCTGTCGGATGCGACACCATCTCCGTACGACAGGGCGCAGCAAGCAGCACCCCTACACCAACCTTAAGAGCGCCGCATGCGCCGACCTCCGACATTCTTCCCTCCGCGGGCTGCGTTTGAGGGAACCCCCTGCCTGTCAGGGATCCCCCTGCCGATACTAGTTCAGAGCCCGTACCCACGGCCTCCTAACTAGATTCGTAGGCAGCACGGGAGCACTTTGTGGCCGCTGAGAGCACCTCGCCCCAACGCCCCATCCTCACCCTCGATGAGCTCACACAGCCCCTCACACGGCGGCCGGAGCGCATACACGCACTCTCCGCCGCTGAACTGGCCATCGCCTTCAGCAGGGCGCTCGACCTCGCCGAAGGCAAGGACGTAGGCCATGCCCAGCGCGTCTGCTACATCGCCACCCAGATCGCAGACAAGCTAGAACTCGCCGAGCCGTCGCGCTCTGGCGTCTATTTCGCCGCGCTCCTGCATGACATCGGTGTGACGCCCGCCTCGGCCGATCTCTTCCGTGCCGCCGGTGTCGATGAGATGGCCGTCTTCGGCCCCGCGCCGCTCTCCGTCCGCGAGGACAGCCATCGCGGTGTGTCCGTCTTCGCCGACCGTGAGGCGATCGACGACGCGATCGAGAGCCACGGTCCACTCGGCGCAGACATCGCTCGCAAACTCGACCTCGGCGAAGAGGCCGCGCGCGCCATCGAACATCACCACGAGCGCTGGGATGGCGCCGGCTACCCGCTCGGCTTCACGGGCGACGACATTCCGGTCGAAGCGCGTATCGTCGCGCTCGCCGACGCTGCCGAAGTGCTCATCGCCGACGAGACGAACGCCCTCGTCGCGCGCCGCCGTCTCTCGACCTCGATCCAGGACTACGCCGGCTCCATGCTCGATCCGCAGATGGTCGCCGCGCTCCTACAGCTCGCCAAGGCCGACGAGTTCTGGCTCGGCATGTACTCCGAGGATCTCGCCGAGACCGTTAACAGCATGCGTACGCACATCGAGGTGCGAAAGAGCCGCAAGCGCATGATGCGCTTCGCCGAAGTCTTCGCCGAGCTCGCAGATGCAAAGCGCGGCCACGGTTCCCAGCACGCGCGCCTCACCGCGGCGCACGCTGAGTCGCTCGCCAACGCCATTGAACTCGACGAAGCGACAACAGAAATGCTTAAGGTCGGCGCGCTGCTGCTCGACCTCGGACTGCTCGGCGTCCCCGCGCGCATCATGTCAAAGCCCGACATCCTCTCCGTTACCGAGATGCAGCTCATGCGCCAACACCCCGCTAACAGCGAGATGATCTTGCAGGAGCTGCCGGGCCTCGAAGAAGTCGCGCAATGGATCGCGCGTCACCACGAACGCCCCGACGGTAAGGGCTATCCGGACATGCTCGACGGCGACGAGATCCCCGTCGAGTCACGCATCCTCGCCGTCGCCGACATGTGGGCCGCCCTCACCAGCGACCGCCCCCACCGCGCCGCGCTCTCGGCGAAGGACGCCCGCCAGGTGCTGCTCAACGCCGCCGGCCACCAGCTGGACGCCGAACTAGTCCGCACCTTCCTAGCCGCCCAGGAACAACGCCTAACCGCTTAGTCGCGTCGTCGGGCGAGACGACAGCCACCCATGCGCAGCGCCACAAGTGACCGCGTAGGGGCGCTGCTTGCCGCGCCCTCATCGAGCACGTGCCAACCCTCATGCGCCAGCGCCATCAGGCCCCAACGTCCCGTCGTCACCTCTACAGAGTGCCATTCCACCCTTGGCGATCGCCGCACCAACCAACGAAAATCCCGCCATGCGAACACCGTGCGCCCCGAACCGACCAACTTCGGCCATCAGAAGGGCTTTGATCGTTTGCACAGCAATCCATCAAGAACGGTCAAACACCATCAAAGATGATCAAACGCCCGAACCTGAAACACCTGCCGGCACTCCCTTCTCGAATCCAACTCACGCAAAACGCGTGAAAGCAACCAAACGATCAAATGGACGCTTACCGGCTTCACAAGGCAAAACTGCCGAACGAACTCCCGGGACGGTACGCAGAATGGACAAGAAACGCTGACATAAACCGCCCGACTGTCGTACAATCGGACACCTACAGGACTGCCGATCGGGCTGTCCATCCGCTGGTAGCACACGGAGGCAGGGACATGGCCACCTACATTATGCTCAGCACCCTCACCGACGAGGGCCGCAAGACCCTCAAAGAGCGCCCAGAGCGCATGCAAGAAGTCAACCGCGAGATCGAGGCAATGGGCGCGCGCGTCACGCAGCAGTACGCCGTCCTCGGCGGCTATGACTTCATCAACATCCTCGAGTGTCCCGATAACGAAACAATCGCCCGCATCAGCGTCGAACTTGGAAGCCGCGGCACCGTCGTCCTCACGACGCTCCCCGCCCTCCCCGTGGACACGTTCACCCAGATGCTGAAAGGCAAGTAGGGGCGCGGCCTGCTGCGCCCGCCGTCGATGCACGGATGCGGCTCTCGATCGCGATCGTCAACCAAATGCCAGGGGACCAACAATGGGCACATACGTCGTCTTCACGAAGCTCACGCCGCAGGGACGCAAGAATCTGCATGCCGACCCCACGCGCCTGCAAGCTGTCACGAAGCAAGCGGAGCAGCTCGGTGCGAAGGTGGTGCAGCAGTACGCGACCGTCGGCCAGTACGACTTCGTCACCATGATCGAGGCCGAGGACAACGCAACCGTACAGCTCATCGGCGCCGAGATCAGCGGCCTCGGCACCATGAAGCTCACGACGTTCCCGGCGATCAAGATGGACCGCTTCCAGCAGCTCCTCAAGATGGAGCCATACCGCACCGAACCGCACATGTGGCAGACGTCCCTGTGGGCGCGCGCCGTCCGTCGCATCGGGCGCCCCTGGACGACGACGCGCTACGTGAAGCAGTACTGCAAGCCACTAACAATCGAAGGCCGCGAGAACCTCGCTAACCACAAGGGCGGCGCGATCGTCATCGCCAACCACAGCTCGCACTTCGACTCGCCCGTCGTCTACTCGACGCTGCCGGGCAGCATTCGCAACAAGCTCATGATGGCCGCCGCCGCCGACAAGTTCTACGCCAGCCGCAAGAAGCGCGTCTGGTGGCCGTCCCTCTTCCAGAACGCGTTCCCCGTCCACCGAGGCGGCGGCGTGAAGCAGCTCGAGTATCCGGTCTCAAAGCTGAAGAGTGGCTGGTCGATCCTCATCTATCCGGAGGGTGGCCGCTCGAAGACGGGCCAATTCGCGCGCTTCAAGGCGGGCCCGGCCATCATGGCGATGCAGGCCAACGTGCCCGTCATACCGATCTACATGGAGGGCCTCCGCGACATCATGCCCAAGGGCCAGCGCGAGCCGCGCCCGGCCGCCGCGCACGCCCGCATCGGAAAGCCGATCTCACTCGAAGGCGTTGCCTCCGTCTCCGAAGCAACATCCATGCTCGAGAACGCCATGCGCGAACTAGCAGGCCTCCCGCCCCGCCGCACCTCAGCCGCAGCCGCCGCAGCACCAGCCGAAGTCCCAGCGATGGCATCCGCAGGCGGCGGCGCGTCGTAGGGACATGCTGCGGCATGCCCGCTGTGCGGCGTACAAGATTGTGGAACAGCCGCCCTCGGCTGTGAGTTCTTACGACCGGCCAGCGCGCCAAGGCCGACCCAACCCGTGCACCGTCGCTATTCGCCGCATGGGTGAATGGTGCAATTGAACCCTTGTAGGTCGTCCGCAGGTTGCACGACACTGGGCGAATGCTCGCACTGCTCACGCCGCAGCCGCCAACCCCGCGCAGCCTCGCGCTGCTGATTGCTGCGCTGGCCTTGATGTTCGCCGTGTGCACCGCTATGTTCGTCGCTCGCGTCATCCACACGGGCGATCTGCGCTAATTCTTCGTGCCAGGAAACCTGATTCTCGCATGGATCCCGCTTGTGTTCGCGCTCATGTCGCGCGCCGCATACGGCGGAACGATCTCAGGACGCCCCCTCGCCGTGATGGCGGGCATGATGTGGCTGCTCTTCCTGCCGAACGCGCCGTACGTGATGACAGACCTGCAGCACTACCGCCCGACGCCGCTCATGCCCGGCTGGTACGACGGCACGATGCTAGGGGCGTTCGCGGTGACGGGCCTGCTGCTGGGCGTAGTCTCGCTCTACATCATGCAATCGTTCGTCGCTGATGTGATGGGAGGCGCGGCATCGTGGCTGTTCGTGCTGGCTGTGTTGCCGCTGAGCGGCTTCGGCATCTATCTCGGGCGCGTCCTGCGCTGGAACAGCTGGGACGTCGTGACGGCGCCGGTCGCACTCTTGCATGACACCGCCCAGATCGTGCGCTATCCCATTCTGTACGGGGAGGCGTACGTGATGACGGCCGTGTTCGCAACGCTCTTCGCGACGGCATACGCCGTGTTCTACGCTGTCGCCTCGCTAGGTACGGCGTCGCAGTCATAGAACCAGGGGCGGAGTGGGTTACGCCAGCTTCCGCGTGATGAGCCGCGTGATCATCTCAGGCCGCATCTTCTTCTTTGAAGGATCTTCGCGCCCGTCGGTGAGGTAGTTGCCTTCGGTGAAGACACGCATCGTCGCCGCGCGACCGAGGATGCGCTCCATCTTCGCGAACAGGCGCACGAACGCGGCTTTCTTGTCGGCGAGCGTCGGGAATGCCGCCTGCTCCATCGCGGGCCGGCGGTCATCATAGTCATCGAGCAGGTACGCCCCCGGCATGCCGAATTCCTTGAGCGCCTCGATCACCATCGGCATCGCCTCAGGATCGTGCTTCAGGCAGTCCTTCGTTCGCTGTTCGTAGAACATCTCGTGCCGCGTCTCGTCCTTGGCCAGCAGCATCTCGATCTTCGCGAGGACAGGCTCCTTCGTGTGGCGAGCGTGATTGCGATAGAAGTCCGCCGTGACGAACTCTTGCAGCGTCGTGTTCGCGACGACCTGGGCTGGCGTGTAGTGCGCCGGGATGCCCCAGTTCTGCTCGCTAGACTCACGTACGTCGGCAACCTCTTCGGTCAGCGCGCGCTTCACCGAGGCCTCGATCTTCGCCAGCCGCTCAGCGTGCTCGGGGCGCGTGTCGACGTTCTGCTTCTGCGCTTCAAGCCCGATGCGAATCTTCGTGATGTAGTCGCGGAGGGCGTAGTAGTGCTTCCACTCCTCGATCGCCCACATCATCATGAAGTCGCAGGCGTCCTGATCTTCTTTGAAGTATTCGAGGAGATTCGCGACATAGTCCGGACTATTGCTCTCGACAAGCATCGCCGACTCGGCGACGTAGGCGTCGGCGGGCGTCAGCAGGTCAAGGTTGATGTCGGTCCAGGGGATCTCGAGAATCTCAGTCAGGTTCCAGGTGACGCGCTCGTGCGTCTTGAAAAACTCGACGACCTGCTCCGGGCTCGGAATCGTCTTGTGCATGGACGCCGGAAGTGCGGGTTGATTGCCCGTGAAAGTGTAGTTGTCGATGGCTTTGAGTTTAGACATGTAATTCTCCGCTGGGGCGAGCACGAAAGGGCGAACCATGCTCGATGCAGGTGTGGCGCGCGTGGTCCGTACGCGCTGGGCCGGATGCGGGCAAAGAAGCAGCGGCCGCCGGAAGGCAGCCGCTGTGAAGTCGCACGGTTGATGGGCGCGTAAGAATAGCTACTGGCCCCGAACGTCTTTGCGCTTGTTCTGGACGTAATCCACGAGGATGTACTGCCCAAGTTGGTCAGGAGTAGTATAGAACACGCGGCCCTTGTTAATCTTTGCGACTTGGTTAACGAACTCCTTCAGGTAGTAGTTGCGGTCAAGCATGAAGGTGTTGATGGTGATGCCCTTTTGGGTCGCCCGCTTCACTTCCTTGAGCGTCTCGCGGATGGTGATTGGACTGGGCGGGTAGGCGAAATAGCTTCGACCGCGTTCCAGGTGCGCCGTCGGCTCGCCGTCGCTAATCATAATGATCTGCTTCGTGCCGCTCTTGTGCTTCGAGAGCAGATTCTGGGCCATCATGAGGGCATGGTGCATATTTGTGCCCAGAACGGACTCATCCCATCGGACATAAGGAAGCTGCTCCGCCTTGAGTTCACGGGCGTATGCTGAGAACCCGATGATGTACAGGCTGTCCCGGGTGAACTGGCTGCGGATGAGGTTGTTGAGCGCCAGCGCGACCTTCTTGGCCGCCTGGAACGACCCGCGAAGCGCCATTGACCACGAAAGGTCGACCATCATCACCGTGGCTGTCTGGGTCAACTGCTCGGAACGGTAGACCTCGAAGTCGTCCTTGGTGAGGCGTACGGGCACGGTCGCGCCTTCGCGTGCCAGTGAATTCATGATGGTCTTGTCGAGCGCGAGGTGGAACGGGTCGCCGAACTCGTACTTCTTCGTGTCGTCGGTGCGCTCGCCCCCGCGTCCGCTGTCCTTCACCGCGTGCTTGCCGAAGGAGTCCTTCTTCAGCGTCGAGTAGATCTCGCCGAGCGCCTTCTGACCGATCTTGCGAGTGCCGCGCGGCGTCAGCTCGTAGTTGTTGCCCTTCTTTGTGATGTAGCCGGCTTCTTCGAGAATGTCCATGAATTGCTTGAGTTGGTCCAGCGTTTCGCCCGCCTCTTCGCCGAGCAGTTCCTTGAGCTTCTCCTCGTCGATGTCGTCGACATCACCGCCGTACTGCGTGCGTTCGAGCTGCTTCTCCAGGTCGTCGAGCGACTGCATCTGATCCATCAGGCGCATCGCCTCGTTGAGGTCGACTTCCTCGTCGCCGCGGAACGGGTACTGGTTCCGCATATCGCGCATCGGCGAAAGGAACTCGAGATTCATCTGCAGCTCAGACAACTCTGATTGCAGATCGGGATCGCCAACTTTGTCCTGGAGCAGCTCTTGGAGCTGTTGGCGCATGTCGCCGGGCAGGCTGTCGAGCAGGTTCTGCATTTGCGCCGCCTGCGCTTGCATGCGCTCGACCAACTCATCGAGTGACTGCGGCGGGTTCGATCCGAACAGATCGCCGTACTTACCCATGAACCCGTCGAAGTCGGGCTCGTTGCCGGCCAGGCGGTCGCTGAGCATCTGGTTCAGCTCTTTGACCATCTCCTTCATGCGCGCCATTTCCTCGGGCGACATGTTGGAGATCTGGTTGTACATGTCCTTGAAGAAGGTCTCCGTCATTGCCTTCTTCAGCATGTCCATCAGTTCTGTGAACTTGTGCTGTGCCTCCGGATCCATGAACTCGTAGTTCTGGAGCTCCTTGACGGCGCCCGCGGGATCCTCCGGTAGGTTCGAGAGGAAGTTCTTCTTGCGGTCGGAGATGTTCTTGAGCATCTGTGCGAACTGCTCGTTGTCGCCGCCGCCCTGCTGTCCGCCGCCTTGAGGCGCGCCACCCTGTCGCGAAGATGGAGAGCCATCGCCGGACTGCTGCTGTCCGCCACTCTGTGGTTGACCCTGCTGATCTGCCTCTGGCGCACCATCATTCGGGCCGCCTGGCTGCTGTTGTGGCGCACCGTCCTGAGCATATGCCTGCGGGCCCTCGCCCGATGCGCCGTTATCTTGCTGGTCTTGTGGCCCAAGCGTCTCTTCGAGGCGGCGGTCGATCGTGCCGCGCTCCATGCTGAGAATCTCGTCGAGGCGCTGCTTGATGTCGTCCATCACCGACGAGAGGTTGAACTTGTCGAGCGTGTTGCGGCGCTGCTGCCGGAGCTGCTGAAGCAGATCGCGCAGCCCCTGGAGCTGTTGTCCCTGATTTCCCTTCATGCCGCGCTGCAGCAAGTTGCGCATCGCGTGCTGAAGATCGCCGAAATTCATCAGGTCGTCCGTCAGCGCCTCGAGCACCTCATCGGGGTCGAGGGGTGGGATTTCCTGCGTGCCGTCCCATTCGCTGTATCGGAATGCGACCATGTTCGTCCCTGCTTCCGGAATACTGCCTCGTGACGATTGCGCCTTCCGTGGGTGGGCTAACCGCCTGCCAACTCCTCCGCGATGCGGGCATCGATCACGTCCTGATGTTCGCCGTAGAACACGAGCGCGGCGTCGATGTCTGCAGGCTTGAGCACGGTGCCGTAGGCGTGCATGACTCGTTGCCTGTCCTGCTTGTACTCGTTCATCCAGCGCATGAGTTGCCAGACCTTCGTGCCGCCGTCGCCAACGCGTACACTCAGCGGATCGGGCAGGTCGGGGTGAAAATATGAGCCCCGCACCCAGGCCCTTCCGGTGCCGTGGCCTTCGCCCCAGCCGGTCATGACTTGCGAGGGTTCGTCCTTCTGGAAGTATGTAAATGTCTGTGTCATGGCCTAACCCCTGTACGCAATCCGGCCGCCGACGCGGTCCTTGTTGAGCCGCTTGTTGAGGTGCAAGCCCTCCAGCACAAACTCCGTCGCGCTGGCGACGACGGCAGGGTTCTCGCCCGGATCCAGCGTCGAGACTGCCTTGCTGAGACCCTCGATCCCGTTCATCAGATCCACGTACTGCTTCGACGGGAGGCTGTCGGCCACCTCGGCCGTGCCGCCTGCCTTGAACTTTGTCACGACGTCCTCGAGATCCACAACGTTGAAGTAACGATTGAACACGGCAACGACGGCGCCCTGCACCAACTTCTCGATGATCTGGTCTTCCTTGCCGTCTTCGACCGTCTCGAACTCTACCTTCCCGCTGATCGTCGGGATGATGTACGGCAGGTCGCTGATGCGCGGGACAACGTCGCGCTCGCCGAGACGGATTGCCCGCCGCATCGCGTTCGCGAGCAAGCTTTCGTAGTCGGCGATCGATGCGCGGACTGAAACACCGGAACGCTGGTTCACGTCGGGGCTGCGTCGCGCCAGCCGCGTGATCTCGGCGACGATCTCCTTCATGTATTGAGGAACCGTGACTGTGAACTCCTCGTCGGTGAACGAAGAGCTTTCTTGCTCCATGATGTCGATCTCGTGCTCGACCGAGCGCGGATAGTGTGTTCGAATCTGCGCGCCGTAGCGGTCCTTCAGGGGGGTGATGATGCGCCCGCGGTTCGTGTAGTCCTCCGGGTTCGCCGACGCGACGATGATCACGTCGAGCGGCATCCGGATGCGGTACCCGCGAATCTGCACATCGCGCTCTTCCATGATGTTCAACAGACCGACCTGGATGCGCTCGGCGAGGTCCGGCAACTCGTTGATGCAGAAGATGCCGCGGTTCGTGCGTGGGATCAGGCCGTAGTGGATGGTCAGCTCGTCGGACAGGTAGCGGCCTTCGGCAACCTTGATTGGGTCGACTTCGCCGATCAGGTCCGCGATCGTGATATCGGGCGTCGCCAGCTTCTCGCCGTAGCGTTGGTCGCGCGAGATCCAGTCGATTTCGAGGTTGTCGCCCTCTGCCTCGATGCGCGCCTTCGCGTTATCCGTGATCGGCTCGAACGGGCTCTCGTGCAGTTCGCTTCCGGCGATCACGGGCACGTATTCATCGAGGAGGCCTGTTAGTCCTCGAATCATGCGCGACTTCGCTTGGCCACGCTCGCCAAGGAAGATGATGTCTTGACCCGAAAGGATCGCGTTCTCAAGCTGCGGCACGACGCTGTCCTCGTAGCCATAGATGCCATCGAATAGCGGTTGCCCGGAGCGTATGCGCTTGATGAGGTTCCGGCGCATCTCCTCCTTTACGGAGACGACGCTATAGCCAGACTTCTTGAGTTCGCCGAGGGTGCGTGCTTGGTTGTCGGATGTCATGCGCGATCTGATCCTTCCGGGCTGTAGATTGCATCCCGATCACTACTCCCCCGCCATGCTGTCGAAGAATCGTGCGAGCTCATCGCGCTCGAACATGGGGAGAGGCTGATCCTCTGCCCCCAGTATAACCCTGCTGGGCCCTTGTTCGACCTTTCCAATAACGCGCGCGCCTCCCGGATGGCTAGTGCCGGCAATTGAGGCTGCGATTTCCCCTGGCACGATGGCGAGCAGTGCGCCCGAGGCGAGGAGGCCTAACGGGTCTAACCCGAGCGCGTCGCAGATGGTTGCCGTCTCGGGAAGTACGGAAATCGCAGCCCGATCGATGCTCAGTGTGGCGCTGGTCGCCGCCGCCATCTCGTGAAGCGCAGTGGCGATGCCGCCTTCCGTCGGGTCGTGCATCAGGCGCGGCTTGCCCGTTCCACATAAGGCCTGGGCTGAGGCGACGACGCTGATGCCGGGCTCGAACAGGAAGCGCGCGGCTCTCGCAATGAGGCCATGATCCACGCCAGCATCTCGGAGCGCATCCGAAGCCTCTTGCGCGAGTATGGTCGTGCCCTCGATAGCGATGTCGCCAATAAGGATGACACGATCTCCGGGGGTGATGCCTTCGCCGTTCACGAGATCTTCGCGCGCGCACTCTCCGAGCATCGTCCCGACGACGATGGGGCGGTCGATGCCCGCCGTGACCTCGGTGTGCCCGCCGACGAGCGTGATGTCGAGTTCGGTCGTTGCTCGCACAAGCTGGTCGAAGATTCGGGCGGGCAGGTCGTCCGCCGCGCCGACAGGAAGCAGCGCTGTTGCCAAGAACCACGACGGTCGCGCTCCCATGCAAGCGATGTCGTTTGCATTGACGTGAACGGCGTACCACCCGATGTCCGCGGCGGCGAATGTGATCGGATCTGTCGTGGCGACGAGGACACGACCGCCACCAATGTCGATCGCCGCGGCGTCTCGTCCGATGCAGGGACCGAGAATGACGCGAGGGTCGCGAAATATGGGAATGCCTGCGAGCAAGCCTTCGAGCACACGCTGAGGCAGCTTGCCCGCGCGGAGCATCAGGGCATCTCGCTGACGCGTTCGATGACGTGATCGGTGAAGGCATCGACGAGCTTCGGGAGCATGCGACGCGCGCTCAAACCAAGCGTCGTCCCCACGAGGAAGTCGCTGATGACGCCCGATCCTTCGGCCCCAATCTCCACGTCGAGGGTCGATCCCTCCGGCTCATCCAGCAGGCCAAACTTCAGATACGCGTTTTGCACCTGGTCTCCGAGGGGGGAGTTTGTGCCGCCGAAGGCGCACGTCAGCAGCTCCGCATCACGCCAGTCGACTATGCGCCACTTCGACCACCGCGACTGGTGGTCGGCGAGCGCCACGAGTTCCGCGCCAGGACCTGGTACGTGGCCGTCTTCAAGCTGGAGCGTCTCCATGTTAGGAAACCACTTCGGCCACGACGGGAAATCCGTGAGCACTGACCAGATCAGCGCGGCTGGTGCGTCGTAGGCCTGTGATGCAAAGAAGGACGCCATAGTTCGGCAACTATATCATCGCGTGTGAGACCGAAGAGCTTAGTCGAAGTGCAGCTCGTCAGCATCGTCGGCGCTGGATGAGGGCTTGTCGTCAGGCGGGTATACCTCGCGCGAGCCGCCGCCTTCCGCAGGCCCCACGATGCCGTGCTCTTCAAGCAGGTCCATCAGCCGTGCCGCTCGCGGATAGCCGATGCGAAGGCGGCGCTGCATGAGCGACGTGCTGATGCGGTTGTGCTCGTAGGCGAGCTCCTTCGCCTTCTCAAACATGTCGTCCGTCGCGCCTTCCTGTTCAAGCTCGGCCTTCGCCGCCTCGAAGAGATGGTCGAACCGTTCGGGCTCCAGCTCGGCGAAGCGATCCTGTGTCCAGAAGTCAACGATGCCCTCGATCTCCTCATCGGAGACGTACACGCCCTGGAGGCGGCGCGGCTTCGCCGCATCTGGCGCCATATAGAGCATGTCGCCGCGTCCAAGCAGCTTCTCCGCCCCCGCCATGTCGAGAATCGTGCGCGAGTCCACCTGTGAACTAACCGCGAACGCGATGCGTGTCGGGAAGTTCGCCTTGATCAGACCTGTAATGACATCCACTGATGGCCGCTGTGTCGCCACCACGAGGTGAATGCCCGTGGCGCGCGCAAGCTGGGCCAAACGGCAGATCTGGCGCTCGACTTCGAACGGCGCCGCCATCATCAGGTCGGCCAGCTCGTCGATGATAACAACCCAGTACGGAAGCTTCTCCTGCGAACGCGGGCTGCGGTTGTAGCCCTCGATGTTTCGCACGGCGATCGCGGCGAACTTGCGGTAGCGCGCTTCCATCTCGTGAATCACGGCCTGCAACGTGCCGACAACCTTGTCCATCTCAACAACGATGTTCGAGAAGACGAGGTGCGGGATCGGCTGAAACGCTGCGAGTTCTACCCGCTTCGGGTCGATCATCACGAAGCGCACATCCGCCGGCGACGCATGCATAAGGATGCACGAGATGATCGCGTTCATGCAGACGGACTTACCCGATCCTGTCGACCCGGCAATTAGCAAATGAGGCATCTTGGTGAGATCGGCGATGATCGGTTCACCGGACACGCTCTGGCCGAGCGCGACCGTGAGCTTGCTCTTCCCCGCTGCGCGCTGGAAGTGCGTGCTCTGCACGACGCTCCGTAGCGCAACGAGCGACTTCGTCGCGTTCGGCACTTCGATGCCGAGCACTGGTTTCCCGGGCACTGGCGCTTCGATGCGAACCGAGTGCGCCGCCAGCGCCAGCGCCAGGTCGTTCGCCAGCGACGTGATCTGCTGCACGCGAACGCGCGTACGGGACACCTCTTCGATGCGAATCTTCTGTGCGCCGTCCTTGCCGATGATGGGCTTGTTGTTCTCGTCGCGCTCGACGACGTTCTTCGTCTTGATCTCCCAGCCGGGCTCGATGCCGAACTGTGTGACCGTTGGGCCTTCGTTGATCTGCACGACCTTCGCGTCGACCCCGAAGCTCGCGAGTGTCTGCTCGATCAGTTCCGCACGCAGCTCGTTGTCGACCGTGCTGTTCTCTTCCTTTGCCTTGTCGACGAGAAGATCCATCGGCGGGAGTTGCCAGCCGCCTCGTTTTCGATTGCCGGCCGCATCGACCTCGACCTCAGTGTCTTCTTCCTCTGGGGCCCCTTCGTCGAACATCGACGACTGGACGGGCTCATCCTCTTCGTCCTCTTCCCAGTCCTCATCAACCTCATCGGCGACTGCTGCACCCGAGCTGCGCGCCCAGAGCTCTGAGTCGAGGGGCACCTTCTGCGAGCCCTTTGGAGCCGGCTTTGTGGGGAATATGAATTCGAATCCACGCTTTGTGTTAGCGGCGGCCTTCTGCGGGAGTTGCCATTCCCATGCGGTTTGTGCGTAGTACGGAGCGTTCTGGATGGCCGTCGCCGCAATTGTTGGGAATGCGACCGCGAGCGCGGCGACCGTGATGCAGAGCCACGCGATGATCCCGAATGGGTTGTCCGCGAACGCGCGCCCAAGATCGCCGCCGAGCGAATGCTCGCTGACCGACACATCGCCTAATGAAATGTCCGGCGTGAAGAAACCAAGGAAGCCCGCGATCGCCAGCGCCGCGAGCCCGCCCACCAGCCATGGATGCCAGTCGGCCCAGAGCTTCTCATGCTCATCCCGGATTACCAGCCAGCCGGCGTAGAGCAGCAGGGCAATCCAGCCGAAGATCAGCAGCCCGAACGTCTCGACAAAGCTGTTACGAAGGTCGGCCAGCCCGGACGTGAACGGTACGAGCCAGGGCACCGCAAGCAGCGCGAGGATGATCAGCAGGACACCAAGACTCTCGCGACGAATTAAGAAGTCTTGGATAGTCTGGAACGCGGACTGGCCCGCCTTCTTCCTACCGACTGCTTTCGTCGGAGCCTTCACTGCCTTCTGAGGCTTCGCACGCGTCCTTACGGCCACCGCCTACACCTCCACCCGCACCGGCAGGACCATCGGCCGCCGCTTTGTCTCCTCATACAGAAACTTAGCGACGCTCTCCTTGACGGACGTCTGTACGGCGCCCCATTCGAGCGGATGGTCTTCGGATTTAAGGCGCGAGGTCACGTGGTCGCGCGTGCGCTCGATCAGCCCTTCGCTTTCGTCCATATCGACGAACCCGCGTGAGACGACCTCGGGACGTCCTTGCAGGTGGCTTGTGTTCTTGTCCATCGGCAAGATGACGACGACCATGCCGTCTGCTGCGAGATGCTTGCGGTCGCGCAGCACGACGTGATCGATATCGCCGACGCCAAGTCCGTCGACATACACGTAGTCGCATGTGATGCGCTCCCCATACTGCGCGTCGCCCTTGCCGTCGATCTCCAGCACGTCGCCGTCCGTCATGATGAACGTGTCGGTGCCCTGGTCGAGCGCTTCAGCGATCTGGGAGTGCAGCACCATGTGCCGGTACTCGCCGTGTACGGGCACGAAGTAGCGCGGCTTCACGAGCGTGTGCAGGATCTTTAGTTCTTCCGCCGCGGCGTGTCCGCGCACGTGCACGTCGGCGATGCGGTTGTACAGCACGTTTGCGCCCAACTTGAACAAGTTGTCGACTGTCCGATGCACGAGCGCCTCATTGCCAGGTACGGCGGACGCCGACATGATCACAAGGTCGCCGTCGACGATCTTCACGTGCTGGTGATCCTGGTTCGCCATACGTGTGAGCGCTGACGTCGGTTCGCCCTGGCTCCCGGTGGTGATGACGGCGAGCTTTTCGTGCGGCACGTTGGGAAGTTCACGCACGCTCACGAGCATGCCCTCCGGCGCGCGCAGATAGCCGCGTTCGAGCGCCATGTTGGTGTTATCGATCATCGTGCGGCCGGTGATGAAGACGCGCCGCCCGCAATGTTCCGCCGCGTCGAACACCTGCTGCACGCGCGAGATGAGCGACGCGAACGTGGTGACGATGACGCGACCCTCGGCCTTGGCCATGAACTTGAAGATGGACTCACCGACGATCTGCTCCGACGGCGTGTACCCGGGAATCTCTGCGTACGTCGAGTCGGCACAGAGCAGTGTCACGCCCTCGTCGCCGTACTGCGCGAGCGCCGAGAGATCCGTCGACTGCCCCATGACAGGCGTGTGGTCGAGCTTGAAGTCACCCGTGTGGATGCAGATGCCCATCGGCGTGTGGATCGCGTATCCAACCGAGTCAGGAATGCTGTGCGCGACTTGGAACGGCTCGATGCGGAATGGGCCTTCTTCGACAGAGTCGCCAGGCCGGATCTCGCGCAAGTCAGTGCTCTGGAGCAAGCGCGCTTCCTTGAGCTTGACCGTGATCAGTCCGTGCGCGAGCGGCGTCGCGTACACAGGCACGCTGATCTGGCGGAGGATGTAGGGCAGGGCGCCCGTGTGGTCCTCATGACCGTGCGTGATGAAGATCGCCCGCAGGTTCTTCCTGTTTTCGAGGATGTAGGACACGTCGGGGATGACAAGATCGACGCCGAGCATGTCCTCGGTCGGGAACATGAGCCCGCAGTCGATGGCGATGCAATCATCGCCGTACTCGAACAACATCATGTTCTTGCCGATCTCTCCGAGACCGCCAAGCGGAATAACACGCAGTAGTGGTTCTGCCATTGCGTCCTTTACAGGAGCCGCATCTGCTGCGACTCGGCCTCTTGCTGTTCTGCTGAAGCCGCGGTTGCGGCTGCCTGTCCTTGTTTGGCGGCCACGGTGGGTGCGCCCTTGCGCATGTGTGGCGGCACTTCGCTTTCCGTCGCTTCGGGCGTACCACCCGCGAGCACCTTCTCGAGGAAGCCCGGAAGCCGCGCAAAATCCGCCTCGATGACGCGCCGCAGGCTGCCCTGGTGAAGTGCCGCCGCCGGGTGATACATCGGAACGACGATGAGGCCGTCTTTACGGCGAGGCGTTCCGTGGATTCGGCTAATCGACTCGCCGGGGAAGTAGCGCTGCATCGAATAACGTCCGAGCGTCACGATCACCTTCGGCTGGATCGCGCCGATCTGCCCATCGAGATGCTTCCCGCAGGCCGCGATCTCATCCGGTTGTGGGTCGCGATTGCTCGGCGGACGACACTTCACAACGTTCGCGATAAACACCTTCTTGCGGTCGAGGCCGATGCCAGCCAGCAGCTCATCCAGGAACTTGCCCGAAGCCCCGACGAACGGCCGCCCCTGCTGGTCCTCATAGAAGCCGGGCCCCTCGCCGATGAACATGATCTGGGCGTCCGGATTGCCTTCGCCCGGTACCGTACGCGTGCGCCCCCGCGAAAGCCCGCAGTCAGTGCAGCCCGCAACGCGCTTGGCGATCTGGCCCAATCCGCTGCGCTTTTCGGTCAACGTGTCTGACGCATCCATGCTCATGACGCTTTCTGTTGTGTGCGAACAACCGCCACCAGAAGCTACGCTGGCGGCGTCCTCAACGCTCCGACTGTTTTCGGGCCAACGATAGCGAGGCGCGGCATCTGTCCCCACGTCGATGTCAACCATGGCCCAAATCCATCGTCAGATTCAAGCCGATTCTATCACGGGAAGCTAGTGCGACGGTAGGATGCCGCACAGAAGATCGATCACATGAACAGATCAGAGACAGGACATAACGATTGGGAGCGATGCACAGAGTGTGGTCGGAGGTTTCGCGTCCGTTGGTGGCGGAGGCTCGGGCACCGCTACCCCTACCCGATTTTCGGTGTGATCTACCTCGGTCGAATCGCGGACTTCGTGGCCGGAATGCCTTCCATCCCGGATCACGAGGAGTACCCCAGGTCCCGGTTCTGGGAGGAGTGCCCCAGCTGCAAGCACCGCGTCGTCATGGAGGTCTAGCGCGAAGAGTCGTAGATTTTGTGCAGCAGGATCCGCAATCCGAGGCATGAACACATGGACGACATCGCGCAGCTATTCCAGGCCGTCGGGCAGGGCCGGCGCGAAGAGGTCGCAGAGATGTTGCGGTTCCGGCCAGAGCTGTCGCGCGCTCGGGACTCCTCATCGCTGTCCGTGATGCAGTTCGCGCGCTACATGCGCGAAGAAGCGATCCTCCAATTGCTCATCGAGGCGGGGCCTCCCCTCGACGTCTTCGAAGCCGCGACGATCGATAGTGTGGAGAACCTGCGTACCACCCTCAGTTCCGACGAGTCTCTCGCACGGGCATTTTCCGACGACGGCTTCACGGCGCTTCATTTCGCCGCTCATTTCGGCAGTACACGCGCGATGGTGGTGTTGATAGACGCCGGAGCCGACATCGAGGCCGTCACGCGAAACTTTCTCACAAACATGCCCCTGCACGCGGCGGCCGCAGGTTCGCGCATCGAAGCATGTAGGCTCCTGCTCAAGGCTGGCGCAGATCCGAACGCCAAGCAGCATGGTGGCAACACCGCGCTAATGACGGCAGCATTCGCGAACAACCGCGAGTTGGCCGAACTCCTGCTCGCCTTCAACGCGAACTTCAGCGTGCGCAACGACGAAATCAAAACGGCCGCCGATGTCGCCGCAGGGCTCGGCAACATGGAACTCGCCGCCCGCCTTCGGTTGGAGGAACGCCATATCGAGCGCGAGCACCTTCACGGAGATCCAAAGAAGTGACCCAGGTGTAGGTCGGATCAGCTGCTGCCGCGCGTGCGGGTGGCGATAAAGCTGCTTCCCTCGACCAGCCAGGCGAGCCCAATGCCCAACACGTACAGGATGATGATGGGCACGGTCACAATCGCTTGTGTCACCGGATCAATCGATGGCGTCACAATGGCCGCGACGACGACGGCAGCCAAGATGGCGAAGCGCCACCACCCGATGAGCTTCTTCGACGTCACGACGCCAATCTTCGCAAGACCCATGATGACGAATGGGAGCTGGAATGTTAACCCCGTTAGCAGCAGCAAGCGTGTCACTGTATCGATGTAGCTCTGGATGCCGATGGTCGACTGTACGTCGTCGGTGTTTGGATCGAGAAGAAAATCAAGCGCGGGCGGCAGCGTGACGTAGTACGCAAACGCCATGCCCAGCAAGAACATGAACGAACAACCACCGACAATCGGGAAGAGCCACCTGCGCTCCTGCTTCGTCAGCCCCGGCCCCACGAACGCGAGGAACTGGTACATGATCACGGGCATCGCAATCGCTATCCCCAGCAACAGCGAAACGCGAAAGTACGTGCTCCAGTAGTCGAGCAGCGTGAACTGATTGAGCTTAAAACCGGGATAGATGTCCTTCGCCGGTGCAATCAGGAACCCGATAAACCAGCTCGTCAGCGGATAAATCGAGACCAGCACGCCGATTGCGAGCGCGATCACGCTTACGAGCACTCTGTTCCGCAATTCGACGAGGTGCTCGATGATCGTGAGGACTTTGCCGTCCTCGGGGAACTCCATCGGTCCGGCCGCCGTCGTCATGGAACGCGCTCGTCGGCAGGCTTGGGCGTTGGCGCGATGGCTTCGGGAATTGGCGCGTCAGGGTCGGCGATGTCGACCCAGCCGTGAGCCGTGTCGTTCGCATGACCATTCGTAGCGGGTTGTGCGGATGTCACCGGTGTTGAGGGTGCCGTCGGTTCTACGGGTGGAACTGTCGCCGAACCGTTCGTCCCCGCAGCCGTGCCTTGCGCTTGCATGACGTCCTGGCGCACTTCGCGCATCGCTGTCGTCACCTGCTTGGTCGCACCGCCTACGCTCTCGCTCACCTCGCGCCAAAGCGACTTTTCACCGTCAGTCTCGCGTTCGACATCCTTCACGACCTCATTGAACTCGGCCGCGAGACCGCTGGTGTACTTGCGGATTTCTTTGATCGTGCGGGCCAGATCCGCAGCCAGTCGCGGCAGGCGATCAGGCCCGACGAACACAAGTGCCACAATCAGAATCACGGCCAGCTCGAGCGGACCCACGCCGAACACGTTCATGGCCTCAGTGTACCGCCAGCCTGAAGTCGTTGCGCGTCGTTCGACGAGAGGGCCTTGAGTGCTGGGAACAAGAAAGCCGCCCGAAGGCGGCTCCCCATGGTTCGTGCGATTTGGCTCGAAACGGCTTAGCCCTCGTCCTCGACGCCAAGATCCTTCAGGTAGTCGACCGCGTCCTGCACTGTAGCGATCTTTTCGGCATCCTCGTCCGAGATTTCGAGGGTCTTGCCGTCCTTCGAGAATTCCTCTTCCATCGACATGATTAGCTCGACCAGGTCGAGCGAGTCAGCGTTGAGGTCGTCCACGAAGGACGCGCTCGGCACCACCTGGTCTTCCTCGACGCCGAGCTGGTCGACGATAATCTTGCGCACACGTTCGAAAACATTGGCCACGTTGCTAATCCTCTCCTTCGGGCCCGGCTTCGCCGCCGGCGTTGTTTTTGTTCGCGAGCGAAACGCTCACCGAGCCGAGCACGCCGTTGACGAAGCGCGCCGAACTGTCACTTCCGTAGACCTTCGCGAGTTCGACGGCCTCATTGATTGCAGCCCTGATAGGCGCCCCATTATTCATAAGGATCTCTCGAATCGCAAGACGGAGGATGTTCCGATCCACCGCGCTCAGCTGTTCCACGGGCCATTGTGTCGCCGCCTGTCCGATTACATCGTCGAGCGCTGCCCGGTGTTCGACGACGCCCTCGACCAACTCTCGCGCGAACCGCGCCTGTTCCTCGGTCAGGCTCGCCTCCTCGATCCGGCGAGCAACCACATCCGCTGGCGCGTGAGGGGACAGGTCGAGTTCGTACAGCGCCTGCATCGCGACGATACGTGACTTGTGACGGGGATTCGCGGCCACTAGTACATCACCAGCCCGCCATCGACGGTAAGCACATGGCCTGTGACATAAGCAGCTTCGTCTGAGGCGAGGAATACGGCCGCCGGCGCGATGTCCGCCGGTGTCCCAGTGCGGCCGACGGCCACCATCTTCATGATTTCCCCGCGCTGTGCCTCGGTGAGGCCGGCCGTCATCTCCGTATCGATGATCCCCGGAGCGATGACGTTGGCGGTGATGTTGCGAGAAGCAACCTCTTTCGCGATTGCCTTAGTGAAGCCGATCATTCCGGCTTTGGCGGCAGAGTAGTTCGACTGGCCGGCATTACCGACCATGCCGGCCACACTGCTTACCGAAATGATCCGCCCGAAACGCTGCCGGACCATCGGACGGATCGCCGCCTTCGTCACGCTGAATGTGCCTTTGAGGTTGGTGTCTATGACGGTGTCCCACTCCTCCTCCGACATGCGAAGGATGAGGTCGTCGCGCGTGACGCCGGCGTTGTTCACCAGAATGTCTATCTTGCCGAAGCCCGCGATCGTCTGCTCGACCAGGCCGGCCGCCGCCGCTGGATCGCTGATATCTCCGGCGATTGCGAGGGCGTGCTCGCTGCCACCAAGCGCGCTGACAGTTTCAGACGCGGCGGATTTGTTCGATGCGTAGTTGATCGCGACCTGCGCCCCGTGCTCCTTGAGCGCGATCGCGATCGCTCGACCGATCCCGCGCGAACCGCCGGTGACCAGCGCCACCTTTCCCGTCAGGTCGAAGAGTCGCGTCATGCCGTCACCGATGCTGCATTGTGGATGTTTCGCGTTTTCGTGCCGGAAGCGATCCGCTTGATCAGCCCGCCCAGCACCTTACCCGGGCCGATCTCGACGAACTCGCTTACCCCCTGCGCCGCCATGAACTCGACGCACTGTATCCAGCGGACGGGGTGCGTGAGTTGGAAAGCAAGCTCGGTTCGAATGCGGTCAGGCTCTGACATCGGTTGCGCAGTGTCGTTGGCGACGACGGGAGTCGTCGGTTCGACGACTGCGGTCTCGGCGATTGCTTCCTGAAATGCAGGCACTGCTGGCAGCATCAATGACGTATGGAACGCGCCATCCACTTCGAGGGGGATCGCGCGTTTCGCACCGCGTTCAAGCGCCAGGGCACACGCTTTCGCGACTGCTTCCCTCGATCCGCCGATCACGATCTGGCCGGGCGAGTTGAGGTTGCAAAGTTCGGCGCCGGTTTCAGCGCATACTTCCAGCGTCGCAGCCTCATCCAGCCCGAGAATCGCCGCCATCCCGCCGGGCGTCGCATCTGCTGCCGCCTGAGTGAGCCGGCCGCGTGTTTCGACCAACCTCAACCCGTCTTCAAATGAGATCGCCCCGGCCGCGGCCAGCGCCGTGTACTCACCAAGACTATGTCCGGCGACGAACGCTGGCTTGTTAGCCAACGCCCCTTGTTCGCGGGCCGCCGCTAGCAGCGCCATCGACGTGAGGAAGATTGCTGGTTGCGAGTTGAAGGTCTTGTTGAGTTCCTGCGACGGGCCCTCGAAGCACAGCCCGGAGATCGGCCGACCGAGGGCCGTATCGGCGCGATCGAAGAGTTCGCGTGCGACGGGGAAGGCGTCGTACAGGTCGCGACCCATACCAACTTCCTGCGAACCCTGCCCGGGGAACACCCATGCGATGGCGTTGTCACTCACGGTGCGGGGTCGCTCCCTCTCGCGTGGAACCTCGCGACTTATTCAGCCGCAGCCTTCGTGGTCTTGATCGCGACCGCATTTGCGCGCTTGTAGTACCCACAGCTGGGGCAAGCGGTGTGCGGCAGCCGGGCGTTCCGGCACTGGGGGCACGTCGTAAGGCCAGCGGGCTTCAGCGCCATGTGGCTGCGGCGCTTGCCCTGGCGGGCCTTCGGATATTTTCTCTTTGGCAGTGGGGTCATCGGACAGCGGCTCCTCTCGCGGCTTCCAGCAAGTCTACCGAACACCCTGCGATGCGGCTAGGTGACGTTGTCCTGTGGACAATCAGCGGTGGCGTTCGCCCGTGTCCCTGCTCGGACACTGGTCAGTTCTCGCTGAGCTGCGCCAGCTTCGACCACCGTGGGTCGATGGGCGGCTCTGAGCACTGGTGTCCGCCCGCGAGCTCGGCGCCGCACGACGGGCAGAGGCCGGGGCAATCCTCCCTGCACAGCGGTGCCATCGGCAGCGCCATCGCCCAGTACTGCACGATCGGTTCCCGCAAGTCGAGCTCGTGGTGCGTGTTGATCCGGTACGGATCGGGTTCGTCTTCCGGCGCATCGACCCGCACGCCCGTTGTGATATCGATCGTGGGAATGAACTCTTCCTCGATCGTAAGGTCGACGGGAAAGGAAGTTGAACGCAGGCACCGGCTGCACTGTCCGGCCGCCTCACCCGTGAGTTTCGCCCGTACGAGGATGCCGCGGGGCGTACGATCGAATCGCACTTGCCCCACGACGCGCTGCTCGCCGCCATCAATCAGCAGCACATCGTCGATGTCGTAACTCCGCGTGGAACTGACAGGTTCTTGCAGGAGCGTGACCACATTGAACAAAAGTGACGTTTGCATGGGATGACTCAGCGTATCGAGGCGGGGCGAGCGTGGTCAATTGCCCATTGCCCATGGAAGCTGTTGATCGCCTATAATCGCGAGAGGCAAGCAACCATCCTTCATTAGAGCACTGCTCCGAGTTACCGGGCGTTTACTGACGCACTCTCGCAGCGTTCCAGTTCGGAGCAACACACATGGTCGGCCAAATAACGATGTCCCGCATCAACGAATTGGTACGCCTCCAGGAAACGGACTTCGCGATCGACAAGGCTCGTGCCGCCGTCGCGGATGCGGAGTCGCGACAGGGCGAGACCGAAGAGCTTGCCGACGCGCGCGCGGGGTTGGCACAACTCGAGGTTGCGTTGCGCGAAGCGCGGTCGTCGCAGAAAGACATCGACCTTGAGGCCGAGGGCCTTCGCGCGAAGATCGCGCCGCAGGAAGAGAAACTCTACAGCGGCACGATCAAGAACCCCAAGGAACTCTCCGATTTCCAGGCGGATGTCGACCAGATGAAGCGACATCTCGCGACGGTCGAAGATCGAGACCTCGAAGCGATCGCGGCTGTTGAGGCCGCCCAGACCGCCCTCGATGAGGCAAAAGCTACCCTCAAGTCGTTGGAAGAGGCTTGGAGCGCCGAGCAGGCGCGGCTGGCAGAGCAGATCAAGGTCGCGACTGCGGAATTGCAAACCATCGAGCCCGTTCGGGCGGATCAATCATCCGGTATCGACCCGGAACTGCTCGCGAAGTACGACCACATCCGTCTCGTCCACCAGGGCCGCGGGATCGCCAAGCTCGACCGAAATCTGTGCCTCGGCTGCCGCATCTCGTTGCCGGTGAGCGCTGTGAATCGCGCGAGGGCGGGCAATACGCTCGTCCAGTGCCCCAACTGCGAGCGCATCCTCTACACATAACATGAAGGCAATCGGCTACTTCCGTGAGTCCGCGCACGGCGGCGAGTCGCTGGCCCTCCAGCACAAGGGCTTCCTGGAACATTGCAAGAAGCACCGGCTTGAGGTCGCTGCCACGTACGCGGAGGAACCCGCGGCGAACGGCGTCACGCCAGCGTTTCGACAACTTGTCGCTCACGTTAGGGTATGTCTCGAAGCTGATTCAAACGTTCTCATAGCTTCCGTCGATGCCCTTGGCTCTGATCTGCGTGATGCCGCCGTCAGGCTCTACCAGCTTGAGAGTCTGGGCGCGCGCGTAGTACCGCTGTCTGGCGGGGACGACGCTGAAGCCGCGCTTTTGTCGCTCTGGAAGGGCGATGGGGCGAACGGCCGGCTCAGCGACAAGGTGCGCGCGGCCATGCGCAAGAAGGCCGTGAAGGGCGAAGTGCTCGGGCGGCCTCCGTACGGCTACAAGGTTGGCGCCCTTCGGCGGCTCGAACTCGTGCCCGAAGAGGCCGTGGTCGTTCGCTACATTTTCCGGCTCTACCTCAACGAAAACCTCGGCATTCGCCTCATCGCGCGTCGCCTCAACGAGGAAGAACTGAAGACGCGCCGCGGTGGCAACTGGAGCATGGTGAGCATCCGCGACATCCTCCGCAATCGCGCGTATCTCGGCACATACTCGCGCTTCGATGTCCATGTCAGCGGCACCCACCCCGCCCTCGTGTCGTCGGACGACTTTCGCAATGTGCAGGATCGCCTCAACAGCCGTCGCACGAGTGCTGCACCGCGCACACCATCGCACTTCCTGCTATCGGGGCTCGCGCACTGCGGTTACTGCGGCAACAAGCTCATCGGTGTCAGCCGCAAACAATCGTGGAAGCGCCAGGACGGAGAGCGCGTCTCCAACTCCTATCGCTACTACCAGTGTGAGTCCCGCACGAATCAGAGCGTCTGCGGCTACCACACCCGCCGCGCGGACGACCTCGAAGCCGCAGTGCTCGAACGCCTTCAGGACGCCGCTGCTACTGATATGAATGGGACAAGCGAGTCCGCAGCGCCGCCGGCGCTCGACACTCGAGCAACCGAGCCCGATCGCCTGCGTGCGCGCATCAAGTCCATCGACCGCAAACTGGAGAGCTACATCGATGCCGCCGTGCGCGGCCGCATCACGAGAGAAAGGATGCACGCGCTCAGCATCGAGGCCGCGGCGCAGCGCCTCATCGTCGAAGATGCACTGGAACTCGCCACCACACGTGTAGCCGACCGCTCGAACGAACCACACAACGCCTCCTTTCGAGATGAGCGCCGTCTGCGACTGATTGCGTCGTGGGAGGATCCGGATTTCGAGGCGCGGCAGGCGCTGCTTCGGGACGTGCTGGAACGCATCACGGTCCGCGACGATGCCGTCGAACTCCACTTCCGCTCGTGACAACCGCCGCCGGGTCTCGTGCGTATACTGCTGTGTCAGCGGGCCGGGTGGCCGCTCTCGTTTTGGCGAGGGAGGAAAGTCCGAACTCCATAGGGCAGGGTGCCGGTTAACGGCCGGGCGTCGCGAGGCGACGGAAAGTGCCACAGAAACATACCGCCGATTTGATCTCGCTGAAGCTGCAGCCAACGGTTGCAGCGCTGGCGGGATCAAGTCGGTAAGGGCGAAATGGTGCGGTAAGAGCGCACCGGCGCCGTGGAAACACGGCGGCCGGGCAAACCCCACCCGGAGCAAGGTTACATAGGGGACCGCTGCCACTTCGGTGGTATAAGGACTGCCCGTCCGAGAGTCCCGGGTCAGCCGCTTGAGCTGCGTGGCGACGCGCAGCCCAGATAGATGGTCACCGCCTGCCGTTGGCAGAGCACAGAATTCGGCTTATAGGCCCGCTGACATACTTCGAACCCACGCATCATGGCTTCGAAACGAACCTGCGTTGCGTTGGAGATCAGCACCGCCCACAATTGCGGTCAGGAGGAGAAAAATGAAGGTATTGCTTTCCGTTGCGGCCGCGGCCGCTATTTTCGTATCCGCATGTGGCGGCGATGACAGCCCATCCAACGGTGGCAGCGCGTCGCCGGACACAGGCGGCGTTCGCCCATCTACCCAGGCCGCCAATCCGACGGCCCCCGCCGCCAACCCGACGGAAGGGTCGACCCTCCCGGTCGAGTCGGACGGCAACGCGCCCGGAATTCCCGAGGTCACGGGCGACGCCGTCGAGATTACAGGAACGTCGCCGTACGACGGTTCAACCGTGACGATGAAGTACATCGACATTGAAGTGGGTGACGGCGACGTGGCCGAGGGCCCGACCGCGCAGGTCACCGTCCATTACAGCGGCTGGCTGACGGATGGGACATCGTTCGATAGCTCTGAGGGTGGAGATCCGGCAACGTTCGCCCTGAACGGCGTTATCCCGGGCTGGACCGAGGGCCTGCAGGGCATGGCTGTCGGTGGCAAGCGGCGGCTGATTATTCCGGCTGGTCTTGCGTATGGGCCGCAAGGGCGACCGAGTATTCCCGGAGGCGCGACGCTGATCTTCGATGTCGAACTCATCGCGGTCCAATAGCAAAGGAAGACTGACGCAATGGCAGACGAGCAGACAACGGCAAGCGGATTGAAGTACACGGATAGCGTCGTTGGCGATGGCGCATCGCCCGAGAAGGGCAAGAAGGTCACCGTCCACTACACAGGCAAGCTGACGAACGGCAAGAAGTTCGACAGCTCCGTCGACCGCGGCGACCCGTTCTCGTTCACGCTCGGCGTCGGGCAGGTGATCAAGGGCTGGGACGAAGGCGTGATGTCGATGAAGGTCGGCGGCAAGCGCACGCTAAACATCCCGCCGGATCTGGGATACGGCGCGCAGGGCGCAGGCGGCGTCATCCCGCCGAACGCGGACCTCATCTTCGACGTCGAGCTTCTCGGCGTCGGGTAGGAGCACTATCGAGAGCATACAGGCAACGGCGCGTGCGAAGAGTGCGCGCCGTTTGCGTTACAGCGTCGACTGCAAGAACTCCACTACGACGTCGTTGAACTGGTCCGGCTGCTCGAAGTACGTCGAGTGGCCGCTGTCCTTGATCAAGGCGAACTGCGAGCCGGCGACGGCGCGGTGGCATCCCTCAATGATGTGCGGCGGCGTGACGGCGTCGTGGTCGCCGACAAGAAACAGGATCTTCATCCCCGAATCCCCGAGTCGCTGCGCTGAACTGCCGCGGTAGCCGACGAGCGGTGCCAGGAAGTCCTTCGGGCGTGGCGGGTTGAGGCGGCCGATCGAGCGGTACAGGAACTCGGCCGCAGCGGCGCGCTCCTTCATTTGTGGCGAGACCGACTTCTTTCCGAGCGCCAGCTGTCCCATTTCAGTCTCACGATATTCGTCCTGCATTTCGCGCACATCGTCGTCGATGGCGCCGCCCGTTGTCCCGCAAAAGGCGATCGCCTCACAGCGGCCGGGGTTGAGCAACGAGAAGCCTACGGCCGTTCGCCCGCCCATCGACTGGGCTACGATGCGCACCGTATCGATCTCCAGCAGGTCAAGCAGATCGCGAAGGTCTTCGTGGAAGCCACGGCGTCCTTTGGCCTCCTCGCCATCCGCGTCACGCGACAGGCCGAAGGCGCGGTGGTCGAACGTGATGCAGCGGAAGTGTCGCTGGAAGACGGGGATCTGCTGCCACCACGAAAGGTGGTTGCCGCCGGCGCCATGCGCGAACACGACCGCAGGGCCCTCGCCGTGGGACTCGTAGTAGAGATTGATGCCGTTGATCGGGGCGTAGGGCATGGGGGCGAGTTTACAGAGGTGTGTTCACAGAGGCGAGTCGTGGCCGGGCGCCGGACAAAAGAAAATCGCGAGGGGCGGGGGCCCTCGCGATTTCTAACGGCTCTGTGCTCTGGAGGTTGGGGCCGGGACGCTAAGTCTTTGGCCTTACGAAATTGTGAGCGTCCCGACCCCCGGTCTAAGTCCCTACGTGCAGGAGGTCAAATTGCACGTTTGGTCGTCCCTACAGAGCCATACTAGGATCGACCTGTTAACTGCCCGTTAACGAAGCGAGTCACGGATGCTAAGAATTCCGGGCGGGCGGTTTCTTGACGCCGTGGGCCAGATTCAACCGCAGTAGGTGGCGCCGTTGAAGGGGCCGCCGGGCGCCCACATGTTCCAGCCGGCGTTGCGAGCCCATGTCTCGGAGGCCCGCGCCCAGGCGAGATAGCCCTCGTTATCGCCGTAATAGGCGGCCTTCGCGAGCCCGACGTACACCATGACGATGCTGATGTTGTACTCGGCGCCGTCCGTGCCGGTGACGATCGGCGCCGCGAGCACGCGTCCGTAGCGGTCGCCGCGCACGGCGTCGTATTCGAGCCGGACGACCGTGCCCGGCCGCAGGAAGATGCCTGCAAGCGCGTCTTTCGCCCACTGACCGCCGCACGTCCCCAACTCCGGCGTGTCGATCTGGAGCATGCGTACGCGCGGGCCATCGCGGCAGATGAACGTATCGCCGTCCACGACGCGCTCGACCTCGCAGTGCGTCACGTAGCCGGTCGCTTCGGATGGACGCAGGCTCCCGCCCAACGACGAAGTGACACCCGCCGCGGCAATGCAGAGCAGAGTCACCGTCACGAGCGAAGCCGCGCATCGAAATAGCTGCATCGATCGCAAGCATACCGCCCGATAAGATGGACTGTGTTCCGCAAACTATTGCCGCTCATCGGCGGCATCGTCGCACTCACCGCCGTCGTCTTGGGGCTGCTCGCCTGGGCCGTGTTCGGCGGCGAGACGGGCCGCCAGCGTGGCCTCGTCGTCCGCAACCAGATCTCCGAACCCGTCACGATCGCCCTCGAAGACGGTCAGTCCGCGGAAGTTGCGACAGGCCGCCAGACAACGTTCGTGCTTGAGCGCGAGGACTTCCCGCAGTTTCTCACCGCGACGGATGTGTCCGGCGTTGTCGTCGTTGAACAGGACGTCTCGTACGCCGAACTGGCGGAGGCGGAGTTTCGCATTGACATCGACCGCGCTGGCGTGCATCCCACGCAGGTGATCCGCACGGTTGTGCCCTAGCAAAGAGTTGTGGCCATAAGACGCGGGCTGAAAGCCCGCGCTCCGTCACGGACTGTCGACGAAGCCACGTGGAAGATCGCTAGAAACGCCCTTGCCTTGAAGAAGCACCTTGATGCGGCCGAGGCGCGCCGGGTCGATGAGATCCATCACGACCTTGCGGCGCGCGAAGTACTCCTCCATCTCGTTCTGCGCCTCCGCCACGCCGTCGCCGATGCCCATGCGCACGAGGAACGACGACTGGTCGGTCATCGCCAGCGTCTGCAAGCCCGCTTCTTCGCCGATGCGCTGCAACGTCGTGAAGTCAACGCTCGCCGTCATGTCCTGCTTTCCGATGCGCTGGTACGGGTCGCTGCTCGCCGACTGCTTCGAGAAACACAGCAGCGTGCCGTCCTTCCGCCAGGATGCGTACAGATCCGCAGCCTCGTACCCGTAGTCGAACGTCAGCACGTACCCGCGCGCGAGCGACCCCGCGATATCGCGCATCCAATCGATCGCGTCGAGGTTAACCTCCGCGTACGAACCTTCGCCCGGCAGCACCCCGAGCGCATCGAAATAGTCGCCGATCGCCTGCGTCGAAAGCGGTTCCAGTTCGTCGACAAACCGACATGGCACAGCCGCCCCCGGCTGTGAGTCTGCCACGAACACCTCCCGCAGCTCGTCGCCGTCGCGCACCACCCGGTGAACCGGAAACGCGTCGATAAGTTCGTTTGACAGCACAACGCCAACGACATCCCTCGGCAGCGAGTATGCCCACACGACGACATCAGGCGGCAGGTCTAGCGCCGCGATCGCCCGTTCCTGCGCAGCGCGCATGGCTGGACCACGGTCGACGATGGTGTAGCGCAGCGCCGCTGCGAACTCCGGCTGGTGGTCGTGCGCCCAGCGCAGGATGTCGCGGGCGAGCAGTCCAGAACCCGCACCCTGCTCGACCACATCGAAACGCGCCGGACGACCCATCGTCTCCCACAGCTCAAGCAGGCTCTTGGCGACGAGCGTTCCGAAGATCGGATGCACTTCCGGCGATGTGACGAAGTCGCCGCCGCGGCTCGTCGCGCCCTCAGCCGTCGTGTAGTAGCCGTACTTCGGGTGGTAGAGCGCCGCCTGCATGAAGTCGCGGAACGGCATCGGCCCATCGCGTTCGATGCGTGCGCGCAGTTCGCGGACAAGCTGCCCGCTCTCAGTGATCGGCTCGAAGTCGCTCGTGGTCACGAGCGCATTGTAGGCGAGCGCCTTCAGGCAGACGGATTCTGTGACACCGACAGCAGGTTGCCGTCCGGATCCTTGAACCAGGCGACCTTCGTGCCATCGGGCGACGACCAGACGCCGTCCGCGTCCTGCCCGAAGCCCTCATAGCGCTCGAACGCAACGCCCTTCGCGGCCAGCGCCTGCACTGTTGCCGAGACATCTCCGACATCCCAGCCGAGAACCGTATGCGGCGACGGCGTGAGCGATTCGACGCGCGTGACCCGCAGTTGGATGCCGTGACAGTCGAACAGCAGCGCGAATGGCGTGTCCTCGACGAACTTGAGGCCGAGGACATCCTCGTAGAACGGGCGCGCTCGATCTGCTTTGGTGGTGACAATGAACGCCACAAGGGGCTTGCTTCCAAGCATCGGCGCCTCCATCTGGAATCAGTTTCCGTTCCTCCATCTTGGGTGCGATTGTGCCTCGATGCAACGTCGGCCACACTCTCACTCGCGGGCTGAAAGCCCGTGCTACTGATCGGAGAACCAATGCCCCTGGTCGAACTGAACGGCATCAACATCAAGTACGAGGAGCACGGCTCTCACTACGGCACGCCGATCCTGCTGACGCACGCGTTCGCCGCGACGTTGCAGATGTGGCGCCCCCAGTTCGAAGCGTGGAAGGAGTACCGCGTCATCGCCTGGGACATGCGCGGCCACGGCGGCACCGACAGCCCACCGAAGCAGGAGGACTACACCGAGAAGCTAACGGTCGAGGACATGGCATCGCTGTTGCGGCACCTCGGCATCCAGAAGGCCGTCATCGGCGGTCTCTCGCTCGGTGGCTACATCTCGCTCGAGTTCCAGGTCGCTCATCCGGAGATGGTGTCGGCGCTCGTGCTGTGCAACACGGGACCGGGCTATCGCAAGGACGACGCGCGCGAGGGCTGGAACGACTTTTCAAACAAGTACGCGATTCGCTTCGAAGAGCGCGGCATGGACGGCCTCGGACGCGGGATCGAGATCGACGAGACGCGCCAGTACCAGCGGTCGGCGCAGGGACTGGCGTTCGCTGGGCGGGGCATCCTGACGCAGCGCGACGCGAAAGTGATGGAGAACATCGACAAGGTGGCCGTGCCGACGCTCGTCATCTGGGGTGCCGACGACCAGCGCTACAAGGCGGGCTGCGAATCGATAGCCGCGAAGGTGCCCGGCGCAAAGATGGTGACCATCGAAGAAGCAGGCCACGCCGTCAACCTCTACCAGCCGGAGAAGTTCAACGCCGCCGTGCTGGAGTTCCTGCAGTCGAACGACCTGTAACAGTTTCGTTCACTGTGCTTGATAGCCACGCACGCCCGTGCACGTCATTCTGAGCGCAAGCGAAGAATCTTGTGTGACCGCCACCCCGGAAACATGCGCCAGCGCCTCTGCGCGCGAACCACGGACGGAGAAATCGCAGCTAGCGCGCGACCATCTCCTCCGACACCGACCACAGTCGCTCGGCGCTGCCTGCGTCGAGCGCGTAGGGCACAACGCCGGACATCGGCGCGTCCTGCGACCAGGGCTTCGCGATCCCGCAGTCTTCGAGGTACTTGCCGCCGACGCCATCAAGGTCGGGCGAGACGGCAGCATAGATCGATGTCGCCGCGCCCTGCTCCGGCGTCTTGAATCGCGGATTGGGCACGCCGTTCTCATCGATCCAGCCGAGCGCGCGCTTCTCTTCATCCTTCATATGCTTCTGCAGGCCCGTCATGATGCCGCCGGGCATGACAGCGTTTGCAGTGATGCCGTCCGCGGCGTGCTTCTGCGTGAAGCCGACGGCGAAGAGCGCGTTCGCCGTCTTCGACTGGCCGTACGACGCCCACGGGTCGTAGTTGCGGCGCTCGAAGTTGATGTCGTCCCAGACGATGTCCGAGCGGCGGTGGCCGATCGAGCTGAGGGCGACCACGCGCGCGTTGCCCGCGGCCTTCAATGCGGGCAGCAGACCCGTCGTCAGCGTGAAGTGGCCGACGTGGTTCGTCCCGAACTGTGTCTCGAACCCGTCCGCGGTGTGGCCGAAGGGGGTCGCCATGACGCCGGCGTTGTTGATGAGGATGTGCAGCGGCCGTGACTTCGCGAGATAGTCGGCGACGAACCCGCGGACGGACGCGAGCGACGCGAGGTCCAGCATGCCGACTTCGACTTTGCCCGAACCGGTCGTCGAGCGGACGTCAGCGGCGACCTCGTCGGCCTGCGCCTGGCTGCGCGCGGCGAGCACGACGCGCGCTCCCGCTGATGCCAGCGCACGCACCGTTTCGACTCCGATGCCGGATGCTCCGCCGGTGACGATCGTGTTCTTGCCGCTGAGGTCGTGCCCGGCTATGACTTCCATCGCCGTGGACTTTGCGCCGAACCGTGGTTGTGCGTCGGGCATCGGGCCTCCGTGCTAGTGCGTGGATCTTTGACGGGCGAGTGCGCCCGAGCTTCAACCATAGCCGCCGCACACGCGGGCTGAAAGCCCGCGCTCCGGATCTCAACCTTCTACTTCTTCGTGGCCCTTCGTGGATCGCGTTCGTACGTGGATGCACTACAATCCTGCGATGTTCAAATTCGGCGGACTCTGGAAGCATCCCGACTTTGTCCGGTTGTGGGCCGGGCAGACGGTTTCCGTTTTCGGATCGCTGACGACGGGTTTGGCATTACCGTTCACAGCCGTCGTGTTTCTCGATGCCGCGGGATGGCAGGTGGCTCTTCTCGCCACATCGAATGTGCTGGCCGGGATCTCCGTCGGATTGTTTGCGGGCGTATGGGTCGACCGGCTGCGCCGCCGCCCGATCATGATTGCGACGGATCTCGCCCGTGCGGCCATCATTGCCTCGGTGCCCCTGGCTGCGCTGTTCGACGTGCTGTACATGCCGCAGTTGTACGTCGTGGCGTTCGCGACGGGTGTGCTGACGACGTTCTTCGATATCTCGTACCAGTCGTACTTGCCGACGCTTGTCACAGAGGAGGAGTTGCTTGAAGGGAACAGCAAGCTCACGGGTAGTGCATCTGTCGCCGAGGCCGGAGCGTTCGGAGCAGCGGGGTGGCTCGCGCAACTGCTGACGGCTCCGGGCGCGATGGTGATCGACGCCGTCACATTCCTCGTATCGGCCTTCAGCATCGCAGGCATCAAGACCGATGAGCCGCCGCCCGCGCCGGCCGAGCAGCGCGAAACAGTTCGCGCCGAGATCGTCGAAGGACTACGGACGATCGCGCACGACTCACGCCAGCGCACGATGGCCGGAAGCTGGATGTGCATGTCGCTGGGCACTGGCATGTTCGGTGGCGTGATCATCGTGTTCGTGACACGGGACCTTGGATTCTCTCCCGGCGCGCAGGGCCTCATCTACGCCATTGGCGGTGTGACGTCGCTGCTGGGGGCGATGTCCGCGGGCTGGTTCCGGAGGAAGCTCGGCGCGGGCGGCGCGATGGCGTTCGGGATGGCAATGGGCGGCGCCGGTGTGCTGGCGATGGCTGGCGCGCCGACATCGATGCTCTGGCTCGCCGCGCTCATGCTGATCGCGCAGCAGGTAATCTCTGATCCAGGCTGGACGATCTATGACATCAACATGGTGTCGCTGCGTCAGTCGATCACGCCGGACCGACTTATGGGCCGCGTGACCTCCGCGTTTCGCTTCTCCGGGCTCGTCGCCTCGCTCGGTGGATCACTGCTTACGGTCGCAATCATCGGTCCAGTTGGGCCTCGCTGGGTGTTGGTCATCGGCGCCGTGGTATCGCTGCTTGGTGCGCTCCTCGTGTTTTTGTCGCCGCTTCGCAAAGCGGACGCCGAGATCGCTATCGACCCGAAGGCGACGCTCACGCACACGCATATCGTCGAAGTTACGGACGAATTGTAGCCACGGGGTTGGCGTCCATCGGTTCGACGACGGGCTCTTCGCCTTTCGACCCGAACCGCGACGTCAACCAGCCGCCAAAGAAACCGCCGCCATTAATCGCCGCGTGCACGAGCACGGGCGCGATGATGCTCCCCGAGAAGTCACGTAGCTTCGCGAGCGCGAATCCGGCGACGGTCGTCGCCCCCACTGTTCCGGCGATCAACCCGATCTGGCGGCCGGCGTCGCCACGGTGCATGGCAGCCGTGCCGGGGTTCGTGTGCATGCGGTCGTACGACGGCAGGACGTGCCAGAGTCCAAACAGCGCGCTCGCGATGATCTCCGTCTCGAGCGCGCCGCGGCGTCGACGCAGCACGGCCGGGATCGCGCCGCGGAAGATCACTTCCTCACAAAGTGCCGTTGCGATCGGGATGCGCGCGAACAGCTGATACGTCGCCGCGTCGGAGTCGGCGCCCGCGATGCGGTCATCATGGAAGAAGCGGCGCGTTGCTGGCACGAAGGCGCCGAGCGCGATGCCCGTGCCGATCGGCAATCCAATTCCTAGCCCGGCCTTGATGCCTGAACGCGGGTTCCGAGCGAGGCTGTCCAGGAAGCCGGACGGTGCGCGCCTGTCCCACGCGAGCGCGGAGAACGCGCCCGCCGTCGCCAGGTGCGCGGGTATCTCTCGCGAGCGGCCAATTGGCACAAACCGGTTGAGGACGACGTTTGCGGCCGCGAGGCCCGCGAGCATCGCCGCCTCCTTCCGGTCAGGAAGGGTCGGCTTTTGCATCGGTCATCGCAGGACTTCCGCCGTTGCTTCCGTTCGATCGAACGATGCCGTCTGCCTGCAGCACCTCTTGCGGGATCTCACCGCCCAACCACTTGTTCACGCCGGCATCGTAGCGACGAATCCCTTCCTCGACGCGCTCGAACTGCTCCTCGCTGCACTCCAGGCCAAAGGCCTCGAGCACGAAGCGCGGCAGGTCGGCCCGATAGTCGTGGCCGTCAGCGACGAACTCGTCTGGACCGGCGCCCATCGCGTTCTTCATGTCGAAGAGTGTCTGCACCAACGTCAGGGGAGTGACGTAGCGTTCGCTCTTCGGGACGCCGGGCGGACGCGCCTCCGGGTCGCCGAGCCACTTCGGCTTTTGGATCAGCAGCATCGGGTCGAACACGCCGACGCCGTCGTTACCGTGCGTGATCTTGTAGTACCGCAGCTTCTTCCGCTTCTCGAGCGACAGCGCCTCGACCTCGTCAAAGCTATTGAAGTCGCCGACCGTATCTATATCGACGTCCAGCCGACTCGCATTCTGCACCTGCTTATTCCAGCCGCTCAGGTGCGGCGTGCCGATCCACAGCGCCCGCTCGACGCCTGCGTCGCGCACGCCCTGCGTCCCCGTGTTAAGGAAGGCGTCCTGGCTTGTGTGCGCCCCAAGACTCTCGCCGAACACCACCAGCCGTGGCCGGTCCTCGGGCGCCATGTCGTACAGCTTCCGTCGGATGGCGGCAAGCAGCATGCGGAAGTGCTTGCGGCCCTCCCACACACGGTCGAGAGACATCGGCGACGGTCGCTTCGAGTACTGCAGCGTCACCGTCGCGCAGTCGCCGCGCGTGTAGCATTCCGCGCACCCGATCGCGGTGTAGTTCACGTAGCCGGTGCCCGTCGGCGAGACGGCGATGATCAGTTTGCGTTCGAAGGCTCCCGTCCGCTCCAGCTCGGCGATCGCCAGCTGCACGCGCTCTTCCTCAGTTGGAGCGCTGTCGAGTCCGACATACACACGAATCGGATCGATGGCCGGTTCGTGCATCACGTTCTCGATCCACTGCTTGCGGACGAACGTCGAAACGTGGCGTCGGCCTTCGCGGCTAAGGGTCTCCCACGACACGTGGCTCTCGGCGCTGCCGCTGACGAGCGGCGACTTTGGCGGATCGTCGAATGCTTCTTCGACCACACCCGCGCCGGACTCGATCTTTTGATTGACCCGCGCGAGTTGCACGTACAGCAGAGCACCAAGCGCGCCGAGCGAGATCGCGTGGCCAACGGGCCGCCACAGCCGGTCATCGCCCGGAAGGACTCGGCCCAAACCGTGGCCCACGAGGCGCGTCATCGCGCGGTTGCTAGCCGAGAGCAGCGTGAGCGCGGCGGTGACGCCCGCGCCCATCGCGATCGACTTCGCGCCGGAGATCGCTCCGGTGTGTCCCTCGGTGATGCCGAAGGAGCTTTCACGCCGGCGCCGCTGCACTTCGCGAACCATCGAGAATGCCGTGCCCGCGACGAGCGCTGCCGGCATGTTCCGCAGGTGCAGATCACGCGACGAGCGCCGGTCGATGGCCGAAAGCGCTTCTTCGAGCGCACCCGCTGAGAATCCGGACATCGATGCCATCGAGAGCCAGAATCCAGCCGTACGGCCGGCGGCCCTGCGTGCTGACTCACCCTCCGTCTGCTCGAAGCCCATCTGGACCGCCATGCCCGCCACGAGGCCGGCCGCGCCCATCGCGAGCGTCACCCGCCGCAACTGATCCTCATCGGCCGGGTCGCCCGTCTTACCGCCCGGACCGAGGAGTGCGTACCCCGCGACGGACTCGACAGCGTCGTACATGAGGCTCGCGATCATGTAGTTCAGCGACATCGTGAGGCCGGTGACCATGCCCTGGTCGATGTCGTTGCGCGGCATCAGCGTGCGCTGGAACGTGCCCGACGCGCTGGCGGCCGCGGCAAAGACGCCGGCCTGGTCAGAACGAGCAAGGACGGCGCGTAGTGGGCGGATTCTCATGGCGACTTCTCCTGCACAGAGTTTGGGTTGGGTACCAGCATAGTCCCGAATCAACCATCGGCCAACGCCTCTTGCGATGGCGCTCGAACAGAAGGGCGCGTCGGGGAAACACCTACATTGGCCGCCCGGGCGAGTACCCGCCCCCGAACGCGGGGAACAGCAGAATCGGGAACTCCCGTATGCGAGAAGACTCCCGTCCGTCGATAACTTGAAGGACATATGCAGGAATCTACGATCCGTGTGCTGATTTTCGAGGCGGATGGGCTCTTCCGCGACATGCTGCGCACCGTGCTGAGCGCGGAGCCGCGGCTGGCGCTCGTTGGCGCCTCCGCCGATGCGATGCAGACGCTCACGACCGTCAACGCCACCTCGCCGGACGTCGTCCTCGTCGGCCTCGACCGCGACAGCGAGCACGACGCGCTTTCCGTCGCGCAGTCGATCTCCGGCCTGCGCACGAACACGAAGGTCGTCTTTCTCGGCGATAACCCCGACCGGCGCACGATGGCCGCCCTGCCCGCATTCCGCGCCGCCGGCTGGTCGTACCTGCTGCGTCAGTCGGTGAACGACGTAGCGACGCTCGTGCGCGCGATCGACGGCGCGGCCAGCGGGCTCGTCGTGATGGATCCGACTGTCGTCGAGCGCCTGGGCCAGCGCGACTCGCGGCTTGGTGGACTCACGAAGCGCCAACTCGAAGTGCTGTCGCTAATGGCGAAAGGCCACAACAACGCTGCCATCGCCCGCGCGCTCGTGCTCGAAGAGAAGTCTGTCGAGAACCACATCAACGCCATCTTCGGCCAGCTCAACCTGAGCCGCGACAACACCGGCCACCCCCGCGTGAAGGCCGTCCTGCTGTACCTCTCCGAGGCAACCGACGACGCCGACGCTGCTAGCGCGTCCGAACGCAAGGCCGCGTAGGCTGCGGGCACTCGACTAAGACTGGCGACGCTTCCCTGTACCGGGAAGTTCCCGGCGATCGGCTCTTTCATCTGGACGAAGGGCTCGCGGCGTAGAGTAGATTCGTCCGATGTAATTCGGACGCTCCTTCTGCATGATGAAGTGTGGCAACGGTCGGTCGCGGGCGGACTTAAGTGGTGGGTGTATTCAGCCCACGCGACTGCAACTGTGGCGGGAGCAGCCTGCGTGGTGAGATGCGGCCGACCGGTTCCACGACGAGCCAAGGTTAATTGGGGCCACTTGACCATTGACCCCTCTCTGGAAACCCGCCTACCATCGCGCTGTAGGGGCCGCCCTGCGTCGCTGGGCGTCATGCGGCACCTTTGGGCAGGAGGCATCAACTGTGAAATTCGAGATCTATTTAGACGCCAGCGGTAAGTATCGTTGGCGGCTCGTCAGCAGCAACGGGCAAACCGTGGCGTCCTCAGGCGAGTCGTTCGACAGTAAGGCGAATGCCCGCCGCGCGGCCGAGAATGTACGCGACAGCGCGGGCAAGGCAGACGTCGTCGACGTGTAACGCGTGCACGCCATGTGCGTGACGCTGGCGACGCAGGCGGAGTCAGGCGGACGGCTTCTCGCTTTCGGTACCGGCTTCGAGCTGGGCCGCGATCTCTTCGCCGATGGCGAGCGTCACGACGTCCTTCGCCGTTTCCTTGAGCGCGTTCTCCAGCTCGGTGACCCACGTGTGCTCGATGACGGCGACGATCGCCGATGTGCTCGGCTGGAGGTTCGCGCCGACGGACGCGAGGCGCTTGTTGTCGAAGCCCGAGTCCTGCAGCTTGGCGACGAGCCCGCCGATCGCCGCGCCACCGAGGGCGGCCCAGCCCACTGGTCCCGTGAGCGCCCCGAGCACTGCCCCCGCGACGCCGCCGTAAAGAGCGCCCCGCTTGCCGGTCATGTCGCCCGTTTCCATGACGTGGAGCTTGCCATCCTTGTCCTTGCGGAGGACGGCGGCGTCCTTGATCGCGATGACCTTGTCCTTCTGCGCCGACTTCAACTCATCCAGAGCTTTCTTTGCGCCATCCTCTTCGTTGTACGCGGCGATGACGACGTCGATTGGTGCGTTTGCCATGACGGTGTCCTTTTCTCGTCCGGCGAATAGTGCGGACGCAGTGCGGTGTTTCGATTCGGAGCTACCGATTCTAGATGCGTTGTACTACCGAGTACGCAATTGCGCTAGCGGATAGTGGCTAGATGGCTGTGCTACACGTTGGTGCGGGGCGGTGACCCAACCGCGACCTACAGCGACAGGCCGCTGATGCCGTCGCCGGCCAAAGCGACGCCGATGACGAGCAGCAGCACGGTCATCACGGTCGCGTTGTTCTGCATCAGCCACGTCTTCATATCGTCCAGCGTCTTCTTCGCGCTCTCACCACCCACGAGGTAATAGGTCACGGGCCCGGCGATCGTCAGGCTCGCGACGATCGTGAACATCAGGACGGAGCCGACCGTCTCGCCCGTGCTGAGCCCGAGCTGGCCCATGGCCGCGCCCGCGCCGACAGCCAGCAGCAGATTCTTCGGGTTCACCGACGACAGCAGCACGCCCATGCCGAGCGCCTTGCCGGGCGTGAACGTGTCGATGGTCTGCATCCACTTCGGCATCTCGGGCGTCTCGCCGTGCGCGGGCCGGCTCTGCCACTGCCGCGCGGCGAGGAACAGCAGCGCGGCGCCAAGAAGCACCTTGAGCCAGTTGACGAGGTCGAACGTGCCTTCGTCGGTGTCCGCGCCCGCGCCGTCGGACACCAGCGCCACCACGAGCGTGAGCGTGAAAACGCCAACGACCCACCCCGCCATGAAGGCGGGCCCGTTCTCCCGAGCCTTGGCGGAAAAGAGCATGAGGATGACGGCGATGATCGGCACCGGACTAACGGCGATGCCAATCGCATAAGGAAGTGTGTCGCCAAACGCCACGCCCATGCTGGACACCTCTTCCGTCCCTGATTGGGCTGATGGTAACCGAAGGCAGCGTCCTGGGCATGTTGACGAACCGGTGTTCTAAAAACTATACTCTGGCCTCGTACACCTGTTCTGGACAACTCAGCCTAGCACGCGGCCGGTCGGAATATGACATAGGACGAGACGAACATGAAAAATTACCAAACGAACCTCCCTCGGCAGAAACGAAAAATCGCCGAGGTGGGACCGCTAATTGATTCACTTAACGACTTATTATTCGGAACTTTTTTCGCACCGTGTTCTCATGGCGCGACAGCGAAGCTAAGACCGTCCTGAGGAGGCTGGATGCCACTCGAACAAGCGCTGGCGGCGCTGCGGAATGACCCGGAGCTGAACTACGGGGGGCCGGATGCGGGCTTCGTCGCCTGGCGGGAGCTGCCGCCGATCGAGGCCCGCTACGCACCATGGCCCGCCGCTGCCGATGCCCGCATCGTGGCAGCGCTGGGGCGGCGGGGCATCGAGCGGCCGTATACACACCAGGCGCAGGCGTTCGAGACCGTCCTGCGCGGCGAGAGCGCCGTCGTCGTCACGCCGACCGCCTCCGGCAAGACGCTGTGCTACAACCTCCCCGTCCTCCAGTCGATCCTCGCCGACCCGAACGCCCGCGCGCTCTACCTCTTCCCGACGAAGGCGCTCGCGCAGGACCAGATGCAGGAGCTGCACGAACTCATCGGCGAAATCGGTGCCGATGTACGCACGTTCACGTACGACGGCGACACGCCCGGCGACGCTCGCCGCAAGGTGCGCGAGGCGGGCCACGTGGTCGTCACCAACCCGGACATGCTGCACACCGGCATCCTGCCGCACCACACCAAGTGGGTGAAGCTGTTCGAGAACCTCAAGTACGTCGTCATCGATGAGCTGCACCAGTACCGCGGCGTCTTCGGCAGCCACGTCGCCAACGTCGTGCGGCGGCTGCGGCGCATCTGCCGCTTCTACGGCTCCGACCCCATCTTCATCTGCTGCTCGGCGACGATCGCGAACCCGGCGGAACTGGCGCAGAACATCGCGCGCACGCCGATGACGCTGATTGACGACAACGGCGCCCCGCGTGGCCCGAAGACCATCGCCGTATACAACCCTCCCATCGTGAATCGCGAACTCGGCATCCGCGAGGGCGCGGTGAACTCGGCGCGGAAGGTGGGCGCGAAGCTGCTGCAGGCGGGCGTGCAAACGATCGTGTTCGCCCCTTCGCGCGTGCGAGTCGAACTGCTGCTGCGCTACCTGCGCGACGCGCTCGAACGCGAGCCAGGCAAGGCCGTGGGCCCATCGCAGACGCCGACGGTCGAGGGCTACCGCAGCGGCTATCTGCCGAACGAACGGCGTGCGATCGAACGTGGCCTGCGCGACGGGCGCATCCGTGGCGTCGTGGCGACGAACGCGCTGGAACTGGGCGTAGACATCGGCGGGCTGGATGCGTCGGTACTGACCGGGTATCCGGGCACGCTGGCGTCGGCGTGGCAGCAGATCGGGCGCGCGGGGCGGCGGCAGGGACCGTCGTTCGCCTGCATCGTCGCGTCGTCGTCGCCGCTGAGCCAGTACGTCGCGACAAACCCGGAGTACCTCTTCGAGACATCGCCGGAAGCAGGCCTCGTCGATCCGGACAACCTGCTTGTGCGGATCAGCCACCTCAAGTGCGCGGCGTTCGAGCTGCCGTTCGACGAGAAGGACATCGCTGTAGGCGCGCCGCCTGCTGCGCATGTCGCGGGGAAAGAAGACTTCGGCCCCGAACTGCGCCCGCTGCTCGACCTGCTCGCCGCAGAGGGCGTGCTCGTGTACGCGGGCGGACGCTGGCACTGGATGGCGGAGGTGTTCCCCGCGGAGAGCGTGAGCCTCCGTTCGGCGGCGATCGACAACTTCGTAATCATCGAGCAAGGCACCAAGGCGCGGGTCATCGGCGAGATCGACCGAGCGGCGGCGCCTCTCATGGTGCACTACGAAGCGATCTACATGCACGGCGCCCAGCAGTACCACGTCGACCATCTAGACTGGGGCGAGAAGAAGGCGTACGTCCAGAAGGTCGACGTTGACTACTACACGGACGCGAACCTGGCGGTCGATCTCGAAGTGCTGGAGTCGTTCGAGGATGCGCCCTCACGCGGCTGCCGCGTCGAGCACGGCGAGGTAGCGGTGCGGGATGTGGCGACCATCTTCAAGAAAATCAAGCTCGACACGCACGAGAACATTGGCTGGGGCAAGATCGCGATCCCGGAGGAGAATCGCCACACGACCGGCTATTGGTTCGCGCTCGGCGATGCGGCGACGGAGGGGCTCTCGCGGGCGGACGTGCAGGAGGGGCTGTGGGGAATGGCGCACCTTCTGCGGCACTTGGCGCCCATCTTCCTGATGTGCGATCCGCGCGACCTGCAGGCGGTGGCGCAGGTGCGGTCGCCGTTCACCGAGCGCCCGACGCTGTTCTTGTACGAGAATCAGCCTGGGGGCGTCGGGATGGCGCGGCGGCTGTTCGAGATACACACACCCCTGATGCAGACGGCGCTCGATGTGCTGTCGCAGTGCGGGTGTAAGGCGGGATGTCCGGCCTGCGTCGGGCCATCGATCGGCGATCACGACACGAACAAACGGGCGGCGCTGACGCTGCTGCGGCGTCTGATCGATGTCGATGGCGAGGCCGAGCGATCGGTGGAAGCCAACGAGCCTGCGATGTTGCCGCAAGCGGTGGGATAGGGCACCGATGCACACGCCGACACTCGACCGCCTGCGCCATGCTGTCGGCGCGACCAAGGCCGCAGCACCTGTGGGCGTGTCGCTGTTCAAGGTACGCACGCAGGACGAACTGCCGCCGCTCGCGGAGATCCTGCGGGGGGAGTGGCTGGACACGGCGCACGGACCAGTGTTCGTTCGCGACCAGTGGTACGCGTTGGAGCACGCGCACGGAGCGCACTCGCTCGGTTCGGCGCTCTCGTGTGGCGACGGGGCGCTCTCGATGCTGCTCGGGGCGAACGACGCGCCATCGCCGGAGCGCTACGGGTTCTTCGATATAGAGACGACTGGCCTGTCCGGCGGCACAGGCACCTACGTCGTCCTTGCGGCGCTGGGCACGTTCGAACGCGTGGTCGCAGGCGAGCCACCGGCCTTCCGGCTGCGGCAGTACTTCCTCGCCGGCCTGCAGTACGAGGGGGCGATGATGGCGCTCATCGCGGAGGACATCGCAGGGTGCGATGCGTTGGTGACGTACAACGGTCGCGCGTTTGACGTGCCGGTGATGGAGTCGCGGTTCACGCTGTCTCGCGTCGCGTCTCCCTGTGGAGATCTGGCCCACTTCGATCTGTTGCATGCGGTGCGGCGCTTGTACGCGCATCGCATGCCGGGATGCAAGCTGGTGGACGCCGAGCGGCGGCTGCTGCGTATCGACCGGCCGGATGACGTGCCGGGGTCGCTTATTCCGGAGATTTATCGCGACTATGTGACCGCGGGCCGGGTTAGCCGCTTGCGTGGCGTGTTTCGACATAACGCGGAGGATGTGCTGTCGCTTGTCGGCATCCTGGTGTCGCTGACGGCGTTGCTCTCTCGCGAGGAACACGATCCGGATGACGCGATCGCTGTCGCGAAGTGGCATGAGCGCACGGGCAATGGGCCGCTGGCGATGCAGATGTACGGCGACGCCCTGCCATGGCTCGATGGCGGAGACGATTGGACGTGGGTAGCGAGACGTCTCGCAATCCTGCAGAAAAAGCAGGGCCGGCGGGATGACGCAGCGAAGCTTTGGGAACGGCTTTGGTCTGGTGGCGATGCCACAGCAGGCATCGAGTTGGCGAAGTATCTTGAGCACCACGCGCGCAACTTGCCTGAAGCCGAGCGCGTCGTCTGCAGCCTCGATCAAGAGTCCGAACAGCCGAATCAACTCCTCTCGCACAGACTCCGGAGGATTCGGAGAAAACTGGCGCGGACTTAGGACTCCGTTAACGTCTGGGGTTGCTTGACGGTTAGAGTGCAAGGGCCTCAAGCGCCACACCCATGACACCGGTTGGCTCTCACGCAGGATCGCGTGCACAGAGCAAAATCATCGCTGCCGACACGCAGCTCGAAGGGTTGTCCCCACTATGTCCCGGTTGCTTCTGGCCGCCGCCACGGCCTTCATTGTCGTGGCGTCTGTTTCCGTGCGCTCCGTTTCCGCTGATGAAATGACCGCTGAGAATGCCGACGTCAATGGCGATGGCATGGTCAACGTCGCCGACGTCGGTATCGTCGGAAACCGCGCTGATATGCGCGGTGACGCGAACGAGGATGGTGAACGCACGGCTGTCGACAACATGATCGTCATCGCGTTCTTCGGTGAAGTGACCGATGGCGATGGTACGCCGCCATCGGTCACGCCAACGCCTTCGCGCACAAACACACCTGGCGCCGCGACAGTCACACCAACGCCAACGCGAACCAGCACGCCCGTGCCGCCGACGCCGACACGCACCAGCACACTAGGCGCGCTGACGGCTACAGGTACAGCAACTCCGACGCCGGTTGCACCAACGCCGACACGCACACCGACGCCGACGCGCACGCCGCCATTCGTTGCAACGCCCACGCGGACCAACACGCCGGTGGCGCCGACACCGACGCGGACGAACACGCCTGCCGCCGGTGGCGGCACGCGGGACAAGTACCTGCAGCCGTTCTCCTCGACGTCGCCGTGGAACCACCCGATTGGTTCGAGCGCACAGTACGTGGACGCGAACCTGCCGCGGACGAACTACTACCAGGAGACGGAGCTGATCTACCTCGACCCGAACGCACCGCTACGCCCACTGCGGGATAACGGTGCCTGGCCGGCGACCTGTGGCGGCGGCAGCGCTGAGGGCGAGGTACGCATTCCGAATGGCGTCCTGATCGAAGAGGGGTCGGACAGCTACATGCCAAACAACGCCGCCGGCGCACTGCGGGCGGATGGTAGGACGATCCAGGAGTTCCTGTATGCCTCGCGCTGCAACGGCACGGGTGAGGTGTTCACGGGGCTGACGCTCTGTGAGCAGGACATCTACGGCTCCGGCCTCGATGGCTTCTGCGCCCACGGTGGCTCGGGTCTGTCGGCGGTCGGTGGCAGCCTGCGGCTGTGGGAGATCACGAGCACGCAGCCGATCAAGCACGCGCTGAAGATCACGATGCCGTCGTACCTGCTGTCGAAGTGCAACGGAGGCCAGCGGTGGCCGGCGATCAATGCGGATTCCGGCTACAGCGACACGGGGTCGTGGCAGTACTACGCCGGGACGAACTGCAACCTGCGGATGGGTTCCCTGCTGGCGATGCCGGCGAGCGCAAACTGCGACACGCTTGTGTCGGCGGCCTTGGCCAAGCGCATCTGCAAGGCGCTACAGGACTACGGGGCGTACGTCGTGGACGTGCACCCGTCGTGGAACGCTGACTGCCAGTGCCCAAGGACGGACTGGCGGCCGATGACGCTGAATGGAGAGGCAGGCACAGAAGCGCCGACGGAGGCCGTTGGGTCGCAGGTGCTTACCCTGTTCGAGAACCTGGATGTGATCGCCAACAACAGCGCCTCGACCATCGGCGGTGGCGGCACCCCCCGCGTGCCCCTCTCACCACCAATTAGCAACTAACGCTGGAACCGCCAAAGCAAAGAAGGGCGACCACAACGGTCGCCCTTCTTGCTTTGCTTCGTGGCCGCGGATGTGAGAGCCGCCCCAGCCTTGGTTTCCGAGCACCAGTCCCAAGTCCTGACAGAACGCTGGCCGCTGCACGCTTGCCACGCTCGCTAGAATCAGAGCGTGACCAGATTCTCTGACCGCCTCGCCCGCGTTCCACTTGAGCCCGGTGTCTACATCATGCGCAACGCCGACCGCGACGTAATCTACGTCGGGAAAGCCGCGAACCTGCGCAGCCGCATGCGCTCGTACTTCGGCAGCCCGACGAGCATGGAGCCGAAAACGCGCGTCCTGTCCGAAACCATTGCCGACTTCGAGTACGTCGTCACCCACACCGAAGCAGAGGCAATGCACCTCGAGGCGGAGTTGGTGAAGCAGCACCAGCCGCTGTTCAACATCCGGCTTAAGGACGACAAGCATTACCCGTATCTGAAGGTAGATTTAGCGGATCCGTGGCCGCGCATCTACATCACGCGGCGCGTGCTAAAGGACGGCGGCCGCTACTTCGGCCCATTTGCGAACGCCGGCTCCGTGCGCCGCACCCTCGACCTCGTAAACAAGCTGTTCCCGTGGCGGTCCTGCACAAAGACCATCACGGGCAGCGACCCCCGCCCCTGCCTCGACTACTTCATCAATCGCTGCATCGCGCCCTGCACGTCGTACTGCACGAAAGAGGAGTACGACGAGGTCATCCGCCAGGTCACGCTCTTTCTCGAAGGGCGTACGGACGAGGTCGTGCGGCAGCTCAAGCACGACATGGCTGGCGCGGCCGAAGCGATGGAATACGAGAAGGCAGGCCGCATCCGCGACCAGTTGCTCGCCATCGAGCGCGTTACCGAACGCCAGTCCGTCGCCAGCACGAAAGCCGCTGATGAGGACGTATTCGGCCTTGCCCGCGGCGAAACGACCGAGGCCGTCGTCCAGGTGCTGTTCATTCGCGGCACGCGGATGGTCGCCACCGACAGCTTCACCCTCGATGGTGCCAAGGATGCGACCGACGCGGAGGTCATCGCCAGCTTCATCAAGCAGTACTACGAGTCGGCCACGTACATCCCGCGGCGCGTCGTCGTACCAGTCGCGCTCCCAGAGCAGGCCCTGATCCAACAGATGCTCGAAGACCAGCGCGGTGGAAAGGTCGAGATTCACGTCCCCCAGCGCGGCGAAAAACGCAGCCTGGTCGAGCTGGCGTCCAAGAATGCTCGCGAGTCCATGGATATGGCGCAGGCCAAGTGGCTCTCGGACACAGGCAAACGGGACACGGCGCTTTCCGAGCTCGAGGAAGCGCTGGACCTTCCGGGCCGCCCCCAGCGCATCGAGTGCTATGACATCTCGAACATTCAGGGCACTTCGTCGGTTGGCTCGATGGTCGTGTTCATCGACGGCCATCCCAGGCCGCAGGAGTACCGCCGCTTCCGCATCAAGACGGTGGAAGGCGCGAACGACTTTGCGTCTATGGCCGAGGTCCTCCGCCGCCGCTTCCGCCGCGCCCGCGAGCAGATCCTGCGGGACACCGGCGCGGAGGCCCCGGATGTCGAACCAGTGGCGGTCGAGCAGGATGCGAAGCGTGCTCGCAACGATGAGTCGTTCGCAGCACTGCCTGACCTTGTCATCATTGACGGCGGCAAGGGTCAGCTCGGCGCCGTGCTCGACGTGATGCGCGAGATGGGCGTGAAGAACATCCCCACGGTTGGACTCGCGAAGCAGCATGAGGAGATCTACGTTCAGGATGTATCCGAGCCGGTCGTCCTGCCGCGCACGTCACAGGCGCTGTATCTCGTACAGCGCATCCGCGATGAAGCGCACCGGTTCGCCATCACATACCACCGCAGTGTGAGAAAGAAGGCTGGCTTTCAGTCCGCGCTCGATACCATCCCCGGCGTAGGCCCGAAGAAAAAGAAGGCATTGCTGAAGAAATTCGGTTCTGTGCGAGGTGTGCGGGAAGCGACGATTGATGAAGTCGCCTCGACGATCGGCTTCACTACCAAGCTCGCCGAACAGGTGAAAGCTGCACTTTGATCACCGTCTGACTGCGTGCGAACCCTAACCACATCGCGACCTCCGCAGAATCTTGGCACAGCGCGCCGGTCGCATAGCATAGGCGAATGGCACGGCGCGCGACGCATTTTCAATTCGTATCGTGTTGTTCTCAAAAAGATACATAAGCCTGCTGGACAGTGCGCACTTACCCGTTTACAATCGCGGAGCACTTCCCCCACTTGTGGCAACAACGTAGGCACCTGGCTCAAAGCATGAGGGCACAATGGACGAACACATTGGGCACTTTCTCAATTTTTTGTCGGTTGAGAAGGGTGCGTCTGGTAACACAATCTCCGCATACAAGAATGATCTCTCGCAGTTCGACAGTTACGTCACCGGCATCAATGGCAACGGCAAGGCGCGCGACTGGGAACAGCTCGAGCGCGACTTCATCGTTGACTATGTCCTGACACTGAAGCGCAAAAACTACGCTGAGGCGACGGTCGCGCGCAAAGTTGCGGCGATCAAGTCGTTCTTCCAGTACATGCAGGCCGAAGGATCGATCCGCCGCAACCCGACGGAGAGTCTCGAGTCGCCTCGTGTCGGACGACAACTTCCGAAGCCGCTGAGCGTCACGGAAGTCGACGAACTGCTCGAGCAACCACTGAAGCGCAACACGCCGGAAGCTCGCCGCGATCGCGCTATGCTCGAGCTGTTGTACGCGACAGGGCTGCGCGTGACGGAACTGGTGTCGCTCAATCTCGAAGACGCCAACATGTCGCCACCGCACCCGTACGTGCGGTGCATGGGCAAGGGCCAGAAGGAACGGACCATCCCCATTCACGAGCAGGCAGCGGCTTCGGTCGTCGACTACCTGAACGAGGGCCGTGCCGGACTGGTCAAGAACCGGGCAGAGTCGGCGCTGTTCGTGAACCGCCGGGGCGAGCGCCTGACGCGGCAGGGGTTCTGGCTCATTCTGAAGCAGTACGCCAAGGAAGCTGGCATCAAAAAGCCCGTGACGCCGCACACCCTGCGCCACTCGTTCGCGACCCACATGCTTCGAGGGGGGGCGCCGCTGCGCAACGTGCAGGAACTGCTGGGCCACGCCAATATCTCGACGACCCAGGTCTACACCCAGATCGCGAACGAGCACGTCCGCCAGGTCTATGACAAGGCGCATCCGCGCGCGCGCTGATCGCAGCAGAAACAAATGCTGAAGGGCCGTCCGCACTGGGCGGCCTTTTGTTCACTCTCGATTCTCGCTGGTGCGTGGCGTCCGATAGCTGCTCGCGCATGTCGCTTGTACCCTTACGTCCGTGCCAAACACCGATGTACGCAGCCGCCTCGCTACCGCCATCGACACGCTTGACGACGTGCAGCGTCAACGTTTGCTCGACTGGGCCGGCAGCATCAACCGCAATGTTGCGGAGGCGCGCGCGCCGGGAAGTAGCATCGGCCCACTCGCCGAAATCCTTCACATCACGCATGAGAGTTCGGGCGGCGGGCACGCGTCGTACCGACTCGCCGTCAGCGCCGATCTCTTGAACCCGCACGGTGTCCTGCATGGCGGCGCTGTCTACACGATGATCGACTACAGCATGGGCGGCGCGACGATGGCCGTGCTGGCGCCCGACGAGGTCTGCGCGACGATCGAGATCAAAACCAGCTATCTCGCCAGTGTGCGCGGTGGCACGCTCACGTGTGATACCGAGATCATCAAGCATGGACGCAAAGTCGTCTTCCTTGAGTCGAAGGTTCGAGATGATGGCGCCAAGCTCGTCGCCACAGCGAGCGGGTCGTTTGCAGTCATCAAGCAGGGCGAGTAGTCGCGCGTCCATCAGCCAACAGGAGAGAAGTCCTTGGCCACCATCAAATCCATCCACGCGCGCGAAATCCTCGACTCTCGCGGCAACCCCACTGTCGAAGTCGATGTCCATCTTTCGGATGGGGCGTTTGGACGCGCTGCGGTGCCCTCAGGCGCCTCTACGGGCGAGCACGAGGCCGTGGAGCTCCGTGACGGCGACCGCAGCCGCTACGGGGCCAAGGGCGTGCTCAAGGCGTGCGTGAACGTCAACCGCGAGATCGAGCCAGAGATCGCCGGTATGGATGCTGGCGACCAGGCCGGCCTCGACCGCAAGCTCATCGCCCTCGACGGCACGCCGAACAAGGATCGGCTTGGCGCGAACGCCATTCTCGGCGTGTCGCTCGCGAACGCGAAGGCCGCCGCCGCGTCGGCTGACCTCCCGTTGTGGAAGTACCTCGGCGGCCCGAGCGCGCGCATCATGCCGGTGCCCATGTTCAACATCCTCAACGGTGGCAAGCACGCCACCGACTCCACCGACTTCCAGGAGTTCATGGTGATGCCACTCGGCGCGCCCTCGTACAAGGAGGGTCTGCGCTGGGCCGTGCAGGTCTACCACTCGCTCGCCGCCGTGTTGAAGAAGATGGGCCAGTCGACGAACATCGGCGACGAAGGCGGATTTGCTCCCTCGCTCGGCGGCAACGAGCCGGCGATCGAAGTCATCCTAGACGCCATCAAGGCCGCGGGCTTCGAGGCCGGCACAGACATTGCCATCGCGCTCGACCCGGCGTCAAGCGAGTTGTTCGACAAGAAACAGGACAAATACATCCTGCCGATCGAAGGCAAGTCCCTTTCGAGCGATGAGATGGCTGCGCACTGGGCCGGCTGGACGGAGAAGTACCCCATCGTCAGCATCGAGGACGGCATGGCCGAGGACGACTGGCGCGGTTGGGCGATGCTCTCGCAGAAAATCGGCGACCGCGTCCAGCTCGTCGGCGACGACCTCTTCGTCACGAACACGAAGCGCATCGCGCGCGGCATCGAGGAGCGCTCAGCGAACAGCGTGCTCATCAAGGTGAACCAGATCGGCACGCTGACCGAGACCCTCGAAGCGATGACAATGGCCACAAACGCTGGTTGGACGTCCGTGATGAGTCACCGCAGCGGCGAGACCGAGGACACAACCATCGCCGACCTCGCCGTCGCCACAGGCTGCGGCCAGGCTAAGCTAGGCGCCCCCGCCCGCGCGGACCGCACGGCCAAGTACAACCAGCTCCTCCGCATAGAAGAAGAGCTAGGCCGCACCGCCGAATACGCCGGCTGGAACGCCCTCAAGGTCGGGCGAAAGTAGCTGCGTAGCTTTAGCTGTGCCCGCTCGTCGGCGCGCCGAAAGTAGCGGCGGAGCTTCAGCCTTGCACGGTCGACGCAGAGGTGGACAGCGCCGTACTTGCTGGCAGTCTCTGGACAACACGGCTGGACACCGCCGGTAAACTACATCCGTGACCACGCGAACCCCCGAACACTACGCCATCCTCGGCATACGCCCCGACGCGCCCGACGCCGAGATCAAGCGCCGGTATCGAGCGCTCATGCGCGAAGTGCATCCCGACGCCAACAGCAACGACCCCGCCGCCAACCGCAAAGCCGCGCGCATCAACGCCGCCTACGAGATCCTCGGCGATCAAGCGAAGCGTCGTGCGTACGACGCCCTGCACGGCACAGCGCCAGCGCGTCCTCTCACACAGAAGGAGCGCGACAAGCAGTACGCCGTCTGGGCCGAGGCAGACAACTGGGAGGACATCGTAGCGGCGAACGTGCCCGGCAAGCGTCCCGCCCACAAGCACAACCCGCCGCCCGAGATAGAGCCGCTCGAGGTCGAAGTGTCGATGGCGGAACTGAACGCCGCGCCTCGCGTGAAGCGCATGATCAAGGTGACCAATCACTGCTCATGCACGCTCAAGGGGGACGTATCGACGTCAGAGCCGTGGGTGTGGGGCCCAATAGGCGCCTTCACCGTCGCCCCCGGAGAGACGGCCGAGTTCGAAATCGAAGTCGTCGCCAGAAAAGTCACCTTCCCGGGACTCTCGCGCGTTCAGTTCGTCACGCGCGAGTGGACGGGCACGGTGCCGGTGAAGATCACCGGCTACGAACCCAAAGCCCGTCGCCACGTCCGCCCGACAGATTCGGCCTTCGTCCCGTCCCGCCGCCGTCGCACCATGCGCCAGTTCTGAGTGCCACGCGTACCTTGCACAACGCCCTTCACCAACTGCAACATACCCTACGAGACTCGTGAGATGGCTCGACCCTTCTCGCATCTAAAAACCGACATAACGACGAAACTGCGAATCTGAATGACCAGCCAAACCGGCCCCAAACCTCCAAAACTGCCAAACGAACTCCCGCGGCAGCAGCATCGCTAGAATGGACGAAATGACAACGCCACCGCTCCCAACGCCCGGCCAACGCGTCAGCGGCATCCCGTTTCCGGATGACTACGCGCTCCCGGAAAAGCCGGGCGACCTTGGCGGTGCAGCGGTGCAAGACGCCTATCGCCAGACGCAGTTCGTCCTCGGCGGCGACCTGCGTCTCTTCGCCGAGGGCATGCGCCTGCAGCTACGCCTGCTCAACGACTCGTCGCACTCGAAGTACCGCACGCACGTGTACGCGGCCGTCGTCAGTTCGTGGTCGCGCGCCTACACGGCGATGGCCGACGCCTGCACGCTAGTCACCCGCGGCTCGTACTCGTCCGCGCCGAACCTCGTGCGCTCGGCCTGCGAGCTGATCGCCGCCGAGTACCAGGTGAAGGCCGAGGAGTTCGGCGAGTACGTCGCGTGGCTGATGTCGCACCTCAAGCCCGACGAAGAACAGAAGGCCTTCGACGCCGGCCTCGGCCACTTCTTCGCCGGCACGACGATCGCCGCCGACCGCGACCTGCGCGTCGTCTACCGCGCCGCCAGCGATGTCGGCCGCCCGAACTTCGGCGCGACGCTCGCCCTCACAGGCCCCGAATCCAACAACACGCGCCTCGCCTACGCCTTCGCTGACGCATCATTCCACGTCGCCTGGGCCGAGATCGAGCTGGGCTGGCTGCTCCGCCTCTGCGAACGCCAGCTTGCCGTCGCCGGCCACATGGGCGGCGTCTTCAACGTCACCGACGACACACACCGCGACGTCGCCGCCTACGCCCGCCGCGTGCAAGAGACGCTCGACAACCCCAGCCGCGCTCGCTTCGAAGAGATAGAGTCCGACAACATGAAGCGCTGGCTAATCCACAACTTCCGCCGCCCACCCTCCGGCGCCCCCAAGAAGTGGTTGCTGTGAGATCGGAGCAGTTCACGACAACCGCATGCATCGCCCCCTTAACGGCGTACGTGGATGGCCGTCTCTCGATTGGAGAGCTCTGTGACTTTGCGAACGAGTTGTGGGATGCGGTGAAGAGCGACGCGGCGACGAAGCAGGCAGAGGAGGAGAGCCTGCTTTGGGCGGTTGGCTCGGCACTACAAGCGACTTGCCTGGTTGAAGCCTTCGATCACGACCTCGCCGAAATCGACGAGAGTGCAGTTCAAGCCGTCGTACAGGAATTGCTGATTTACCTCGACGAGGGTGAGGATGAATGGCGAAGGAAAGTTCAGTCTGGCTGGTGGCCGTGGTGAGCGGTCTTCAGTTGCGGGGACGAGCGCAAACCCGTTCCACCTCATCCGCATACCCCGCGACCTCGCGCGCACGACGCGCTTCGTCCCACCCCAGCCGTGCCCGCATCACCGCCGCGGCGGGCTCCGCGCCGTCGAGCGTGTGGCACTTGCTCCAGCCGACCGGCAATCGCCGCAGCAGCGCGTCGCCAAGCGTCACCGCATGCTCGCGCTCGACCGCATACGCCACCTGCGCCAGCACCTCCGGATTGTGCTCGCAGATTCGCTTTCCGAGCGCGGCATCTTCGGCGATGAGGGCTTCGACTTCGTGACGGCGCTGGCCGTAGAGCGCGAGGGGGTCGTCAGGCAGGGAGCGCACAGGCGGGGGCGCCTGGGATCCCGTCCTTGGTGTGGACGGCTCGCCCGTGGGAGCGCAATGCTTCTTGATCGCAGGAATCGCGATGCGTGCAAGCGACCGGTACGTCGTCAGCTTCCCGCCGACGATCGACAGCAAGCCGTCGGGGCCGCCGCGCTTCGCGTGGTCGATGACGAAGTGACTGCGGGAGATCGTGCTCTCGTCGTCGCCGCCCGGTGTGTACGGCAGTGGGCGCACGCCGCTGTACGTGTACAGCACTTGCTCGCGCGTGAGCGGCGTCGCCGGAAACAGCCGCGTCGCCTCGTCGAGCAGGTACTGCAGCTCGTCCGGCGTACAGCGCGCGTCCGAAGGATCGCCGTCGTAGCGCAGATCCGTCGTGCCGATGAGCGTGTAGCGGTACCACGGCAGGATGAAGAACGGCCGGCCGTCCGCCTTCGCCGACGCGAAGATCGCATGTGGCGGCCCACCCGGCCATTCGGCGACGAGATGGCTCCCCTTCGTGCCCCCAAGCAGCCGGTCATGCCGCTCAGCGTCCGTCTTCGCCAGCACCTGATCCACCCACGGCCCCGCCGCGTTCACGATGACCTTCGTTGGGATTTCGACAGTGGTGTCAGGCAGACGGGCGCCCTCGCCCGTCGCACGGTCCGTGGCATGTGGCACAGCCGTCCCCGGCTGTGCGGCGGGCGAAGGTGTTCCGTGCCCCGCCAGCTCATCGTGTACCAACAGTCCTCGCAGCTTGTGCCCCGGCGACGCAATCCCGACAGCGGAAGCGTGATTCAGCGCAATTCCGCCTGCATCAACGAACTCGCGCACCGCCTCCGCGACGAGCCGCTCCGGGAACTCCACCTGCGCGTCCGACATCAGGAACGCCGAGGTGAGGCCGTCGCGGTTCAGCCCCGGCTCGTACTCGGCGATCGCACGCTCCGGCATCGCGCGGTGGCGTGGCAGCGACTTTCGGAACGAAAAGAGGTCGTACAGAATGAGACCCGCGCGCACCTTCCATCCGGGCCGCTCGTCGCCCTTGTACACCGGCACGAGCATGCGCAGCGGCTGCACGAGGTGCGGCGCCTCCCGCACCAACGTCTCGCGCTCGCCGAGCGATTCGTAGACAAGCGCGAACTCGCCGTGCTCGAGATAGCGCAAGCCACCGTGGATCAGCCGCGTCGCCCGCGATGTCGTCCCGGCGCCGAAGTCCTCGCGCTCGACGAGCAGCGTCTTGTAGCCGGCAAGCTGCGTTTCGCGGGCGATGGCAGCGCCGTTGATGCCGCCGCCGATAACGATGACATCGAACTGTTGCTTCGACAGGTCGTTGAGGTCTGGGCGTTGGACGGCTGGGGTCACTCGCTCGCCCAGCCTTTCGCGCGTTCAACCGCTCGCCGCCACCCGCCTATGAGCGCTTCGCGTTCGGAAGCGGGCATCCGTGGCTCGAACGACCCGCCGCTACGCCAGATCTGCGCGATCTCGGCCTTGTCTTTCCAGAAGCCCACCGCCAGCCCGGCCAGATACGCGGCCCCCAACGCCGTCGTCTCCGGCGTCGCTGCTCGCACGACGGGGCGGTCGAGCACATCCGCCTGCATCTGCATCAGCAGTTCGTTCGCGACCGCGCCGCCGTCCACACGCAGTTCGGTCATGCGCACGCCGGTCTCCGCCTCCATCGCCTCGACGACATCGAGGGTTTGGAGCGCGATCGACTCGAGCGTCGCGCGCGTGATGTGCGCTGCCGTCGTCCCGCGCGTGATGCCGACGATGGCGCCGCGTGCGTACATATCCCAGTGTGGCGCACCAAGCCCCGCGAACGCCGGCACGACATACACGCCATCGCTCGAAGCCACCGAGGCCGCCAGCGTCTGGCTCTCGGCGGCGTTCTTGATGATGCCGAGTCCATCGCGCAGCCACTGCACGGCCGCGCCGGCGATGAAGATGCTGCCTTCGAGTGCGAACTGCTGCTTCCCGTCGATGCGCGATGCGACCGTTGTCAGCAGGCCATGCTGCGAGAACACGGGTTCGTCGCCCGTGTGCTGGAGGATGAAGCACCCTGTCCCGTACGTATTCTTCGCACTCCCCGCGTCGAAGCACCCCTGCCCGAACAGGGCCGCCTGCTGGTCGCCAGCGATTCCCGCAATAGGTATCGGTGAGCCAAAGATGGCGGGCTCAGTCTCCGCGATGATGCCGCTGCTATCGACGACCGTAGGAAGCATTGCGGACGGGATGTTGAGCGCTTCGAGCATGCGGTCGTCCCACGCGCCCTCGCGTAGGTTGTACAGCATCGTCCGCGAAGCGTTCGTGGCGTCGATCACGTGCGTCTTTCCGGCCGTAAGCTTGTTGATGAGCCACGAATCGACGGTGCCGAACGCTAGCTTGCCGTTCTCACCGCGCGCCTGCATGCCGTCGCCGCTGTTGTCGAGCAGCCAGCGAACTTTCGTTCCTGAGAAGTACGCGTCGATGAGCAGTCCCGTGCGTTCATGCACGTCCTGCTCGAACCCACGCGCTCGCAGGTCTTCGCAGATGTCGGCCGTTCGGCGGCACTGCCACACGACGGCATCGTTGATTGCGCGGCCGGTCCCGTGATCCCAGACGATCGTCGTCTCGCGCTGGTTCGTGATGCCGATCGCGGCGATGTCACGGATTGCGATGCGTGTTTCGGCAAGGATCTTGTTTGCGGCGTTGAGTTGCGAGTTCCAGATGGCTTGCGGGTCGTGCGAGACCCAGCCTGGTTGGGGGAAAATCTGCGGAAACTCGAACCCTGCCTGACCGACAGGCGCCCCATCGTGGTCGAAGAGAATTGCTCGGGATGACGACGTGCCCTGATCGAGGGCGAGGATGTACTTGCTCATCGAGACTCAGTGTACTTTGGACGGACGCCTAGTGAGAGCCGCGCTTCACCATCGGGTGCACATCGCGTGCTGCCTCCGGGTAGCCTGCGACGAACTGGTACTGCCAGTTGTCGCGGACAAGTGGCGAAAAGTCCGCCAGCGCGAGGTCGCTGTAACCAAGACGCAGCCAGAACGGGTACGCGTGCAGCGTAAACAGATACACGTCTCGGGCCGCAGACAGAAACGCGTCCTCTTCGACCAACCGACCGATGTCCAGCCCGAGGCCTAGCCCACGCGCCGCGGGATCGACGACGACGCTGCGGATGAC